>CACHLW010000006.1 GCA_902580765.1 uncultured Alphaproteobacteria bacterium | reverse complement strand
ATTTTGCTATACAAAAATTTATCTTCATACTATTTAATTAATATAATTATTTATCAATTTTAGCATGAAAAATATAAATTCTTTTAATTCAGAAGATACAATTGAAATAAATGATCAAAAGTTCAAATATTTTGATTTAAATAAAGCTGCAGGTTATCTTGCAACAGACCTTAGCAAAACTCCAATTTCAATTAAAATAATAATTGAAAATCTTCTTAGAAACGAGGATGGAGAAAATGTTACTAAGGATATGATTTCTAATGTGTTTTCTTCATTAAAACAAACAAGTAAAAAAGAAGACAAAATTGAAATAGCCTTTTTCCCAACTCGTGTTCTAATGCAGGATTTTACCGGTGTACCTGCCGTTGCAGACCTCGCAGCAATGCGAAACGCATTAAAATCAAGAGGAATTGAACCAAAAAAAATAAATCCATTATCTAGAGTAGATCTGGTTATAGATCACTCTGTTATGGTAGATAATTATAAAGATAATAACTCCTTAAAAGAAAATGTTCGAAAAGAATTTGATAGAAACAAAGAAAGATATGAATTTTTAAAATGGGGACAAAGCTCTTTTGATAATTTTTATCTTGTTCCTCCAGGAGCAGGAATTTGTCACCAAGTAAACTTAGAAAACATAGCCAAAACCATATGGTTGAAGCAAATTGACAATCAAAACTATTTGTTCCCCGACTCCGTTGTAGGAACGGACAGCCACACAACAATGGTGAATGCACTTTCTGTTTTAGGATGGGGAGTTGGAGGAATTGAGGCAGAGGCAGCAATGCTAGGTCAAGCAATTTCAATGAATATTCCAGACGTTATCGGTTTTGAGCTTACAGGCTCACTTAAGGAAGGAATTACAGCAACAGATTTAGTTTTATCTATAACTAAAATTCTTAGACAGAAAGGTGTTGTTGGAAAATTTGTAGAATTTTATGGAAAAGGTTTAAAAAATTTATCATTAGCTGACAGAGCAACAATATCTAATATGGCACCAGAGTATGGAGCTACCTGTGGGTTTTTCCCAACAGATGAAGAAACAATAAATTATCTTAAATTAACTGGCAAAGAAAAAGATCATTTAAATATTGTTGAAAAATATTCAAAACAACAAACTCTTTGGGTAGATGAAAATTACGCGCCTGATTTTTCTGATAAAATACTTTTAGACTTAGACACAATCGAGCCTACCCTTGCTGGTCCAAAAAGACCTCAAGATAAAATTCTTTTAAAAGAAGTTCCAAGTGAATTTAGTAAAATAGACAAACAAAAAACTAAAAATAAAAATAAATTAAATACAGGTGATATTGTAATAGCAGCAATTACTAGCTGTACAAATACTTCTAATCCTAATGTTATGATTGCAGCAGGACTAGTTGCTAAAAAAGCAATTAATTTTGGTTTAGAAGTCAAGCCCTGGGTAAAGACAAGTTTAGCTCCAGGTAGTAAAGTTGTTAGTGACTATTTAGACAAAGCTGGATTAAAAGAATATCTTGATATTTTAGGTTTCAATACAGTTGGTTATGGATGTACTACTTGTATTGGTAATTCTGGCCCCTTAGATGAATGGGTATCCAATGAAATTAAAAAAAATAATTTAACTGCTTGTTCAGTTCTATCTGGAAATAGAAACTTTGAAGGCAGAGTTCACCAAGAAGTTAAAGCAAATTTTCTTGCCTCTCCTCCTCTAGTTGTAGCATATGCTATTGCAGGTAACATTAATATAAACCTTACAATTGATCCTTTAGGTAAATCTAAATCTGGAAAAGAAATATTTTTAAAAGACTTATGGCCTTCAAATACTGAAATCAACCAAACACTTAGCGCTTGTTTAACTCCAGAAATGTTTAAAGATAGATATAAAGAAATTTACAAAGGTGATGATAATTGGAAATCTATTAATAATTCAAGAAATACAACCTATGATTGGAACGATACTAGTACATACATTAAACACCCCCCATTCTTTGATATGCAAAATAAATTTAAATTAAAAGACATAAAAGATGCAAGAATATTAGCATTATTAGGTGACAGTGTAACAACAGATCATATTTCTCCTGCAGGAAGTATAAAAGAAGATAGTCCAGCTGGTCTTTACTTAACTGATAGACAAATTAACGTTAGAAATTTTAACTCCTATGGATCAAGACGGGGTAATCATGAAATTATGATGAGAGGCACATTCGCAAACATAAGAATTAAGAACCAGATTTTGGATGATGTTGAAGGAGGTTATACTAAATCTTTTGTATCAAATAAACAGATGTCCATTTATGATGCAGCCCAAGAATATATAAAAAGTAACATTGATACAGTTATAATAGCGGGTAAAGAATATGGTACTGGATCATCCAGAGATTGGGCAGCTAAAGGTACAAGACTATTAGGAGTAAGAGCTGTAATTGCTGAAAGTTTTGAAAGAATTCATAGGTCAAATTTAATTGGAATGGGAGTTTTGCCACTTGAATTTACTAAAAACCAAAACAAAGAAAACCTAAATATTAAGGGTGAAGAAACTATAACCATCTTTGGTCTAGCAAAAATGAGACCTGGTATAATGCTTAATTGTGAAATTAATTCTTCAGAAAGTAAGTCTATAAATTTAAAATGTAGAATAGATACCAATAAAGAACTCGAGTACTATAAAGCTGGAGGAATTTTAAACTATGTTCTAAATGAAATAATATCTGAAGCAGCTTAGCTTAATGTCTAATGAAGATGAAAATTTATTAGCTATACTTGGGCCTACAAATACTGGTAAAACCTATACAGCATTTGAAAAATTACTTTCATATTCATCAGGGATTTTTGGCTTTCCATTAAGATTACTTGCGAGGGAAAATTATGACAAGGCAGTAAAAAGAATTGGTCTCAACAAAGTAGCATTAATTACTGGTGAAGAAAAAATCCTTCCAAAAGAAGCAAAATATTATTTTTGTACTGTTGAATCAATGCCTAATAATATTTCTGTAGATTGTGTAATAATCGATGAAATACAACTAGCTGCTGATTATGAAAGAGGTCATATTTTTACTGATAGAATTTTAAATTTAAGAGGTATTTATCAGACAATTTTTTTAGGCTCATTAAATATAGAAAAAATTATAAAAAAAATCTTTCCTAATATAATCATAGAGAAAAAGAATAGATTTTCACAACTTTCATTTCTAAGAAAACAAAATTTTTCTAAGCTTGAACCAAGATCAGCAATAATTGCATTTAATATAAACAAAGTCTATGAAATTGCAGAAAATATAAGAACTCATAAAGGAGGAACTGCTGTTGTTCTAGGATCACTTAGCCCAAGAACCAGAAATGCTCAAGTAGAGGTTTATGAAAATAAAAATGTTGATTATCTAGTAGCTACAGATGCTATTGGTATGGGTTTAAATCTTAATATTAACCATGTAAGTTTTTCATCTCTAGAAAAATTTGATGGAAGATATAATCGTAACCTTGCCCCAAATGAATTGGGCCAAATTGCAGGCAGGGCTGGAAGATATAAAAAGGATGGTACTTTTAGTTATACTAAAGAAGCAGGTAATTTAGATCCACTAATTATTCAACAAATTGAGACACACAACTTTGATAATATTCAAAAAATTTATTGGAGAAATAGTGATCTAGATTTTGAATCAACTGAATTACTTTTAGCTTCTTTGAAAAAATATCCAATTCAAAATTATTTTATACATAAAAAAAATGCTTTAGATGAGTTAAACTTTCGTAATCTAATAAATGATTATGAAATAAAAAAATTTCTTACTTCAACGAAAAATTTAAAATTACTGTGGGATATTTGTCAAATACCAGATTTTGAAAAACTTTTTAACGATAATTATCTATTACTTTTAAAAGATATATACTTAATTTTAATTAAAAATAATTATAAAATTCCTGAAGAATGGATTGATAGTAAAGTTAGTAAACTTATTAATTTTGGAGGAGGTATTCCTGAATTATCTATTAAAATATCCCAAATAAGAACATGGACGTATATTTCAAATAATCATAAATGGTTAAAAAATACTTATTATTGGAAAGAAAAAACTCAGCAAATAGAAAATGAATTATCTGATCAATTACATAATAGTCTTACAAAAAAATTTATAGATTATTCTTCTAAGTTTTTTATTGGACAACAAAAATTCCAGAATTATAAGGATATACTTAAAAAAAATAACAATGAAATATTTCTAGATGAGAATAAATACGGAATTATAAGAGGTTTTGATCTTTTTCAGTATAAAAAAATATTTTCACAATCTCTTTTTTCGATTAGTAATATAAAAAAGTCTGTTAGAAATATGATTAATGAGAAAGTAGAAAATTTTCTAAATGCACCAATAGATTCAATTAACTTAGGTGATGTTAGTAAGTCCAAAGTCAATGATGATACATTCATTTATTGGGGAGATGAGTCAGTTGGTAAACTAAAGAAAGGTAATTCAATCTATAAACCAAAAGCCGAAGCATTAAATTCTGAATATTTGTCATCAGAAAATAAATTATTAGTTTCTGCAAAACTTCAAAAATGGTTAGATGCTGAAATAGTTATTACACTTTATCCTCTTGGTAAAAATTTAGATGAAGAAATAGATTCAGATATTAGAGCAATTGCTTTTAATTGTCTTGAAAATTTTGGAAATTACCCAATTGAAAAATTTAAAGAAACTCTAAAGAATATATCATTAGAAAGTAAACTTAAACTATCTAAATTAGGAATTAGAATAGGAGCCAAATATTTTTTTATACCTAATCTATTAAAGAAAAAACCTTTGGAGTTATGTGCTATTTTGTGGAAAACATTTTATAAAAATAACATTAATAATTTTTTACCATTACCATCAAATGGTAGGGTATCGTTTGTATCAGAAATTGAAATGCCAAATAATTATTGGCAATCAATAGGTTATATTAACATTAAAAATTTTGCATTTAGAATTGATATATTTGAAAAAATTTTTTTTCTTGCTAGACAAAAACTTAAAAAAGGTCCTTTTTTAGAATCATCTGATTTAATGAATCCAATTGGATGTAATAGTAATCAATTAAAAGATATAATGAGTTTCTGTGGTTATGAATATATAACCATTTCTGATGATAAAAAATTATTTTTTCTTAGTAATAAGAAAAAAGAAACAAAAAAAAATAAAATCAATAAATTAAATAAAAAAATAAATATAAAAGATGATAAAGATAAAATCGAAAGAGATCCTAATTCTCCCTTTGCAGTTTTAGAAAAACTTCTTTAAATGTAGATGTATAGGTAAAAATTGATAAATTTATTAAAAAATATTTTAAATAATCAGAAATCCTTAGAGGACAAAGATGATAATAAAAGCTTAGAGTTATTATGTGGATTAATGATTGAAGCCGCTTATACGGATGGCCAAATTGATGACAGTGAATTAAATAAAATAAAGACAAGTTTAATTAATATTTTTGAAGAAAATCCTAGAGAAGTTGATCTAGTGCTAGAAAAAGCTTTTAATAACAAAAATAATTCTAAGTCTCTTCACCATTATACGTCATTTATAAATAAAAATTTTGATGATAAAAAAAAACTTATTCTTATTGAAGCTTTATGGGAAATTGTATTATCTGATGGTGAGATTCATGATTTTGAATCAAATCTTATTCGAAGACTTTCAGGATTATTATACATTTCTGATGTTAACTCTGGAAATGCTAGAAAAAGAGCTCTAAATAAAAACAAAAACTAATATGACTTACGTTGTTGATGAAAAATGTATTAAATGTAAACACATGGATTGCGTTGAAGTATGTCCTGTTGATTGTTTTTATGAGGGTGAAAATATGCTTGTAATACATCCTGACGAATGTATCGATTGTGGAGTTTGTGAACCTGAGTGTCCAATAGAAGCAATTTTATCAGATACAGAGGATGGAATAGAAAAATGGGCAGAAATTAATAGGAAGTATTCGGAAATCTGGCCAAACATTAGTGTTAAAAAAGAACCTCCAGCAGATGCTAAGGATTGGCAAAATGTTGAAGATAAATTTAATAAACATTTTAGTGAAAAACCAGGAAGATAAATGAAATCAAAAAAAAATACTGAATTCAAAATAGGGGAAATAGTTGTTTATCCAAAACATGGAGTGGGAGAGATCACAAATATAGAAACTATGGAAATTTCTAACATCAAGACAAGTTTTTACGTTGTTAAAATGGAGCAATCAAAATTAATTATTAGGGTACCTCTTGATAAAAAAGATGAGGTTGGTTTAAGAAAAATTTCTTCAAAAAAAATTATTGAAGAGGTTTATTCAACTTTAAAACTTAAACCAAAGATAAGAAGAATAATGTGGAGTAGAAGAGCTCAAGAATATGAAACCAAAATTTTTTCTGGTGATCCAATAAGAATTTCTGAAGTAGTTAGAGATCTGTTTAGAAAAAGTAGCCAAGCAGAACAATCATATAGTGAAAGACAAATGTTTCAAGTCGCAATTGAACGTCTAGCTAGAGAAGTTGCAGCAGTTGAAAAAACTGATTATTTTCAATCTACAGAAAAAATTGAACAAATCTTGAACAAAAAATAATATCTTGGATAAAATTAGTAATTTTATAGAATTAAAGAAATCAAACAAGATATGGGCAATAGGGTCAATTCATTCAAACTTGAAATCATTTAAATCAATAAAAGAGTATATTTTAAAAAATTTTGAGGCAAATGATAAATTAATTTTTCTTGGCAACGTTATTGGTCTTGGAGATAGTTCAAGAGAAACTTTGAGTAGTGTTATTGATTTAAGGTTTAATTTAATGTCAAAATTTAAACTTAAACCAGATTCAATTATATTTTTGAGAGGAGCTCAAGAAGAAATGTTTAGTAAATTATTACAACTTCAACTTGCACCAAATCCTTCAGAAATAGTTGAGTGGATGTTCGATCATGGTGTAAATAAAACAATAAACTCATATGGCTTTTCTGAGATTGATGTTAAAAATATTGCCTCATCAGGAACTATCAATATTTCTAAATGGACATCAAATCTGAATAAAACCCTACAAAAAAATCCAGGACATACAGAATATTTTCTAAACTTAAAACATGCTGCATATTCACACTCCAAAAAAATTTTATTTGTTAACAGAGGGGTTGATATAACTAGACCTTTATCAGCACAAAACGATTGTTTTTGGTGGGGTTTTCAAAATTTTTCAACAATACAGCAACCTTATAAGACATTTTTGAGAATTGTAAGAGGATATGAATCCGAACATTTAAAAAATATAGAAATCTCAAAAAAAAATGTTGTTTGTACTCTATTCAAACAACCGCTATCTAACAAAAATATTTTATGTGGAATTTTTAGAGAAAACGGGGAAATTTTAGATTTATTTGAAAATAATTGATCCAATCCCAAATTCTTACGTATATTTATATATGGCAACTAATAATTTTTATTTTTCTAATAATCTTATTGAGCTTTCAAAAAAAGCAGCAATACTTGAAAAAGACGAGGAATTTGAATTAATTAATGATTGGAGAGATAATAAAACACCAAGATCACTCCAAAAAATTCTAAATTCTTACCTTCGTTTAGCTGTTTCGTACGCTAGAAAATATTCTAGCTATGGATTACCATTAGACGATCTTATTCACGAGGGTGTTTTAGGTATTATGCACGCATTAGAAAAATTTGATACCTCTAAAGATTTCAGACTTTCGACGTATGCTTCTTGGTGGATAAGAGCATCAATACAGGATTATATTCTAAAAAACTGGTCTGTTGTAAGAACTGGTTCCACCGCCTCACAAAAAGCACTTTTTTTTAACCTAAAAAAAATTAAACAACAGATTAATGATGTTTCGAGAGAATTTATGGGTCAGGAGGAAATTAACAAAGTATCTAACATGCTTAACGTGAAATCTTTAGAAGTTCAAAATATGGAGTCAAGACTTACTGGGGGAGACTTACATTTAAATCAAAAAGTCGACAATGAAACTGAAAATGATCTTATGAGTTTGCTAGCTGATGAGCGTCAAAATCCAGAAGAGTCATTTGAGGAATTCAATGATAAAAGCATAAAAAAAGATTTTATTAATAAAGCTATAGACACTCTAAATGAAAGAGAAAAAACTATTATACGTTTAAGAAAATTTAGAGAAAAAAGTATTACACTAGATGAATTGGGTCAAAAATTAAAAATTAGTAAAGAGAGAGTTAGACAAATAGAAACTAAAGCACTAGAAAAATTAAAGAAATCCCTACTAGATATCTCTCAACAAAATAAAGAATTTTTTGTTTGATAGCTAAAACAAATAATTATAAAGTATTTGAATGATGAGAGTAT
Organism: uncultured Alphaproteobacteria bacterium; assembly: GCA_902580765.1. Taxonomy (GTDB): domain Bacteria; phylum Pseudomonadota; class Alphaproteobacteria; order HIMB59; genus CACPNW01. Next base: position 60,274 of record CACHLW010000006.1, on the reverse strand, counting down.
TCCTTCTATTAACAATCATTATATTTTCAAATACTGCATTTACAAAAGGAACAAATGTTTTTGGATTAGGCATCTATGATATAAAGTTTGATGGTTCTGATAGAAATCAAGCCACAGATTTTAGATATGAATATAGAAGTGATGAATCACTTTTAGATATAGGACCAAAAGAAGATAATTTTTTTTTCTTGAAACCTTTTTTTGGTGTTGAATTTACTAACGATTCTGCATCTTATTTTTTAACTGGAATTTACTTTGAAGATAACTTAGGTGAATTATTTGAGGGTGATAAAAGTAAATTTTTTTTAACACCAAGCTTTGGAGCTGGTATTTATGATGATGGTTCTGGAAAAAAATTAGGAAATGACCTTCAGTTCAGAACTGCACTTGAAGTAAGTTATGAATTACTAAATAAAAATAGAATTGGTATTTCATTTAGTCACATTTCAAATGCAAATTTAGGTGACAAAAACCCAGGAGTTGAAATTCTAAGTTTATCATATCAAATACCTTACTAAGTTTAATTTAGATTTTTTTCACTTACAAATTTTATTAATAAATCCTCAATTAAATTTATCTTTTGACTTTTCATATAATCATTGATCTTAGATTTATAAGTTTTACTATTAGGGACTGAAAAAAAGATACTAAGTAGAGGACTTAATAATCTAAATATTGACTCAAAACCTAATTTAGGTTTTATATATTCAAAATAATTATTAACTATTGTTTCATCAATGAGTTTATTTTTTCCATTAAAAATTCTTTTATCAACCTCTTTTAATATAAAAGGATTATTCTTGATTAATCTTCCAACCATAACTCCATCAAATTCCTTTAATAGACTCTCTGCTTTATCAAGATTATTTATACCTCCGTTGAGGATAAATGTTATATTGGTATATTTATTTTTTATTTTTTTTACAAAATTATAACTAAGAGGAGGTATTGTTCTATTACCTTGTGGACTAATGCCACTGAGGATCGCATTTCTTGCATGAACATAAATAAATTTAATTCCAGTTTTTGATATTTCATCAATAAATTCTTCAAAGAATTCATAATTTAACTCTTTGCCAAGACCCAACCTACATTTTAAAGTAGCTTCAATCTTATCATTTTGTAAAGCTTCTATACAATTTCTAACAAGAATTTTATCCCGCATAAGACATGCACCAAAGCTTCCTTTCTGTACTGCTTTACTTGGGCAACCAACATTTAAATTAATTTCATCATAATTATAATCCATTGCTATTTTTGAAGCCTTTGTTAGATCCTCTATTTCAGAGCCACCTACCTGAAGAGCAACAGGATTATTAAAGTCATTATCAATAATATTCTCTCTACTCTTTGAATGAATAAGTGATTTTGTTGCTATCATTTCACTAAATAAAAAACTGTTCTTTGATAAAATTCTATAAAGTTTCCTTGCGTATGGTGTGGTATACCCCATCATGGGAGCTACGCAGAACTTTCTACTAATTTCCTTTTTCATTTAATTTTGCTATATAAATAGTTTTAAAAATAATAACATTATGGAAATACCAAAATTTTTAATTGAAAGATATCAATTCTGGAAAAAGAATACTTTTGAAGATTACAAAGATATATACGAACAAGCTTCTAAAACTGCACAAAAACCAATAGCAATGATTATTACTTGTTGTGATTCTAGAATTCTTGAAAATACGATATTTGGTGGAAGTGTTGGAGATTATTTTATACATAGAAATATCGCTAATATAGTACCTTCCAAAGATGATAAGGATCAAAATATACAAACATTATCTGCTATAGAATACGCATTAAAAGTTTTAAAAATTCAAAACTTAATTATTTTAGGCCACTCAAATTGTGGTGGAGTTGAGTATTCTTACAAAACATTTTTTGATAAAAAAAATATAAGTGATTTTGAATACATAAATAAATGGACAAGTTGTTTAAAAAATTCTTACAATAATATCCCTAATAATTTTCCAGAAACTGAAAAAATAACTTTTTTTGAGCAGGAAAGTATAAAACAATCAATTAAAAATTTACGTGAATATGATTTTATAGAAAAATTAATTAATGAAAATAAATTGAATGTAGTTGGTTTGTGGTATCAAATTAATTCTGGTGTAATTAAGTTTTTAGATAATAATAACAGTTTTATAGATTTAGACTAATTGTAAGTAAATTTACTACTAGGAAATTTTTTAAGCTTAACTTCTCGATTATATTTCTTCACTACATTGCTTGCAACTTTATTAAAATCAAAATAATTTTTTACAAATTTTGGTTTTTTATCATTTGTAGTTAGATTTATCAAATCATCAAATACCAAAATTTGACCATCACAATATTTTGAAGCGCCTATACCTATTGTAGGTATCGAAATATTTTCTGTAATTAGTTTAGCTGTTTCGGTTGTAACACACTCTAACAATACTGCTTTAGCTCCAAGTACTTCAGATTCTTTTGCTAACTTTAACAAATTTTGTTTTTCTATATTAGTTTTTCCTAAAACTTTAATTTTATTAAAATTCTTATAACTTTGTGGTGTTACTCCTATATGAGAAATAACATTTACTTTTTTATCTGCTAAGTGTTTTAAAACAACTAATTTTTTTTTACTAATTTCTATCTTTAATAAATCAGGCTTACACCGATTTAAAAGTATTTTAGCATTTTTATATGCATCAATTTTATTATCATATGTTTTATAAGGCATATCTAATACTTTTAAACTTTTCTTAATTGTTTTATTTACAGCTGCCCCATGATTTTTCATCATATCCATAGTAACTCCTTGAGTATTCTTCATCCCATAGAGTGTTGAACCAATAGAGTCTCCAACTAGTATTAAATCAACCTTTCCATCTAAAATATTTGCAATTGATGGAGAGTATGCAGTCAAACAGCTTATCGGTTTAGAAAAACTTTTGTGTAAAATTTTAACTTTTTTCATTTTTAAATTTCAATTAAACTTTTTTTAAGAATTAAACTTTTGACTTGAAATTCTTTATATCAACAATATTGTTTTCATAAAAATTATTAATTTCTCTGATTATTGATTCCGTATCCATTTTAATATCTTGATATTGCTCATCCGGTGTCATATGTTCAACAAAACGATCTGGAAAAATTAAATTTTTTATCACTACGTTATCTTTTTTTGATCTTATATTATGAACATAATGTAAAACATGAGATGAAAATCCACCTATAGAACCTTCTTCTATAGTTAAAATATATTTATGATTATTTAATAAGTCATCAATTAATTGTGTGTCTAATGGTTTTGCAAATCTTGCATCTGCAATAGTAGGATAAATATTATTTTGATTAAGAAACTTACTAGCTTCAATACATTTTTCAAGTCTTGTTCCTAAATTTAAGATTGCAACATCATTACCTTCAATAAGAATATATCCCCTACCTATGCTGATATCTGTAGGCTGATTATTAAATAGTTCCTCTGATCCTGTTCCTCTTGGAAATCTAAAAGCAGACGGTGTGTCATTAATCTCGCAAGATAACTCTATCATATTAGATAACTCTCTTTGGTTGCTAGGCGCCATAACTATAAAATTTGGTAATGTGGCTAAATAAGTAATATCAAATGAACCAGCATGAGTAGGGCCATCTGATCCTACTAATCCTGCTCTATCAATTGCAAATCTAACAGGTAATTTTTGAATAGCTACATCATGCACTATTTGATCGTAAGCTCTTTGTAAAAAAGTTGAATAAATTGCAACAAATGGTTTGAAACCCTCAGTAGCTAACCCAGCTGCCATTGTAACAGCATGTTGTTCAGCAATACCAACATCAAAAAATCTTTTTTCAAAATTTTGTTGGAATAATTTTAACCCTGTCCCAGACATCATAGCAGCTGTTATTGCCACAATTTTTTCGTCATTTTCAGCAAGTTTTGTTAGTTTTTCTCCAAAGACATTTGAGTAAGATTTTAGATTTGTTTTTTTAACTGAGTTACCTGTATTAATATCAAACTTTTCTACACCATGAAATTTATCCTCTGACTTTTCAGCAGGAATATAACCTTTACCTTTTTTAGTTATACAATGAAGAAAGACTGGTTTATCAAATTTATTATCTCTAATGTTTTCAAGAACTGACACCATATCGTCTATATTGTGACCATCTATTGGGCCAAGATAATAAAACCCCAATTCCTCAAATAAAGTACCTCCGGAGATAAGCCCTTTAGAATATTCTTCTGTTCTATAAAGAGTCCTTGAAAGATTTGATGGTAATGTTTTAGAAATTTTTTTAATAATATTTCTTAAGCTTGAGTAAGATTTAGATGAAAGCAATCTAGTTAGATATGTACTCATAGCACCAACTGGTTTGTCTATTGACATTTTGTTATCATTTAAAATAACAATTAACCCTTTTTTTTGTGCTCCTGCGTTGTTTAATCCTTCATATGCTAAACCTGCACTTAAGGCACCATCACCAACAACACATATAACTTTTGAGTTGTCTTTATTTATATCTTTTGCAGCTTTAATTCCTAAGCCTGCTGAAACTGCTGTTGAACTATGGGCTGTGCCAAAGGGATCATATTCACTTTCTGACCTTCTTACAAAACCATAAACACCATCTTTCTTTCTAAGTGTATCTATATTTTTTTTTCTCCCTGTAATGATTTTATGAGGATACGCTTGATGTCCTACATCCCAGATTAATTTATCATGTGGAGTGTTAAAGACATAGTGGATTGCCACAGTTAGTTCAACAACACCTAATCCAGCACCTAGATGACCACCAGTTTTTGAAACAGTCTCAATTGTTTTAGCTCTTAATTCTTCTGAGATTTGCTTTAGATCTTTCTTTTTAAATTCTCTTAAGTCAGATGGAAAATTAATTTTATCTAAAAGCGCATAATCCATAGTTTAGTTTACTATTTTTGCCTAGATTTGATATTTTTATATCTGAAAAAAAACAAGACTTTGTGGAAAGATTTTATTAAACAATTTGAAATATTTAAGTTCTTTTTCTTTAAATTATTAAAGATAAATTTTAAAGTTAAAATCTCTAGACTTTTTAGAATATAAAAACTAATTATATAATTAATGTTTTATGATGTAGATCCAAAAAAAATTGATAAACTTGCACATTTATCCATTAAAAGAGGTGTTGCACTTCAAAAAGGTCAAAACCTTTTAATAACAGCACCGTTAGAGTCTTTACCTTTGGTTAGAAAAATAGTTGAATATGCTTATAAAGAAGGGGCTGGACTTGTGACTCCACTCTTCAATGATTCTGATATTACATTATCTCGATTTAAGTATGGAAATGATGAATCTTTTAATGTTGCAGCAAATTGGCTTTATAATGGTATGGGTGAAGCTTTTGATAACAATACAGCTAGAATGGCTATTGCTGGTGATGATCCCATGCTATTATCTGAAATTGATCCTGATAAAGTTTCTCGTGCAAATAAAGCTAATGCTGTTGCATACAAACCAGCTAGAGAAAGAATTACTGAATTTAAAATTAACTGGAATATAATTTCATGGCCCGGAAAAGCATGGGCAAAAAGAGTCTTCCCAGATCTTGATGATAGTGAAGCAATTAAAAAATTAGGAGATGCAATTTTTCATGCATCAAGAGTTAGTAATGATGATCCTGTAAGTGAATGGGACAAGCATAATAAAAATTTAAGAGATAAAACAGATTGGTTAAACGCTAAAAATTTTCATTCGTTAAAATACTCTGGTCCTGGAACATCTTTAACAGTAGGGTTAGCTGACGATCATGAGTGGATGGGAGGCGCATCAGAGGCACAGAATGGTATTGTTTGTAATCCAAATATCCCATCTGAAGAAGTATTCACAACTCCACACGCTGCTCGTGTAAGTGGTGAGGTCTGCTCGACTAAACCTCTTTCTTATCAAGGAACCCTAATTGAAGATATTAATGTTCGCTTTGAAGATGGTAAAATTGTTGATGCAAAATCCTCTAAAGGACAAGATGTTTTATTAAAAGTTCTTGATTCAGATGAAGGCTCAAGAAGACTTGGTGAAGTAGCCTTAGTCCCTAATAGTTCACCTATTTCGCAATTAGGAATAACTTTTTATAACACTCTATTTGATGAAAATGCTGCTTCTCATGTTGCTTTAGGACAATGTTATTCAAAATGTTTTAAATCCAAAAAAGACTTATCAAAAGAAGAAATCAGTGAAAGAGGTGGTAACTCAAGCATGATACACATAGATTGGATGATTGGCTCAGGCAAAATTGATGTAGATGGTGTTGATAAGGATGGCGCTGTTACGCCAATATTTAAACAGGGAGAATGGTGTAACTAGTTTTTCTATTTTTTTAAATAAGGTCCAAAGCTAAGATCTAAACCAACACCAACTCTAGCTAATGAATAAATAATAACTAAGAAAAAAATTACTATAACTAAGTTTCGTATAATTTTTTTTTCATCCATAAAATTACGCTGTTTGTATATTTGTATTAGATAATGGTTTTTCTCTAATTGGTAAATGGATTATTGCAGAAAAAGCACCAACTCCTATACCAACCCACCATACAATATCATAACTTCCATAGATATCATAAAATAGACCACCTAACCAAACACCTACAAAAGATCCTAGCTGATGAGAAAAAAACACAATGCCATATAATGTGCCCATAAATTTTAATCCATAAATATGGCCTATAATTCCAGAAGTTAAAGGAACTGTTGCTAACCATAAAGCACCCATAACTATTGAAAATATAGCTATAGAAGTTGGTGTAATAGGTAGTAAGATAAATAAAATTGCCGCAATAGTCCTTCCAGTGTAAATTAAAGATAAAAGATATTTCTTATAATGTCCCTTTCCTAAGGCTCCAGCAATTAAACAACCAATTATATTAAACAATCCTATAAGAGCCATAGATAATGCTCCTAAACCTTCTACAGAATTACAAATTAAACTTATTAAGCTTCCTTCTATAATTGGACCACTAGATTCAACAATAAATGCAGGAAAATGTGCAGTGATAAATGCTAACTGAAAGCCGCAAGAAAAAAAACCAAAGAACAACATTGAATACGTTGGATCTTTTAATGCAACAAATACAGCATCAGTAATTTTTTCATTTTCACTATTAATATTAGTATTTGATAATTCTGTTTTTAAAATTGGAACAAGAATCAGTGTTATTAATAATATAATTGAAAAGATTTCAAATACTGAAGACCAAGGCAAAAATGATAATAGAATAGAAGCAAGTGGTGGACCAACCACTTGTCCAGCCGATCCCGCAGCAGTTGTAATACCTAGTGCCAAAGATCTTTTTTCTGGAGATGTAGCTCTTCCAACTACTGCCAAAATTGGACCAAAACCACTACCAGCTATTCCAAAACCAATTAGTAGGTTTAAGGTTTGATGCGCCTCTGGAGTAGTAGCAGTGCTACTTATAAAAATTCCAATTGCATAAAGAATTAAGCCTAGCGCTATGGCTTTTCTATCACCATATTTTTCGGCAAAAGCACTAAATAGTGGAGTGCCTACACCCCAAGCTAAATTTTGAATAGCAATGGCAAGAGAAAATTCTGAACGGTTCCATAAAAAATCAGAAGCAATAGGAATTTGAAATAGGCCAAATGTAGAACGAATTGCAAAACTTATTAAAAGAATTAAACTTCCTCCAATTAAAATAGGAGTAAATACAGAATTAATTCTCTCATCTTTCATATTTTATTAGATAACAGGAAGAATCTTTATTTCTAGAATATTTATTATTAAATCGTATTATTTAATTCTGTCTTTTCGTTTTCCTCTTTTTCAGGAACAACATATGCAACAGCACAATGATCTAAACAATAAGGCTTATCTTCAAATCTATCTTTACCACAAAAACGAAAGTCAGCTTCATCAGGATGACCTTCAGGCCATTCACAACCTCTCTTTGGAGCTGCAGTGAATATATTTTTAACAACCGGTTGGAAAACAGCAGGCTCTGTAGAAACAGCCTCTGGTTCTTTGGTGCTTTCAAAATTTAATTTTGGCATTACTGGAGATCTAGCTTTTTTTCGATCAGGCTTAACAGCTGTTCTTCTTATAGGTGATGGTCTTCTCTCGAGTCCAATTCTATGAGCTTTTCCAACCACTGCGTTTTTGGTGAAACCTAACAATTTTCCAATTTGAGCTGTTGGTAGACCTTGGTCCCATAAATCTCTAAGTTTTGCTACGTTATTATCATCCCAAGGCATAATCAAACTCCATTACTACATTTAGTAGCTTAAAAAAGGTTTAATATACTAAATATATGTATTAAAAAAGATAAAACTGCAAATTTTTAAAAAAAATCAATGAATTCCAGCATTTTTTTTATATACATGTGAATAGAAATGAAAGAATTAAGAGATCTAGACTGTAAAAATAAAAAAATAATTGTTCGAGTTGATTTAAACGTACCAGTTTTGGAAGGGAAAATTACAGATCATTCAAGAATTCATGCTATTTTACCAACATTAGAAAAACTAATTAAAAATAAAAATAAGATATTCTTAATTGCTCATTTTGGCAGACCTAAAGGTCAAGTTAATAAAACATATTCCATTGAGTTTTTATGTTCAGAATTAAAAAAATTTTTAAATTTAAATACAATTCATTTTTTAGCTAACTGTGAAAAAAAAATAATTGAGACAAAAATTGCTGAAATGAACATGGGAGAAATTTGTCTATTAGAAAATATTCGTTTTAATGCTGAAGAAGAAAAAAATGATCTTAATTTTTCAAAAGTATTAGCTTCTAGTTTTGACATATATATTAATGACGCGTTTTCTGCATCTCATCGTAATCATGCATCTATAGTAGGTATTACTAAATACTTACCTTCATATGCTGGATTAAGTTTCTCAAAAGAAATTGAAAATTTAGATAAATTTTTAGAAAATTCAAATAAACCAAATTTAGCAATTATAGGTGGTTCAAAGGTTTCAACAAAAATAAAAGTTTTAGAAAATATAGTTGAAATTTTTGACTCTTTAGTGATTGGTGGTGCAATGGCTAATACCTTTTTGCTATCAAATAATTATAACGTTGGCTCTTCTCTGGTAGAAAATGATTTTATTGAACTGTCAAAAAAGATACAAAAAAAAGCAGAATCAAAAAATTGCAAAATACTTTTACCAATTGATGCTGTTTGCTCAAAAACAATAGAAGATAGAGTAAATGTTAAGAGTTATTCAATCAATAATATTCCAAATAACCAAATGATATTAGATGTTGGTGAACAAACAACAAAACTAATTTCAGATGAAATATTAAAATCTAAATCAATTTTATGGAATGGGCCTTTAGGCGCATTTGAGTATAGTCCATTTGATAAAAGTACAATTTCAATTGCAAATATTATACAAAATTATTCAAGTAAATCTCAATTAGATGCTCTAGCAGGAGGAGGAGATACACTTGCAGCAATAAAAAAAGCTAAAGCCAATGATGCATTTAAATATTTATCTACAGCTGGGGGTGCATTTTTAGAGTGGCTAGAGGGAAATAAATCACCAGGATTTATAGCATTAAGAGAAAACAATTTTTAACTTAATCTTCAATTTGATATTTTTTAATTAAAGGGAATTGTGTCATCGTAAAAATAAACGTAATTGGCAAGATACCAAAAACTTTAAAATTTACCCAAACATCAGTACTTTGAGTTCTCCAAACAATTTCATTTAAAACAGCAAGTGCAACAAAAAAAGCAATCCACCTTTGAGTTAATATTCTCCATCCATCTTCTTCTAGTTTAAGCGCAGCACCCAAAAGATATTTTAAAAGAGGTTTTTTAACAATCACTCCTCCATATAAAATTAATGCGAAGACCATATTTATTATTGTTGGTTTCATTTTTATAAAAATTTCATTGTCAAAATAAATTGTTAAACCTCCAAATATTAATACAATCGCAGCCCCAAGAGTTGGCATAATTGGTATTTTTTTCTCAAGTATATATGAAATGATTACTGAAATTACAGTAGCAATCATAAGAGGAAGTATTGCTTCTTGAAGACCACTTCTTGTATAAAAAATAAAGAATACAGCAAGCGGTCCTATATCAATTAATAATTTATAAACTGATTTCATTTTTGTTCTTCAAGATTTAAAATAGACCTAGCAAAGTTTTGAGAATTAAAAGTTACAAGGTCCTCAATACTTTCTCCAAGACCAACATAACTTATAGGGATTTCAAATTTATTTGCAATTGAAATTAATGCTCCGCCTTTTGCTGTTCCATCCAATTTAGTTATTATAAGACTTGATACATTAAGTTCATTTCCAAAGATTTCCACTTGCTTAATCATGTTCGAACCATTTGTTCCATCTAAAACTAACACAGTTTCAATATTAAAAGAGGAATTAGCTTTTGATATAACATTCTTCAATTTAATTAGCTGATTAATGAGGTTAGTATTATTTGATAATCTTCCAGCAGTATCTATAAGTAAAAAATCATAATTTTCTTTTCCAAATTCTTCAGCTGCCTGATACGCTACACTTGCTGGGTCTTGATTACTTTTTCCAGCGATAAAACCATTATTATTTTTTTTCGCCCAATTTTCCAACTGCTCAACAGCTGCTGCCCTAAATGTATCACAAGCTGCTATCAGAATTTTTTTATTTGATAAAATTTTATTTGCAATTTTACCAATAGTGGTTGTCTTTCCACTTCCGTTTACTCCAACAAATATTAATATTTTTTTTTCATCATTTTTTTCATTTATCAAAATATGTTCTCTTGGAAGTAATATACTTTCTATATTTTGAGCTAAGATTTCTAATACATTTTTTATTCCATCATCATTTGAAATTTTTATTTTTTTTATAGAATCTATTAGCTGATTTACAACATCCAAACTAATATCAGATGAAATAAGAACATTCTCTAATTCTTCTAAAGTCAAATCGTCTATTTTTTTGTTTTTTAAAATCTCTAAAATATTAAAAGAAAGTATATTTGAAGTTTTACTTAACTTATCTTTAAATATTGAGAACAAGCTCATGCTATTCTTGCTAATAACGTATCATTTTCTACGCCTGTGTATATACAGGAAATTATATTCCCCTCTTTAAACTCTTCTTCAAGTTTTACTTTTAAAAAATGCTGATCTTTTCCAATTGAAAAATTTTCTTTTCTACTTTCAATTAAAATTTTTTCCTTCTTTCCAATATTTTTTTTTAAATGTTGTTTTAATTTTTCCATGCCTATTTCTCTAAGTCTTCTTGCTCTATCTTTGATAATATTTTTTTGAACTTGAGGCATTCTAGATGCTGGAGTATTTTCTCTTGGTGAATATGGAAAAATATGAAGATGAGTTAAATTACACTCATCAACTAGCTTAATTGAATCTTGAAACATTGTTTCTGTCTCTGTCGGAAAACCGGCAATTATATCAGCACCAAATGTTGCATCTTTCCTAATTGATAAAACTTTTTTACAAAAATTAATTGCCATTTCCCTTGAATGTCTTCTTTTCATTCTTTTTAAAATTAAATTGTTTCCAGCTTGCAAACTTATATGAAAATGAGGCATCAATCTTTTGTCCTTTAAAACATCCCAAAAATCTTTGTCTATTTCAGCGCAGTCAATTGAAGACAAACGCAGTTGTTTTAATTCAGGCACTAATTTTAGAATTCTTTTAATTAAGTTAGAAAAAGTAGGTTTTGCGGGAAGATCTTTTCCATAATCAGTTATATCTACTCCTGTTAATACTACTTCATTATATCCATTGCTAACAATTTTTTTTATTTTATTTACTATTTCTCCAGCAGGTACACTTCTATTATTGCCTCTGCCAAATGGAATGATACAAAAAGTACAACGATGGTTACAACCTTGTTGTATTTCAATATAAGCTCTTGATTTTCCTTCAAATTTTTCAATTGAATTAGGTACTGTCTTACTTTCTTCTAGTATATTTCCTACTTTAAGATTTTTAGACTGATCGATATTTTTCCATGTTAAAGTTTCTAATTTTTCTGTGTTCCCAATTACTGAGTCTACTTCTTTTAAATCTTTATATTTTAATGGATTGATTTGAGCCGCACATCCTGTAACTACTATTTTATTATTAGGAAAATTTTTTTTAGCCTTTCTAATTTCATAAGAAACTTTTTTCTCAGCTTCTTCAGTTACTGCACATGAGTTTATGACTGTAACATTATTTAAATTATTTGTTTTAAGATGGTTTTTGATAATTTCACCTTCATAAATATTCAATCTACAACCTAGATTGATTACGTAGTTTTTATTTTTCATAAATTATATTTCTAAACTACCCCGATAACTTATTTCTGCAGGTCCTGTCATAATAGATTCATTATTAACTATATTTATGTGCAGTGAACCTTTTTCAAGTTTCACTTCAGCGTTATTTTCAATAAATCCTTTTTTCCACGCCGCATATACAGCCGCACAGGCACCACTACCACAAGCTAATGTGGTTCCAACTCCACGTTCCCAAACTCTCATTTCAATTAAATTTGAATTAATAACTTCAACTATTTCAACATTAGTTTTTTTTGGAAAGAGTTCATGATTTTCTATTCTAGGACCTATACTTTCAAGATCTGTATCTTTGATCGATTTCCCAAAAAAAACTACATGTGGATTACCTACATTAACAGCAACTCCATTACTATATCCATCAATTGAAATTGGTATATTCATTGTATCGACTTCTTTACTTAAAGGAATTTTATCCCAAGTATTTTTTATTGAACCCATGTTGACACTTATATTGTTATCTATTTTTTTTGATTCTAATATGCCTGCATCAGATTGAATTTTTAAAATTTCTTTATTTGAATCTTCATCAAATAGTATTTTTGCCACACAGCGTGTTCCATTACCACAAGCTTCGGCTCTATCACCACCAGGATTAAAAATTTCAATTTCAGCATCAGCACTTTGATTACTTGTATTATTAATTGTGATTAATTGATCACAACCTGCCCCAGTTCTTCTATCACTGAGTCTTTTAATAATATCTTCAGTAATTTTGATATTGTTAGACCTTTTATCTATGATAACAAAATCGTTCCCAAGTCCATGCATCTTTATAAAGTCTACTTTTTGCATATTTGTTTTATAACCTAATTTATCGATAAATCTCAGTAAATATAGGAAATTTAAGAATACTTGACTTTCAATAATTCAGCTAATAGAGGGTTACCAATAAATCCTATATTTGTAAACGAATTGAACTTGTTACAATTGTGATAGGTACTCTAGCCCACGAGTTTCGTGCCCTGGAGTTAAAAGGCTATTGGAGATTTATGTTTGATACACTGAACACAAAATTTGAAAAAATTGTTCAAAGTATTCGGGGTAAGGCTGTTATATCAGAAACAGATCTTGAAGTTACATTACGTGAAATTAGGATTGCTCTGTTAGAGGCAGACGTTTCCTTAGTTGTAGTAAAAGAATTTATAAATTCAATCAAGTCAAACATTTTAGGAAAAGAAATTCTTAAATCTGTTAAGCCAGATCAAATGATCATAAAGCTTGTGCAAGATGAGCTTGTAAAAATTCTTGGATCAGAAAATAAATCTCTAAATTTATCTTCTTCTCAATTAACTAAAATATTGTTTTGTGGATTACAGGGATCTGGGAAAACAACATCAATTGCCAAACTTTCTTATTTGTTAAAGAAGTCTTCAAAGAAAAAAATTTTACTAGCATCTGCAGACATTTATCGACCAGCAGCACAGGAACAATTAAAAGTATTAGCTGAAGAAACTGGCTCAGATTTCTTTAATCACAATTTATCATCAGTCATTAAGATTGTTGATGATTCCACAGACTATGCTCAAAAAAATTTATTTGATATTCTTATTTTAGATACAGCTGGACGACAAGTTGTAGATAAAAAATTAATGAGTGAATTAATAGAAATTGAAAATAAGTTTAAACCTGATGAAACATTATTAGTAGCAGATGCTCTAACAGGACAAGATGCTGCAACTGTAGCTAAAAGTTTTAGTGATGCAATAAATATTACTGGATCAATTTTAACTCGAATAGATGGTGATAGCAGGGGTGGTGCAGCACTATCAATTAAATCGATAACAAACTCTCCTATAAAATTTATAGGACTAGGTGAAAAAGTAGAAAATTTTGAACCTTTCCATCCTGAAAGAATTGCACAAAGAATTTTAGGTATGGGAGATATTGTATCTCTTGTCGAAAAGGCTGCTGAAAATATTGATAAAGAAGAAATGGAGGATATGGCAAAAAAGATCGCTAAAGGAAAATTTGATCTTGAAGATTTTGCCAATCAATTAAAGCAAATGGGTAAAATGGGTGGAGTCTCTGGTTTACTTTCTATGATGCCAGGTGTTTCAAAGGCACAGAAGTTAATGGCAGAAAATAAAATTTCTAATTCAATGATTGATAAACAAATAGCTATAATCAGTTCAATGACAAAAAAAGAAAGGGCTGATCCAGACATTATCAAGGCTTCACGTAAAATTAGAATTTCAAAAGGTTCTGGAACAAAAGTTCAAGACGTTAACAGGTTATTAAAACAGTTTCTCCAATCACAGAAAATGATGAAGAGAATGAAATCTATGGGCAAAGGAGGAATTCCCAGTGATTTAATGCAAAAATTACAAGGAAATCTTCCTCCAAACATAAATTAGAAAGGAAATAAAATGCCAGTAAGAATAAGATTATCAAGAGGTGGTGCAAAGAAAAGACCATTTTATAGAATAGTAGTTGCTGATTCTAGAAGAGCTAGAGATGGAAAATTTATAGATCAAATTGGAACTTATAACCCAATGCTTCCAAAGGATAGCTCTGATAGAGTTAAAATGGATTTAGACAAAGCTAAGGAATGGATTGCAAAAGGAGCAAAACCATCAGATAGAATCTCTATTTTTCTTAGCAATCTTGGTGTGATGGAAAAACCAGTAATTACTGAAAAAACAAAAAAACATCTACCTAAGAAAAAAGCACAGGAACGTTTAGCTGCTGCCAAAGAAAAAGAAGAAGCTGCGAAAGCTGCAGTAGAAGAACCAAAAGCAGAAGAAGCAGAAGCTAAGCCAGCTGAAGATGCACAACCTGCTGAAGAACCAAAAGCAGAAGAAGCAGAAGCTAAGCCAGCTGAAGATGAACAACCTGCTGAAGAACCAAAAGCAGAAGAAGCAGAAGCTAAGCCAGCTGAAGATGCACAACCTGCTGAAGAACCAAAAGCAGAAGAAGCAGAAGCTAAAAAAGAATAAAATCAATTTTTGCTTTGAGTAATAAAGATATTATTCTTGTTGGTCAGTTTGGATCTCCTTTAGGATTAAAAGGTGAAATAAAAGTTAATATGATGACTACCTCGTTTGAAGTTTTTAAAAATTTAAAAAACTATTATAATTTTGATGGTTCAGTTGCTTGGAATTTTAAAAATATTTTATTCAAAAATAATAAGTGTGTTGTTCAAGTTGAAAAATACTTTTCTAGAGAAGATGTTTTAGAGCTTAAAGGTCAAAAAATTTTTTCAAATAAGAAATTCTTTCCAAAAACAAAAGATAATGAGTTTTATATAAATGATCTAATCGAATGCATGATTTTCTTGAAAGACTATACTATTATTGGAAAAGTTTTAAGTGTTCAAAATTTTGGGGCAGGTGATTTATTAGAAGTCAAATATAATACTAAACTTACTCTTATACCTTTTGATAAAACAAATATTTTATCAGTTAATATTAATAAAAAAGAAATTATAGCAGATCCAATACTTGGTATTCTTGATTAAAATGAGAGTAGTTATTTTAACCTGTTATCCTGAGATGTTTCCTGGTTCACTAGGATATTCTGTAATCGGAAATGCATTAAACAATAAAAAATTTTCTCTCGAGATAGTTAATCTACACAATTTTGGAATTGATAAAAGAGGAAGTGTTGATGATGAACCTTTTGGGGGAGGCCCTGGAATGGTTATTCGTCCAGATGTGATAGAAAAAGCATTAAATTCAATCACTTTCAAAACCGATAATTACTGCAAAATTTTTCTAACACCTTCAGGTCAGAAATTATCTCAAGCCAAACTTAATAATCTATCAAAACATGATGAAATGCTTATTTTATGCGGTAGATTTGAAGGAGTTGACCAAAGAGCTATAGAAATTCTTGATTTTCAGGAAATAAGTATCGGTGATTACGTTCTTTCTGGTGGTGAGATTGCTGCTCAGGTGTTAGTTGAAGGTTGTATTCGTCTCATTCCTGGAGTATTAGGGCAGCCACAAAGTTTATTAGAAGAATCTTTTTCTAATAATCTGCTTGAATATCCTCATTATACCAGACCACAAACCTGGGAAGATATTCAGGGAAATAAACATGAAGTTCCAGATGTTTTAACATCAGGTCATCATGAAAAAATTGATAAATGGAGAAAAGAAAAATCGGTTGAAAAAACTAAAGAATTAAGACCAGATCTTTATAAAAAGGAAATATAAAATGAGTAATTTATTGGAGACATTTGAAAAACAACAAATTGAAAAGTTAACTTTAAAAAAAAGAGTTCCTGCTTTTCGTCCAGGTGATACTCTAAAAGTTACTGTAAGAATTACAGAGGGAAGTAAGTCGAGACTTCAAGCATTTGAAGGTATTTGTATTGCAAGAAAAAATAATTCAGTAAACTCTAACTTTACTGTTAGAAAAATATCTCATGGCGAAGGTGTTGAAAGAGTATTCCCTTTATTCAGTCCATTAGTAGAAAAAATTGAAGTTGTTAGAAAAGGTGATGTAAGAAGAGCTAAGCTATATTATCTAAGAGAATTATCAGGAAAGAAAGCTAGGATCGCAGATAAAGATAGGGGCGATGAAGCTGATCAATATGAATATATAGAGGAGGCTCCTCCGGTAGAAGAAACAAAAACTACAGATACAGATACAAATGCTGTAGAGGATCCAAAAGCTGAAGAGGTAGAAGCAAAACAAGCAGAGACAAAAGCAGAAGAAACAGAAGCCAAACCGGCAGAAGAATCTAAAGCAGAAGCTGCAGATGAATCTAGTAAAGAAGAGGAAAAAGCAGCCGAAAATAAATCGGATGAAAATAAATAATCCTAAAACTCTTTTTGATAAAATCTGGGAACATCATCTTGTCGATAGACAAGAAGATGGAACTTGTCTTATATATATTGATAGACATCTTGTTCATGAAGTTACGAGCCCTCAAGCATTTGAGGGTTTGAGAAATAATAATCGTAAAGTTAGAAGACCTGAAAGTACTTTTGCTGTAGCTGATCACAATGTTCCAACCTCAGACAGATCTAAAGGTATAGAAAATAAAGAAAGTAGAATACAAGTTGAAACACTAGAAAAAAACTGCAAAGATTTCGATGTTACACTTTTTCCATTATTAGATAGCAGACAAGGTATAGTTCATATAGTTGGACCAGAACAAGGTATTACTCAACCGGGTATGACAATAGTTTGTGGTGATAGTCATACAGCAACACACGGAGCATTTGGTGCATTAGCCTTTGGTATTGGTACTAGTGAAGTTGAACATGTATTAGCTACTCAGACCTTGATTCAAAAACCTGCAAAGAATATGCGAATTTCTGTTGAAGGTAAATTAAACTTAGGTGTTACAGCAAAAGATATTATTCTTCATATAATAGGAAAAATAGGAACGGCTGGTGGAACTGGTTATGTTATTGAATATGCTGGTAATGCAATTTCCTCTCTTTCTATGGAAGGAAGAATGACAATCTGCAATATGAGTATTGAAGCAGGTGCTAGAGCTGGTTTAATCGCTCCTGACGAAAAAACTTTTGAATATATTAAAGGTAGACCGTATGCTCCATCAGGAGATAATTGGGACAAAGCGGTAGAATTTTGGAAAGCTCTTCCATCTGATGATGGCGCAAAATATGATGAAGAAATTTTAATTAATGCTGAAGATATTTCACCACAAATTACTTGGGGCACAAGCCCACAAGATGTTGTTGCTATAAATGGTATAGTACCAAATCCTCAAGAAGAGAGTAATCCAAATAGAAAGAAGGCTATGGAACGTTCTCTTGAATATATGGGTTTAGAACCCAGACAAGAAATACAAAAAATTAAAATTGATAAAGTGTTTATTGGCTCTTGCACTAATGGAAGAATAGAGGATTTAAGAGAAGTTGCTAAAGTTGTAGAAGGCAAAAAAGTTTCTGTAGACTCAATGATCGTTCCTGGTTCAGGTCTAGTTAAAAAACAAGCTGAAGAAGAAGGCTTAGATAAAATTTTTATTGAAGCAGGATTTGATTGGAGAGAGCCAGGATGCTCCATGTGTTTAGCAATGAATCCTGATCAACTAAAACCACAAGAAAGATGTGCATCAACATCAAATAGAAATTTTGAAGGCAGACAAGGCAGAGAAGGTAGAACACATCTTGTTAGTCCTGCAATAGCTGCTGCTTCTGCAATCAAAGGTTCTTTTGCAACAGTAGAGGATTTATAAATGGAATCATTTAAAACAATAATTGGTATCCCTGCGCCACTACCAATGATTAATGTTGATACCGATATGATTATTCCAAAACAATTTTTGAAAACAATAAAGAGGTCTGGTTTAGGGAAAAATTTATTTCATGAATTAAGATACGATATTCAAGGTAACATAAAGAATGATTTTGTCCTTAACTGGGATCCTTATAAAACTTCAAAAATTTTAATTGCTGGGGCAAATTTTGGTTGCGGATCAAGTAGAGAGCATGCACCGTGGTCACTTTTAGATTTTGGTTTTAAGTCAATAATTGCACCAAGCTTCGCAGATATTTTCTATAATAATTGTTTTAAAAATGGAATTCTGCCAATCAAGTTAGATCAACAAAAAGTAGATATATTAATGAACGAAGCTGAAAATAAAACTGATATTTCAGTTGATTTAGAAAATCAAAAAATCACTTATCAAAATGATAAAACAATAGAATTTGAAATTGATGCATTTCGAAAAAAATGTTTGCTAGAAGGTTTGGATGATATTGGTTTGACACTCCAAAAAAATAAAAAAATTGATTTTCACGAAGAAAAAATACACAGTGTCCAACCTTGGATAGTGTAGTCAAAAATGAGTAATAAAAAAATTTTAATTTTACCTGGTGATGGAATTGGCAATGAAGTTATGGCCGAGGTATTAAAAATAATTGATTGGATGGAAAAAACTAAATCTTTATCTTTTGATATTTCTGAAAGATTAGTTGGAGGTACAGCATACGATAAAGAAGGTAATTCTATAAGTGATGAAACAATGCAAGTAG
Source organism: uncultured Alphaproteobacteria bacterium (assembly GCA_902580765.1). GTDB lineage: Bacteria > Pseudomonadota > Alphaproteobacteria > HIMB59 > CACPNW01. Next base: position 41,018 of record CACHLW010000006.1, on the reverse strand, counting down.
CTATGGATTGTGATGCAGTATTATTTGGTGCGGTAGGAGGTGCTAAATGGGATAATGTAGAAAGAGATAAAAGACCTGAAGCAGCCTTATTAAGATTAAGAAAAGACCTAGATCTCTTTGCCAATTTAAGACCAGCTGTTGTTTTAGATGCTCTTTCAGATTCATCATCTTTAAAATCTGATCTTGTTAAAGGATTAGATATTTTGATAATAAGAGAATTAACAAGTGGTGTATATTTTGGACAACCAAGAGGTATATCAAAAATTAGTGAGACTGAAAGTAAGGCAGTTGATACTCAACTATATACCACATCAGAAGTTAATAGAGTTTCACGAGTGGCATTTGATTTAGCAAAGTTGCGTAATAACAAAGTTACATCAGTAGAAAAATCAAATGTAATGGAAACAGGTTTATTTTGGAAACAAACTGTAACAGATTTACATAAAAAAGAATATTCTGATGTTAATTTAGAACACATGCTTGCAGATAATTGTGCAATGCAACTAGTTCGTTATCCAAAACAATTTGATGTCATACTTACAGATAACTTATTTGGTGATCTTTTAAGTGATACTGCTGCTATGCTAACAGGATCTTTAGGAATGCTTCCTTCAGCAGCTCTTGGACCAGTTAAAGAAAATGGAACTAGAGCAGCAATGTATGAGCCCGTTCATGGTAGCGCACCAGATATAGCTGGTCAATCTAAAGCAAATCCTTTGGCAATGATCATGAGCTTTGCTATGATGTTGAAATATAGTTTTGATATGCAAGAAGATAGTCAAATGGTTGAGAAAGCTGTACAGAATGTATTACTAAAAGGTCTAAGAACAGCTGATATTAAAGATGGAGCAGAAAAAATTATTTCTACTCAAGAAATGGGAAATGCTGTTATTGAAGAATTAAAAATTCTATCTGGCAATTAAATGACTCAAAAATACAATATAGCAGTAGCAGGAGCAACAGGTGCGGTAGGAACAGAAATAGTTCAAATATTAGAGCAAAGGGATTTTCCAATAGATAATTTATATTTACTCGCATCATCAAAATCAAAAGGCAAAAAAGTAGAGTTTAAAGATAAAGAAATTGTTGTAGAAGACTTATCAGAATTTGATTTTTCAAAAGCTCACATTGGTTTATTTTCACCCGGAGGTAAAATTTCTGCGGAATATGCACCAAAAGCAGCTAAAGCAGGATGTATTGTTATAGACAATACCTCTCATTTTCGAATGCAACAAAATATTCCTTTAATCGTGCCTGAAGTAAACGCTAATGCACTTGATGAATTTTTTGATGATGAAAACAGAACTAATATTATTTCAAATCCTAACTGCTCAACAATACAAATGGTTGTAGCATTAAAACCACTTCATGAAAAAGCAATTATAAACAGAGTTGTTGTATCAACTTATCAAGCTGTTTCTGGAGCAGGGAAAACAGGTATGGATGAATTATTTAATCAGACTCAAAATGTTTATGCTAACCAAGAATTAAAAAAAGAAAAGTTTACAAAACAAATTGCTTTCAATGCCATTCCTCACATTGGAGCTTTTTTAGAAAATGGTAATACAGAAGAGGAGCAAAAAATGATTGATGAAACAAAAAAAATTCTAGACGAGGGAATTAATGTTTCAGCAACTTGTGTTCGAACAGCTGTATTTATTGGCCATTCAGAAGCTGTAAATCTAGAGTTTGATTCACCATTAGATGAAAAAGAAGCTAAAGAAATATTATCTAACTCTGAAGGTATTTCAGTAATTGATCATCGAAAAGATGAAGGTTATGTGACTCCTGTTGAAATTGCAGGAGAGGATAAAGTTTATATTAGTAGAATTAGAAATGATCAATCAGTAGATAATGGTTTGAATCTATGGGTAGTGTCAGATAATTTGCGTAAAGGAGCAGCACTTAATGCTGTGCAAATTGCAGAGTTAGTAATTTCAAATTACTCAGAAAAAATAACTATTTAATTGGCGGTCTCGTAGGGACTCGAACCCCAAATCCATGTTCCGAAGACACGTGTGATATCCATTTCACCACGAGACCTTTTATTTATAAAATATTATATAGTATAAACCAAAGCTATAAAATATTATGTCATTTTACCTATCTAAAATTCTTTGGTTAATATTAAATCCTTTTAATATTTTTATTTTTGTTACTTTGCTCTCAATATTTTTATATTTTGTTAAATTGAGAAGATTAAGTTTAATTATTTTTCTGATTAATTTTGTATTTATCGCACTTATCTCTTTTTTGCCTATTGGAAATTATCTAATTTATAATATTGAAAAAGAATATCACTCATACATAAAACCTCCAGACCAAGTCGATGGCATTCTTATTTTGGGAGGTGCAACAAACCCTCTACTTTATAATGAATATAATCAAATCAGTTTAAATGGTTCTTCAGAAAGATTAGTTGAATCTGTGTTTATCATTAAAAAATTTGATAAGGCTAAAGTAATTTTTAGTGGTGGATCAGGGATTTTAAATAGACCTGATTTTGATCATGCACAAGTTGCAAAATCTTTTTACAAAAAAATAGGAATAGAAATTGATAAGATAATTTTTGAAGATAATTCAAGAAACACCTATGAAAATATAATATATTCAAAAAAAATCGCTAATCCAAAAATAAATGAAAATTGGTTATTGATAACATCTGCCTCGCATATGAAAAGAGCATTACTTATAGCAGATAAAAATAACTGGGATTTAATTCCATATGCAGTGGACTTTAAAAATATTAAAGAATTTAAATTAATTCCTAATCTTAATTTATTATCTAATCTAAATTCTTTTCAGCAAGGATCTCACGAATGGTTAGGTTTAGTGTCTTATTATTTAATGGGAAGAACTGACAAAGTTTTCTAATTTTTTAATAAAATCTTTTAAAATTGCATCCCTTTTGATTTCGTAAACTATTTTTATTGGATGTCTGTTTTTATCTGAACTCCAACTCATATCATTTAATAAAATTGGAGAGGGTATTATATTAGTTGGAGCCCAATCTTCGTTTAAAACATAACCAACAGCTGCCATGTCCCAAATTTCTTTTGACCAACCTTTATGTATATTATTGTACTCTTTAAATCGCATTGCAAGAAATTTACCAATTTGACCATGAGGCTCTATATATTTTTCGATTTCTGGAACTGTAGAAATAAGATGTGAAGTTACGCCCTTGCAAGGAACCATCACTAGTGAGACACCGCAATCAAATAAAACTTGAGCACCTCCAATATCTTGCTTTAGATTAAATTCTGAATTTTGTGGCCAATAAATTGCATTACCCCCTAACCAAACTACAACAATTTTTTTAATAATTTCTGGCTTTTTCAATAATGCAGAGGCAACATTAGAAATAGCACCGATAGCTATTACGTATAGAGGATCTTCTTCAGAACATTTTAAAGCACTTTCTATGATATTATCTGCTGCAGGTGAATTAATAGGTTTTTTTTCAAAACCTACATATTTTGTTGATCCTTTAAAAACAAAATCATTTTTTTTAAAATTTATTTTTTCTAACAACCGAAAGATTTCATCATAACTGAGCTCCATTCCCTTCTTTGGATTATCTGAACGATTATTCATTGAAAAAGGAGCAGCATTTATACTTTGCACTTCTATTTTTTCTTTTGAAAACAACATTTGCACTAAAGCAAATTGATCATCAATTTCATTGTAGGTGTCTGTATCAAGAATAGCTTTAATTTTTCCTTTTTTAAACTCAAGTTGTTTTAAAATATCTGAAAAATCTCTTTCTAAAAGCATATCTTTATCTTACCAGGAACTATTTGGTTGTGTTAAAAATAACTCTTCTTCTTTTGTTGATTTTCTATTTAATATTTTATTTCTATGCGGATACCTTCCAAATTTTTTAATTGCCACGCTATGATCATCCCAGGCTTTTTTAATATTAGTATATTCAGGATGATAATTTAAATATTGATCGACTAATTTATGACCATGTTCATGATCCGTGATATCTTCACTATGAATTAATGGCAGTAATAAAAAATGTATTTTGTCAATATCTAGGCTATCTAAATATTTTTTACTTATTGCTTCTTTAACAATTAAAACACACTTAGCATCCTGGTCATAAGCTTTTGAATTATTTCTGAAAAAATTTCTTGATAGTTGATCAAGTAATATAATCAAAGCTACACATTCTTCAGCATCATTTCTCCAATTATCATACTTATTATTAATAGCCTTAATATAATCATCCATAAAAGTACTTTTCAAAATATTATCAAATTCATCATCTTTTTTAAACCACTGTTCAAGTGGAGTTTTGATGAAACAAAATTCTAGAATAGCTTTAGCTCTTTCATTAATCACAGAGCTGTAATATAAATATATATCTTCCAAATGACATTAAGTAATTTAAATAAATCCATTATCCATTGCAGAAAGTGTGAACGTTTAGTTAACTTCCGTGAAAAAATTGCTAAAGAAAAAAGAAAACAATATATTGATCAAAGTTATTGGGGTAAGCCGATTACTGGTTATGGAGATGAAAAAGCTAAATTATTAATGGTAGGTCTTGCGCCAGCAGCGCATGGAGGAAATAGAACAGGTCGAGTTTTTACAGGAGATAAATCTGCAGATTTTTTATTTTCCTGTTTATACAAAACTGGATTTGCAAACCAACCAGATTCTGTAGATAGAGGTGATGGTTTGGAACTACAAAATATGTACTTAACTACTGCTCTTAAATGTGTACCCCCAGAAGATAAACCTACTTCACAAGAATTGAAAACATGCTTTAATTTTTTTAATCAAGAAATTGCTTTCTTAAAAAAAATAAAAGTCATTGTTGCTCTTGGTAAAATCGGTCATGATGCCTGTGTAAATTATTATAAGCAACAATATGAAATACGAAATAAAGATTTCATTTTTTCTCATGGATCTGTGAATATTTTACCCGATAAGAAAATTTTAGTCGGTAGTTATCATCCAAGTCCACGAAATGTTAACACAGGAAGAATAGATAAAATTAAAATGGTAAAACTTTTAAATAGTATTAAAAAATTGCTTTAAACCATAATGAAAAAATTTTTTTTACATGATCCTAATCTCTTAGTCTACGGATTTGCTATGGTCTTCTTTGCAAGTTTTGGACAGACATTTTACATTGCATTATTTAACGATGATATTCGCAATCTATATAAAATAACAGATGGTGAGTTTGGATTAGTTTATGCCATAGCAACGCTTGTAAGTTCATTTTTATTTATAAACTTTGCTAAATTAATAGATAAAATTGATTTAAGATTATACTCCATAGGTATTATTCTCGGTTTAGCTTTTGCTTGCATTGGTTTTTATTTTATTTTCGATAATATTTTTCATCTTTTTCTTATTTTATTTTTATTACGTTTTTTTGGACAGGGAGCTATGACACATGCCGGCTCAACTTCAATGGCAAGATATTTTTTAATTGATAGAGGTAAGGCAATATCTGTTGCAACACTTGGAGGAATGTTAGGTATAATGTTTTTACCAAAGATTATCGTTAATTTGGACTCATACTTTAATTTTAAAACTCTTTGGTTTTTAACAACTTTGACTCTTTTAATCTTAATACCAATAATATACTTTATTCTTCATAATCAAAAAAGCAGGGATTCTGCTCTTCAAAAAAATATTGATAATGAGAAAACACATAAAAGTTGGACCATTACAGAAATTTTAAAAGACCGAGTTTTTTTTATTTATTTTCCATTAGCTGCAGCCTTTCCATTTATTGGTACTGGGCTAATGTTTCATCAGATTTTTATTTTTGATACTAAAGGGTGGACAATGGAAATGCTTGGGAACGGTTATATATATTTTGGATTATTTTCTATTTTAGGTTTATTAATAGGAGGACCCTTAATAGATAAGATAAATACAAAGAAAGCAATACCTTTTGTGCTATTACCTTTGTTACTCTGTATCACCATTCTTTTTTTCTTTAATAATTATTGGTCATTCGTGCTTTACATGTCTTTATTTGGATTTAACTTAGGTTTATCAGCACCGTTTATGGGATCACTCTGGGCGGAAATATATGGAGTGAAAAGTATTGGAACTGCTAAAGCTTTACTGCACGCAGTTGGAGTTTTTGCGAGCGCCTTATCGCCTGTTGTTTTTGGTTATATTATTGATTGGGGTTATGGAATATCAGTTATATTTTTAATCAGCTCCATAATGATTGTTGTATCTTCAATTTTACCTATAATTTATAAAACATGAATAAACAAATAATGGAGAGTCTTAATTTTCTAATCAAGGAATATAAACGATTAATAAAGAAAAAAGAAGATAAAAGCATCAGCAGTGGTGAACTAGAAACTTTAAAACAACTTGAAAAGTACTTAGGTAAAAAATAATGTATAATGTTATTGATCAATACAATAGCTTTGTTGAAAATAATTTTATTAAAAAAAATAAAGATCAAATTGAATTCTTAAAACAAGCAGATAATGTATGGTCATCTTTTAGTAAAACAAAGTTATTTTTTAAGGATAAAATTTTCGAAGGAATTTATCTTTATGGTCAAGTTGGAACAGGAAAAACATTTTTATTAAATTTATTTTATCAAAATACAAAGATTGGAAAAAAAATTCATTTTAATAATTTAATGAATGAAATCCATGAACAAGTTAAAAAATCAGAAAATAAAGAACTTGCAATCGAAAACTATGTAAAGAATTTAAGTAGAGATTTCAAAATAATATTTATTGATGAACTACATATTTTTAATATTGTTGACGCACTAATAATAAAAAAAATATTTAATTATTTTTCTAAATATAAAATATTTATATTACTGTCGTCAAATTTTCATCCAGATAATTTATATAAAGATGGTTTGCAGAGAAATGATTTTCTACCATTTATTGATTTAGTTAAAAAAAATTTTTTTCTTTATGATATTAGTATTAAAACTGATTTTCGTCGACAAACGTTAAATCAATCAAAGACTTATTTCACACCTATAACAACTGACACAACAAATGAATTTGAAAAATTATTTAATCGCTTTGTTGATCCTTCCCATTTAACAACTGTCAAAATTAAATCAAAAAGTCGTGAACTAGAGTTTGATAAATGTACATCAAATCTAATGATGATAGACTTTGAAAATCTTTGTGAAGTAAATTTTGGTAATGAGGATTATAAGAATATTGCAGATAAATTTAAGTTGGTATTTTTAAAAAATGTTCCTGAATTTGATAATCAGAAAAAAGATTCTTGCAGAAGATTTATTGGATTAATTGATATGTTATATGAAAATAATTGTTCAATAGTAATTTTAGCAACAAAACCTATAAATTCATTAAATAATATAAATACTCTAGCAGAGGAATTTAAAAGAACTGCTAGCAGATTATATGAAATGACTATAGTAAAACCAGATTGATGAAATATATAATCAGATTTTTAGTAAGCACAGTAGTTTTATTAATAGTAGTTTATTTTACTGCAGGTTTTTATGTTGCTTACCAAATTTTAAAAATAGATCCAACCTGTGGTTTGCACGAAGGATCCCTTCCTAATTCATGGAGTACAACTGTTGATTCACATGAATACTCAATTCTTGCACGACAAAAAGTAAGAGAAAATTTTAACTTTAAGGATTATTATTTAGATGAATGGCAAGATGTATACTTTCAATCTCGTGACTCAGACATTAAGATTAATGGATGGCTGTTTAATTATTTTCCAAATAGACCAATTATAATTGTAACACACGGTATAAGCCCAAATGGTAAATGTAAGTCTGAGGCCAATCTTATTGCAAGTTTTTTAGTTAATAAAAAATTTAATGTTCTTACGATAGATTTAAGAAACTACGGCCAAAGTGATACTGTAAGTAGTTATGATGATTTAGGCTTAAATTCATATAATGATATTCTAGGTGCATTTGATTTTTTAAAAAAAATTGGTTTCAAGTCTAATAGCATTGGATTACATGGAATATCTCTTGGTGCAAGCACCTCTATTTTTGCAGCGCATGCAGAACCGGAAATACGTGCAGTGTGGGCAGATAGTTCACTTGCTGAATTTAATATGATCTTAAAAGATGAAATAGCAAGATATGGTCTTACTATAGAATTTGGGCCAGTAGTAAGTTTAGCTGGAAGAATCTTAACTGGAACTGATCCAAGAGAATTATCTCCAGCTAAAAAATTATCACAGAAACAATCCTATTTTTTTACTCATGGCGATTCTGATACAAGAATCTTAACAAGACACTTTAATTATTTTATAGATTATACAAGTCAAAATAAAATTAACGCTGAGTTTTGGCTAGTTGAAAACTCTTATCATGTAGATGCTATGTTCAAATATCCGGAAGTATATTCTAAAAAGTTGGGAGAATTTTTTAATAAAAATTTAAAGTAGGCCGGACTCTAAAACTAGTTTGTACCTTGGCAGACACCTCTCTAGAATAAGAAACTCAACTAATTATCAAACGGCGGGTAAGATAATTAAAAATTCTTGGCGTTCCTCCGAAGCTAAGAAACGAGTATTATCCGGCTTATTAAGAGTAATATCTATCTATTTAAAATTCAAGATTTTTAGTTAAATTTGGCATTAAATTTGGATGATTTTCATAAAATTTGGCACTTTTTATCAACATTTTACAAACTTCCGTGATAGTAAGAAAAAATAACTAAACCATTAATATTTTGAAATTTGAAGAAAAATACTTACTTATGAAACATAAAAAAAATGAAAAAAATGACTGATAATAGACCATTATCACCTCACCTATCTATTCACAAAAGAGTACTTACAGCAGTATTTTCAATTTTTCATAGGATATCAGGAATAGGATTAAGTGTGGGCGCAATATTAATTTCAATTTGGTTTTTATTAATTAGTTTTGGTCCTGAATTTTATATTTATTTTGAAATTCTTTCTAAAAGTATTTTGTTTAAACTTGTTCTAATGATTTGGACTGTCGGTATTTTTTACCATTTATTTAATGGATGTAGAAAATTATATTGGTCATTCGGTATTGGAATGGAATTATCTCAAGTATATAAATCTGGTTATGCTGTTATATGTTTAACTCTAATTTCTAGTTTAGTTGTCTGGTATTTTGCATGAAAAATTATGCTCTTAAATGGTTAACCCAAAGAATTACTGCTTCAATTTTAATACCTTTGGCGTTTTGGTTTATATACTCAGCAATATCATTATCCAAGATGACTTATTCTGAAATAGAAATTTTTTTTCAATCCTATTTTAATGCATTCTTATTTTTTGTTATGATGCAATCTATGCTTCTGCATTCAAAATTAGGACTGCAAACAATTATTGAAGATTATGTCACATCGAAAAAGACAGCCAAATTTATTAAAGTATCTATTAATTATCTTATTTATTTTATCATGATTTTAATTACTGTTAATTTAGTGAGAATGGTGTTTTAGATGACTAATTCATATAAAATTATTGATCACCATTATGACGTTGTAGTTGTAGGAGCTGGAGGTTCAGGACTGAGAGCAACCCTAGGTTGTGCAGAAGCCGGATTAAAAACAGCCTGTATATCAAAAGTGTTTCCAACAAGAAGTCATACTGTTGCAGCACAAGGTGGAATTGGAGCAGCTCTTGGTAATATGGGCGAGGATAACTGGAAGTGGCACATGTATGATACAGTTAAGGGTTCAGACTGGCTCGGAGATCAAGATGCAATTGAATACTTATGTTCTAAAGCCCCTGAAGCAGTAATTGAACTTGAAGAATATGGCATGCCGTTTAGTAGAACAGATGATGGCAAGATCTATCAAAGACCTTTTGGCGGACACTTAACCAATAATGGCGAGGGAGCTCCTGCTATGAGAGCTTGTGCAGCAGCTGATAGAACGGGACATGCTTTACTCCATACACTTTATCAGCAATCACTTAAAAATAATGTAGAATTTTATATTGAATATTTTGTTTTAGATTTAATTTCTGATGATCAAGGTAATTGCATTGGTGTGGTAACATGGTGCTTAGAAGATGGATCAATCCATCGATTTTTATCTCATCAAACAATTCTAGCTACTGGTGGATATGGAAGAGCTTACTTCTCATCTACGAGCGCTCACATTTGTACTGGTGATGGTAGTGCAATGGCTTTAAGACAAAACCTACCTCTGTCTGATATGGAATTTATTCAGTTCCATCCAACAGGAGTTTACGGTGCAGGAGTGTTAATCACTGAGGGAGCAAGAGGAGAAGGTGGATATTTAACTAATAGTGATGGTGAAAGATTTATGGAAAGATATGCTCCAAATGCAAAAGATCTAGCATCAAGGGATGTAGTAAGCCGAGCAATGACTATTGAAATTAGTGAAAATAGAGGTTGTGGAGATAATGCCGATCATGTGCTACTTCATCTCGAGCACATTGATGCTGATACATTACATAAAAGATTGCCTGGTATTTCAGAAACTGCAAAAATATTTGCTGGAGTTGATCTGACTAAAGATCCAATACCAGTTCTTCCAACGGTTCATTATAATATGGGTGGTATACCGACAAATTATAGAACAGAAGTTCTAAGGCCAACAAATGAAAATCCAGATAATGTATGTGAAGGTTTAATGGCTGTTGGTGAGGCTGCATGTGTTTCTGTACACGGTGCTAATAGATTAGGAACAAATTCATTAATCGATCTTGTTGTTTTTGGCAAAGCAGCTAGTCTAACATGTAAAGAAAAAGTAAAACCAAATTCTAAAAAAATTGAAATTAGTAAAGCAAAAACAGATAATATTATTGAGCGATTTGATAAGATTAGAAACAGCAAAGGAAACTCTACAACTGGAGAACTTCGTACTTCCATGCAACATATAATGCAGCAAAAATGCGCAGTATTTAGAACACATGATCTCATATCAAAAGGTATTAAAGAATATTCAAAAGTTGAGAGCTCAATGGATGACATAGATATTAAAGACAAATCATTAATCTTTAATACGGACTTGGTCGAAGCTTTAGAATTACACAATTTAATGGCACAATCAAAAGTTACTCTTCATTCTGCGTTAAATCGAACTGAAAGTAGAGGCGCACATGCAAGAGAAGATTATAAAGAAAGAGATGATAATAATTGGTTAGTTCACTCTTTAGCCTGGTTAAACGATAAGGGGGATGTGAGTATGGGTTCCAGGGGTGTTCATATGAATACTTTAACTAATCATGTTCAACCAATACCACCTAAAAAAAGAGTTTACTAATGGCTCAGTTTACACTTCCTGCAAATTCAAAAATAACCAAAGGTAAAACTCACCAACTAAAAGAACCTGCAAACGATCCAAAGAAACTTGCAATCTACAGATGGGATCCCGAAGATGATAAAAATCCTAGGATAGATAATTATGAGATAGATCAAGAAAAGTGTGGCCCAATGGTATTAGACGCACTTATGAAAATAAAAAACGAAATTGATCCAACTTTAACATTTAGAAGATCTTGTAGAGAAGGAGTTTGTGGTTCCTGTGCTATGAATATTGATGGTGTTAACACATTAGCATGTTTGAAAAGTATGTCTGATGTTAAGAATGAAATAAAAATTTATCCTCTTCCACATATGCGTGTAGTAAAAGATTTAGTTCCAGATCTTAGTAAGGCTTATGAGCAACTGGCTTCTATTAAACCTTGGTTACAGCGTGAAAAAACAAATGAAGAAAAAAACTTAGAAGACGAAAAAAAACAATCACCAAAAGATAGAGAAAAACTAGATGGTAAATGGGAGTGTGTATTATGTTTTTGCTGCACTACTTCTTGTCCAAGTTATTGGTGGAATGGAGATGATTATCTAGGACCTGCAGTCCTTTTACAAGCAGCAAGATGGGTAAGTGACTCTAGAGACTCAGAAAGAAAAGAGAGATTAAAAGCAATAAATGATTCATTAAAACTTTATAGATGTCATTCAATAATGAATTGTACTAGGTCTTGTCCTAAAGGTCTAAATCCAGCCAAAGAAATTGCTGGACTTAAAAAGGCTATTGTTACAGAATTGTAATTAAAGTATAAAACTTAAATGAGAAAAAAAATTGCTCTTATTGGAGCAGGCAATATCGGTGGGACTTTAGCACAACTTGTTAGCTTAAAAGAATTAGGTGATGTAATTTTATTAGATATTTTTGAAGGGATGCCTAAGGGTAAATCTTTAGATCTTGCTCAGTCATCTTCCATTGAGGGATTTCATGCAGATTTTAAAGGTACTTCAAGTTTTAGAGATATCAAAAATTCTGATGTAGTAATAGTTACTGCAGGTTTTCCAAGAAAACCAGGCATGTCCCGAGATGATCTTGTAGAAAAAAATTCTATTATTATTCAAAATGTAGGGAAAAATATTAAAAAATATTGTCCAAAAGCATTTGTTATATGCATTACTAATCCACTCGATGCAATGGTAAGTGTCCTTCAGAAAGCATCAGGCCTTAAAACAAATATGTGTATTGGTATGGCAGGTGTTTTGGATAGTTCAAGATTAAAATATTTTTTATCCAAGGAGTTTAATGTGTCAATTAATGATATCAGCGCTTTTGTCTTAGGCGGTCATGGAGACACGATGGTTCCGCTTATGCGATACTCAACAGTATCAGGAATTCCTGTACCTGAATTAATAAAGATGAAGTGGACAACAAAAAAAAATATCGACAAAATTATTCAAAGAACACGTGATGGTGGTGCTGAAATTGTAAAACTCATGAAAACATCTGCCTATTATGCGCCAGCTTCTTCAGCTATACAAATGGCAGAGTCATTTTTGTTAGATCAAAAAAGATTATTACCGTGTGCTGCATATCTTAATGGTGAATATGGAGTAAAAGGACTATATGTTGGAGTTCCAGTTATCATTGGCAAAAAAGGTGTTGAAAAAATTATTGAATTAAAACTTAATAATAATGAAAAGAAAGAATTTAATCATTCCGTTAAAGCAGTAAAATCATTAACTACATTGTCTAACAAGCTTCTAAATAAGAAAAATAAAAAATAATTGTATTTTTCATCTAATCTAACTATTACCTTTTTATCAAAATGAATTTGCATGAATACCAAGCTAAAGATCTACTAAGAAAGTACAATCTACCTATACTTGAAGGCAAAAGTTACATTGAAAATGTTGATGATTTAGAAAAAGATTTACAAAATATAAAAGGACCACCTTGGGTTATCAAATCACAGATACATGCTGGAGGAAGAGGAGCAGGAAAATTTTTAAAACCATTTAATACAAAAGGTGGAGTACAAATAACTGAATCAATTGAAGATGCACAAAAAATTGCAAAAGGAATGATGGGCAACATTTTGATTACAAAACAAACAGGTAAGGAAGGAAAGTTAGTAAATAGAATTTATTTAGAAGCTGGATGTCAAATTGATAGGGAATATTATTTAAGTATTCTTCTTGATAGGAATCAATCAAAATTAATGATGATGGTATCTGATGCGGGTGGTGTGGACATAGAAGATGTAGCTGAGAAAACACCAGAAAGAATTCAATATGTTTATTTTGATAACTTAGAAGATTTTACAATTAGTGATAGTCTTCAAAACAAATTAAACTTTTCTATTAATGAGTTTAACCAATTTAAAGAAATCGTTTTAAATTTATGTAAGGCCTATGTCGAAATAGATGCTTCTTTAATTGAAATTAACCCTCTTGTTGTAACAAAAGATGAAAAACTAATTCTTCTAGATGCTAAAATTAATATTGATGATAATGCTCTGTATAGACAGGCTGACATTGAAAAATTAAAAGATACTTCAGAAGAAAATGATTTGGAACTTGAAGCTTCTGAAAACGATATGGTTTACATTAAGCTCGATGGGAAAATAGGCTGTATGGTTAATGGAGCTGGACTTGCTATGGCAACTATGGATATTATTAAACAATTTGGAATGGAACCAGCAAATTTTTTAGATTTAGGTGGTACAGCAAATAAAGAAAGAGCCATTAAAGCTTTCAAGATCATTCAATCAGATAAAAACGTGAAATCAGTTTTTATAAATATTTTTGGAGGAATTATCCATTGCGATATGATTGCTAATGGCATCATTGATGCAATTAAAGAATTAGAATTTAAACTTCCTGTTGTTGTGCGTTTTCAAGGAACCAATTCTAAAGAAGGAAGAAATATTATAAATAATTCATCATTAGGATTAATTTCAATTGATGATTTTTCAAATGCAGCTCAGAAAGCTGTGGAGTTATCAGAATAGTGTCAATTTTAGTAAATAATAACACAAGACTCATTTGCCAAGGCTTTACCGGTTCACAAGGAACATATCATTCTGAACAAGCTATAGCTTACGGTACAAACCTTGTTGGTGGTGTCACGCCTGGAAAAGGAGGTCAGACCCATTTAAATTTACCGGTGTTTAATACTGTTGCCGATGCAGTGAAACAAACTGATGCAAACGCAACAGTTATTTATGTGCCTGCTAAGTTTGCTGCTAAGGCAATCCACGAAGCTTTAGATGCAAATATTGAATTAATTGTTTGTATTACTGAAGGTATTCCAGTCTTAGATATGATTGATATAAAAAAAAGAATTATTAAAAATAAAACATATTTGATTGGACCAAACTGTCCAGGGTTAATCACACCTTCCGAATGCAAGATTGGAATCATGCCTGGCTTCATCCATAAAAAAGGAAAAATAGGAATAGTAAGTAGATCAGGAACATTAACTTATGAAGCTGTTGCACAGACAACAGAGATAGGATTAGGTCAATCGACATGCGTTGGTATTGGTGGAGATCCAATACATGGTATGGATTTTGTAGATTGTATAAAGTTATTTTTAGAAGATGATGAGACTGAGGGAATTTTAATGATTGGCGAAATTGGTGGCGAGGAAGAAGAAAATGCAGCAGAATTTATTTCAAACTCAAAAAGAAAAAAACCAGTTTCAGCGTTTATAGCTGGACAATCGGCACCAAAAGGAAAACGTATGGGTCATGCAGGTGCTATCGTTTCAGGCTCAAAAGGTACAGCACATTCCAAAATTAAATCTCTAGAAAATGCTGGAGTTTTGGTGTCAAAATCCCCGGCATCGTTGGGAAAAACTATGAAATTAGCAATGCAAAATGGGAATAATTAGTTTCCATTAGTATGATTGTTATGCGAAATGTTTTTAGTTTAATAAAAATCTATGAATGATACTTTCTTAAATAGTGCTAATGCGCCATATGTGGCTGAACTTTATTCTAAATTTAGAAATGACCCTGAAAGTGTGGACACAACTTGGAAAGATTTTTTTAATAATTTAAATGAAGATGACTATTCTGTTCTTAAAGATTTTGGAGGACCAGAATGGAAAGAACGTCCATCAAGTATAATAGATAAAAATTACATAACTAAGGTTATAAAATCAAATGCGAATTACAATTCTGAAGAATTTAGAGTTTCAACCTTAGATTCAATTAGAGCATTAAGGTTAATTAGAGCTTTTAGAATTAATGGACATTTAATTGCAGATCTTGATCCTTTAGGAATATCTGAAAGAGAGTATCCTCAAGAATTAGATTATAAAAGCTATGGTTTCATTGAGTCAGATTTAGAAAAAGAAATATTCATTGATGGAAGTTTGGGTTTAGAAAAAGGTAAATTAAAAAATATTATTAAAATATTAAAAGAAACTTATTCTGCTTCAATTGGTGTTGAATTTTTACATATACAACAAGCTGATCAAAAACAATGGGTGCAAGAAAGAATTGAAGAAGCAAGAAATAAAACAAATTTTACAAATGAAGGAAAAAAAGCAATCTATAAAAGATTAGTTGAATCAGAACTATTTGAGCAGTTTTTAGATAAAAAGTTTTTAGGTACAAAGAGATACGGTATCGAAGGTGGTGAAGCGATGATACCTGGGATAGAGCAAATTGTTAAACAGGCATGTTTGTCTGGAATTGAAGATATTATTATTGGAACAGCTCATCGAGGGAGACTAACACTTCTGTCAAGTGTTTTGGAAATGCCTTACAAAAAAATATTATCAAAATTCCAAGGATCTTTAAACGATCCAAATGAGGTACTAGGTTCGGGTGATGTAAAATATCATTTAGGAGTTTCTGCTGATCGTGAATTTGAAAAAAAGAAAATTCATTTATCGCTCACTTCTAACCCATCACATTTAGAAGCAGTTAACCCAGTTGTGGCAGGAAAAGTAAGAGCTAAACAAACTTTAGCTAAAGATAAAACAACAGATAAAGTTATAGGTTTATTAATTCATGGAGATGCAGCAATAGCTGGACAAGGAGTTGTGGCTGAAACATTTGCTATGTCACAATTAAGAGGATTTAAAACAGGTGGTACCATTCATTTTGTAATTAACAATCAGATAGGTTTTACAACTATGCCACAATATGGACGATCAGCACCTTATTGTACTGAAATTGCAAAAATGGTTCAGGCACCAATATTTCATGTTAATGGCGATGACCCAGAAGCAGTAGTTCATGTTTGTAGACTTGCAACGGAATTTAGAAATAAATTTAAAGTCGATGTTGTTGTAGATATGTTTTGCTACAGAAGATCAGGACATAACGAAGCTGATGAACCTTCTTTTACTCAGCCACTAATGTATAAGGCTATCAAAAAACAAATTACTACAAGAAAAAAATATGAAAAAAAATTAATTGAGAATAATACTCTTTCAGAAGAAGAATCTAGAGACATTGTAGATTCTTTTAAAAAATTTTTAGATAAAGAATTTGAATCAACTAAAAATTATAAACCAAATAAAGTAGATTGGTTAGAGGGAACTTGGACAGGTTTATCTACTGCAACATTTGATGCAAGAAGAGGAAAAACATCTGTAAAAGAAAAAACATTAATCAACGTTGCTAAAAAAATTCATGAAATACCGGCAGATTTTAATGTTCATAGAAGAATAAAAAAAATTTATGGGGATCGATTAACAAGTGTCATCAACGGAAAAGGTATTGATTGGGCAACCTCTGAAAGTTTAGCTTTAGCAACACTTCTTGATGAGGGATACGGTGTTCGAATATCTGGACAAGATGTTGGAAGAGGAACATTTAGTCATAGACATGGTGTTCTATACGATCAAGAAAACGAAAATCGTTTTGTTCCATTAAGACACTTTCAAAACAAACAAGGTTACTTTGAAATTATAGATAGTTTTTTATCTGAGTTTGGTGTTCTTGGTTTTGAATATGGATATTCACAAGTTGATCCTAAGACGCTTGTTATATGGGAAGCGCAGTTTGGTGATTTTGCAAATGGCGCACAAATTATGATTGATCAATTCATTAGTTCTGGAGAAAGAAAATGGTTGAGAATGTCTGGTTTAACTATGCTTCTTCCCCACGGACATGAGGGCCAAGGTCCTGAGCATACAAGTGGAAGATTAGAAAGATTTTTACAGATGTGTGCAGAAGATAATATGCAAATTGTTAATTGCACAAGTCCTGCTAATTATTTTCATGTTTTAAGAAGACAACTACATAGAAACTTTAGGAAACCGCTAATTATATTTACACCAAAATCTACACTTAGACATAAATCTAATGTTTCTAATATTGAGGATTACATTAATGGATCAACTTTCCATAGAATTCTTACTGATAAATTATCTGCTAAAGAAAAAAGGAAAAATAAAAGACTAATCATTTGCTCTGGTAAAATATATTTTGAACTTGCAGATCACATAGCAAAAAATAAAATTAAAAATCTCTCCATAATAAGATTGGAGCAGATTTATCCATTTCCTTATGAAAACTTTAGAGATGAATTAAAACATTATACGGATGCTGAAATTATCTGGGCACAAGAAGAACCTAAAAATATGGGTGCCTGGGGTTTTGTGAAAGGTAGATTGGAAAGTGTTATGCAGGAAGCCAAAGTTAAGCAAGAAAAAATATTCTATGTTGGTAGAAGTCCAGCTGCGTCTCCTGCCGCTGGTTCTTTAGAAAGACACTTAAGTAACCAAGAAACTATTATAAAAATGGCTACTGAAGATTCGATTAGCAAAATTATCAAATCTTGGGCAGGTATTTCAACAAAATTAAAGACTAATCTGCCAATTGAATAAATTGACGTAAATGTTATTAAGCATTTAATTAATGAGCACTGAATTAATAGTTCCAACACTTGGAGAGTCAATTACAGAAGCAACTGTTTCAAAATGGCTTAAGAATATAGGTGATAATTTTGAAGCAGATGAACCTTTAGTTGAAATTGAGACAGACAAAATTACAGTTGAAGTACCAGCACCTCATGCAGGCTCTCTAAAAGAAATAAAAGTTTCTGAAGGCACTGACGTTGAAATTGGTGGTATTTTAGGAATCTTAGATGAATCAAAAGGCAAAATACCAAGTCCGAAAAAAACTGAAAATAAAGAAGAAAAAATAAAAGAAGAAGTAAAAGCAGTTAAGGTTGAAACAAAATCTTCGCCTGCCAAATCTTCACCATCTGCAAGAAAAATTGCTGAAGAAAATAATATTAAACTTGAAGATGTCACCTCATCCCGTTCTGATGGAAGAATTAATAAAGAAGATGTAGTTTCTCATCTTTCTTCTTTAAATAAAACAACCACTAACAAAGGTGAAAGAGAAGAAGTTGTTAAAATGTCTAAAATCAGACAGACAATATCAAAACGTTTAAAGGAGGCTCAAAATACAGCAGCCATACTTACGACTTTTAATGAAATTGACATGTCCAAAGTTATGGAAATTAGAAAATCAAAAAACCAAGAATTTCAAAGTCGGTATGAGGTCAAATTAGGTTTCATGTCATTTTTTGTAAAAGCAGTAGTAAAAAGTTTGCAAGAGTATCCAGCTGTGAATGCTGAAATTAAAGATGAAAATATAATTTATAAAAATCATTTTGATATAGGTATAGCTGTTGGAACTGAAAAAGGATTAGTCGTACCAATACTTAAAGACGCCCATCAATTGAGTTTTGGAGAAATAGAAACTAAAATTATTGATCTTAGTACAAAAGCCAAAGATGGAACGCTGACCATGGACGATTTGACTGGTGGAACTTTTACAATTTCAAATGGTGGCGTTTACGGATCAATGCTTAGCACCCCAATAATCAATAGACCTCAATCTGGAATTTTAGGGATGCATAATATTCAAAAAAGAGCAGTAGTTTTAAATGATGAAATAGTAATTAGGCCAATGATGTATGTTGCATTAAGTTATGATCATAGAATTATTGATGGAAAAGAAAGTGTTGGATTTTTAGTAAAAGTGAAAGAACTTCTAGAAGATCCATCCGAATTAGTATTAGGAATATAAAATGGAAGATTTTGATTTAATAGTAATTGGTGCTGGACCTGGCGGATATGTAGCTGCAATCAGAGCAGCTCAACTTGGAATGAAGGTTGCTTGTATAGAAAAAGAGCCATCACTTGGTGGAACTTGTTTGAACATTGGATGCATACCTTCTAAAGCATTATTAAATTCATCTGAAAAATTTGTTGAAATTTCAAATCATGCTGCAGAGCATGGCATAAAAACATCAAAGATAGATTTAGACCTAAATGTTTTGATGGATCGCAAAACTAAGATTGTAAAAAAACTTACAACAGGGATCGGTTTTTTATTTAAGAAAAATAAAATAACGCATATTCCTGGCATGGCTTCATTTGTAGATAAAAATACTATTTCTATTACAAATGGAAAAAATGAAATTACTGCCAGTGCTAAAAATTTTATTATCGCAACAGGATCATCTTCGATTGAGATACCAAATATTCCTGTTGATGAAAAAAAAATAGTATCTTCAACAGGTGCTCTTTCTCTATCTAAAATACCAAAATCACTCCTAGTTATTGGTGGTGGATATATTGGATTAGAGATGGGGTCAGTATGGAGTAGATTAGGTTCAAAAGTAACAGTTGTTGAAGCTCTTGACAGAATTGTTCCAACTATGGATGGTGAAATTGCAAAAGAGTTTATGAAAATGTTAACTAAACAGGGGTTAGAATTTAAATTATCGCATAAAGTGAGTTCTGCAAAATCTGTTAAGTCTGGTGTAGATGTTGAAATGGAAACATCAGATAAAAAGAAAATAAAAGAAAACTACGAAATAGTTTTAATGTCAGTAGGAAGAAAACCAAACACAGAAGGACTGGGTCTCGAAAAAATTGGTATTAAATTAACCGAAAAAAAATCCATTGAAATCAAAGATAATTTTCAAACTTCTGTTAAGGGAATCTACGCCATTGGTGATGTAGCACCGGGACCAATGTTAGCACACAAAGCTGAAGAAGAAGGAGTTGCTTGTGTTGAATTTATAAATGGTCAAAAACCTCATATAAACTATGAAGCTATACCAGCGATTGTTTATACCAATCCAGAGATTGCATCAGTAGGTAAAACAGAAGAACAGCTCAAGCAAGAAAAGAAAGACTTCAAGGTTGGAAAATTTCCTTTTATGGCAAATGGTCGTGCCCTAACCACTTCTGCATCAGAGGGATTTGTTAAAATTTTGGTTGATAAAAAAACAGATGAAATTTTAGGTGCTCATATAATCGGTCATGATGCTGGACAACTGATTGCAGAAATTGTTACTACAATCGAATTTGGTGGAAGTGCAGAAGATATTGCTAGAGTATGTCATGCTCATCCAACAACTAGTGAAGCAGTAAAAGAAGCAGCTCTAAGCGTTGATGGCAGAGCCATACATATTTAAATTTTAGCTAGATCCATTCCTTTTTTATATTTTTTTGATGACTGTTTTACAACTGCTTGACCACACCTCATAATTTTTCTTTTATGATCAAAAGTCATTTTTGGTTCACCATGTAATTTCCATCCATTAGAGAGTGCCTCTGTTACTCTTTGGCAAAAATCAACAGTGTCATCATCTGTAATAAATCTATAACCTTTCATTTTACCTTCCTTTCATTTAATACTTAATAAATTTACTTCTATAATTTTAATTAAGTACTCAATAAGATCAGTTTGCATATCAACTGTGAATTTACTTTTATCTTTTGATCCCATAGCCAATATTAAACTATCTTCACGAAATTTAACTTTTAATAAAATATATGATTTTATCGTTGCTGATTTATTAGGAAAAAATAAAAGTAAACCTTTAGGATTTTGATTTAAATTTGTAACCATTTTGTTTTTAAAATAACTATTTGCAATTTTAATATCCAGTTGTGATAAGTTTTCTGCTCTAATATTTTCATTTGTAACAAAACAATTCATTTCATCACAACCTAAAATTGTTTTAAGATCATTTTTAATTAAGGTTATTAATTTTTGTAAACTTTTTACATTTAGAATTCTAATTGTAGATTTTAGAATTCTTTTTTGAGCATTTAAATGACTTTTTCCTGCAAGTAGTACTTTTGTCATTTGATTTTGTAGATCTATATTTTGTTGTGATATTTTTTTATATCTATAAGCTTCTAAATCAACAACCTTATCAGAACTATTATCTACGGTTGGAAAATTTAGTTCATTAACTAATTCTGAATTTTTAATAAAAAAATTTTTATTTTTTTTTAAAAAATTTATTATTTGTTTTTCACTAATTTCATCTTCATGCGCCATGACGATTATTTTGGCAAGATTTGCTGTCCTGTTTTTGCCCAATCATCAAGAAATGCTTTCAGCCCTTTATCTGTGAGAGGATGTTTATATAATTCGTGAATAACTTTAGGTGGTAGAGTTGAAACATGGGCACCAATCACAGCTGCATCAATAAGATGTTGAGTATTTCTTACCGAAGCAACTAATACTTCAGTATCAAATCCATAATTTTCATACATTATTACTATATCTGAAATTAGATCCATACCTTTTTCACCAATATCATCGAGTCTTCCCACAAATGGAGAAATAAATGTTGCACCAACCTTAGCGGCTAGTAATGCTTGAGCAGCACTAAAACACAACGTTACATTTACCATGATATCTTTTTCTCTAAGAGCTTTGCATGTCTGAAGACCAGCAGGTGTAAGAGGAACTTTTACAGCAACATTCTTAGCTAATGATGCTAAGTATTCACCTTCTTCTAGCATTTTGTCATATTCCGTTGCTGTCACTTCTGCACTTACTGGACCAGATACTATGGAACAAATTGTTTTAATTGTTTTCCCCATATCTTTACCACTTTTTGCAATTAGAGATGGGTTTGTCGTAACACCGTCTATTAATCCACTGGGCATTAACTCTTCGATCTGAGGTATATCTGCAGTGTCTATAAAAAATTTCATTGTTTGTTGTATACCATATACAAGTTATTTAGAAAGTTAACATATAAAAAATACATAAATATAATGTTGTACGATGTAGTAGTAACAAGACCTTTCGACAAAGTTTTCACTTATTCTTCAACAAATGAGCAGCTTGAAATTGGTCAAGTTGTTTTAGTTCCATTTGGAAAAAAAATAGAAGCTGGAATTATTTGGAAGAAGAATGTTAAAAATCCTGGATACGAAATCAAAGAGGTTACAAAAATTTGTAATGATCTTATCCTTCAGAATTCTTTAATTGATTTTATAAATTGGATTACAAATTATACTTTAGCACCACTAGGAGCAGTTTTAAAATTATTTCTTATTAATAATGATATAGTTGAATTTGATAAAGAAAAATTAGATAGTTTCAATAACACCGAACCTTCTTTAGTGACCTTGAGTGAAGAGCAAGCAAATTCATTTAAAGAAATCACTCAATCATTTAAAAAATTAAACAAACCTGTTTTATTAGAAGGCGTAACAGGCTCTGGTAAAACTGAAGTATATTTTGAAATAATAGATAAATTTTTAAAAGAAAAAAAACAAATATTAATAATGGTTCCAGAAATTAGCTTAACACCGCAATTAGAGACTAGAGTAAAGAAGCGTTTTGGAATGGAAGTATGTTTGTGGCATTCTAAAATTACAAAAAAAAATAGGCAAAAAATTTGGCATAAATGTTTTGCCGGATATCCAGTCATTGTTATTGGTGCTCGTTCAAGTTTGTTTCTTCCTTTTACAAACTTAGGATTAATTGTTGTCGATGAAGAACATGACTCTAGTTATAAACAAGAGGACAATATACGTTACCAAGCAAGAGATCTTGCAGTTGTAAGAGCTAAAATTGAAAAAAATTTTATATTATTAGCTTCGGCAACGCCATCTTTAGAAACAATAAATAATGTTAAAATTAAAAAATATGATCAAGTCTATTTATCAAAACAATTTTCTGGAACTCCATTACCTAAGATTTCTGTAATTGATTTAAATAAAAATAAACTTGGAAAAGATAAATGGATATCACAATCAATTATAGATTCTATTTCTCAGTGCTTAGAGAATAAAGAACAAACTCTTATTTTTTTAAATCGTAGAGGATACTCACCATTAACTTTGTGTAATAGTTGTGGATTCAGATATGAATGTGATCAATGTTCATCATGGATGGTTATGCATCAGCACAAAAAAGTTTTCTTATGCCATCAATGTGGAACTATAAAAAAATTAAATTTAGATTGTCCACAATGTAATGAAAAAGATAGTATAAAATTTGTTGGTCCTGGTGTTGAGAGAGTTGCAGAGGAGCTAAAAGAATTATTTCCCGGAAAAAATATTTCCATCATGTCTAGTGACAATGTTAACACACCAAACAAAATTAAAAAATTTATAACTGATATAAATAACAAAGATATAGATATAATTGTAGCCACACAAATTATGGCAAAAGGATATGATTTTCCAAATTTATCGTTAGTAGGAATCGTTGATGCGGACGCAGGTTTATTTGGTGGCGATCCTAGAGCTATTGAAAAAACTTTTAATCTACTTCAGCAAGTTGGGGGAAGAGCTGGTAGAGGAAAAAAAATTGGTAAAGTTTTTCTTCAAACATATTTTCCAGATCAAGAAATAATTAAGTCGATTCAACTTCGAGAAAGAGAGGCTTTTATTGAAAAAGCTTTACAAGAGAGAAAGAATTTTAATATTCCTCCTTTTGGCTTCATGACTTCAATAATTCTTTCTAGCCATACAAAAGCTTTAGTTCTTAAACATGCTTCAAGACTGGCTCAACAAGATCAAAATAGTGAAAATATTAAAATTCTAGGTCCAGTTGAAGCTCCAATTTCTTTGCTTAGAGGACAATATCGATACAGAATATTATTGAAGAGCAATAGTAGAAAAAATCTGAATAAATTCACAAAAAAAATTGTCGAAAAGACTAAATTACCTTCTTCTGTAAAGTTAATTATTGATGTTGATCCCTACTCATTTATGTAATTTACCCACAATTTTAAAAATATTTTCGATTTAACTCATTTGACGCACAAACTGACAGTTTACCTACTTTTTCTGATGTGTTAATAGCCTATTTCTAAACTTCTTATGAACTTAACTTATGGCATCTAACACGTTATCTGGAGACCTTATATCTGAAAGATACGGAGCAGCTCTCTATGATCTTGCATCTGAAAAAAAATGTATTGATAATATTCTAAACGATTTTGAATTAATGCAAAACGCATTGAAAGAAAGTTCAGAATTGAGACAAGTTATTAAAAGTCCATTAGTAAATTCAGATGAGAAGCTTAATATTTTGCTAAAATTATTTTCTAAAGCAAATTTACATACTCTTACTACAACTTTTTTAAAAGTTCTTGATAACAATAAGAGAATTTCAAATATCGCTTCTATCATTTTACAATTTAAAAAAATAAACTCTGAAAAAAGAGGTGATATTACTGCTGACGTAACATCAGCAAATATATTATCTGATGATGAAAAAAATAATATTACAAATCAACTTAAAAAATCTTTAGGTGAAAAATTATCTTTAAATTTTGATGTTGATGAAGACATTATAGGCGGTTTAATTGTTAAGGTTGGTTCCAAAATGATTGATACATCTATAGCTAATAAAATTAATAAACTTAAAATTGCAATGAAGGGGGCGTAATGGAAATTAAAGCTGCAGAAATATCGTCTGTAATTAAAGACCAAATAGCTAATTTTGAAACTAAAGCGGATGTTGCTGAGGTTGGAACAGTACTAAGTGTCGGAGATGGAATTGCACGTGTGTATGGTCTTGATCAAGTACAAGCTGGAGAGATGGTAGAATTCCCTGGCGGCATTAAAGGTATGGCCCTCAACCTTGAAATGGATAACGTTGGTGTTTCAATCTTCGGTGATGATACTGGAATTAAAGAAGGTGATACAGTCAAACGTACAGGAGAAATTGTTGACGTTCCTGTAGGAAAAGAATTGCTAGGACGTGTTGTTGATGGTTTAGGAAATCCTATTGATGGTAAAGGACCTATTCAATCGTCTGAAAAGAGAAGAATTGAATTAAAAGCTCCAGGCATTATTCCTCGTCAAAGTGTATCTGAACCAATGCAGACAGGTATTAAAGCGCTTGATGCTCTTGTTCCAGTTGGAAGGGGACAACGTGAATTAATAATTGGTGATAGACAAACAGGTAAAACTGCTGTTGCCATTGATACAATCTTAAATCAAAAATCTGTAAATCAATCAGACAACGAAAAAGAAAAGTTATATTGTATCTATGTTGCGATTGGTCAGAAAAGATCAACAGTTGCTCAAATTGTAAAAACGCTAGAAGATAATGGCGCAATGGAATATACAATTGTTGTATCTGCAACTGCATCAGAGCCTGCACCTTTGCAATTTTTATCTGCTTATACTGGTTGTACAATGGGTGAATATTTTAGAGATAATGGTATGCATGCATTAATTGTTTATGATGATTTATCAAAGCAAGCTGTTGCTTACAGACAGATGTCGCTTCTTTTAAGAAGACCTCCTGGACGTGAAGCATATCCCGGAGATGTATTTTACATTCATAGTCGTCTTTTAGAAAGAGCCGCAAAAATGAGTGATGAACACGGTGGCGGAAGTTTAACCGCTCTTCCAATTATTGAGACTCAAGCTGGAGACTTATCTGCTTATATTCCAACAAATGTTATTTCCATTACGGATGGACAAATATTTCTAGAAACAAACTTATTTTTTGCTGGTATTCGTCCTGCGATTAACGTTGGTCTTTCCGTAAGTCGTGTTGGTTCTGCAGCTCAAACAAAAGCAATGAAAAAAATTGCTGGTCCTGTAAAACTTGAATTAGCTCAATATCGTGAGATGGCTGCTTTTGCACAGTTTGCATCAGACTTAGACGCTTCAACGAAACAATTACTTGATCGTGGTGCAAGACTAGTTGAAATCTTAAAACAAGGTCAGTATTCACCACTAACAGTTTCAGAGCAAGTTGTATCTATTTATGCAGGTGTGCGCGGATACCTTGATAAAGTTGCAGTAGGCGATGTAGTCAAGTTTGAAGCAGAAGTTTTAAATGAGATTAGAACTAAGCATAGTGATTTATTAGATGCAATTGCCAATGAAAAAGAATTATCTAAAGAAAATGATGATAAATTAAAATCAATCTTAGATGATTTGGTTGGAAAGTTTTCAAGTAACTAATCTATGCCAAGTTTAAAAGATATCAAAACTCAGATCAATTCAGTTGGATCTACAAAAAAAATTACATCAGCAATGAAAATGGTTGCTGCAAGTAAGCTACGTAGATCACAAGAAAAAGCTGAAGCAGCAAGACCATATTCATCAAGACTAGAGGAGATGCTTTCCTCTCTTGCATCATCTGCTGCATCTGGGGAAGGTATAATTAAACTCTTAACAGGCACTGGCAATGATCAGAATTATATCGTAGTTCCAGTAAGTGCTGATAGAGGTTTATGCGGCGGATTTAACAGCAGCATAAATAGAGAAACTTTTAAGTTAGTTAAATCACTTGAGAGTAATGGAAAAAAAATTCAACTAATGCCAGTTGGGAAAAAAAGTAGAGACTTTTTTAATAGAGTAATGAAGGATCAAATTATAGAGAGTTTTGTCGACTTAAATGTTTCAAGTACTGGTTACGAGTCTGCATTAAATATTTCTAATAAGCTTCAAGAATTATACTTTGAGGGTAAATTTGATAGATGCATATTAGTTTTTAATAAATTCAAATCAGCTATTTCTCAAGAAGTAACACAACAACAATTAATCCCATTAGATGTTTCAAATTCTGAAAAGAAAGAAGAAAAAGAAAATTCTTCAAATGCAATTTATGATTATGAGCCTGATGAAGAAACAATTTTAAAGGATTTACTTCCAAAAAATGTTTCTATTCAAATATTTAAAGTACTTTTGGAAAGTGATGCAGGGGAGCAGGGAGCAAGAATGGCTGCAATGGACAACGCAACCCGAAACGCAGGTGAAATGATAGATAGTTTAACGTTAAAGTATAATAGAACGCGACAAGCGTTCATTACAAAAGAATTAATAGAGATTATTTCTGGAGCTGAATCAATATAAAGGGGGATATATGGCTAACAATTTAACTGGAAAAATATCACAAGTTCTAGGAGCTGTTGTTGATGTAGAGTTCGATGGTGAACTTCCTGCAATCATGAACGCTCTAGAAGTTGACAATAACGGAACAAGATTAATGCTAGAGGTTGCTCAGCATTTAGGAGAAAATGCTGTTCGTACAATTGCTATGGATACAACAGATGGACTAGTTAGAGGTCAAACAGCTACTGATACAGGTGCCCCTATTTCAATGCCTGTAGGCCCAGAAACTCTAGGAAGAATTATGAATGTTGTTGGAGAGCCAGTTGACGAAAGAGGTGACATTGGAACAAGTAAATCTTATCCTATTCATAGACCAGCGCCAGAGTTTGTTGATCAATCAACAGAAACTGAAGTTCTAGTAACAGGAATTAAAGTAGTTGATCTACTAGCACCTTATGCAAGAGGTGGTAAAATTGGGTTATTTGGTGGAGCTGGAGTAGGTAAGACAGTTTTAATTATGGAATTAATTAACAACATTGCAAAAGCTCATGGAGGGTATTCTGTATTTGCTGGTGTAGGTGAAAGAACTCGTGAGGGTAATGACTTGTACCATGAAATGATTGAGTCAGGAATTATTGACCTAAAAGGTAAGGACTCAAAAGTTGCACTTGTTTATGGTCAGATGAACGAACCGCCAGGAGCAAGAGCTAGAGTTGCTCTTTCAGGATTAACCCAAGCAGAATATTTTAGAGACGAAGAAGGACAGGATGTTTTATTCTTTGTAGATAATATCTTTAGATTTACTCAAGCTGGTTCTGAAGTGTCAGCTCTTCTAGGACGTATTCCATCTGCAGTTGGATATCAACCAACACTTGCAACTGATATGGGTGCCCTACAAGAGCGAATTACAACTACAAAAAAAGGATCAATCACATCAGTGCAAGCAATCTATGTTCCTGCGGATGACCTAACGGATCCCGCACCTGCTACATCTTTCTCACACTTGGATGCAACAACAGTTTTAAATAGGGCCATTTCTGAAAAAGGAATATATCCAGCAGTTGACCCACTAGATTCTACTTCAAGAATTTTAGACCCACAAGTTGTTGGTGATGACCATTACAGAGTAGCCAGAGAAGTGCAGAGAGTCTTACAAACATATAAAAGTCTTCAAGATATTATTGCTATTTTAGGAATGGATGAACTTTCAGAAGAAGATAAGCTAACAGTTGCTAGAGCAAGAAAAATAGAAAAGTTTTTGAGCCAACCATTTTTCGTAGCAGAAGTTTTCACAGGTTCACCAGGTAAATATGTTGATCTTGAAGATACCATTAAGAGTTTTGATGGACTGGTAAAAGGAGAATATGATCATATGCCAGAAGCTGCATTTTATATGGTAGGTGGCATAGATGAAGCAATTGAAAAAGCTAAAAAATTAGAAGCTGAAGCCGCATAATGGCAACAATTTCTTTTGATTTAGTTTCTCCAGAAAACCTTGTCTTCAATGATGAAGTTGGTACTATAATTGTCCCTGGTAAAGATGGCGACTTAGGTATTTTACCAGGACATAGTAAGGTCATGTCCTCTCTTAGACCAGGAAGAGTTATGGTATACAGTGAAGATAAAAATTTAATTAAATCCTTTTTTGTTTCTGGTGGTTTTGCAGAAATCAATCCAGAAAAATGTATTGTTCTTGCAGAAAGTGTTGTTGAAGTTAATTCTTTAGAAAAAACATCAATTGAAAAAGAAATACAAGAATTAGAAAACAAAGAAGGTAAAGAATCAGAGGAACAACTATCTGTAGCTAAAGCAAAATTAGAAGCAATAAATGTAAATTATTACGATAAAATTTAATTTCTTTCTAAATTAAACTTTAACTAAATTCCTTCTAAATTCTTTTTGAATTTTTATATAAACATTTCTTTTAAATGGTACAGCGTTTTGGCTAATTTCATCATAGTCCATCCATTTCCATTCACTAAACTCAGGATTTTCTGTTCCTACATTTATGTCGTTATCAATTCCTGTAAAACGAAATAAAAACCACTTTTGAATTTGACCTATGTATTTACCACCCCATGGTAATGTCTTTAGTGTTTCTGTAGGTATGTCATAAGAGATCCATTCTTGAGATGAATTAATCAAAGATGCATTATTCGTACCAATCTCTTCCATCATTTCTCTCCAAACTGCTTCTTCAGGATTTTCATTTTCATCGATACCACCTTGAGGCATTTGCCAATATCCACTTGGGTGATCTAATCTTCGACCAACTAAAATTTGATTTCTTGCATTGAGAATCATCATTCCCACACATTTTCTATATTTTTTTTGCATTATTATTCTTGAGTTTCATTAAAGAGACTTACACCTTGCACAAGATCAAAGGCTCTTCGAAGTTGATAATCAATCTCTAAACGTTTTTCAAATTCACTTAATTCATTATCTGCATTTTCTTCTACATCTTCTTCATTGTTTTTATCAAGAGAGTCTTTTAGATCTGATTCAGAAAATCTTTTATAATCAAAAGATTCAAATTCTCCTTGTTCAATGATTATATCTGGTACGATCCCCTTACCTTGGATTGATTCACCTGAAGGAGTATAATATCTGGCGGTAGTTAATCTTATACCAGTTATATTATCACTATTTGAAACTTGAAAAGGAATTATTGTTTGAACTGAACCCTTTCCAAAAGATTGTGTACCTATAATGATTGCTCTTTTATGATCTTGAAGTGCGCCTGCAACAATTTCAGAAGCTGATGCAGAACCACCATCAATAATTACAACAAGTGGTTTTCCATTAGTTCTATCAGATTTTTTTGCACGATATCTTCTTATGTCTTTTTTATCTCTACCTCTTGTTGAAACAATTTCTCCTCTTTCCAAGAATATATCCGTTACCTTAACTGCTTGTGTAAGAAGACCGCCTGGGTTTGACCGTACATCTAAAACGTAACCTTTTATTTTATTTTCTTGTTCAATCTTTTTTATAGCATTTAGAAGACCACTTTCTGTTTGTTCATTAAAAGATGTTATTCTTAAGTATCCAATATTGTTAAGCACTTCACTTTTAACTGATCTAATTTTGATATAATCTCTGATAATTTCAATCTCAAAGGGTTCAGTATTTGCTCTTGAAATAGTAATTACTATTGGCTCACCTTTTTTGCCTCTCATTAATTCAACGGCTTCATTTAGAGTTAGACCAAAAACAGGTGTTTCGTCTATTTGAATAATATAATCACCTGCAAGAACTCCAGCATCATATGCCGGTGTGTCTTCTATCGGAGCAATGACTTTCACAAAACCTTCCTCCATGGTAATTTCAATACCTAATCCACCAAATTTACCCTCAGTATCCATTTGCATTTCTTGAAATACTTCTTCATTCATAAAACCAGAATGAGGATCTAAACCTGACAACATTCCATCAATCGCTTTTTCAATTAATTCTTGATCCGTAACTTCTTCCACATAGGAAGATCTTACCCTGTCAAACACTTGTCCAAATAGATCTAAATATTTATATTTTTCTTCATCTGAAGAAGATCCATATGTTTTAGGTGCAAGAAGTGTAATGAGGGTGAACAGTAGTATTACTTTTAAAAATACATTTTTTGAAATTATCATATATTTTAAGCTAGTTTAGTTTGTGAAGAATCAAAGCTTACTTCCCATAATTTTTCTAATGCATATAATTCTCTAATTTCTTGTCGAAACAAATGAACAATGATCTCACCTGCATCAACAATTATCCAGTCACATTGAGGTCTTCCTTCAGGATTTGGACACTTTATCCCTGCTTTTTTTAATTTTTTTACCATTTCGTCTGCTGTAGCATCTGAATGTCTAGTTGATCTACAGGTAGCAATCACAAAGGCATCAGCAACGGATGATTTATTAGATAAATCAATTACTTTTATATCTTCAGCTTTTGCATCACTTAGTATTGATACAATATTTTCCGTCAATGAAGTAATTTTATTAATATTTGCCTCTTAATTTATTTCTTTGATTTCTAATTTCAGATGATGAAATTTTAATTTCTTTATTTTGAATCAAAGTCCAAGCAGGAATTTTTTTTGAAACATGTTCTATGTCTTGAGCTATGTATTTATTATGAATAAATTTTTTTGCTGCAACACTTTTCAAAGCATTCGTATTATATCCATGTCTTCTAAAAATAACAATAGAGATAATATGAAAAATTGATTGCCATTTTTCCCATTCGTGGAAATTAACTAAATTGTCTGCACCCATTAACCAAAAAAATTTAATATTTTTATAATATTGAATTAGAAATTTAATTGTTTGATAAGAGTATTGAGATTTAATTTTTTTTTCTACTTCTAATATTTTTATAGGAAAATTTTTTGTAATTTGTTTACAATTTTGTAATCTCTCTTCGTATGTTGCGGGCTTTGAAATCTTCAATGGGTTTTGAGGTGTAACTAGCCACCAAATTTCATCTAGATGTAATACTTTTTTAGCTTCATTTGAAATAAATAGATGCCCTCGATGTGGCGGATCAAAAGACCCTCCAAGTAGTCCAATCTTTTTCAATTAAGGTCTTTCCTGGCCATTACCATTAACTACATATTTAAATGTAGTTAAATGTTTTGTTCCCACTGGTCCTCTTACATGTATTTTGTCTGTTGAGATTCCTATCTCAGCACCAAAACCAAATTCACCGCCATCCGCAAATTGTGTAGATGCATTTTTAAGTATTATTGCGCTGTCAATTTTATTATAAAATTTTTCAAAGGTTTTTTCACTTTGTGTAATTATACTTTCTGTATGTCCAGAAGAATAATTATTTATATGCTTAACCGCTTCATCAACTCCTGAAACAATTTTTACTGATAAAATTTTATCTAAATATTCTAATGACCAATCTTCTTCACTTGCCGTTTTAAAATCACTATCTAAAGACTGAATATATTCATCGCCTCTAATTTCACAATTTACTTCTTTTAGAGGTTTTAATATTTTCATTGCTTCGTCTTTAATTTTTTCATCAATTAAAAGTGTTTCTGCAGCACCACAAATTTCAGGACGTCTCATTTTGCTATTAAAAACTACTTTTTCTGCAATGCTTAAATCAGCATCTTTATCTACATACACATGACATATACCGTCTAAATGTTTGATAACGGGTATTTTGCTTGCTGAATTAATTTTTTCAATCAAACCTTTGCCACCTCTAGGAATAATTACGTCAACATAATCTCTCATGCTTAGCAAATGATCAACTGCTTCTCTTTCTGGTGTATTAATCATTTGGACACAATGTTCTGGGAGGCCAGCTTCAGTGAAAGCATTTGTAATATTATTTACCAATTCTTTAGAGGAATGAAAACTATCACTACCACCTCTTAAAATTATACAATTACCAGATTTTATGGAAAGACAAGACGCATCAACAGTGACGTTCGGTCTGGATTCATAAATTACTCCTAATACACCAAGTGGTGTTGAAATTTTACGAAACTTTAAACCATTAGGCCTTTCCCATTCTTCTAACGTAATGCCAATTGGATCTGGTATTTCGATTATATCTTCAATTGATGTAATCAATCCATCAATAGATTTTTCAGTTAATGTAAGTCTATTTATTAAAGGCTTAGCTAAAGATTTTTTTTCACCATTTTCTAAATCTATTTCATTTGCTTCAAGAATTTTATTTCTATTTTTATCTAAATTTTTAGTGAGTTTTGTTAAAGCAAGATTTTTTTGATCACTGCTACAGACTTTCATATTTAGAGAGGCAGATTTTGCTCTTTTGCCTAATTCAATAATATTATTTTCAATACTCATGTAGAAAGCTTAACTAAATTATCTTTATGTACCACTTCATCTCTTCCTTCGAAACCTAAAACTTTATAAATTTCTTTACTTTTCTTTCCAATAATTTTTTTTGCATCATTAAAATCATAAGCAGATATGCCTATTGCTACCTTTTGACCATTCTCAACTAAGATAGATATTACATCGCCTCTTTTGAACCTTCCCTTGATATCTATTACACCTGCAGGAAGAAGACTTTTATTTTTTAAAATTGCATTTTTAGCTCCTGCATCAATAATAATGGATCCTGATGGTTTTAAATGATTTAATAACCATTTCTTTTTGGACGAATTTGTAGAAGTTAAGGGATAAAAAATTGTTGAATTTTTTTTATTAATATCACTGATTGGTTTTTTTTTATCACTATTAGTGATTATCGTAGCACAACCGTTTTCAGCACTTATCTTTGCCGCTAAAATTTTTGTGGCCATTCCTCCACTACCTAGCTCAGAAGATTGATAATTTCCAAGTTCTTCAATTTTTTTATCAATTTTAAATACCTCTGAAATTTTTTTGACATCCTTATCTTTTTTTGGATTACCTTGATATAAACCATCAACATCACTTAATAAAATTAATAAATCAGCTTCAATCATTTGTGCTACTCGGGCTGCAAGTCTATCATTATCACCATAGCGAATTTCCTCAGTAGCAACAGTGTCATTTTCATTAATGATTGGGATTATGTTTTTACTTTGTAATGATGATATTGTATTTCTAGCATTTAAATATCGTCGCCTTTCTTCGCTATCTTCTAATGTTAATAAAATTTGAGAAACACCTATCTTGTATTTTCCTAGTTTATTTCGCCATTGATGGGCTAATTCAATTTGACCAACTGAAGCTGCTGCCTGTTTATCTTCTAATTTTCTTAAATTTGTATTTGAAATACTTTTCGCACCTAAAGCAATAGCTCCAGAACATACAATCACAATTTTTTTTGTTTTATTCAATTCCGCAATGTCTTTACATAAATTATCTAACCACTTAGATTTGATCTTTTTTGTTTTCGAATCAACAATTGAATTTGAACCAATTTTTACAACTACTTTTTTATATTTTTTAATCATTTGTGATTTCATTATATTTGAATAAATAATCAATTAGATCATCTATACCTTCATTATTAAAACTTGATATAAAAAGAATATCAGAATTTAACTTTTGATTGATCTTAATTTTTTTTTGCTCTAAATTTTCATTAAGTAAATCAACTTTGGTTAAAACAATTATTTCTTTTTTTGAGGATACTTTTTCACTATATTTTGAAATTTCGTTTCTTACTGTGATATAGTTTTCGTACCAATTTTCGTCATTTATATCTACCAAATGAAGTAAATATTTACATCTCTCAATATGTGCTAAAAATTTATCTCCCAAACCTTTTCCCTCATGCGCACCTTCAATCAACCCTGGGATATCTGCTAATACAATTTCTTTATCAAAGCGCTTCACGGTACCAAGCACAGGATGTAAGGTTGTAAATGGATAATCCCCAATTTTTGGGTTAGCATTAGAAATTGTTGATAACAGAGTTGATTTACCTGCATTAGGTAAGCCTATTACTCCTATATCTGCAAATAATTTTAGTGATAACCATATCCATCGTTCTTCTCCTAATTCACCTTTTGTAAATTTTCTTGGAGCTTGGTTAACTGATGATTTAAAATGATTATTTCCTAAACCGCCATTACCACCCTTTAATAAAATGTATTCTTCATCAATTTTTGTTAGATCAGTTAGCAATACCGTTTTATCTTCATTGTAAATTTCTGTTCCAGGTGGAACTTTAATAACCATGTTGCTTCCATTCGCTCCTGTTTGATTTTTTCCCCTTCCATTTTCACCTTTTTTTGCTTTAAAATGTTGTTGGTATCTAAAATCAATTAGTGTGTTTAAATTATCATCCACTTTAAAAATAATATTTCCACCTTTGCCTCCATCGCCTCCATTAGGGCCACCAAACTCAATATATTTTTCCCTACGAAAACTAGCGCAGCCATCTCCACCATTACCAGATGCAATATATATTTTTGCTTGATCTAAAAATTTCATAATAAATTTTTAATTAATTGGGATTATTGTTCTGTGGGAACAACTGATACAAAAGTTCTTACTCTTGTTTTTTTAAAAGCTACTTTTCCATTTATTGTAGCAAATATTGTGTGATCTTTACCTATGCCAACATTATCACCTGGATGAAACTTTGTACCTCTTTGTCTAATAATAATGTTTCCTGCTATTACGTTTTCACCGCCAAATTTCTTAACTCCAAGTCTTCGACCCGCCGAGTCTCTTCCATTCCTAGAACTACCACCTGCTTTTTTCGTTGCCATTATTTATCTTCTTTTTTAGTTTTAACAGTTTTTTTAACAGTTTTCTTTACTGATTTTTTCTTAGTAGGTGAAGCTTTATTTACTGCTTTTTTTGCAACCGTCTTCTTTTTTGTAACTTTTACCTCTTTAGACTCAATTTTTTCTTTAGTAACTTTAGTTTCAGTTTTTTTAACTTTTTTTGTTTCAGGTTCAGCAGTGGATTTTTTTCCACCATAAGAAATTGATTCTATTCTTAATACAGTTAGATATTGTCTATGACCTTGTGTTAGTCTGTAATTTTGTCTTTTTCTTTTTTTAAAAACTATTATTTTTTTATCTCTGATTTGATCAACAATTTTTGCTTCAATTGAAGCATCTTTTAGTAATGGCTCGCCTAAGCTATTTGTGCTTTTATCACTGATCGCTAATACATCAGTAATAGACACTTTATCACCTTTGGATCCCTCAAGTTTTTCTACCTTAAGTATCTGACCAGCTCTTGCTGAGTATTGCTTTCCACCAGTTTTGAAAATTGCTAACATATCTTTAGATGGCGGGGTTTATAGTGAACTATACTAATAGTCAAATTAAAAATATGGCGTAAATACTGGAAATAAAGACCTTAAAAGCTATCCTTTGCTTTTCGCAAATAAGCAAATAATTCAAAGTTTGTAAAACCTAGCTCTTTCTTAATTATAGTACCTATTTTTGAATTTTGATTCAGGAATAAGTTATAGCGTTGTTCATCATCTAATAAAAAAGGTACGGATTTTCCTTTATTATTTAAATCATCATTAATTTTGTTTCTAACTGTCAAATAAGAACTTTCTTTTTTGAGTGTTTTCTCAAGAAAATTTAAATTGTTTAAAGTATATTCATGACCACAATAAATAATTGTATTTTTATCAAATTCATTAATTTTTTGTAAACTGTTAAACATTTCATTTAATGTTCCTTCGAACACACGACCGCAACCAAGTCTGAACAGTGTATCACCACAAAATAAAACACCGTTGTTTTCATCATAGTAAATTATATGATCTAATGTATGCCCGGGTGTTTTTATTATTCTAAATGTATTTAAGCAGGAGTTGACTTCATCTCCATCACGTAAAACGAATCTTGTATTTTCAATCTGAGCACTGGGAGAGTGTATATTAACTTCTGGAAAAGCATTAAGTATTCCTTTTACACCTGATGTATGATCTTTATGATGATGTGTAATAAATATATCTTCTATGGTTAAATTGTTTTCAAGAGCAAAATTTAATATAGGATTACTGTCAGCAGGATCTATAACACAACTCTTAAGTGTGTCATTATATAAAACAAAAGAGTAGTTGTCTTTTAATTGATTTATAATTTCAACTTTCATCTAATAACTAATTTGCAATAACAGAATTTTTTGCAAAAACTTTTTTTGATGATTTAATTTTTATTGGTTCAAAATTTTTATAACTTAATAAAAAGATAGCTTCGTGAGTGAAAAAATTAACTCCAGTAATTGATTCACTTATATCAAATTGCTTACCTTTTGATGTTAATCCGATACTTTTTTCAATTACAATATTCATTTCATTACACAAATTCAAAAAATCCTTAATTGTAAAAAAATGAATGTTAGGTGTGTCATACCATGTATAAGGTAAACTTTCTGTTACTGGCATTCTTCCAGATATTAAAAGCTGTAATCTTATTTTCCAATGTCCAAAGTTAGGAAAAGAAACTATTGCTTTTGATCCTATTCTTAATAATTCAGACAGAATATCTTTAGGCTTCATCATTGCTTGTAAAGTTTGACTTAAAATTACATAATCAAAACTATTATTTGAATATTGGGACAAATCTAATTCGGCATTTCCATGTACAACATTGAAACCTCTTGCAATAGCATTTGCAGCTAGGTCTCTATTTAATTCAATGCCGTGAGTTATCGCATTACGATTATTTTCTAATTGTTCCATAAGACCGCCATCACCACATCCAATATCTAGGATTTTTCTATCTTCTGCGATAAGTGTTTCAATAAGAGACCAATCTTTTCTTATGCTATTAATTTTATTCATCTATTTTCGCAAAGTTGTTTGTTAGGAAACCTTTTATTACATCATCTAACTGTGGTTCCTCTAATAAAAAACTATCATGCCCTTTATCAGTATCAATTTCTAGAAAGCTTACTTCTCTTGATAGAGAATTTAATTGATTTACAATCATTTTACTTTCTATTGTAGGGAATAACCAATCCGAGGTAAATGAGACAATTAAATATTTTAAATGGTTATTTGGATTATGACTAAACTCAATATTTTTTCTAAATGTTTCATCATGATCAAAATAATCCATAGCCCTTGTTAAATAAAGATATGAATTTGCATCAAATCTTTCAACAAATGATTTACCTTGATATCTCAGATAACTCTCAACTTGAAAATCAGCATCAAATCCAAAAGAAATAATATCTCTTGATTGAAGTTTTCTTCCAAATTTTCTATGCATCGCATTTTCGGATAAATATGTGATATGCGCAATCATTCTTGCTACTGATAGACCTCTTTCTGGCACTTCATTATTTTCAAAATACTTTCCATTTTTCCAAATAGGATCACTCATTATTGCCTGTCGCCCAACTTCATGAAATGCAATATTTTGAGCCGAATGTTTTAACGCGCCCGCAATATGTATTATATTTAAAATTTTATCTGGAAAATCGATTGCCCATTGAAGCGCTTGCATTGCTCCCATCGAACCACCAATGACAGAAAATAACTTCTCTATATTTAAATTTTCAATCAATAAAGATTGAGCCTTCACCATATCTTTTATTGTTACGGAAGGAAAATTACCACCATATGCAACATCACTTCCATTTTGTAACTCTTTAGGACCCGTTGAGCCAGCACAACCGCCGAGTACATTTGAGCAAATTACAAAAAATTTGTTTGTATCAATTGGTTTATTAGGCCCAACCATTCTAGACCACCAACCTTCTCTCCCAGTAATGGGATTATTCCCAGCAACATATTGATCTCCAGTTAAAGCATGGCAAACAAGAATAGCATTAGTTTTATCAACATTTAATTTGCCATATGTTTTGAATGCTAGTTTAAAACTATCTATTATATCTCCTGATTCTAGTTTTAAATTAATATTCTGGAAATAGGCTATTTCGCTTTCAAGTTTTGTGTCAGTAGTAAATTTTGTTTTCATATCTTTTTAGTCTAACACTATTTGAAAGAATGAAGGAGGAGTGTAAACGCTTTAGCTGATTATTGCTCCACCCGCAAGCTGTCTCAAATCGGTGATAATTGGTCTTATATTTATATATCTTTCTAAGTCAATAAATCGTCATTTTTTAAATTAAATACTACTTTATTTTGATTTATCGTAAGATAGTTTGTAAAGAAACGTCCAAAATTATGAAAAATAAAGAATTAGACAATTTAAGAAGCAAAATTAATAACATTGATGATGAAATTTTATCTTTATTATCTAATCGATCTAAAATTGTTTTAGAAATAGGAAAACACAAAAAAGATAATTCAGTTGTTGATCTAGATAGAGAACAAAAAATTCTCGACAGATTAAGTTCTAAATTTACAGGATCTTATCCAAAAGATACTATCGTTAGACTTTGGAGAGAAATTTTTCAATCTTCTGAAAAACTTCAAAAGTTAACTAAAGAAAATATTCAATCAAAAAGATCTATAGAAAACATTAATGTTTATAAAGGTGGTAAGGCAAAGTTAAATAACAATAAAAGAGTTATCAAACTTTCCTCAAATGAAAATCCCTATGGTGCTTCACCGAAAGCAATTGAATTGTTGGAAACAAAAAATATTAATCATGATTTACATAGATACCCAGAAATTGATGGATCATCATTAAGAGAAGCAATAGCTAAAAATTTTTCTATTGATAATAATAGAATTATTCTTGGCTCTGGCTCAGATGAAGTTTTATTATTTGCAGCTTTGGCATTTTGTCAAGATGGCGATGAAATTCTCCACGCAAACCACGGCTTTGAGATGTATTCAATTGTCAGTAAAGTAGTTGGTGCAGTTCCAAAAAAAATTAAGGAAGATGTAAATTTCAATTTAAATATTGAAAATCTCATAGATCAAACAAATGACGCTACCAAAGTAATTTATATTGCATCACCTAATAATCCAACCGGCACTTATTTGTCTAGAGACCAACTTGTTAAATTAATGAATAGTATTTCTAAAAATATTATAGTTGTTATAGACGGAGCATATGTCGAATATGTGCAAAAAGACGATTATGATAAAGGATTTAGTTTAACGGATGAATATGAGAATATTATTTTAACAAGAACATTTTCAAAAACATATGGACTCGCAGCTTTAAGAGTAGGCTGGTGTTAT
Organism: uncultured Alphaproteobacteria bacterium; assembly: GCA_902580765.1. Classification (GTDB taxonomy): domain Bacteria; phylum Pseudomonadota; class Alphaproteobacteria; order HIMB59; genus CACPNW01. Next base: position 1,140 of record CACHLW010000006.1, on the reverse strand, counting down.
ACCAGTCAAAAAATAGCTGATATAATTAATAAAATAAAACCTCCTTTTAATACGACAACTATTTCACAGTCTCTTGCAATTAAAGCTTTGGAGGATAAAGAACATATTGAAAACTCTGTTAAATTAAATTCTGAAATTAAAGATTGGTTTGAAAAAGAGCTCAAACTTCTAAATATTAAAACCAGACAAACTGAAGGTAATTTTACTTTAATTGAAACTTCAGAAGAAGAAGCTGAGAAAATTAGTAATCATCTTATGAATGATGGCATTATTATAAGGCGTTTAAATAGTTATAATCTGCCCAATTTTTTGAGAATTAGTATTGGTACAAAAGAAGAAATGGATTTGACAGTTGAAAGTTTGAAGAAATTTAATGTCTAAAATAACTTATGATTCAGCTCTGGTCATTGGTATGGGATTAATTGGATCATCCATAGTGAGGGCAATCAAGGAAAAACAAATATCAAAAAAAATTTTTTCTATTGATAGAGATAGTGAGGTAATAAATATTTCAAAAAATTTAAATCTTGTGGATGCAATAGAGAGTGATTTAAATAAATATAATCAACAATTTGATATTATTTTTATTTGTACGCCTTTGAGCTCATATAGGGATATATTTAAGCAATTGAATAGCTATGTTAATAAAACAACACTAGTAACAGATGTTGGTTCAACAAAAGTAAGTGTTATAGAAGATTTTAAAGAATCAATTAATAATAAAAAAATTTTATTTGTTCCTGCTCACCCTATTGCAGGATTAGAGAAAAGCGGACCAGAATTTGGTTTCGCAAAGCTGTTTGAAAATAGGTATTGTATTTTGACCCCAATAGAAACTCAGAGTGAGATAACAAGATCAATTTCAGATATTTGGGAGTCATTTGGAATGAATATAGAAATCATGGAACCTAAACGTCATGACAGAGTACTAGCTATGACATCTCATATTCCACAACTCATTGCATATTCTGTCGTAGGAACTGCAACAGAGCTTGAATCTCAAATGAAAGATGAAGTAATTAAGTATTCAGCTGCAGGTTTTAGAGATTTCACAAGATTGGCAGGTAGTGATCCAGTAATGTGGCGTGATGTTTATGAAAAAAATAAAGAAGCCGTTTTAGAAATGCTTGGTCGTTTCAG
>CACHLW010000005.1 GCA_902580765.1 uncultured Alphaproteobacteria bacterium | reverse complement strand
AAACTACCATTCTCCCTCAAAACGAATTTACAAGAAGATTTGGAAATGAGAACACAACACAAGGAGTAGTTCTAAAAACAAAAGATTTTGCAAGGCCAAGTTTTGAAGAATTTATAAAAATAGAAAGTAAGAAATCAAAATCAGTAATATTAATTTTAGATCAAGTAACTGACCCTCAAAATATTGGCTCTATCATGAGATCATGTGCATTATTTGATTGTGCAGGCATTATAGTTGGCAAAGATAATTCACCAGAATTGACTCCATCACTTTATAAATCAGCTTCTGGTGCCGCTGAAATTGTAAATTATATTAGAGTGATAAATATAAGAAGAGCTATTTCTTTTCTGAAAAAAAATAATTATTGGATTTATGGCTTTGACAGTTCAAAAATTAATAATGCAAAATTAAATTTTTCACGAAAATCAGTATTAGTTTTTGGCTCCGAAGGAAAAGGTATTAGAGAATTAGTAAAAAAAGAATGTGATGAAATAATGCAGATAAACATGAAAAATAATTTAAAATATAAAATTGATAGTTTAAATGTATCTAACGCAACATCGATTGCATTATATCAGTTTTACTCAACGTAAAAATTATTAAGGTGGTGCCGCGTGTCGGAATCGAACTGACTACCTGATGATTACAAATCAACTGCTCTACCAAATGAGCTAACGCGGCATTAATTTTGCATTTATATTAAATTATGAATTCGACAAGAATTTTATATATTAAATTCCAGGAATATAAGGAACTCCATCACCCTTTACTCTTTCGTTTAATTCACTTAATGTAGAGCATGCTGTGATTGGACTAAATACAAGAAATAAAATTATTAATGTTTTTTTAATCATAAAATATTTATAACTTCTCAATTTTTGCTGCACAATATTTAAATTCAGGAATTTTTCCATATGGATCTAAAGCTGGGTTAGTTAAAAGATTAGCGGCGGATTCATTATAACAAAATGGAATAAATATAACTCCATCAGGAATCGCCCTGTCTTGCCTTACTCTAATATCTATTGAGCCTCTTCTAGTTGTGACTTTTATTTTATCACCAGCTTTCATATTATTTTTAATTATATCTTTAGGTGATATTGATACTGAAGGTTCAGGTTCGATGGCATCTAAATTTGATGCCTTTCTAGTCATAGCTCCAGTATGCCAATGCTCTAATTGTCTTCCTGTGGTTAGTATCATCGCAAATTCTTTATCAGGTACTTCATCTGGTGGAGTAACACTAGCTGGAACAAATTTACCTTTACCATTTTCATTTGGAAATTTATCACCAAAAACAATTTCATCTCCTGGTGTAGTTGGAGATTTACTTGGATAAGTTACAGAGTTTTCACTTTCTAATCTTTCCCAAGAAATATTGTTTAATGAAGGCATTGTTAGTGACATTTCTTCATAAATTTCCTTGGGATGATTATATTTCCAATTTAAACCCATTCTTTTTCCAAGTTCATTCGTTATCCACCAGTCTTCTTTAGCTTCACCTGGAGAATCAAGGGCTTTTCTTCCCATCTGTACTTGTCTATTGGTATTAGTCACTGTTCCATTTTTTTCAGGCCATGCTGAAGCTGGGAAAATAACATCCGCATATGTTGCTGTTTCAGTTAAAAAAATATCTTGAACAACTAAATGGTCTAACATTTGAAGAGCTTCCCTTGCATGATTTAGATCAGGGTCGGACATTGCTGGATTTTCGCCAAGTATATACATACCTTTAATAGTATTCTCGTGAATTGCATCCATAATTTCAACAACAGTTAGACCTTTTTTATCATCTAGAGGAGTCTTCCAAAGTTTTTCAAAAAAATCTTTATTATTATCTTTATCAACTAATTGGTAATCAGGGTACATCATTGGTATAAGGCCGGCATCCGAGGCTCCTTGAACATTATTTTGTCCTCTTAAAGGATGTAAACCAGATCCTCTTTTTCCAACATTACCTGTCATTAAAGCTAGAGAAATTAAACATCTAGCATTGTCAGTACCATGTGTGTGTTGAGAAATCCCCATCCCCCAAAAAATTATTCCTTTATTTGTATTAGCATATAAGCGTGCTACTTCTCTTATAAGTTCTGGATCGATACCCGTTTCGTTTTCCATTATATCAGGTGAATAATTCATTAAATGTTTTCTTAATCTATCAAATCCTTCAGTTTGTTTTTTAATATATTCGGAATTAAATAAATTTTCTTCCACAATAACATTCATTATTGAGTTCAAGAGAGCAACGTCAGATCCTGGTTTAAATTGCAACATATGAGTTGCATGTTTTTTTAAAGAATGACCTCTCGGATCCATCACAATTAATTTAGAACCCTTTTTAGCAGCATTCTTAAAAAAAGTTGCTGCAACAGGATGGTTTTCAGTAGGATTTGCTCCAATGACTATTATCACGTCGGAATGTTCAACTTCATAAAATGGAGCAGTAACAGCTCCTGAACCAATAGTTTCCAATAACGCAGCTACAGAAGACGCATGACAAAGTCTTGTGCAATGGTCAACGTTATTTGTATTAAAACCAGTTCTAATTAATTTTTGAAATAAATAAGCTTCTTCATTTGAACATTTAGCTGATCCAAAACCTGCAAGATTACTCTTACCATTTCTTTGTTTATTAAGTTTTAAAAATCCCTGTGCAGCATAATCTAGAGCTTCATCCCAAGATGCTTCTCTAAAATATTCATGAATATTCGAAAAATTAATACTTGGGTGTAAGTCTTTTGGTTTATCTTTAATTCTAATCAATGGTTTTGTAAGTCTTTCTGGATTATTTACATAATCAAAACCAAACCTTCCTTTTACACATAATCTATTCTTGTTTGCAGGACCATCAACACCATTAACATACTTTATTTTGTTATCTTTTACATTGTATTCTATCTGACAACCCACACCACAATAAGGACAAACGCTATCAATTTTTTTATCTACCTTACTATGCCCAACACCGTCCTTATCTACGATGGATGCTGGCATTAATGCTCCAGTTGGACAAGCCTGTACACATTCACCACATGCCACACATGTGCTATCACCCATGGGATCATCAAAATCGAATACAATTTTAGAATTTTCTCCTCGATATGCCATTCCAATGACATCGTTGACCTGAACTTCTCTACATGCTCTTACACAAAGATTACATTGGATGCATGCATCTAGATTTACAGCCATACTAGGATGAGAAACATCTGCCTGACATGAAGTTTTTTTTGGAAATCTACTTTCTTTTACTTCAACTTTGTCTATCCATTTCCAAAAGTCAGAATTATTATCATGAGCAATTTCTTTTTTTGGCTGGTCTGCTAGAAGTAATTCAAAAACTAACTCTCTAGATTTTTTAGCCTTTTCTGAAGAAGTTTTTACTTTCATACTATAAGTTGGCTTTCTGATACAAGATGCTGCCAACACACGTTCTCCTTCAATTTCAACCATACATGCTCTACAATTTCCATCAGCTCTATAGCCAGGTTTATCGGAATAACATAAGTGTGGAATTTCTGTTCCAAGTCTATTTGCAACTTGCCAAATAGTTTCATCTGCATTAGCTTCAACTAACTTTTCGTTTAAATAAAATTTTGTTTTCTCTTTAGTCATAAGTTATTTCATTGCTAAAATATTTTAAAACAGAATTTAATGGGTTTGTTGCAGCTTGTCCTAAACCACATATCGATGCTTGAGCCATAACTTCACTTAAATCTTTTAATTTTTCCTTATTCCAATTTTTTTCTTGCATTAATTTTACAGTTTTCTCTGTGCCGGAACGGCATGGTGTACATTGACCACAACTCTCCTCTTCAAAAAATTTTAGTAAATTAAGTGCAACTTTTTTCATATTATCATGATCCGATAATACAACTACTGCCGCTGAGCCTAAAAAACATCCAGCATCCATTAATTCTTTCGATCCATAATCAAGTGGAATATCATTCATAGTAGCGGGTAGAATACCACCAGATGCACCTCCCGGAAGATATCCTTTAAAAGTATGTCCATCTGCCATACCATCACAATACTCATCAATTAATTGTTGAATTGTTATACCGGCTGGGGCAACTTTTACTCCTGGGTTCTTTACTCTTCCAGATACTGAAAAACTATGAAAACCCTTATTTCCATTAGACCCCTTTTCAGCAAACCACTTTGCTCCTTTTTCAATTATATCTCTTACCCAAAACAGAGTTTCTAAATTATTTGTTAAAGTAGGACATCCAAATAAACCAATTTCAGCCACATAAGGCGGTCTATGTCTTGGCAATCCTCTCTTGCCTTCAATACTTTCTATCATTGCTGACTCTTCTCCACAAATATAGGCTCCTGCTCCTCTTCTTACTATGAAAAAGTCTTTTGGAATTATTTCTTCATCTTCCATTTTATTTATTTCATCAAGTAAAATTTTTATAACTGTTGGATATTCATCTCTCATATAAATGTAAACTTTTTGAGCATTTATAAAATAGGAGGCAATTAAAGCTCCTTCTAAAAATCTATGCGGATCACTTTCTAAATATGACCTATCTTTAAATGTTCCTGGTTCACCTTCATCACCATTAACAGCAACATATTTTTTACCATTGTAATTTGAAACAATTTCCCATTTTTTTCCTGTAGGAAATCCAGCACCACCCTTACCTTTCAATCCACTTTCATTTAATGAATCCAAAACTTGTTTTTTTGAGATAATACCATTTTTTATTTTGTCCGAAATTTCATAACCGCCATTTTTTTTATAAGAAGATAAATTTATATAATCTGGAATAAAGGGGTCAAAAGTTTTTTCGTCGATTGTTTTTTTAACTTTATCAAAATTAGCCTCATCAACATAATTTTTTCCTACGCAGACAGTAGGAGCAACATTGCACCTTCCCATACATGGCCCAGGTACGACTTTTATATTTTTATTTTCTAATTTTTTTAAATCTTGAAGTAATTTGTGTGCGCCAAATAATTCACAAGTTAAACTTTCACATACCCTTACAACATTCACTGGGTTATAATCTTTACTATCTTTAACAATATTAAAGTGAGCATAAAAAGTTGCAACTTCATAAATTTCAGAAAGTGGTAAATTAATAATAGTTGATAAAGCTACCAGATGCTTATCATACAAAACACCAAATTTATCCTGTAATATATGCAAATATTCTATTAATTCATCTCGCTTAAATATTAATCCTGAAAACAATTTAGAAACTTCATCTAAATATTTATCTTCGACTTGTCTTCCTTTTGGAGTCCAACGTCTTTTCTTCTTTTTTAAAGAAGTTTCTGTTTGAGAAACAAATTTATCCATTCCAATTAATATTATACTATATATTAAGTATCAGAAAACTATGAAAGATTCAGTTGAAAATGAAGAATTAGTTCTTGATACTAGTGGTACAGAATGTCCTATACCAGTGCTTAAGGCTAGGAAACTTGCTTCAGAATTAAACAAAGATACAGTTATTAAAATTATAGCAACTGATCCGTTGGCTGAAGCAGACTTTGAACATTATTGTGATCAGTCCAACTATGAATATTTAAGTTGTGAAAAAATTAAAGATAAAATTGTAATTCGTTATAGATTTAAAATTAAAAATTAAAATAAAGTTTCATAATTATAAAAATCAAATATATCTCCCTTGTTTACTTGAGAAACATTTTCATCAATTTCAATTATACCATCTGAATAGGATATAGAACTAATCATGCCAGAACCTTGTTTAGGAAATTTATTTGCAATATTTTTATTTTTTATAGTTTCTTTATTTACGCGTAACCACTCCATTCTTTTTGTTTTTTTCTTCATAGAAAAATTTGCTGTAATTTTACTTGAAGATGGGAGCTTAAAATTTCCACCAGATAATTTTTCTATTAATGGTTTTACTAACATTACATATAACAATTGAACAGAAACTGGATTACCTGGTAGGCAAATTATATAGCAATTATTTATTTTTCCAACTGCAATTGGTCTCCCTGGTTTTATTGCTGCTCTCCAAAAATATATCTTACCTAATTCAGACAAAACTTTAATTAGATGATCTTCATCACCAACAGATGCACCACCAGCAGTTATTATTACATTAAATTTTTTTGAAGTATTAAAAATTTTATTTTTAATAGATTTAAAATTATCTTTAAGATTTCCACAATATTTTTTTTTTATAAAATTCTTATCAAGTAAATTATTTAAGCTATAATAATTTGAATTATTAATTTCAGAATTTTTTAAATTTTTAGTTGGTCTTCTTAATTCATTACCACTTGTAAAGAAACCAATTTTAATTTTTTTAAATACTTTTATTTTACTAATACCAGTAGCAGCAATTAAATTTATATTTTGTTGATTTAATTTAGATCCCTTTTTCAATATTTTTTGGTTTTTTTTTATATCTTCACCTTTTAATCTATAATTATCTCCAAATTTTGGAATTGTAGTTAAATGAATTTTATTTCCTTTCTTGTATATATTTTCCTGCATAACTACTGTTGATGAATTCGAAGGCATTTTTGCTCCAGTAAAAATTCTAATTGCTTCACCAGGTTTTACTTTTATATTTTTGTTATCTCCAGCTGCTATTCGTCTATTACAATAAAAAACTTTTTTTGTTTTTAAATCTTTTTTTAAAATCGCATAACCGTCTACAGCAGAATTATTAAAAGGAGGTAAATTAATTTTACTTTTTATATTTTCATAAAGAAATCTATCTTCTGAGTTTTCTAAATTAACTTTTTCAGAGTTAAAAATTATAATCTTTTGTTTTTTAAATAAATTAACAATTTGTTTTTTGGTTAGAGGTGATTTATTCATTAAAATTCTCTCAAAATAAAATCGACTATATTATCAATTTCGTCATTTTTAAAAATTCTCAAGCTAGTTTCAAGTTTATTATTTGAAATAATAGCTTTTATATTTTTAATTTTGTTGAATAAGTAATTATCATTATCATTTTTAATTATTTCAATTTTTGGGTGATTTTCATTTTTAAACCCTTCCACTATTACAATATCAATTTCTGAAAGTTGATTAATTAATTCATCTAATGTTTTTTCTTTTGCATTTTTTAGCTCTGATATTTTAACCCATCGCTTCGATGAACTAACTATTACTTGAGAAGATCCTGCTAATCTATGCTTAAAGCTATCTGTATTCTCATGATCTATATCAAATTCGTGATGTGCATGTTTAATTGAAGCAACACGAAAATTTTTAGAACTAAGTTTATTTATAATTTTAGTTGCAATAGTTGTTTTCCCTGAATCCTTCCAGCCAATAATTCCTACTATTTTCATTTAATAGATCTATTATTTAATAAATATACAAGTGAGTAAATAATTATTGTTATTGATATTAAAACTAAACCTAATGCCATAGCGTATTCTAAATTTCCCATTCTAGTTTCTAACGATATAGCAGTTGTCATTACTCGTGTATAATGATCAATATTACCACCCACAATCATAACTGCTCCAACTTCTGAAATTGCTCTTCCAAAGGCAGATAATAATGTTGTTATTAATAAAAAATAACTATGGTTAAATAAAAGTTTTACAGAACCCCAAAAAGGAATATTTAAGGATCTTATCTGATCTTTAAATTCAAACCAATTTTTAGAAAATATCTCATGAGATAATGAAGCAATTATTGGAAAAATTATTATAGTTTGAGCAATAATCATCGCAGAAGGTGTGTATAGAAGTTGTAAAATACCTAAAGGTCCGCCTGATGCAAAAATAAAATAAACAATTAAACCAACAACAACTGGAGGAATTCCCATCAATGAATTTATAATTATTAAAATAATTTTTTTGAAATAAAAATCATAAATTGCAAAATAATAGCCTACTATAAATCCTAATAATGATGCAATAATTAGGGCAGTAAAACTTACAAATAATGATAAAAGTATAATGTCCCATAGTTCATTATCTAAAGTAATAATTAATAGTATGGAATTTAGGAAAATTTCTAATATGTTCATTTATATTATTAGTTTAATTACAACATATGGCAAAAAAAGAGAAATATTTAGTCTCACCTGATATTAATAATAAGTCCTTAATTACAAAACTAAATGGTTTTGATGAGAAAAGGAATAAAATAATTTCTAAAGTTATTAATGAAAAAGCTCTTACAATTTTTCTTAATAATCAAGAGATAGTAACGCTAATGTCTATTTGTGATCACCCAAAATATCTTGCAGTTGGGTATTTATTAAATCAAAATATGCTTAAGAAAAATGACATAATTACAAAAGTTGAAATAGATAAAGATTTAGGTGTTGTTGTTGTAAGAACAAAACGTAAAACAAATTATGAAACCAAATTAAGAAAGAAAATAACAACTAGTGGTTGTGCAATAGGTACGGTATTTGGGGATATCTATGCTGAAATAAAAAAAACAAAATTAAAATCCAAAAAGAAAATTAAACATAAATGGATTTATGAAATTTCAAAAAAAATTACATTAACACCGAGCTTATATTTAGAAACAGGAGCAATACATGGTTGTGCAATTATTCATAATAATAAACCATTGATTTATATGGAAGATGTTGGGAGACATAATGCTGTAGATAAAATTGCTGGTTTTATGTTTTTAAAAAAAATTAGCTCTTCAAATAAAATTTTTTACACCACAGGAAGACTAACTAGTGAAATGGTTATTAAAACTATAAAAATGGGTATTCCAATATTAATTTCTAGATCAGGATTCACAGCATGGGGTGTAGAGCTGGCGAGAGGCTCGAATTTAACACTTATTGGACGAGCAAAAGGAAAAAAATATTTAGCACTTTCTGGGGAAAATAGAATTGACCATAAATAAGAAAAAAATTTTGTTTTCTATACTTGCTGGAGGTCAGTCAAAAAGATTTGGAGGTGGATTTAAAGCTTTTGCTAAAATAAATAGAATTACAATCTTAGACAAAATAATAAACAAGCTTAAAAAATATAATAATGAAATAATAATAAATGCTAATGACTTAAAAAAATTTGAGAAAATTGATTACCCAATAATTGAAGATAGATTCAAAGGTTTTGTTGGACCTTTAGCAGGGATTCACACATCTATGTTGTGGACTAAAGAAAATTACACAAACAAAGAATGGGTCTTTACTGTTCCAAGTGATACCCCATTTTTACCCGATAATCTTTTAGATAAGTTTTTAGAGGCATATGATGAAAATATAAAAATATTTATTGCAAGATCAAATAGTAGACATCATCCTGTAATAGCAATGTGGCATATATCGTTAATAACTAGTTTAGAAAATGAATTAAAATTAAAAAATAGTAAAATTATGTTTTGGGTTAAAAAACACAAATATAAATTTGTTGAATTCGATAAAAGCCAAGAAAAGAATTTTTTCAATATTAATACTCAAGAAGAATGGATTACTGCAAAAAATATCTAAGTTTAATATAAATATGTTAAAAATATTTTTTTTGTATAAAGAATATTTTAAATGGTGAGTTCAATATATAAAATAATCCCAGGAATTATCTTTTGTTTTGTAATTGCTTATACAGGTATATACTTAAGTGATTTTATCGGAAAAGAAATTTTAAATTTAAAAAAAAGTCCAATATCACCAATAATGCTATCAATAATATTTGGTCTTTTAATAGGAAATATATTTCATATTAATAATTTTTTATTAGAAGGAATTAAGTTTTCTTTAAAATTTATTCTAAGATTAGGAATAATATGTCTTGGTATTAGACTTGGACTTTTAGATATTTTTAAAGTTGGAATAGTTGGAATACCTCTAATTGTTGCTTGTATTATTATATCAATCTTGGTTGTAAATTATTTGTGCAAGTTATTAAATGTTTCTTCAAAAATGGGATCATTAATTGCAGTTGGAACAAGTATTTGTGGAGCATCCGCAATTGTAGCAACTAGTCCTGCAATTAATGCCGATAAAGAGGAAGTTGCATATGCCATAGCTAATATTACAATATTTGGAATAATTGCAATGTTCCTCTATCCATTTATGGCCTATTATCTTTTTAATGGAGATGAGTTAGCATCAGGATTATTTCTTGGAACTTCAATACATGAAACAGCTCAAGTTGCTGGTGCTGGATTGATATATGCGGAGCAATTCAATTCACCAAAAACTATGGATATAGCAACGATTACAAAATTAGTAAGAAATGTCAGTATGATAATCGTCATTCCTGCAATAAGCTATATGTATCTAAGAAATAATATTGGTGAAAATAATAGCAAACCATCAATTATATCTATGTTTCCAATTTTCATAATTGGTTTTATTCTTATGGGTCTTATAAGATCAATTGGAGATTATGGAATTCAAAATAGTAATTTAGCTTTTGAAATATTAACGAATAATAACTGGCAATTAATCATCAATATTATTAAATCTATCGCTGAGTATTCTTTAGCAATAGCAATGGCAGCGGTTGGCATAAGTACAAATTTAGTTTCTTTAAAAAGCTTAGGCATAAGACCATTTTATGTTGGTTTTTCTGCAGCTTGCTGTGTTGGAATTGTTAGTTATATCGGAATCATAGTACTAAATAATTTTATATAATTTTCTAAAATAAATATAATTTGTACTTATTAAGTAATAATTATATAAAATTTATAAAAAAAACATGTCAATTTACCTTCCAATAGCTGAAATGAACGTCAATATTTTTCTCATTATCTTTATTGGTATGAGTATAGGAATACTTTCAGGAATTTTTGGAGTTGGTGGTGGATTTTTAATGACACCACTATTAATTTTTTTAGGCATACCTCCGGTTGTTGCTGTTGGTTCTGAAGCTCCGCACGTTTTAGCAACTTCAGTTTCAGGTTTTATTGCTCACTGGAGAAAAAGAAATGTTGATATAAAGATGGGTATATTTCTTCTAATAGGAGGTTTAATTGGTTCCACAGTCGGTGTAAATATTTTCAGTTATCTAAAAAACTTTGGGCAAATAGATTTGGTTATTCAGTTATTATTTCTTTTCTTTTTAGGTTTTATTGGTTTTAGTATGGCTTTTGAAAGCGCAAGAACAACGATTAAACATTATAGAGCAAGAAACACTAAAAGAACAAAACTGCATCAACATTCTTGGTTTCACGGACTTCCATTCAAAGTTCGCTTTCATAGATCAAAACTTTATATAAGTGCGATACCACCTGTACTGATTGGGTTCGCAGTTGGAGTAATGTCCGCAATGATGGGAGTTGGAGGAGGATTTATAATGATACCTGCAATGGTATACATACTTGGAATGCCAACAAGTATAGTAGTTGGGACATCTTTATTTCAGATCATTTTTGTTACCGCTAATGCAACATTCTTTCAGTCCTACATAAATTATAATGTAGATATTGTGCTGTCTGCACTAATGATATTTGGAGGAGTAATTGGTGCACAAATTGGTGTAATATTTGGTTCTAAATTAAAAGCAGAATATTTAAGAGGTATTTTGGCTATATTAGTACTGGGTGTCTGTGGTAAAATTTTTACAGATTTAGTTTTAAGACCAAATGATTTATTTTCATTGGTAATGATATGATTTCAATATTTAATTTTACAATTAATTTATTGATCGTGTTTTGTCTCTTCATATATTTTATTTTTACAACTATTGATTTTAATCTAAAGAATATTGAATATTTTTTAATTCTAATAATTGTAATAAATTTATTTAACAAATTATATATTTGGTCAAATTTCAGAGTATTTATTAAAAAAGATCTTAATAAAATTTTTACAGACATATTATTTAATGATTCATTTGCAAAACTAAGTATTATTATTTTATCCTCTATAATTCCAATTTATATGCTTATGCAAAAAGATAGATTAGTGGTTGATATATTGATTGAGAAAGCATCTTTTTTATTAGTATCAATTTTTGCTTTAATAGGATTTTATTTAGAATTTTATATTTTAAAAGTGGCAAAAAAAGATGATTAAAAATTTATATATAAAGTTTGCTTTTAATCTAACAATTTTATTGACTATAAATTTTTTTTATAACTTTCTTCATGCTGAAGAAATTTACTTTGACTTATCTGAGGACAGTATTGAATTAAAAACAGATTTTAATGGAAAAGAAATTATTATTTTTGGATTACTAAAAAATGATCATGAGACACTCTTGACAATAAAAGGGCCGCCGTCAAAAATGAGAATACAAAAAAAAGAGAGGTATTTTGGAATATGGATAAATAATCAATACGTTACATATAGTAATATTCCGTCTTTATTCTTTTTATCCTCATCAAAAGAAATTAACGAAATCTTGCCTGAATCAATATTAATTAATGAGGATCTAAGTTTTGAAAAAATTTTAAATAATAAGACTTTTAATCAAAATTTTATTTTCAAAAATGACCAAGAAAATTGGAATGAAAATTTTGTTAGAATAAAAAAAGAACAATCATTTTATAAAAGTTTTGAAATGAAAAAGGTCAAAGATAAATTATTTCAAACTAGCGTTTTTTTTCCAACAAATACAATACCAGGGATTTATAATGTTGATATTTACTATATAAGAAATAATACAATTATGAGTACTGATCAAAAAAATATAGTTATAAAAAAAATGGGTATAGGAAGTCAAATATTTTACTTTGCTAATGAAAATGCAGCTACATACGGAGTTTTTGTAATTATCTTTTCAATAGTTTCAGGTTTTATTGCTGCTGCTTTATTTAGGAGAAGTAAATGAGTGATGATAGATATATTCTAGTTGTTGCAGATAATTCAGAAGAAATGAATACAGCTCTTGAATATGCTTGCGCAAGATCAAAAAAAACGGGAAGAAAAATTATAATTGCAACATTCATAGAGCCTTTGGATGTTCTAACAACCAAAGGTGTTACAGACATTATGAAAGAGGAAGCTAGAGAAGAAGCAGAAACAATTCTTAAAAAAGCTGCCTCATTTGTCCAAGAAAGAACAGGCGACTATCCTGCTCTATCTTTAAGAGAGGGGGATACTATAACTGAATTAAAACAATTATTAGATGAGGAAAAAAATATTAATGTTCTTGTTTTAGCTGCCAATACTGATCCAAATAGTAAAAATCCTGGTCCAATAATAACTTCTTTGGTGAGTAATGAAATAACAAACCTTAGAATACCGATAATGATTGTGCCTGGAAATTTATCATTTGAACATATTGCACAAATAACTTAAAAAAATGTCAAAAGAGATAGCTAAAATTTTAGTAGATATAAAGTCTATTAATTTTTCATTTGATAAATATTTTACTCTTACATCAGGCTTAGCTAGTCCTGTTTATGTTGATTGTAGAAAAATTATTTCTTTTACAAAAGAAAGAAATTTTATAATTGATAAAGCTGTAGATTATTTAACTAAAAATAATATTGAGTCAGAAATTATTGCTGGTGGAGAAACCGCTGGAATTCCCTATGCTGCGTTTATTTCTCAAAAATTAGATAAACAAATGATTTATATTAGAAAAAAAACAAAAGGTTTTGGAAAAAACAAACAAATTGAAGGTGAATTTGAAAATAATCAAAAAGCTCTTTTAGTAGAAGATCTAGCTACTGATGGAGGTAGTAAAATAATTTTTATTAACGCAATGCGCGAAGCAGGATTAAAAGTTAAAGATATATTTGTAATATTTTACTATGATATTTTTAATTTCAAAGAATCAGAATTATTTAAATTAAATGTAAATATGCACTCACTGTGTACTTGGAAAGATGTAATAAATTATATTGAAAGTGAAAAAATATATTCTGAAGATAAGGTTTCAAACTTAAAAGAATTTTTAGAAGATCCAGAAAAATGGAGAAACAAGTATGCGTGAAATAGTTGTTGTCAGTGGAGGTTTTGACCCAATTCACAGTGGTCATATAAAATTAATTAAAGAAGCTGCTAAACATGGTGAAGTTGTAGTTTTGCTAAATTCTGATTTATGGCTTCAAAAAAAGAAAGGTAAGGAATTTCTTCCTTTTATAGAAAGAAGTATAATAATGAATGAATTAAAAAATGTTATTGATGTAATAGAATTTGATGATGAGGATAAAACCTGTATTGATGGTCTTAAAAAAGTAAAAAATAAATATTCAGATTCAATTATTAAATTTGCAAATGGAGGTGATAGGAATGATAACACTACACCAGAGTCAATATTTTGTAATGAAAATAATATTGAATTACTTTGGGGTATAGGTGGTGACAATAAATCAAATTCTAGTTCATGGATTTTACAAAAATGGAAAGAAAATAATTAAGGATATAATTTTCTTGTAACCCAACCATCATTTTCCATACGGAATTCAAGTCTGTCATGCAATCTGAATGGCATATCTTGCCAAAATTCAATTAATACAGGCGCTACTAAGTAACCATTCCAATGTGAAGGTCTTGGTACATCATTATCTGAAAATTTTTTTTCAAACTCTTCTACTCTTTTAGTTAATGTCGATCTATCATCTAGTTCTTCTGACTGTAATGAAGCCCAAGCTCCTATTCTACTTCCTAGTGGCCTTGAATTATAATATTCATCAGCTTCAGCGTTTGAAATTTGTGAAACATTACCTTCTATTCTTATTTGTCTTTGAAGTGTTTTCCAATGAAAATTTAAAGCTACACTATCGTTGTTTTTAATTGCTCTACCTTTTTTGCTATTTGAATTTGTGTAAAAAACAAACCCTTTATCATCATATGATTTAAGTAAAACAATTCGCGAGCTGGGTTTGCCATCAGAAGATATAGTAGCAAGGTTCATAGCATTTGGATCATTGATTTCACTTTTCTTTGCCTCTTCAAACCATTCTTGAAAAAGTTCAATTGGTTTTTTATCAGAATTTATTAATTTTTGATTTGATTGCATATTATAGATATGAATATTATTTTATAAGTATATATATCTATATTTATAAAAAAACACTGATTTACAATATGTTGATGCAAAATAAAAAAGGTCTGATTATGGGAGTGGCAAATGACAGATCTATTGCTTGGGGTATTGCGAAAAAATTAGCAGAACAGGGAGCAGAAATTGCACTTACTTATCAAGGAGAAGCTCTTAAGAAAAGAGTTCAGCCACTTGCAGAAGAAATAGGTTCTAACACTATTATTCCTTGTGATGTTTCAGACTCACAAAGTATGAATAACGTTTTTGAAACACTTAAAAATAAATGGGGTGAATTAGATTTTCTTGTTCATGGAATTGGTTTTTCCAACAAAGATGAATTAAGAGGTAAATATTACAATACAACTTCTGATAATTTTAAACAAACTATGCATATATCATGTTATTCTTTTACAGAGGCTTGTAGGCTAGCAGAACCTTTAATGAATAATGGCGGATCAATTTTAACTTTAACATATTATGGAGCAGAACAAGTTATGCCTCATTATAATGTTATGGGAGTTGCAAAAGCAGCTTTAGAGGCAAGTGTTAGATATTTAGCAGTTGATTTAGGAGAAAAAAATATAAGAGTTAATGCCATTAGTGCTGGGCCAATTAAAACTTTGGCAGCATCAGGAATAGGTGATTTTAGATTTATTCTAAAATGGAACGAGCTTAATGCTCCACTTAAAAGAAATGTAAATCAGCAAGATGTAGGAAATTCTGCTTTGTATCTCTTAAGTGATCTTGGGAGTGCTGTTACTGGTGAGATACAACATGTCGATTGTGGCTATCATACTGTAGGAATGGTTGCAGTTGATGAGAGTGAAAGTGTTTCAGAATTATTAGGTGAATTTACAAATTCTAAAAAATGACTTCTAATTCAATAGGAAAAATCTTTAACTTTACCACATGGGGAGAAAGCCATGGCAAAGCTATTGGTTGTGTTGTCGATGGAGTGCCATCAAACATAAATTTAACTGAAAAAGATATTCAACCCTATTTAGATAAAAGAAAACCTGGTCAGTCAAAATTTACAACTCAAAGAAAAGAAGAGGATAAAGTTGAAATACTATCTGGAACTTTTGAGGGAAAAACAACAGGTCATCCTATTTCTCTAATTATCTACAATCAAGATCAGAGATCAAAAGATTATGGTGATATCAAAAGTAAATTTAGACCAGGTCATGCAGATTATACATATTGGAAAAAATATGGCATAAGAGATTATAGGGGTGGTGGTAGATCTAGTGCTAGAGAAACTGCAATGAGAGTAGCAGCAGGGGCAATAGCAAGAAAAATCATAAAAAATAAAATTAAAAATCAAGTTGTAATAACAGGTGCATTAATTCAAATAGGTAATCATAAAATTAATTATGATAATTGGAATAATAATTTTATTCCAAAAAATAATTTTTGGAGTCCTGATAAAGAAATTATTAAAATATGGGAAAACGAAATACAAACTGCAAGAAAATCTGGTTCCTCTTTAGGTGCAATAATTGAAATTAGAGTGAAAGGTTTGCCAGCTGGATTAGGAGAACCTATTTATGAAAAAATAGACTCTGATATTGCTAAGGCATTGATGTCTATTAATGCGGTTAAGGGAGTAGAAATGGGAAATGGATTTAGCAGTGTTTATGAAACTGGAATTTCTAATGTTGATGAAATGAGAATAAAAAATAAAAAACCTTTATTTCTTTCAAATAATAATGGTGGAGTTCTTGGGGGTATTACAACGGGCCAAGAATTAATTACTAGATTTGTAGTAAAACCGACAAGTTCAATATTATCGACAAAAAAAACAATTAATACAAAATTAAAAGAAACAACAATATCTACTAAAGGTCGTCATGATCCATGTGTTGGTATAAGAGCTGTTCCTGTTGGTGAAGCAATGGTTGCCACAACTATAGCTGATCATTGTTTAAGATTTCTGTAAAATACTGTAAATCAAAAATTCTTTATTTCCTTTTGGTCCAGTGATTGGACTTTCGACTAAACCTACAACTTCAGCCTTAATTGTTTTTTTAAACCAATTCGATATATCATTACATACTTGTTCATGAATCAATGGATCTTTCACAATACCTTTTTTCAAATTTATTTTATTAGTTTCAAATTGCGGCTTAATTAGTGAAATAATCTCAGCTTTACTTGATAAAAGCTTCAAGCTAGGTTCTATAACCTTTGTTAGACTAATGAAACTAACATCACAGACTACCAAATTAATTTTTTCATGAATTATTGAGTTATCTAAATATTTAGCGTTAAAATTTTCAATACTGATAATTTTTTTTTCTTTTTTTAATTTTTCGTGAAGTTGATTTGTACCGACATCAATAGAATATATTTTTTTAGCGTTTTTTTTTAAAAGAACTTCTGTGAATCCACCAGTTGATGAACCGATATCTAGACAAATTTTATTTTCAATATCAATCTTAAAATGATCAATCGCTTTCAGTAATTTGAATGCACCTCTTGATACCCATGGAGGATGAAGTTGTTTAATTTTTATTTTTGAGTTTTGATTAAAACTGTTACCACTTTTGGTAATAATTTTATCGTTTACATAAACTTGGCCGGCCATAATCATAGATTGGGCTTTTGATTTAGTATCAGCTAAGTTTCTATCCATTAAAAGCTGATCAAGTCTTATTTTTAGAATTTTACTCAAATTTGAAAATTACTTAAAATCTTCTTTTGTGACTTTATTGTTTTCTTGCTTAATTTTTTTAATTTGGCTTTCAATACTTTTTAATTTTTCCTCACATGCTTTTTTTAAATTCATTCCTTCTTCGTAAAGTTTTACAGATTCTTCTAAATCAACTTCACCATTTTCTAATTTCTCTACAATAGACTCAAGTTTTTTTAAATTATTTTCAAAATTATTATCTTTATTCATTAGATGTATCTATTTTTGTAATATTTGATGTTTGTATATCATATATTAAAGCATAAACTTTATCATTACTTTTTATTGTAAACAAAATCCTATTATTATCAATCATATCTATATCTGTAATTTTATGCCCTTTTTCTAAATTTAAATTATAATCAATTAAATTTGTTTCTAAATTACTTTGTTTTTTTGTTGTTTTTATATACAAACCATAAACAAGAGCTAAAAAACAAATAACAATTAATATACCTAAAAATATTACAATAAATTTAAGAATTTTTTGAGACATGAACGAATTCTATAATCTTAAATTAACTATAAATAAACAATTAAGTTCACAAAGATTAGATAAAGTGCTCGTTTCAAAATTGGAAGGATATTCAAGAACACAAATAAAAACTTTAATATTAAATGGTAATGTAAGTCTTGATGAAAAGGAAATAAAAGATCCATCTTACATAACTAAAGAAAATGAAAATTACTTTATAAATATTATCTTGAAACAAGAAACAAAACATTCAGCTGAAAATATTGACTTAAACATTATTTTTGAAGATGATGATCTAATCGTTATAAATAAACCTCCAAATTTAGTAATGCATCCAGCTCCTGGAAATGAAAGCGGCACTCTTGTGAATGCGCTTATGCATTACACTAATAATCAACTAAGTAATTTAGATAATAATGCTAGACCAGGAATAGTCCATCGTTTAGATAAAGACACAAGTGGAATTCTTGTTGTTGCAAAAAATAATAATGTTCATATTAATTTAGCCAAGCAATTCAAAGAACATACGATATCTCGTAGATATAAAGCAATAGTTTGGGGAATGCCTGATAATCAATCAATTGAAGGGTACATAGAGAGAAATAGAAAAAATAGAAAAAAAATGAGTTTAAATAATAAGGGTTTTGGAAAATATTCTAAAACCGATATTAAATTAGAAAAGACTTTTGGTATTGCTAGTATAGTTGACTGCCATTTACATACTGGAAGAACACATCAAATTAGACTTCATCTAACTTCTAAAAATTCTCCTATAATTGGTGATAAGATTTATGGAAAAAGTAAAATTAATCAATTTGGAAAAGATAAAAATACATTTAATAAATTTATGATTTTAAAAAATTTTGAAAGGCAAGCATTGCACGCCTATCATCTTGGATTTGATCATCCTACATTAAAAAAAAGAATGAATTTTGATATTGAAATTCCTGAAGATTTTAAGAATTTAATAGAATTATTGCTTAAATATTAAATTATATTTTATTTGTGATATAGGCGTATTATGAATTTACCGGTACTTTCAAGTGAGGGGAATTTAGCAGTATACTTGCAGGAAATTAAAAAATTTCCTATGCTCACAGCTGAAGAGGAGTACATGTTAGCTAAACGTTATAAGGAACATGGAGACTCAGATGCCGCGCATAAACTAGTTACAAGTCACCTTCGACTAGTTGCCAAAATAGCAATGGGTTATAGAGGATATGGCTTACCTGTTACTGATTTAATTTCAGAGGGTAATGTTGGAATCATGCAAGCGGTTAAAAGATTTGATCCAGAAAAAGGTTTTAGATTAGCAACATATGCAATGTGGTGGATAAGAGCTCAAATACAAGAATATGTTTTACATAGTTGGTCTTTAGTAAAAATTGGAACTACCGCAGCACAGAAAAAACTTTTTTTTAATTTACGTAAAATTAAAAATCAACTTACCTCAATTGATTCAGGTAATTTATCACCAGAAAATGTTAGAGAGATTGCTACTAGACTCGATGTAAAAGAAGGGGAAGTAATCGATATGGAAAATAGACTTTTTACTTCAGATAAATCTTTAAATGTAAAGCTAGGTGAAGAACATGACACTGAATGGCAGGACTTAATAGAAGATAAACAAGAAACTCAAGACACAATTTTTGAAAATAAAGATGAACTTGATTATCGAAGAAGTTTATTTTCAAAAGCTTTTGAAATTTTAAACGAAAGAGAAAAAGAAATTGTAAAACTTCGAAAACTAAGTGAAAACCCATTAAAATTAGAAGATTTGAGTAAAAAGTATAAAATTAGCCGAGAAAGAGTAAGGCAAATTGAAGAGAAAGCATTAGAAAAACTTCAAAAAGAAATTTCAAATATTAGATAAAGTTCCGTTTATATCAATCGTCTCTTTTCTATCTGGTCCTGTTGAAACAATTGAAATATTAGTTTCCATAAGATCCTCGAGTATTTTAATATATTTTTTAGCATTTTCAGGAAGATCTTCAAATTTGTTAATCCCAGCTGTTGATTTTTCCCAGCCAACAACTTTTTTATAAACAGGCTTTATCTTGTCGAATAAAAATTCTTCACTAGGTAAATAGTCATAATGTTTGTCATCAATTAAATAACCAGTGCATACATTAATTTCTTTTAATTCATCTAAAACATCTAGTTTAGTAAGTACAATATCTGTAATACCATTTAGTTTGATAGATTGTTTTAAAAGAACACTATCAAACCATCCACACCTTCTTTTTCTTTTTGTAACTGTTCCAAATTCTTGACCTTTTTCACCAAGATGTTCTCCAATCTCATCCATTAACTCTGTTGGAAATGGACCTGATCCTACTCTAGTAGTATATGCTTTTGTAATTCCTAAAATCTTGTGGTTTTTTCTATCACTAAAACCTGTGCCAGAGAATATCTGACCAGATATTGTATTTGATGATGTAACGTAAGGATATGTTCCAAAATCTATGTCCAACATTGAACCCTGCGCCCCTTCAAAAACAATATTTTTATTCTTTTGACCTAATTCATTTATTATTTTCCATAATGGAACACTAAAAGAGTTTAGATAATTAGACATAGATAAAAGTTCTTCATAATAATTATGTGTAATTTTATGAATATGTTTTGAAATTTTATCTTTATGAAATTCGTAAAGATTATCAATTTTTTGTTTTAAAAATATTGGATCTTTTAAATCACAAATTCTTATTGCTCTTCTACCTACTTTATCTTCGTATGCTGGACCAATACCTTTTTTAGTTGTTCCTAGTTCTTTTTTACCTCTAGAGGTTTCATTAATCTCATCAAGAAGTTTATGAAGAGGTAAGATTAAACAAATATTATCAGCAATATATAAATTATCCTCGTTTACCTCTATTCCTTGTTCTTTAAGATTATCAATTTCATTAATTAGTGCCCACGGATCTAAAACAACACCATTACCAATAGCACATTTTTTATTATTAATTATTCCTGAGGGTAATAAATTTAGTTTATAAACATTATTATCTACTTTAATTGTATGACCTGCATTATTCCCTCCCTGATATCTAACTATTAAGTCAGCTTTAGAAGAAATCCAATCAACAATTTTGCCTTTTCCTTCATCTCCCCATTGGGTTCCAACTATCGTATAAAACATTAGGTTTGCTTAACAGTATTGTGCATTAAATAATACTTGATTCCAAACTTTTTTGCCTCTTTTTTTATATCAATATTATCTTCAAAAGTTTTAAATAGACTATAACCTTTATTTATTAATTTTTGTTTAATTTTATCACTTGTATTGAATGCAATTAGAATTTTTTTATTTTGATTGATTAACGATGAAGATCTTAAAATTGTATCCATGTAACATGTGTATCCTATAGCAGTTTCAGAATTACGACCATATTTTAAATTATATCGGCCCCCTCCAGCTATTTCACCTCTTACATCTTTAGCAAAAAATGTAAATTTTATCCCTTTGTAGTAATTTTTATTTTTTTGTAAGTCAAAAAAATCTACACTTAAAGAATCATTTTTTGAAGTTTTAATTAAATTAGAAATTTTTATTAGTCTTTCAACTTCGTTTTCATAACCTATTATTTTATTTAACTTTGATATATATTTTTTTTTGTTTTGAATTGGACCAGAACATAAATGTAAAGTTTTAAATGAATTATATAATTCATTTTTTTTTAATATCTTTAAACAATTATTAATATCTTTTAATTTAATATGTTTTTTTAATTTATATTTTAAATCTTTATCAGTTATTTTTTTAAACAAACTGTCAAGGAAGAATGGCGCTGTAATCTCAATAACAATATTTTTAACCCCAATTTTTTTTAAAGTTTCGTAAGCAAGATTAATAATTTCTACATCCGCCTTATAGCTTTCAGATCCAATAATCTCAGCACCAACTTGTTGAAATTGTCTTTCAGGTCTTAAGATTGTTCCCACTTTTCGAACAACTTCTCCATAATAGCATAGCTTAAGTGGTCGTATTTTATTTGCTAGTCTAGATGAGGCAATTCTAATTATTTGAGGAGTTATATCATTTCGAATACTTAATTGATCATTTTTTTTATTTGTCTTTAAAGTTAGAGTATTGCGATCTAAATTTTTACTAAACTCAACTAGTGGAGTCTTAATTAAAGTAAAACCATTATCTCTAAAATAATTTATTATACTATTTTTATATTTGTGCTCAATAGATGCATCAAAATTAAGACTATCTTTAAAACCTGCAGGTACTAAAAATTTATTAACCAAGATAAGGCCTTACTAATTTTTTAATTTCTAAAGATTTCTTTTTAACCTCAGTAACTTCTTGCCCCTCAACTAGTATTCTAACTAATGGTTCAGTTCCAGATAATCTTACAAGAGATCTTATTTTTTTATTATTATACAGTTTGTCATTTTTTAACTTATCAAGAATTTTTAACAGTTTGGTACTCTTTGTTTTATAACTTAAGTTAATTTTTTCCTGTGCAAAGTCATTGTACAAATCAAAAAGTTTACTTGCTTTATTTTTATTTGATATCAAAATTTCAGTGATTTTTAAAGCTGCCAAAATTCCATCGCCAGTGTTAGAATGTTCTGACAATATTATATGTCCTGATTGTTCACCTCCTATCATAGATTTGGATTTTTTCATTTGATTTATAACGTTTATATCTCCAACAGATGTTCGCTTAATCTTTAATTTTAATTTATTTGTGAGATAATTTTCTAATCCCATATTAGACATAACCGTTATAATAACATCATGTTGATTAGATTTTTTCTTAGGTTTTACATAATTTTTACATAACAATCCTATTATTTTATCACCATCAACTTCTTTTCCTTCTTCATCTACAACTATTAATCTATCGCCATCACCATCAAATGCAAATCCAATATCAGCTTTTTGTTTTGTTACATTTTGTGAGAGTGATTTAACATCAACTGCACCACAATTTTTATTAATATTTAATCCATCTGGATTATTATTTATGGCGATTACATTATGACCTAACTCCCAGAATAAATTTGGAGCTATATTATATGTGGCGCCATTTGCACAATCTAAAACAATTTTTAATTTTCTCTTGTAAGACGTTTTATTCAAAGTACTTTTTAAAAATTCTGAGTATCTACCTGAGGCATCTTCCAGTCTTCTAGCATTTCCAGATACGAATGTATTGTTTGAAATTTTAGAATATTTTTTATTATCTAAGACTATTTTTTCAACCTTTTGCTCTATCAATGAACTTAGCTTTGTTCCAGTACTATCAAAAAATTTCAGCCCATTATATTCATATGTGTTATGAGAAGCTGTAATCATTACACCAATATCTGCTCTTAAAGTGTTAATCATTAATGGTACAGCTGGTGTTGGAAGGGGGCCGACTAAAATTACATCCATACCCATAGAAATAAATCCGGCTGTCACAAGTGGCTCATATAGATAACCAGATAATCTAGTGTCTTTGCAAATCACAACCCTACTATTTTTAGAATTTTTCTTTTTTAGAAGGAATGCAACCGTTTTTGAAATTTTTAGACAAGTTTCAGCAGAAAGAGGTTCCTCATTAACTAAGCACCGTATACCATCGGTACCAAATATTTTAGACATTAATGTCTTTTATTCAAAAAATAAATAAAGTGAAGTAATTAAATTAGTTTGCCGGTGCGGCAGCAGATCCGCCTGTTTTTGGCACAGATGTGGCTGGTTTTTTTGGTGTATTTATATCATTATCAAAATCATCTCGAGTTGGCTTTATACCTTTAATTAAATCTTTAATTTCATCACCTGATAATGTTTCATACTCTAAAAGCCCCTTAGCAACTATATGCAATTCTTCGATATTATCTTGAAGAATTTTTCTACAATTATTTTCAGCCTCTTCTGCAAGAGATCTAACCTCTTCGTCAATTAGTTTAGCTGTAGAGTCAGATAAATTTTTTGATTGTGCAACGGAATGCCCAAGGAAAACTTCCTCACTATCATTGTTATATCTAAGACGGCCTAATTTTTCACTCATACCCCATTCAGTTATCATTTTTTTTGATAGATTTGTCACCATTTGTATATCGCTTGCTGCACCATTTGTAATTTTATCTTTACCAAAAATCATTTCTTCTGCAATTCTTCCACCAGTGGCTATTAATAAATGAGCTTTCATTTGATCTTTTCTCATAGACAACTGATCTTTTTCAGGAAGTCGCATAACCATACCTAAAGCTCTACCTCTCGGTATTATAGTTGCCTTATGTATTGGGTCAGAGGCTGGTGAATGAAGAGTTGCTACTGCATGTCCAGCTTCATGATAAGCTGTAAGTTTTTTTTCATCTTCTGACATGACCATAGATCTTTTTTCAGCACCCATCATCACTTTATCTTTTGCACTTTCAAAATCCTCAATTGTAACCATTCTTTTATTTTTTCTAGCAGCTAATAATGCTGCTTCATTAACTAAATTTGCTAAATCAGCCCCAGAAAAACCTGGTGTTCCCCTTGCAATAATTTTTGAGTCAAATTTTGGAGAAACTTTAATTTTTTTAATATGAACTTTAAGTATTTTATCTCTTCCCATTACATCAGGATTATTAACTGTTATTTGACGATCAAATCTTCCTGGTCTAAGCAAAGCTGGATCAAGAACATCAGGTCTATTTGTTGCAGCAATTATAATTACACCTGCGTTTGCTTCAAACCCATCCATTTCTACTAGAAGTTGATTGAGAGTTTGTTCTCTTTCGTCGTTTCCACCACCAAGACCAGCACCACGATGCCTTCCTACAGCATCAATTTCATCAATGAAAACTATACAAGGTGCATTTTTTTTACCTTGGTCAAACATATCTCTAACTCTACTAGCTCCAACACCAACAAACATTTCAACAAAATCTGATCCCGAAATAGAGAAAAATGGAACGTTTGCTTCACCCGCAATCGCTCTTGCAAGTAATGTTTTTCCAGTACCTGGAGGACCAACTAAGAGCGCACCTCTTGGAATTTTACCACCTAATCGAGAAAACTTTGAGGGATCTTTTAAAAATTCAACAACTTCTTCTAATTCTTGTTTAGCTTCATCAATACCAGCTACGTCATCAAATGTAACTTTGCCTACTGCCTCATTTAATAATTTAGCTTTAGATTTACCAAAGCCCATTGCTTTTCCACCACCGCCTTGCATCTGACGCATAAAGAAAATCCAAACTCCAATTAATAGGAGCATTGGAAACCAAGATAGCAAAACACTTAGGAGTGGATGCATTGATCTTTCAGAGGGCTCCGCAGTAATTTTAACACCACTTTCATTTAATTTATCTACCAAATTCGGATAATTAGGAACATATGTGCTAAATGATCTACCATCATTTAGAAAACCTGTAACGTTACTTCCATTAATATTTACTTCAGAAACGTTTCCACTTTCTGTTGCTGCAATGAAGTCTGAAAAGGATATTTTTGAAGTATTTCTATTGTTAGAAGTTCCTTGGAAAAGATTAAAAAGCACAATTAAGAGCAATCCAATTATAATCCATAATATAACGTTTTTGCTTATATTTTTCATCTAACTATTACATAGGAATTTATTATAAAAACACAATAGTTTTGTAGAAAATTAAACAGATTTTCTTGAAAATGTAAGCAAATCATCATTTTTTTTAACAATCATACCTTTAATATTAAAATTATTAAAATTTAGTTTCTTCATTTCACTTATTAAGATCCTAATTTTTTTTGATCGGGGAGCATTGGTTTCATAAAATAAAAATTGATATATTCTTCGTATAATATTTTCAGAAGTAATTTCATTTAAATTATTTATATTATCATGGCCGATAACAATTCTTTTAGTGTCAACATGGACAATATTTTTAAGAAGTATCTCATGTATCATTTGGATAAAATATGGTGAATAAAAAAGTATATTTTCAAAATCTTTATTAATTTCTTTAATTATTTTTTGTTTAGATTTTTTAAGGAAATGTCGTATTGTAGGACGAGTATAATCCAGATTGAAATTTGATGGATCATTAAGGTATTCTAAGTTATTTTTCTTATTATAGTCTAATAGTGTTTTTTTGGAAAAATTTAAAAGTGGTCTTATTATACATACTTTGTTGTATAGTGAGACCTCTGACATTGATTTTAAACCATAAAAGTCACTGCCAGCGATCTTTCTATTCAAAAAGGTTTCTAAATTATCATCTTTGTGATGAGCAACAAATAGATACAAAATATTATTTTGTATACTAAATTTTGTAAGTAAATTATATCGATTATTTCTAGCCTCATTCATACTTTTTTTACTCACGTTATCTTTATTGACATTTAGAATTTGAGAATTAATTTTGTTTTTATCCAAGTAAGCAGAAATATATTTTGCTTCTTCTTTTGAATTTTCTCTAATACGATGATCTACTATTAATGCAATCAGTTTCCCTTTTTTATGTTTTATAAATGCATCAACAAGGAATAATAATGACATACTATCTGGACCACCAGATACTGCTACAGCAACTGCAGGGTTTTTCTCAAAAGTGTATTTTTTTTCTACGATTTTAATGAATTCTTTATTTGTAAGCTTCATTCATTATTTTCTAAGCAATTATACTCAACAATTTGTTTTTTGGTTTGAGGAATTATTTTATTTTTTGGAAAATCTATAATTAATTTTTCCATAGTTTTACATGCCTCAGTAGTTTTTTTAACTTGGTATAATGACTGAGAAAGTTTGAAAAGCATTTCAGCGGCTTTAATACTATCTGGAAATTTTTGGAAACCTTCAGCAAATATAAGTGCTGCTTCTCTATAATTTTTTTCTAGAATATATAATTCTCCAAGCCAATAATGTGCTGAACCTGATAGTTGATTTTCAGGATTATCTGAAATAAACTGTACAAATGAAGTTTTAGCATCCTGCCATTTTTTATTTCTAATATTATCAAACGCTACTTGAAATTGATCTTCAGGTGATAATATCTCCTCTTTTTCATTAAAGTTTATTTCCTGATCGTCAGATACAACTTCTTCTGTTGTTTCATTTGTGTTTTTTGAAATGTTTAATGTTCCAAGTGTGTTTTCAGTTTCAATATTACTTAAAGTATTGCTTTTAACCTCAGAACTATCTTGTGAAATTTCATCATTATTGACTTCAACATTATTTAAAGGAACTGATTGCAAATTATTAATAACTACTTCTAAGTTTTCTAACTTATTAAAAATATCGTCTAATTGAAAATATAATTCTTCTAAATTAGAAGTTAAATTTTTTATGTCATTTTCAATATCATATATTCGCAAATCGATAGCAGAAAGATTTTGAACAAAATCATTATTTGTTCCATTTAATTGTTTCGAAGAATTGGAAAATACTTCTTTAGAAAGATCTGAAACTTCTCTTTGCAATCTCTCTAATTGTTGACTAATTGTAAGTTCATTTTCATTAGAATAAACATAATTTGAAAAAAATAAAATTAGAATAATGAGTAAGTATTTAAACATTTAAGATTTTTAATTTCTAATTGAGATAGAAATGTGGCGCTATATTAATATAGCGCCAAAGTATTAAGGATATAGGTTAGTTAACTATAGTAACTGATCGTCTATTTTGAGCCCATGCACCATCGTTAGATCCAACAACGGCAGGTCTTTCTTTACCATAACTAATAGTTGAAACTCTGTCTGGGTTTATTCCTAATCCAATTAGGTAATTTTTAACAGCTTGAGCTCTTTTTTCACCAAGAGCTAAGTTGTACTCTCTAGTTCCTCTTTCATCACAGTGTCCTTCAATTGTAACAGAAACATTACTATTCTGTTTAAGCCATGCAACCTGATCTTGAAGTAACTCCAAAGCGTCTGAGTCTAAATCTGAACTATCATATCCAAAAAATACTCTATCACCAACATTAACAATTAAGTCTTCCTGAGATCCAGAAACTATTCCACTTCCTGCGGTTTCAGTAATTGTACCTTCTGAAGATACATCACTTCCGGAACTGCTAGATCCTGAGCCTGAAGAGTCAGCTGAGTCTTTTGGTGTTGTTGCACAAGCTGCAACAAACAAAACCATAAATATAGAGATAAAAAACTTGTAAAACATAAATAATTGCTCCCTTAATACTTTGAGTAGATATACTAAATTATACCAAGATCCTTAACATTTTTTTCAAAATTTCGTATATTTTTTTGTATTATATTTAATTAATGCATCAATGGAGACCAAGCTGGGTCAGAGCCACCTAGTGGAGTTATTACTTTTCTTTCATTAAAACCAGTTAAATCAATAGAATATAGACTGGATTCACCTCCAGATCCATCCTCAGCGGTTCTCTCTTCTTTAAAATACATCAAAAATCTACCATTTGGGGCCCATGTTGGGCCCTCAACATGAAAAGATTTTGCAATCATTCTTTCATTTGAACCATTAACCTCCATAACCCCTATGTAAAATTGCCCCCCTTCTTGTTTAGTGAATGCAATCATGTCTCCTCTTGGAGACCAGACTGGTGTGTAATAACTTCCTGCTTCCCTACTAATTCTTTTTATATTTTTTCCATTATTGTCACTTACATACAAATGTCTTCTTCCACTTCTATCTGAATTAAAAACTATTTTTTTTCCATCAGGTGAAAAACTTGCAGAAACATCAATTGAAGAATTATTAGTAATTCTTTTTGAAATTCTTGTTTTTAGATCAAGAATATATATTTCTGAATTACCAATTTCTGGGTCAGTATAAGACATGACGATTTGATTACCATCAGGTGAAAAACGTGGAGCAAATGTCATTCCTGGAAACTCGCCTACTATTTCTTGTTTTCCAGTTTCTATATCAAATATGTATACCCTGGGATTATTTCTATTTATATAAGACATGTAGGTAATTTTCTGAGAATTAGGAGAAAATCTTGGTGTTAATACTAAATATGATCCATCAGTTAAAAAACGATGATTTGATTGATCTTGATCCATTATTGCTAATCTTTTTTGTTTATTTTCTTTTGGACCAGTCTCAGCAACATAAACTATTCTTGTATCAAAGTAACCGCCTTCACCAGTTATATTTTTAAAAATGGAATCTGAAATAATATGAGCGACTCTTCTCCAATTTTTTTCATTGGTCTCATATTTTTTTCCCACTATTTGTTTTTGTTGAAACACATCAAACAATCTAAATTCTACGGATATTTTTCCGTTGCTTGTTGAAATTTTTCCAGAAACTAA
Source organism: uncultured Alphaproteobacteria bacterium (assembly GCA_902580765.1). Lineage (GTDB taxonomy): Bacteria > Pseudomonadota > Alphaproteobacteria > HIMB59 > CACPNW01. The sequence continues at coordinate 48,139 of CACHLW010000005.1, read as the reverse complement.
ATGTTGGGCCTTTATTAACTTCCAATCTTCAAATCTTGGTTTATTTGCCAATGATTCATTATCTTGGATAAATGATCTACTATCAATTGGTAAAAATAGTCCAGATCTTTCTAGATTATCAGAAATTACATTTGAAATATTTTTACCTACTTTTGTTAATTGTGTATTTTTCGAAAATAACTCTGTCACAGCAATTGGAGTTGGTTTAACACTACCCTGTGTTAGAGTCACTTCAAGTGAATAAAGTTTAAAACTAAAAAATACAAAAAAGGTTATTAAAAAAACTTTTTTCATTAATAGCCCTTCATAATACTATAATCAAAGGTAATTGTAAGATTTTTCCATAGATTATATTTATCTTTAGGAAGTTTTAGTGGTGTACATTCTGGGTTTAAAAGAGTTCTCATAGCACTATCAGTAATTGGTCCATAAAATGGATTAGTTTTAGCTATATTTGTGTCAACAATACGAACACTATTTGATGAAACTTTCATATTTTGTAAAACTTTAGCAGAAATTGTAACCTGCATTCCTCTTTCTATGACCGCACCTGCTGGAGCGTTCCAGCAAGAAGATAACTGCTGCCTCAACATATCTATTTCAGATATTGATAGTATAATACTCTTATCAACATCATCTAAGCTATTATTATTAACTTCTTCGATTTGTTCTTTAACTTCTTTTTGAACCATATTTGTTTTCTCATTTCTTAAATCTTTGAGCATTGATGCTATACTAAAATCTTTTTCAGGTTTTGGTTTTGGTTTAGATATAGTTTTGTCAGTTTCCAACTTTGGTTTATCCCTTATGTTTTTTTCAACATCTAGATCTGATTTTATACTTTCATTATTTATAATTTTTGATTTTGGCTTGAGTTTTGGTTTAATTATATCAGTTTTAAATGTTTCCACTTTTTTCTTAACCTCTAAAATTTCCTTTTCTTTGATAGTTACTTTTTTTGTTTCCTTAACTTCTAAATTTTGAGTTTGTTTCATTTCCAAAACTGGTTGATTTGGATTAGTTTTTTCTTCAATTTCAGTTTTATTTATTTTAACATTTTTTTTTACTTCTAATTGATCTGATGAATTAAATTTTTTTTGTTTAGTAATTGTTTCCTTATTTTTATTTTCTGGCTTTTCAGTATCAGATTTTTTCAAATTTGTATTTTCATCAACATTAAGTATTTCAATAGGTATAACGTTTGGAACGTAGATTTCTTTTGGAGAAAAAAAATTTGGCAAACCGACCATAAATAAAAGTATAATTAAATGTATTAGTGTTGAAAAAATAACTCCAGATGTTTTAGGATTTAATTTATCAAAAAAGTTAATTATTTTTAAACTGTTATAGCTTATACGATCCATCTATTGCTCAAGATTTTGAGTAATTAATGCTACTTTAATATATCCTGCTGAATTTATTATGGACATAATTTCCATAATCCTTCCATAAGCTACTACTCTATCACCTCTTATATAGATCCTTGCTTCAGTATTTTGTTCAGTAATAGCGTTTAGTCGAGGAATCAAATTTTCTACTTCAACTTTTGATTCTCCAATATACACTTCTCCGCCTAACTTAACGGTTATCTCAATCGGATCTTTAATATCAGTTAATGCAGTAGCTTTTACCTTTGGTAAATCAACTTTTATTCCAACCGTTAGAAGAGGTGCGGTAACCATAAAAACAATTAGTAAAACAAGCATAACATCTACAAAAGGTGTAACGTTAATTTCACTCATTTGAGTGTACCTTTGCTTTCTACGTTTGTTTAAATTATTTGAGGTAATCAATTTATTTTTTCTCTAATTGTCTAAAAAAAATTGTTGAGAATTCGTCCATAAATGTTTCCAAGGATATAAAATATTTTGATAAGTCATTTGAGATTTTATTGTACGCAACTACAGCAGGTATAGCCACAAAAAGACCTAATGCAGTTGCAAAAAGGGCCTCGGCAATTCCTGGTGCAACTACTGCTAAATTTGTATTTTGAGCTATTGCAATAGATTTAAAACTATTCATTATACCCCATACTGTTCCAAATAATCCAATAAAAGGTGCAGTTGATCCAGCAGTTGCAAGGAATGTTAAATTTCTTTCAACATTTTCACTTTCTTTATTAAAAACCACTGTCATTGATCTCATCATTCTATCTTTTAAAGAATTAATATCAGATGTCTCATTTTCAAACTGAGTTTTACTTTTTTTCCACTCTAGAATTGCAGCGCAAAACAATTTTGATTTTGGATCTGTCTGATTAAAGTTTAAAGTTTCGTATAAATCTTCAAATGAATTTCCAGACCAAAAAATATCTTCAAATTCTTTTTCAAGTTTTTTTAATTGTCTAATTCTTAATATTTTTGAAATTATTACATTCCAAGAATAAATAGAAGCTAAGATTAAAATTATAATTACAGATTTGACAACAAGGTCAGCTTGCATGAACAGAGCAAGCATTGAAAAATCTGGAGCCTCTGTCGATAAATTTGTACTATTAATATCTGCCATAATAATTATTTTTTTATTTTTTCAAGATCACTACTATGAACCATAACCCAAAACCCTGGTCTATTTTTTTCACATAATGCTATTACTGGTGTCTTACCCTCCTCTTTTGCAAGTTTTGCTGTATCATCCCATAAACTAATTGCTGTATGCTTTGCTCTTAGTTTACATTCTATAAATAAGTCTTCATGAATTACATCAGCTCTTGTTACTTTACCATTACCCCCGCTCAAAGGTGTTCTTTTCCCATTGAAATAACTTGCAACATCTCTTTCTCTTTTTTTCCAGGCTTTATCAGGCATCTATATTCCTTTCATTAGGCTGTGAGTGAAGATAGAACATTATCATCAACTTCAAAATTTGATGATACAACTTGAACGTCGTCATTGTCTTCTAAAACTTCAAGTAATTTAAATAGTTTGTTCGCTGTATCTTTTCCAATATTTATGTTATTTTTACTTTTCCAAATTAAATTTGCAGAGTTAGTCTGACCATACTGTTTAATTAATTTATCATTAAGTTCATGCAAATCGTTTTGATCACAGTATATTGAATATTCTGTTTCATTAATTTCATAATCTTCACTATTATTTTCAATAAGAAATTCAAGAAGTTGATCTTCTTTTACTAAGTTTTTATCAAGAGTGATATTTCCGAATCTATCAAAACCAAAACTAACACTTCCTGTTTCACCCAAATTACCTCCATATTTACTAAAAGAGGACCTAATCTCAGCAGCTGTTCTATTTTTATTATTTGTAAGTGCCTCAACTATTATTGCAATACCTTCAGGGCCATATCCTTCATATCTTACTTCTTCATAATTGCTATCAGGATCATTTCCTTGACCTTTTTTTATTGCTCTCTCAATATTATCTTTTGGCATATTGAGTGACTTGGCCGACGAAATTGCAGATCTTAATCTAATATTACTCTCAATATCTTCACCTCCTACTTTGACAGCAACAGAAATTTCTCTTCCAAGTCTTGAGAAAACTTTTGCTCTTTTTTTATCTTGAGCACCTTTACGATGCATAATATTTTTAAATTTTGAGTGCCCTGCCATTACGAATAGATTTATAAATATTTAATCCGATGTTAGTAAAGATATAAAATATTAGATAAATGTGTCTAATATATGTAATTATGTCTCTTGAATTGGGGTGATATTTTTAGCTAAACCAGTATTAGTATCAATCTCTATTAAAGCCCCGCATACTGTTATGTTTTCACTAGCAGGTGTAAATCTACCTTCTGCCCTGTACCCCTTAACAAATCCATGTATTGGATTATTCATATCAAAACCAATTATTGAATTATAATCACCTGACATTCCCACGTCTGTTTGATAGGCTGTACCTTTAGGTAAAATAACACTGTCTGCAGTTGGCACATGCGTATGTGTGCCTAAAACTGCCGTAACTTGTCCATCAACATAATATCCAAATGCCTTTTTTTCAGAAGTTGCTTCACCATGCATATCAACAATTATCGCATCACATGTACTGCCTAACTTCTCTTTTTGAAGAAATTCAATTATGCCTTTAAAGGGATCATCTAATGATAAATTCATAAATAATCTGAGCATTACCTGTACTACTATAATTTTTTTTCCATTTAAAAGTTCAAACTTATAATATCCTTTTCCAGGAACCCCATCAGGATAATTCAAAGCTCTGATTATTTTTGGATTTTCTTCAATATAAGAAAGCATATCTCTTTGATCCCATGCATGATTCCCAAGTGTAAGTAGATCAATTCCGCTAGAAAATAATTCTTCTGCATCCTTTTTTGAAAGTCCATAACCAGAAGTAGCATTCTCACCATTAGCAATAATCATGTCTGTATTATATTTTGATTTGAGTGTTGGGATAATTTCTTTAATTTTTTTTCGTGACGCCTTACCTACAATATCGCCTATAAAAAGAATTTTCATTGAAAACTATATAAATTTTTTTCAGTAATAACATAATCCACTTTAAAATCAAATTTGTCTATGGGTATGTAATCTAACTTTTGTTCTTCATATGCATAAGCTACAGAGATGAATCGATGATTAATTTTATTTAAATAAGCAAATGTCCTGTCATAATAACCTCCACCATAACCTAATCTATTTCCCTTCTTATCAAAAGCTAAACAAGGTACAAAAATTAATTCAGGATTTAAAATTTTATTTTTATTTTGAGGCTCTGATATATTCATGTATCCTTTTACAAAATTCTCTTCACTTTTAAATTGCTTAAAGATTAAATGACTATTTTTTTTTTCAATTACTGGGAGACATAAAATTTTATTTTTAATAAAGATAAGATTGTTAAGCTCTTTAGTATTTATCTCAGAATTTATAGAAATAAAACTAGAAACTATATTAATTTCTTGAAAGTTAATTTTTTCAAAAAGCTCATTAAACAAAGATAGAGCAAAATGAGATGGTTTATTATTAAAAATCTTATCTCTTATAATTTTTTGTTTTTTTCTGATAATTGATTTTTCATCTTTAATATTATTCATAATAAGAATTCTTAATTATATCAATTAAACCTTCTACCTTTTTATTTATTTCATCAAAATCTTGATCTAATTTCAATTTTTCATCTTCTAAAATTTTTTTTTCATTTTGTAGTTTTAGTATTTTGTCTTTAAGTTCTAAATTGTTCTTTAGATATTCTTGTTTCTTGGTATCATTTACTTCTGAACTTCTTTCTACATTTAATTTATCTGAAAGCTCTGCTTGAAGCTCAATAGAGAGAAGTGATAACAATATAGTATCACTTATTTTTCCATTAGAATATTTTGGATTTTGTAATTTATTATCAATTTTTTCATTAATTAAATTAATTGAATCTATTATTTTTTTTTCATCTTTTTTTTCATATTCTAAGGATATTTCTCTATTTAAAATTTTTGTCTTATAAAAAGGCATCGTTATTTCTTAATTAGAAGTTCTAATTCATCAATATACTCGGACATTTGTTTTCGTAAATTTTTAATTTCATTTTCAAGATTTTTAATTTTTTCTTTCTTAGAAATATGATGATCCTTAAAATCTTCTAAAGTTGATCTTAGATTAATTAAGTTTTCGCTTAGAACTGTAATTTTTTTTTGTATTTTCATTATAATTTTATAGTTTGTAATTTTATAATTGTCACTGTAATGAACCCATATTAAATAATTTTATATCAACCATAAAGGTAAGTATTTGAATAATTTAAATAATATCAACAATCTAAGACAATTATCAAATTGTATTAGATTTTTATCAATGGATGCAGTGGAAAAAGCAAAATCTGGTCATCCTGGTATGCCTATGGGTATGGCAGACATCGCAACAGTTCTTTATAAAAATCATTTAAAGTTTGATCCGAATGATCCGGAGTGGATTGATAGAGATAGATTAATTATTTCAAATGGACATGGCTCAATGCTTTTATACTCTTGTTTGTATCTAACAGGATATAAAGACATTGACATAAATCAAATTAAAAATTTTAGACAATTACATAATAAAACTGCAGGTCACCCAGAATACGGAAGTGCAGAAGGGATAGAAACAACTACTGGGCCTTTGTCTCAAGGTTTAGCAAATGCAGTTGGAATGGCGCTAGCAGAAAAAAAATTATCAAGTAATTATGGAAAAGAATTATTTGATCATTTTACTTATGTTTTTGCTGGAGATGGATGCTTAATGGAAGGTTTAAGTCATGAAGCGTGTAGTCTCGCAGGACATTTGAAATTAAATAAGCTTATTATGTTTTTTGATAATAATTCTATTTCCATAGATGGATCAACAGATCTTTCAGTTTCAGACAATGTGAAAAAAAGATTTGAAGCTTATAATTGGAATATAATTGAAATAGATGGTCATAAATATGAGGAAATTGATCAAGCTATAATTCAAGCAAAAAAAAGTGATGCTCCTACAATTATATCTTGTAAAACTAAAATTGGTTTCGGCTCTCCTAACAAAGAGGGTTCAGCTTCATCACATGGTTCACCTCTTGGTGAAGATGAAATTAGTTTAATAAGAAAAAAATTAGAATGGAATTATTCGCCGTTTGAAATTCCAAATGATTTATTATGTGAGTGGAGAAGTTTCTATAAAAGAAATGAAGAATCAAGAAATTCATGGTTATCAAAAAACAAAGAATTAATTGAAAGTAAAAATTTTAAAGATAGTTTTTATCAAAAAATTGATCATCAAATTCCAGAAAAACTTAATGAATTAAAATCTGAGCATTTTAATGATAAAACAAATTGTGCTTCAAGAAAATCGAGTGAGCTAACGCTAAATTTAATTTCAAACTATCAAAAAAATCTTGTTGGTGGATCTGCTGATCTTACTGGATCAAATAACACTAAGGCAAAAGATATGAATGTAATTACATCTAATAATTTTAATGGAAATTATATTCATTACGGCATTAGAGAACATGGAATGGCTGGAGTAATGAATGGCATTGCTTTGCATAAAGGTTTAATTCCATACGGAGGAACGTTTTTGGTATTTACCGATTATTGCAGACCTTCAATTAGGTTATCAGCTATTATGAATATACCAGTTATTTATGTAATGACGCATGACTCAATAGGATTAGGAGAAGATGGACCAACCCATCAACCTGTTGAACATCTTGCATCTTTAAGATCTATACCAAATTTAACAGTCATTAGGCCTTGTGATATTATTGAAACTATAGAAGCATGGGAATGTGCAATCAACAATACTGGACCAACAATCTTAGTTTTAACAAGACAGAATCTACCGATGCTACAAAAAGATAATCGCAAAGAAAATCTTGTAAATAAAGGTGCTTATAAAATAAGAGATTTTAAAGAATATGATGCAACAATTTTATCTTCTGGTTCTGAAGTTGAGATTGCTTGCTCTGCATCAAATAAACTTTTTGAAAACAATAATTTAAAGATAAGAGTTGTAAGCATGTCTTCATTTGAATTGTTTGAGAAAAATGATGATGGTTATAAAAATGAAATTTTAGGAAATAAACCTATTTTTGCTATTGAGGCTGGAGTAATAAATGGTTGGGAAAAATATATTAAAAATGAAAATTTTGTTGGTATGTCAACTTTTGGTGAAAGTGGTCCATACAAAGATTTATATAAGCACTTTAAGATAACAGATGATTACTTAATTGAAAAAATAATTAAAAGTTTATAAAAAGGAGAAATATGAAAGTTGCAATAAATGGATTTGGAAGAATTGGAAAACTTGTTTTTAGAGCTTTATTAGAAAAAAATCCTAAAGATATTAATATTGTAGCTATTAATGAACTAGGAAGTGTTGAGAGCAGTGCTCATTTACTTAAATATGACAGTGTTCACGGTATTCTTAAAGATGAGATTAGCTCAATCAAAAATGGATTAAAAATTGGTAAACATAAAATTAATTTTTATTCTGAAAGAGATCCTATTAACCTTCCTTGGAAATCACTCAAGGTAGATGTTGTTCTTGAATGTAGTGGTGTTTTTACGTCAAAAGAAAAGGCGATTTCTCATTTAAATGCAGGAGCAAAAAAAGTTATTATTTCAGCACCAGCTTCAAATGTAGATGCCACAATTGTTCAAGGTGTAAATAACGATACCATTAAAAAAAATCATAATGTAATTTCAAACGGATCTTGTACTACTAACTGTCTTGCTCCTTTAGCTATGGTTCTTGATGAAAAATTAGGAATTGAAAGTGGTTTTATGACAACAATTCATAGTTACACGGGTGATCAAAGAACTGTTGATCAAACCCATTCTGACTTTAGAAGAGCAAGGGCTGCAGCCGAGTCGATGATTCCAACTTCTACAGGAGCGGCAAAGGCTTTGAGTCTAGTCTTACCAAAATTAAAAGGTAAACTAGATGGAACAGCTATTCGAGTACCTACTCCTAATGTCTCACTTATAGATCTTACATTTGTAAGTAAGAAGAAAACTAACCCAAAAAAAATTAATTCTATAGTTCTTCAAGCTTCAAAAACTAAAAAATTAAATGGAATACTAACAACAAACTCATTACCTCTGGTTTCAATTGATTTTAATCATAATTCAAGCAGTTCTGTATTTGATATGAGTCAAACACAAGTTGTCAAAGATAAATTCTGTAGAGTTTTATCTTGGTATGATAATGAATGGGGATTCTCAAATAGAATGGTAGACACTATGGTTAATCTTAAAAAATTTATTTAGTGCCTAAAAAAATTTGTTTTGCAGTATCGACACTAATACAAATTGAAAATTTAATAGAATTTCGAAAATCAAAGTTCAAAACTTCGGTCATATTTATAAAATATTTTTTAATTAAAGGTTTTGGAATAGAGTGGCTTAGAACGTTAATAAACTATATTAAAAATAAATATAAGACACACAATATTAAGTTTTTTATCGACTCAGGCTATGATCAAGGTCTTAGTATATTATTAACTCACGAAAATATTGATTATTTAAAATTAAAAAATAATAAAATCATCCTAAATAAAATTAATCAAATTGCTAAAAAAAATAAGGTTTTATTAAATCCAACTTTTGATGTAGTAGATCTTACGAAAATTAAAAATATACAAAAAAAACTTAAGATAAAACTATGAAAATAGATGGAAATGAAATTAAAGTTGGAAATATTTTAGAAATTAATAACAAACTTTGGAAAGTTTTGAAAACCCAGCATACTCAACCAGGAAAGGGTGGTGCCTACTTACAAGCTGAACTTAAAGAAATAAGAGAAGGTACCAAAATGAATAGTAGGTTTAGATCATCAGAAACAGTAGAAAGAGCTATCCTTGATGAAAAAGAATTTCAATATCTTTATGATGATAATAATAATTTTATATTCATGGATAAACAAACTTATGAACAAATAGAACTTGGCTCAGACATATTAACTGAGGATCTATCAAAATTTTTAGTTGAGAATAGTAATGTTAATATTAATTTCTATAATGAAAAACCTGTCGGAATTGACTTACCTGATACTGTAGAATTAACTGTTATAGAAACTGAAGGTGTTGTAAAAGGTCAAACAGCTGCTTCATCATATAAACCAGCTACTTTAGAAAAGAATATTAAAACATCTGTACCGCAATTTATTGCAGTTAATGATAAAATAGTAATAAGTACAATTGACGGTAGTTATATCGAAAAATCAAAAAATTAATGCAGCCTGCTGTAATTAATATCTTTGAAAAGGCAGTAAAAAAAGCTGGTAAAATATTATTAAGAGATTTTGGAGAATTAGAAAATTTACAAATACAATCTAAATCAGTTGGAGATTTTGTAACTAATGCAGATATTAAAGTAGAAAAAACACTTTTAGAAACTCTAAAATATTATTATCCAGATTATACTTACATAACTGAAGAAACTGGTGAAATAAAGGGCGATGAAAACACCATTATTATTGATCCCATTGATGGAACATCTAATTTTATTCATGGAATACCTCATGTTGGAATAATTGTTGCTAAAATGACAAATGATGAAATCACAGACGGTGTGATTTATAATCCAATTTTAAACGAATTTTTTTGGAGTTCTAAGGGTAAAGGTTCGTGGTGTAATAATAGTAGACTTAGAGTATCAAACAGGCAAATTTTTTCAGATTGCTTGATAGGTACTGGGCTTCCATTTGGAGAAAGAATTTATAAAAACTATTTAAGTGAGATTGATGAAATCCTAAAATCGTCTGCAGGAATAAGAAGACTCGGTTCTGCAGGCCTTGATCTTGCATATGTTGCCTCTGGTAAATTAGATGGTTTTTGGGAAAAAAATCTAAATTTATGGGATGTTTCAACGGGCATTCTTTTAGTTAAAGAAGCTGGGGGGAAAATTTCTAAAATAGATGGAAGTGCATGGGAAACAAATTCTCGTGATTTAGTTGCTTCAAATAATAAAATTCATAATGAATTAGTAAAAAAACTTACTTTACTTTGAAATCTATATAAATATAAGACAGGCATGAAAAAAGATATACATCCTAAATATCATGAAATAAACGTGGTTATGACTGATGGATCTACTTTTAAAACTAGATCTACTTGGGGTAAAGAAGGTGATACTCTTAAATTAGAAATTGATTCTAAATCTCACCCCGCATGGACCGGTGGTAAGGCTGGTCTTAATGAATCTGAAGGACAGGTAGCTAGATTCCAAAAAAGATTTAAAGGTCTTAAAATTAATAAATAATTATTTAAAAAACTTTTCAGCATTAAGTTTTAAATTTTCCTTCTTCTTTATCTCATCTTGAACTCTTAGTATTTCAGTTTGAAGTTCAGAAATATAATTTTGCAAATCCTCAACACTGAAATCATCCAAATTTAATATTTTGACCGTCTTTTGTTTTTCATCAACTTCAAAAAAATCTGTCATAGTCATATTTTGTTATATATTATTTTTTGATTATATTATATGAGCCAATTATGAAATATCCTTTAATGCCTAAAGCAACAGCGATATGGTTAGTTGAAAATACAGCTTTAACGTTTGATCAAATAGCTGAATTCTGTGGATTACATGAATTAGAGGTTCAAGGAATAGCTGATGGAGAAGTTGCTGTCGGTATGAGGGGTTATGATCCAATTGATAATAATCAATTAACAAAAGAAGAAATTGAAAGATGTGAAAAAGATAATGCAGCTCGTTTGAGTCTTATTAAGTCTGATGTAATTGAAGATTTACCACCAAGAAAAAAAGATTCTAAATATACACCTCTTTCTTTAAGACAAGAAAAGCCATATGCTATTTTGTGGCTTATAAAAAGATATCCGACTGAATTAAGTAGTTCTCAAATTGCAAAACTTACCGGCTCAACAAAAAATACAGTAGAAGCTATAAGAAATGGTACATACAGAGAAGCAGTTCTTGAGGCAAAGAGTCCAATGGATGTTGGTTTATGTACTTATAAGGATCTCGAAAGAACTTTAAATAGAACTAGAACAAAAAAAGTAGATCAAGAAAATTAATCATTTTTTATAACGTAATTTAGATAATAGAACATCAAGATCATCCAAAATAATACCATTGAAATAATAAAAATCTGAAAGTTATATATTTTTATAACTCCGATAGGCTCACCAAGATAATAGGTTAAAGGTCCTAAAACTCCACTTAAAATAATTCCTAAAATTTTATAACTTTTAAAAAAAGTAAGAATTTCATCAAAAAGTGTACTGAAACTAAACCATAAAACAATCATCCATAATGGCAGAGTACCAAGTTTAGCAATAGTTTCAAAATCGTAAATTTGCAAATAAACTAATAAAGTGTCAAAAAAATATCCTGGAACTGAAATCAAAAGTGAAATCTTAATAAATTTTTTTTTATTATGATTAAAATAAAAATAAGTTAGTAAGAAAATAATTCCAACCCAAATGCCCAACATAGAATTAGAAAATTTTGTTTCACCAAATACACAGGCTAACCAAGTTAGTTGATAACCAGTTAAGACTAAAAATACTTTTAGTTTTTGCATTTCTATTTTTGAATTAAAAAATGAGAAACATCGGTTGAACTATTTGCAAAACCTGTTTCACAATAAGATAGATAAAATTCCCACATTCTTTTAAATTTAATATCAAAACCAAACTGAGATAAATCATTCCAAGATTTTTGAAATTGTTTATTCCACATTTTAAGTGTTTTTGCATAAGAGCCGCCGAAACTTAGATTTTCAATACATTTTAATCCAACGTGTTTTGCCGAATATTCAAATTGTTTTTTAGTTGGAAGCATTCCACCTGGAAAAATATATTGTTGAATAAAATCTGGTCTGTTTTGATAATCTTTAGCCTTTTTTTCATCAATCGTTATGACTTGTAGTGCAGCCATACCACCATCGTTGAGAGAATTACGAATTGTGTCAAAGTAATTATGCCAGTATTTCTTCCCAACTGCTTCAAACATTTCAATTGAAACAATATTTGAATATTTTTTTTTGATATCCCTATAATCTCTGAATATAACTGATACTTTTTCAGACAAACCTTCATTTTGAATTTTTTCAGAAGCATATTCGTACTGTTTCTTAGAAATAGTTATAGCATCAACTGAACAATTGTAATTTTTCGCTACAAATGATGAAAAGCCTCCCCATCCACATCCAATTTCTAAAGTTTTAGAATCTGAGTCTAATGATAAAGTTTCAGCAATCTTTCTATATTTGTTAAATTGTGCATCCGATAAATTGGTATTCTTATTATCAAAAAGAGCAGAAGAATAAGTCATGGTTTTATCTAACCATTTTTCGTAAAAATTATTTCCTAAATCATAATGATATTTAATGTTTTTTTTACTCTGTGATTTTGAATTGTTATTAAAAAAATGCTTTAATTTGGCAAAAGTAGCAAAAAAAAGATTAGTATTTATACTTTGTAAAAAATAACTCTCATTTTTGTGAGAAAGTAGTAATAAATTAGTTAAATCGGTGCTTGAAAAGTAACCATTCATATAGGCTTCTGCAAAACCTACAGAACCTTTTTTAAAAATTAAATTTAAAAAATTATAATTATGAATTTTTATATTTGCAGATATATCCTCCTCTTTTCCAACAAAAAGTCTCTCCTCGCCAGTTGGAAATTGAACTGTTAATTTTCCATATCGAATTTTAGATAAAAAGTTTACTAATAATTTTTCGACAGTTTTATCAAAATTTGTTTTAAAAAAATTCATTTAAAAATTACCTTCAAAACTCACTGTATCATTTGGCTTCTTTTTTCGTGCATAATATTTACCACCTTTGTAAATTATTTTTAAAGCCTCATAAAGAATTCCAGCCATTATCTTGAAGCCTAAAAGTGGATTATAATATAAAAATTTAAACATATTTTTTGAGTTAAAATCTATAAATTTGCCATGCTGAGTAGCTGTTAGAACTTTCTTATTATTTTTATCATAAAGATCAATGTTAATATTTATTTTATCTTTTTGCATTCGATTAAAAAATTTATAATTTGCCTCCATTTCTATGAATGGAGATACATAAAACTGCTTTGCACATTCATGAGATAATTTAAAATCTTCAAAATTTACATTTCCTTTAAAAATATAGGTATGTTGTTCATTAGTCGTATTTTTGACTTCATAGAAAATAGATATTAATTTTTTATCATCATAACAATATATAATTGATAAGGGATCAAATACATATCCCAAAATTCTTGGAAAACATAATATCATTATATTAAGATGTTTATATTTAATATCAAATTTAGAGAGGGAATCTTTAACAAATGTCTTTATTGATCTTTTGTCTCTATATCCATGATCTTTTTCATAAATAGAAAAAAGATTAAAAGAGTTTAATGAAAAAAGTTTATAGTTTTGACTTAATTGATCAAGATTATCCAAATTAATAAAAAGACTTGGTACCTCATATTTCAATGTGTGTTTAAATGGAATAAATCTTTTATGAATAATGTTAGATAATAGTATTTGAGATATCATTTAAAATTAATTTGCAATCTATTATAAAAATTTTTCTCTCTCTTCCAAGGTAAATCACAATTTAACAATTTACAAATATAAGAGGATGATTGAATGCCGTCTTCATGAAAACCATATCCAAGGTAAGCTCCACAGAAAAAAGTATTATTTTTTCCTTGAATTTCCATAACATTTTTTTGAGCTAAAATAGTATCGGTAGTATATATTGGATGATTAAATGATGTTTCGTTAATTATGTTTTTAGGCTTTTTATATGGATTTACAGTTACAAAATAATTTTGTTTAGTTGGTAATTTTTGCAATAAATTCATCCAATAAGTTAAAGTAAATTTAGAAGATGATGACTTATTTAAAAAATTCCAACTTGACCAAGCAATTTTTGATTTAGGCATTAAAGTGTGATCTGAGTGAAGTATTGCTGAATTAGTTGAATATTTAAATTGTGAAAATATTTTTACTTCTTCTTCTGTTGGTCTTTCCAGAATATCCAATACTTGATTTGCATGGGTTGCAAATATTACCTTATGAAATTCTAATATATTATTTTTCTCATCTTTTATTTTAATTTTATTATTTTCTCTAATAATATTTTTAATTTTGAAATTTGTTTCATACTCAAAAACATTTTTATTAATAATTTTTTTTATATATTCATTACTACCACCTTCTACATATTTCCATTGAGGTCTTTTTTTTAAATTAAATAAAGCATGATTTTTAAAAAAATTAATGAATGTTATCAGAGGAAAATTTTTTACATCACTTATATTGCTTGACCATATAGATGATATCATAGGTAAAATATGATAATTTATTAGGTAAGTTGAAAAATTATTAGTTTTTAAAAAATCATTTAAGGTTTTAGTTTGCTCTAAATCACTAACATTCAAGCTATTACATAATAAATAGAGTTTTCTTATTTCAAATAACATTTTATAAAAATTCAAAGAAAACACATTTCTAAAATTAGCAAAAAGAGAAAATATATTTTTGCCACTATATTCAATTTGAGGATCTTGATTTGAGACGGCAAAAGACATATCTGAATTTTTGCATTTCACATCAAGTAATTTAAAAAAATTTGTTAAATCTGGATAATTATTTTCATTGAATACAATAAACCCTGTATCGACTGGGATTGTCTTTGTTGATTCTTCAACATAAATAGTTCTTGTATGTCCCCCCAATCTATTATTTTTTTCAAATAAATAAACATCATATTTAGAAGACAAAAGGTAAGCTGCACTTATTCCTGAGATACCAGAACCAATAATTGCTATTTTTTCTCTCACATCAACTAATAGTTTTAAACGCTGATAGTGCTCTATTTCTTGTTTCTTTTAAATCTACAATTGGTGTTGGATATGAAGTACCAATCTCAAAATTATATTTCTTTTGATCCTCCATAGACATCTCCCAAGGATTATGAATATATTTTTTTGGAATATTATTCAACTCAGGAACAAATTCTTTTACATAATCACCATCTGGGTCAAATTTTTGACCCTGCAATATTGGATTAAAAATTCTAAAATATGGACTTGCATCAGCACCACAACCAGAGATCCATTGCCAACCTGCAGAATTAGACCCAACGTCAGCATCAACTAAAGTATCAAAAAACCACTCTTCTCCATTTTTCCAGTGTAACAATAAATTTTTTGTTAAAAACGACCCTACAATCATTCTTACTCTATTATGCATCCAGCCTGTTTTATATAGTTGTCTCATTCCAGCATCAACAATTGGAATACCAGTTTTACCATTATGCCATAATGATAAATTTTTAGCATTTTTAATCCATGGAAATTTATTAAATTTACTTTGTATAGGTTTATGAGTCATATCTGGATAATGAAATAAAAGATTATAAGAAAAATCTCTCCAGCCAAGTTCAGCAAGAAATTTTTTTTTATTTTCAGGATCAATTTTTTTTTCAATATTTACAGTATTATAAACTTCTAAAGCAGAAATTTCTCCAAAATGAAGATAAGGTGATAATTTTGAAGTTAAATCTTTATCGGGTCTATCTCTTCCAACTGAATAGTTATTTGCTTTTTGCGAAATATATTTTTTTAATTGTAATTTTGCATTACTTTCACCAGGTATCCAATATTTTTCAATTTTTTTGATCCATTGCTCTTTTTTGTTTGTTAGATTTAAATCTTGTATATTTATTTCATTTTTAAATTTTGAATTGGCGTAGCTTATTCTTGTATTTTTAAATTTAATATCTTTTAGTTTTAGTAGCTCATCACAATGTCGCCAGTAAGGTGTAAATACTTTAAAAAAGGTTCCACTTTTATTTTTAATATTCCAAGGTTCATTTAAAAGATATCCATTGTGTGAGTCGCATTCTATTTTAGATGAGGTAACTATAGATTTAATTTTAGTATCTCTTTTAATTGAATATGGATCATATAGTCTATTCCAGGATACATATTTAACATTTGAATTCTTTAATATTGAAGATATAATTTTCTCTGGATCACCAGCAAATATATTTAGTTTGCCATTTTGTTTTTGTATTGAGTCATATAAACTAATTAAGGATTTTTCTAACCACCATTTTGATGTGGATCCAATTCTTTGATTTAAATCAAAAATATAAATTGGAATTATCTGATCAACTTTTTTTGAAAGTGACAATAAAGATGGATTTTCTTGTAATCGCAAATCTTGTCTAAACCAATGAATTCCATAAGTGGCTACCATGAATTTAAATTATGTTAATTTAGAATAAATTAAAGAGGTAATTCTATTATTTACTATGAGGAGGCATTTTTTTTTCTACGAACCAGACGTGTTTTTTTAAGACAGGATCATATTTTTTCATTCGAAGCTTTTCAGCAACTTTCAATCCTTTTGTCGGTTTTCTTACAATATACTTAGTTCCTGTTTTTGGATTTTCTTCAGGTACTAGTTGTTTAAGAGCGAATGAAGTTTTTTTTGCCATGAGGTGTCTATACAGAATAATTATATGAAATAAAGTATTATTTATTCATAATCAGAAATTGACTGCTTAATAAAACGGTTAAAATTTCCTCTTTTTTTATCAAGTTTAATTTGTTTATTTCTTTCAAGTAAGTTATTTTTCTTTTCTTCAGATGTTTTATCAAAACAATTGTGACAAGATATACCTGGTTCATAATATTTATTAAAAGTATCTTTAATACTAATGGGTATCCGACAAGCATGACAAAGTTTGTAAGTTCCATCTTTTAATTCATTTTTCAAAGATACTCTTCCATCAAATACGAAACATTCACCATTCCACATTGAATCTTTTTTTGGAGTTTTTTCTAAATACTTTAGTATACCTCCGTCTAACTGAGCAACATTTTTAAAACCCTTCATCATCATATATGATGAAGCCTTTTCACACCTGATACCTCCAGTGCAAAACATTGCAATTTTTTTGTCTTTTGACTTATTTAGTTTTTTTTGAACAAAAGATTTAAAGTCAGTGAAACTTTTAGTTTTTGGATTAATTGCCCCTTCAAAAGATCCTATTTTAACCTCAAATTCATTTCTTACATCAATCACAATAGTGTCTTTGTCTTTAATTAGTTTATTCCATTCATTGTATTTAACTTTTTTTCCAGATATTTTTGTAGGATCAGCAAATTTAGTTCTGAGTGTGACTATTTCATTTTTATTTCTAATTTTTAGTTTTTGAAAAGGCATATATTTATATTTTGATCGTTTAAGATTAAGTTTCTCAAAATTAAAATTTTCAAGATATAGAATGAAAGAATTTATGTTTTTTTCTAAGCCAGCTATTGTTCCATTAATGCCTTCATCAGCAATCAATATTGTACCTTTTATTTTATTAAATTTGCAAAAATCTTTAAGTTTAGTAATGATATCATTTTTATGTTTAATTATTTTGAATTGATAAAAAGTAATTATAGTAAAGTACTTGTTGTTCATTTATCTAATTAATATAAAAAAACTTTTAAAATTTATGTCTAAAGAAACCATTAATATTGTTAAAAATTTTCTCAATAGTTATTCTATAGAAACAACTCCAAATGTTTATGAAAAATATGGAGGCTTTTCTGAATTTCTTAATAAAAATCATGACGTTTATATAACTTATTTACCAGATGAAAATTCAAAAAATGTTATTAGAACGGCAAAAAAATTAAAATTAGAAGGTTATGATGTTATACCTCATTTACCTGCTAGAACTATTGTAAATAAAAATGACTTAGAAAAATATATTGGTGAACTTGCAAATGAATCTGGGTGTTCAAAAATGTTAATTATTGGTGGTGGTGGAAATCAAGCTGGCGAAATCTCTTCCTCAATTGATGTTTTAAAAACAGATTTTCTTTCAAAATATAATTATCAATTTGTAGGTGTGGCTGGACATCCCGAAGGAAGCCCAGATATTTCAAATGAAAATTTAGATTTAGCAATTAAACAGAAGAATGATTTTGCAAAAAATGTTGATTTTAAAATGTATTTAGCAACACAATTTTTTTTTGAAGCTAAATCTTTAATAGACTGGGAAAAACATTTAGAAAAAATTGGAAATAAACTACCAATCCACGCTGGGATACCAGGTCCTGCCTCTATTAAAACATTAGTTAATTATGCAAGGTCTTGCGGTATTGGAAATTCTTTAAGATTTATTACAAAACAGGCTTTTAACTTAACTAAACTTGCAACATTGAGCACTCCTGACAAATTAATTTATGATCTTGCTGAACATAGTAAAATAAACAAAGACTCTAAACTTGAAAAAATACACTTCTATGCTTTTGGTGGTATGAAAAAAACATCAGAGTGGTTAAATCAATTTAATAACTCAGATTTTTCTTATAATAATAAACAGAAATTCGAGTTAAATTAGCTTCTTCACAATTTTTTTATCTTTTAATGAAACAAAAGTTGTTTGATATTTAAGTTAATTTATAGATTAGGAATCTAATAATTAAGGAGCCTCATGTCAGATATTGAAATAGCAAGAAAAGCTAAAATGAAGCCTATTAGTGAAATTCTAAAAGGGCTTGATGTACCAGACACACCTGAAGCCTTCAGTCCTATGGGTCGTCATATAGCAAAAATAAACTTGGAGTACATAGAGTCACTTAATAAAAATAAAGACGGTAAACTTGTTCTAGTCTCAGCAATAACTCCAACACCAGCAGGAGAAGGTAAAACAACAACTTCAGTTGGATTAAGTGATGGTCTTAATAAACTAGGAAAGAAATCAATAGTTTGTTTAAGAGAGCCGAGTCTTGGACCATCATTCGGTATGAAAGGTGGTGCAGCTGGTGGAGGCTATGCTCAAGTAGTACCAATGGAGCAAATTAATTTACATTTTACTGGAGATTTTCATGCAATTACATCCGCTCATAATTTACTTTCTGCATTGATTGATAATCATATCTACTGGGGAAATAAATTAAATATTGATGTTAGAAGGGTTGTTTGGAAGAGAGTAATGGATATGAATGATAGATCACTTAGATCTATTGTTGTTGATTTAGGAGGAGTTGCAAATGGATATCCTAGACAAGATGGTTTTGATATTACTGTTGCATCGGAGATAATGGCAATTTTCTGCTTAGCAAAAGATTTAAAAGATCTTGAAGAGAGAATTGGAAATATAACTATTGCTTATACACGAGACAAAAAATCTATTTATGCAAAAGATTTAAAGGCAGAAGGTCCAATGACAGTATTATTAAAAGATGCCATTAGGCCCAACATAACACAAACTCTAGAAAATAATCCTGCTATAATTCATGGTGGGCCATTTGCAAATATTGCTCATGGTTGCAATTCTGTAATTGCAACTAAAGCTAGTTTAAAATTAAGTGATTACGTTGTAACTGAAGCAGGCTTTGGAGCCGATCTAGGAGCAGAAAAATTCCTTGATATAAAATGTAGAAAATCAAATTTAAAACCTGATTGTGTGGTTTTGGTAGCTACAATTAGAGCACTAAAAATGCATGGCGATGTTTCAAAAGAAGATTTAAAAAATGAAAATGTAAATGCTCTTAAAAAAGGTTTAGTAAATCTAGAAAGACATATTAATAATATTAGAAAATTTGGATTACCAGTAACTGTTGCTATTAATCATTTTGTCACTGATTCTAAAGCTGAAGTTGATGCCGTTCTAAGTTTTTGTACAACTCAAGGAGTCAAGGCTTCTATGTGTACTCACTGGTCCGATGGTGGTGATGGTGCAACTGAATTAGCTCAAAATGTAATAGATATTTGTGAAGATAATAAGAATACATTTAAATTTTTATATGAAGATGACTTAACTCTATTCAAAAAAATAGAAAAAATTGCACAAGAGATTTATCACGCAAGTGAAGTTGTGGCAGACACGAAAGTACGTCAACAATTGAAGGATTTTGAAACTAAAGGATTTGGCAAATTACCTGTTTGCATTGCAAAGACTCAATATAGTTTTTCAACTGACCCTAATTTAAAAGGCGCTCCTACTGGCCACGTTTTACCTATTAGAGAGGTAAGATTGTCATCAGGAGCAGAATTTATAGTAGTTGTTTGCGGAGATATTATGACCATGCCGGGTCTACCAAGTGTTCCTGCGGCAAATTCGATAAAGCTAAATGACCATGGAGAAATTGAAGGTCTTTTTTAAAACTGCTATAAAGAGTTATAATGTTTAATAAAAATAAATACTCATTTCTATCTATTGCTAGAAATGCTTTAAATCATCATGAGAATTGGCAAAAGACGTGGAATAGTCCTGAGCCAAAAAAAAATTATGATGTAATAATTGTCGGTGGTGGTGGACACGGTTTAACTACTGCTTACTATCTAGCAAAAAACCATGGAGTTAATAATATTGCAGTAATTGAAAAAGGTTGGATAGGCGGTGGGAATACAGGGCGAAATACCACAATAATTAGATCAAACTATTTATGGGATCAAAGTGCAGCTTTATACGAGCATGCATTAAAACTTTGGGAAGGTATGTCTCAAGAATTAAATTACAACGTAATGTTTTCTCAAAGAGGAGTTTTGAATGTTGCTCATAATCTTCATGATGTAAGAGAATTAAAAAGACGGTGGCATGCAAACAGACTAAATGATATCGATTGTGAATGGCTTGATACAAAGAAAGTTAAAGAATTTTGTCCAATAATAAATACTTCACCAAACATTAGATACCCTGTTTTAGGAGCAACGCTGCAAAGAAGAGCAGGAACTGCAAGACATGATGCTGTTGCATGGGGTTATGCAAGAGGAGCTGATGAAATGGGAGTTGATATAATTCAAAATTGTGAAGTAACTGGTATTAATGTAAAAAATGGAAATGTAACTGGTATTGAAACAACAAAAGGAAACATTAATTCAAATAAAATTGGAATAGCTGCTGCAGGGCATACCAGTGTTATTGCCAATATGGCGGGTATCAAATTACCTTTGGAGAGTAAACCATTACAAGCACTAGTTTCAGAACCAGTAAAACCAGTCATTGATACTGTAGTAATGTCCAATACAATTCATGCGTATGTATCTCAGTCAGATAAAGGAGAACTAGTTATTGGTGCTGGAACAGATGGATACACTTCATATACTCAAAGAGGTGGCTTTAACATTGTTGAAGATACATTAATGGCAATAGTTGAATTGTTTCCAATATTTTCTAGAATGAAAATGCTTCGTCATTGGGGAGGAATTGTAGACATTTGTCCTGATGCAAGCCCCATTATCAGTAAGACGCACATAAATGGATTATATTTTAATTGTGGTTGGGGAACTGGTGGTTTTAAAGCAACACCTGGTTCAGGTTGGGTATTTGCTCACACTATAGCTAATGATCAAGCACATGAATTAAATGCTCCTTTTACAATAAATAGATTTTCTAGTGGTGAATTAGTTGATGAACATGGTGCAGCTGCCGTAGCACATTAAATCATGTTTTTAATAAATTGCCCATACTGTGGAGAAAGAGATCAAGCTGAATTTTCTTGTGGAGGTGAAGCGCATATTGCAAGACCAAAAAATCCTCCTGAACTCTCTGATGATCAATGGGCAGAATATTTATTCTTGCGAAAGAACGAAAAAGGTATTCATTATGAAAGATGGAACCATGAATATGGATGCAGACAATGGTTTAATTTAGCAAGAAATACAGCAACCGATGAAATTCTTGCAGTATATAAAATGGGAGAAGCTCCTCCCATATTAAAAGCAAATATTCCAGCTACTCCTTCAGGTGAGCCAAGTATTGGATCAGGGAATTTATCAACATCAAAGAAAGATAGGTTTTAAAAATAAAGATGCGATACAAAAATAATAAAAATCTAGAAAATAATAAGTCTGTTAGGTTCTATTTTGATAATAAAGAATATTTTGGATTTGAAGGTGACACGCTAGCTTCTGCACTTCTTGCAAATGATGTTCATTTAGTTGGAAGAAGTTTTAAATATCATCGACCGCGGGGAATTTATACCGCAGGTAGTGAAGAGCCTAATGGAATAGTTCAGCTTGAGACCAAAGAATATACCGAGCCTAATAGAAGAGTAACTGAAGTCCAGATATATGATGGGTTAAAAGCTTTTAGTCAAAATAATTGGCCGTCAGTGAAATTTGATGCTGGCGCTATAAATGATTTACTATCCCCATTTTTTCCTGCAGGGTTTTATTACAAGACCTTTATGTGGCCGCCAAAGTTTTGGAAAGCATATGAATTTTTTATAAGACACGCTGCAGGACTTGGTAAATCTCCAAAAAAAGATGATCCCCATAAATACGAACATTTTCATTATCATTGTGATGTTCTAATTGTTGGAGCAGGAGTAAGTGGATTAATTTCAGCAGAAATTGCAGCGAATAAAAATTATAAAGTTTTACTAGTTGAGCAAGAAGAGGATCTCGGTGGTGAAATTTTATCTACAAAAAATCAAGACATTAAAATTGATAATTTACCGATTAATGAATGGAAAAATAAATTAGTTGATAAACTTTCTAAAAATTCAAATGTAAAAATAGTTAAAAACACAACTTGTTTTGCATACTTGAATTATAATTTATTACTAGCAGTGCAAGAAATTGATCCAGAAAAAGGTTTAAATAAAAAAAATGATATTAAAGAAAGAATTTGGAAAATTAGATCAAAGAAAGTTATTTTAGCAACTGGCGCAATTGAACGACCAATAATATTTAACAATAATGACAGGCCTGGAATTATGCTTTCTAACAGTGCAAAAAAATACTTAAATAAGTATGGAGTTGCACCTGGAAAAAACTTAGTTTTTTTTACAAACAATGATAGTGCCTATGAAACTGCAATAGATTTTTTTAAACAAGGTATAAAAGTAGAGGCTATTGTCGATACAAGAGATAGTAGTGATGGATATTACCCAAAAAAAGCAAATAAATTAGGTATTACTATACTAAGAGGTTATGAAATTAGTGATACTGTTGGAAGATTAAAAATTAGAGAAGTTAAATTAAGAAAAATAAAAACTGAAAACAATAATGAAAAATCTTCTATTAATATTAAATGCGATCTTTTAGCAATTGGTGGTGGTTGGACTCCAACTGTTCATTTATTTACTCAATCAAAAGGAAAACTTAAATTTAGAGATGTAGATGGAAGTTTTATTCCTAATGAAGTTTATCAAGATACATTGTGTGTTGGAAGTTGCAATGGTAATTATAATTTAAATGAAATATTATTAAAAACTCAAGAAGATACATATAAATATTTAAATGATAATCAGCAAAATGAACTTAGCGAAGTAAACTACAAATCAGATGATCTAAAGCACGGCAAACACGAAAATGTTTGGATTACATCAAAGAAAAATATCTCACGAACAAAAATGTTTGTAGATTTCCAAAACGATGTAACAGCAAAAGATATTAAATTAGCTTTAAAAGAGGGTTTTCAATCAATTGAGCATGTCAAACGTTATACAACTACAGGAATGGCAACTGATCAAGGTAAGACCAGTAATGTTAATGCACTTGGAATAATATCAGAGTTAACAAATACTGAAATCTCTGAATTAGGTACGACAACATTTCGTTTACCTTATAAGCCAGTGACATTTGGAGCAATTGCTGGACGTCATGTTAAAGAATTTTTTGATTTAGAGAGAACAAGCCCAATGCATCAATGGCATATTGATAATAAAGCTTTATTTGAGGACGTAGGCCAATGGAAAAGAGCCTGGTATTATCCTCAAAAAAATGAAAGTTTTCAATCTGCTTTAAATAGAGAGGTAAAAGCAACTAGAGATAGTCTAGGAATATTAGATGCATCAACTCTTGGTAAAATTGATATTAAGGGAAGAGATGTAAGTGAATTTTTAAATAGAGTTTACACAAATTCATGGTCAAAATTAGAAATTGGAAAATGTCGATATGGTGTAATGTTAGGTGACGATGGAATGGTTATTGATGATGGTGTAACAACTAGATTAGATGAGTATCACTATCTTATGTCAACAACTACAGGAAATGCGGCATCAGTAATGTCAAAATTAGAAGATTGGTTGCAAACAGAATGGCCAGAGTTAGAAGTATATTTAACATCCGTAACAGAAAATTATGGAACGATAAGCTTAAATGGCCCAAATTCAAAAAAACTAATGCAAAAATTAGTTCCAGATTTTGATTTTTCAAAAGAAAATTTTCCTCATATGAGTTTTAAGAATATTAATATTAATGGAATAAAATGTAGAGTCATGCGTATAAGTTTTACTGGGGAAATGTGTTATGAAATAAATGTACCATCTGGCTATGCTAAAAATCTTTGGGAACTTTGTATAGATAAAGGTAAGGAATTTAATATTACGCCATATGGTACTGAAGCGATGCATGTACTTCGTGCTGAAAAAGGATTTATTATTGTTGGTCAAGAAACAGATGGATCAGTGACACCAGTAGATCTGGATATGGACTGGATAGTTAGTAAGAAGAAATATGATTTTATTGGTAAAAGGGCATTATATAGAAGTGATACTATTAAAAAAGATAGGAAACAATTAGTTGGATTAAGAACTAAAGATCCAAATAAGGTTCTTGAAGAAGGATCTCAATTGGTTGAAGAAATAACTGCTCTACCTATGAAAATGGTTGGTCACGTGACCTCTAGTTACTATTCACCTAATTTAAAAAGCTCTTTTGCTTTAGCTTTAATCAAAGGTGGTCTTGAAAAAAAAGGAAGTGTTTTAATTGCTCCAATGGAAAATGAAAATATTGAAGTAGAAATAACTAGTCCAATATTTATTGATCCTGAGAATCAAAGGGTTAATCAATGAGTTTAACTTACAGTAATGTTTTGAATATAAATAAAAAAAATTACAATGGAGTAACAATAGAAGAAAAAGCTCTATCAGGTAAAATAAATATACGAGGTAAAAGTTCAGATAAAGAATTTATGAAAAATATAGGCTCAGTATTAAACCTGGTTTTACCAATTGAGCCAAATGTAAGAATTTTTAATAATAATATTAGTATTATGTGGCTTGGTCCTAATGAATGGTTAGTCGAAACACCAGAAAACGAGAAAGACGAAATTATTTCTCTATTAGAATCTAAACTTAATCCAGAAAAAACAGCAATAACTGATGTTTCATTTAATAAAACTGTTTTACGTCTTGAAGGGGAAAAAGTATTTGTTTTACTTTCTAAATTTCTTGTCGCGAACTTAGAAAAAATTTTGGAAACTAATTTTTCAGTAGCCCAAACTATATTTATAAAAATTCCAATACTTTTTATTAGAAATAATACTAATAAAGAAGAAACTTCATTAGATTTACATTTGAACAGATCACATGCAAAATATGTTTATGATTTATTAGTTGATGGTAGTAAAAATCTTAATATTTAATTTATTTTTTATCTTAATTTCATTAAGCACAGTATCATCTGGCAAAACTATATTTGGAAAAGCAAAAGTAATTGATGGTGATACTATACATATTAATAAAAATAAAATAAGACTGCATGCTATTGATGCTCCTGAGACAAATCAAACATGTAATAAAAATAGTAAAGTCTGGAATTGTGGTGTGGAATCAACAAAGTTCTTAAAGGAATTAATTGGTAATAATAAAATTGAATGCATCACAAAAGGTAAGGATAGATATAATAGATTTATTGGAATCTGCTATAAAGATAATTTAGATTTAAATAGCGCAATGGTTATGAATGGATGGGCGATTGCTTATCGCTATTATTCAAAAGATTATATTGAAGAAGAAGAAGAAGCAAAACGAGATAAAAAGGGTATATGGATTGGGGATTTTGAAGAACCCTATTTATTCAGAAAGAAAAATAAATAATCAACCATGATGTTGAGAATCTTTTAAATAAATTAAATCTTCTATTTCTTTATCTTTATTTTTAATTATTTTTATTAATTCATTTAATTCATTTTCAAAACTACGATTTTTTTGTTCAATCTGTCTAAGTTCTGATTTTAGTATTGAATTTTCAATATTTACTTCTTCTATATCTTCTGTTGATGCAGAATTTTCTAATTCTATTTCTAATTTTTGAACAAGGTCTTCATATTTTGACAATTGTTTATTTAATTCAGTTATTTTATTTTCAAGTTTATTAAGTTTCTCATTACTTTCTGAATTATTTTCTAATGGTTTATTTTCTATATCTGATATATTTTTAAGAGATTTTTCATAATCATTCTTAATTGTATCGAATGATTCATTTAAATCAGCTATTTCTTCACGTAAGTTTTTTATTTGATCATCTCTAAATTTTAATCGCTGATCTTTTTGAAATATCTCAAGTTTAAGTTCTTGTATTTCAGATCGTAAACTTGATTCATCAACGACACTACTAGGAATGATTTCAATAGGTGGCTCAGTTTGCTCAGTTGAAAAATCTAAAGAAGGCAAATAGAAAAAAATACCAAAGATAGCTATAATTGAAATGACTAGTAAGATTCTGTTTCTTCTTCTTCTTCTTGCTTGTAAACCAACAAAACCCACCATAAGAACTCTATAAAACGGTAAGTGTAAAAAATAAATATTTAATTATTAAATTGTGGATCTAAAGAATATGTAGTTGACCTTAAGTACTGAGTAATTTTTTTTATATCTCCAATTTTTTCAAGGTTTTCGTAAGGTATAAGTGAGCCAAAGTACATATAGATATCATCACCTATCTTTCTTTTCAGTTCATACATACATAAAGAGTATCTAAATGTTTGTCCAATTTTATTAGCAATGTGGTAAAGTTGACTATTTTGACCGTCAAAAAAAATTGGTAACACAGGGCTTTTAGTTTTAAGAACAAGTTTCGATACCCATTGTTTCCACTCACCATCGTCAGCTTTTGTATTTTTTTTTAAGTTTTGTTTAGTTGCTATCGTTCCAGAAGGAAAAAGAACTAGAACACCTTCATTATGCAAAACTTTTTCAGCTTCTTTACGTGTATTAATGTTAGTTATTAGAGCTTCTCTATTTTCATTAAAATCAATTGGTAATATTTTATCTTTTACTGCCTCTGCTTGCCTTAAGACTTTATGTGTAACCATTTTATAATCTTGTCTTACTTTTGAAATTGCTGAACATATGGATACGCCATCAGCAACACCAAAAGCATGATTTGCTATAACAATTAATTTTCCTTTTTTGGGAATGTAACTACCTTCCTGAAAGTTAGTTATTAAAGTAAAATTTAATTTATCTACTGCATCATCCCAAAAAAGCTCAGGAGGTCTATTTTCTGATAAATATTCATCATATAATTTTTTTAATTTTAATTTTCCTGTTAATAATTCAGTAATCTTAATAAATATTTGGCCAATAAAATTTACTTCAGCTGTTGCAAAAGTAAATACAATTTTATTTTTCATAATGAAAATTAATCAATTTAAATAAAATAAGTATTTTTGAGATATATTACATATTTGCATAATTTGGCCCCCCACTACCTTCAGGTACAACCCAATTTATGTTTTGTGATGGCTCTTTAATATCGCATGTTTTACAATGAATACAGTTTTGTGCATTAATTATAAATTTAGGATTTTGAATATCAGTCTTATCAATCTCATATACACCAGCAGGACAATATCTTTGAGATGGCTCATCGAAAGCATTTAAAGTAAATTTTATTGGTAATTCCTTATCCTTCAATTGTAAATGCACTGGCTGATCAGCTTCATGGTTAGTTCCAGTCAAATAAACAGAACTGGTTTTATCAAAAGTAAATATTCCATCATATTTTGGATAATCTATTTTTTTTGAATCTTTTGCTAATTGTAAAGCTTCATGATCAGCATGTTTGTGTTTCAATGTAAAAGGAAGCTTGCCTCTAAATATTATTTGATCAATTCCGGTAAATATTATTGCAGGTATTAACCCCCAATTAAAACTAGGTTTTACATTCCTTGCTGCAAACAATTCTTTATAAAGCCATGAACTTTTAAATTTATCTTCATATGCTGCAAGAGATACAGATTTACTTAAATAATCATTAATTGTTTCAGCAGCTATAATTCCACTTTTCATTGCAGTATGTGAACCTTTAATCTTTGGCATATTTAAGGTGCCTGCATCGCATCCAACTAGTAATCCGCCCGGCATATACATTGTAGGTAAACTTTGAATACCACCTTCAATAAGTGCCCTTGCTCCATAAGCGATACGTTTTCCATTAGTAAGAATTTTCTTAATTGCTGGGTGGGTTTTAAATTTTTGAAATTCATCATAAGGTGATAAATAAGGATTTTTATAATCAAGACCGATTACGTATCCCAAAAATATTTGTTTATTTTCAGCATGATAACAAAAACTACCTCCATAAGTTGCATTATCTAATGGCCATCCCGCAGTATGCATGACAAGACCCTCTTCATGCTGACTTTCATCTACTTCCCAAATTTCTTTAAACCCAATTCCGTATTGTTGTGGTGACTTATCTTTTGATAAATTATATTTTTTAATTAATTCTTTTCCTAAATGACCTCTACAACCCTCAGCAAAGACTGTTACTTTAGCGTTAATATTTATTCCTGGTTCAAAACTATCTTTTTTGTTACCATCTTTATCAATACCCATATCACCAGTTTGTACACCAATTACATGATCTTCATCTGAATATAATATTTTAGATGCCGCAAATCCTGGAAAAATTTCTACTCCTAAATTTTCAGCCTCACTTGCAAGCCATCTACATAAATTTGCAAGACTAATGATATAATTGTTATGATTTTTTTGTACACTAGGAAGAAGCCATGTAGGCCAATTTAATGAGCCTTTCTTAGATAAGAATAAAAACTTTTCTTTTGTTACTTTAGTTTTAATTGGTGAGTCTTTACTTCTCCAATCAGGTATTAATTCATCGAGTGCTCTTGTTTCAAATACATTACCACTTAAAATATGGGCTCCTACCTCTGATCCCTTTTCTAATACACAAACATTAATTTCTGGATTCAACTGTTTTAGTTTAATTGCAGTTGAAAGGCCTGATGGACCAGCACCTACCACTACAACATCATAGTCCATTGACTCGCGTTCTACTTCCATTTTATTTATTGTAATAAATTAATTTATTGTTGAATAGTATTTAATTTATCTAGTTCAGAAGATAATTGAGGCAATGCCTCAAATAAATCAGCATTTAATCCATAGTCAGCGACATTAAATATTGGGGCTTCTTCATCTTTATTGATTGCAACAATTACCTTACTTTCTTTCATACCCGCTAAGTGCTGTATTGCACCAGAAATTCCGACAGCAATATACAAATCTGGGACAACTACTTTGCCAGTTTGCCCAACTTGATAATCATTAGAAACATAACCAGCATCTACAGCAGCACGAGAAGCTCCAACTGCCGCATTAAGCTTGTCTGCTATTTCATTTAAAAGTTTAAAATTTTCAGCGCTTTGTAATCCTCTGCCACCAGATATCACAACTCGAGCAGTACTTAACTCTGGTCTTTCAGATTGAGATTCTTCTCTATCTATAAATTCAACACTGCCACTATCATTATCAAAAGAAATATTTTCGACCTGTTCTTTTCCACCGCTAGTTTCAACAGAGTCAAAAGATGTTGGTCTTACTGTTACTACTTTAATCTCGTCATTTGATTTAACTGTTGCAATAGCGTTACCAGCGTAAATTGGCCTCATAAAAGTATCGGAACTTATTATTTTTATAACATCACTAACTTGTGCAATATCTAGTTTAACGGCAATTCTTGGAAAAATATTTTTACCAAATGTTGTTGCAGGTGCCATTATGTGGGTATAATTATTAGCCAAAGATACAACGATAGGCTCAATGTTTTCAGCAATTGGGTTTTTAAGTTTTTCATTATTGACTAAATATACTTTTGAAACTTTTTCACATTTAGAGATATTTTTAGCTAACTCTTCACATTCATAGCCTGTTACCAAAACATGGATATCTTGGTCTATTTGCGATGCTGCAGATATAGTATTTAAGGTAGATGATTTGATATCTATATTATTATGTTCTGCTAATACTAATATTGTCATATAACTTTTGCCTCATGTTTTAGTTTTTGAACCAATTCAGCAACATCACTTACCATAATTCCTTTTTGTCTAACAGGTGGTTCTTCTACTTTTAATTGTTCAATTCTCGGTTCTATATTTATACCAAGTGAAGATGCTTCTTTTGTATCAATTGATTTTTTCTTTGCTTTCATTATATTTGGTAAAGAAGCATACCTAGGTTCATTCAGTCGAAGATCACATGATGCTACAAATGGTATAGACACTTTTATTCTTTCTAAACCTTCATCTATTTCTCTAGTAACGATTGCATTTTGGCCATCAATTTCAATTTTAGATGCAAATGTAGCCTGAGGCCAATTGAGTAATGCAGATGTCATTTGACCAGTTTGATTAGAGTCATCATCGATGGCTTGTTTTCCCATTAAAATAATTGATGGTTTTTCTTCTTCAGCAACTTTAGAAATTATTTTAGAAATAGCTAGAGGTTCTAAGTCATTGTCTGTTTTAATATGAATACCCCTATCAGCTCCCATTGCTAATGCAGTTCGAATAGTTTCTTGTGCCTTATCATTACCTATAGAAAGAATTATAATTTCATCTGCTTTACCAGCTTCTTTAATTCGTAGAGCTTCTTCTACTGCGTTTTCATCAGGAGGATTCATGGACATTTTTACATTATCTTTTTCAACTCCAGAACCATCAGCTTTAACCCTGATTTGAACATTATAATCTATGACTCTTTTTACGGTAACAAGTAACTTCATACTATTGTTTTAGTTTTTCATTTTTAGGATCATAAGGACTATCCTCTATAACAGTTATATTGTATTTTTTATCTAATATATCCATTTCTAATTTTTGACCAATGTCTGCATATTGAGGATCCACCATACCAATAGCTAATGATTTTTTCACTCTAAAACCATAGTTACCTCCTGTCGCACGACCTATAACTCTGCCATTATTATAAATTGGATTATTACCCAATGCATCTGCATCTTCAACATCATGAACCTCTAAAGTTACCATTTTGTTTTTAAAACCATTTTGCTGCCATTTAACAAGAGAATCTCTTCCAATAAAATTCCCTTTATTTAAATGTACAAATCTCTCTAATCCAGACTCAAAAGCTGCATATTCAATAGACATTTCTGTACCAACCAATTTGTAGGTTTTTTCAACACGTAAGCTTTCCATCGCTCTAATACCAAATGGTTTAAGCCCATGATCTTTTCCTGCTTCGATCAATTTATCAAAAATATGGTTTTGATATTCAATAGGATGATGTAATTCCCATCCTAGTTCTCCAACAAAATTCATTCGCATAGCAATACTAGGAGCTAAACCAACATTGATTTTTTTTGAGGATAACCATGGGAAATTTTCATTAGATAAATCAGTCTTAGTAATTTTGGAAAGAATATCTCTCGATTTAGGACCGGCTAAAACAAGAACACCCATACTATTAGTTAGATTTTCATAAATTACTGATCCATCTTTGGGCATCCATTTATGAATCCAATCATGATCTAATCGTTGAAATGCTCCAGCTGAAACTAAATAAAACGAATTTTCTTTTTCTTTAGCAATTGTAAATTCTGAGTGAACTCCTCCAGCAGTATTTAGTGCATGACAAAGATTTACTCTTCCAATTTTTTTAGGGATTTTGTTTGCAACTAAGTAGTCTAGAAACTCTTCTGCACCCGGTCCTGAAATCCGACATTTAGCAAAAGCAGTCATATCTAGAAGACCAGCATTATCTTGAACATTTAAGCATTCGTTGCCAACATGCTTAAACCATTTTGATCGTCTAAATGACCAATCATCTTTTTGTAATTCTTTTGAAGGTGCAAACCAGTTAGCGCGCTCCCAACCAAACTTTTGACCAAAAACTGCACCAAGATTTTTTAATCTATCATAACAAGGAGCTTGTCTTAATGGACGTCCCTCTTCCCTTTCCTCGTCAGGATAGTGTACTGTAAAGACGTTCGCGTAAGCTTCTTCATTCTTTTTAATTAAATATGCTTCAGTTGCATAATCACCAAACCTTCTAGGATCTACTCCTAACATATCAATTGTAGGTTCACCGTCTACTATCCATTCAGCAATTTGCCATCCAGCACCACCAGCTGCAGTAATTCCAAAACTATGACCTTCATTTAACCAGAAATTTTTAAGTCCCCATGCCGGTCCAACAATTGGACTTCCATCTGGTGTATAACAAATAGCACCATTGTAAACTTTCTTAACTCCAACTTCTCCAAAAATAGGAACACGGTGCATTGCCGATTCAATGTGAGGCTCTAAACGCTCCAGATCTTCTTGAAATAATTCGAATTCAGATTCTTTATCAGGTCCATCGACATAACATACAGGAGCCCCTTTTTCATAAGGTCCTAAAATCAATCCTCCTCTTTCTTCACGCATGTACCAAGAACTATCAGAATCTCTCAAGACTCCCATTTCAGGAAGTCCTTGTTCTTTTCTTTTTAATATTTCAGGATGATCGTCAGTAACAATGTATTGGTGTTCAACTGGTATAACAGGTATATCAAGTCCAACCATCTTTCCAGTCTGTCTTGCAAAATTACCACTACATGAAACTACATGCTCACATTCAATAGATCCTTTATCAGTTTCTACAATCCATAAATCATCTTTATTTTTTTTAATTCCAATTACAGAAGTGTTTCTATAAATTTCTGCACCTTTGTCTCTTGCTCCTTTTGCAAGAGCTTGAGTTAGATCAGCTGGTTGAATATATCCATCTTCAGGATGTTGAATTGCACCTATTAATCCATCTGTATTGCAAAGTGGCCAAATTTCTTTTACTTGATCAGGAGTTAAAAATTTAACATCTACACCAATTGTTTTAGCTACTCCTGAATATTGATAATACTCATCCATTCTATCTTGAGTAGTTGCTAAACGAATATTTGAAACCACACTAAATCCAACTTTTTGTCCTGTTTCTTCTTCAAGAGTTTTGTAAAGTTTGACAGCGTATTTATGCAATTGACCTACCGAATAACTCATATTGAATAATGGAAGCAACCCTGCTGCATGCCATGTTGATCCTGAGGTTAATTCCTTTCTTTCAACCAGAACTACATCTGACCAACCCTTTTTAGCTAAATGATAAAGAGTGCTAACACCTACAGCACCTCCACCGATGACAACTACTTTTGACTTTGATTTCATTATTACTATTTAATACTGTACTTCATTAATCATATTAAATAAGGTGGGTCAATCATGAGATACTTCAAAAAAATAATTTTGGTGGTTATAATAACTGCGTTTATTTGTCTTCCCATAAAGGCTGAAATGACTCTTAAAGAATTGTTTTTTGATGAGTCTAAGCCTTTTCATTTAAAAATATTAGATGTTATTCCTGATGAAGGAATTGTTCAAATTGGCGATGAAAATGCGAACAATACTATTATTGAATTTATGGATTATTTTTGCGGATATTGTAAAAAAGTTCATCCTGAATTACTTGAGATTGCAAATGAAAGAAAAGATACGCGAATAGTATTCTTACAACATCCAATTTTAAGTGAGTCTTCTAAATTACTAGCAAATATGGTTATAGCTGCAAACATGCAGAATAAAGGTATCGATTTTCATAATGCATTGTTTGAAGTTGAAGGAAATTTAAATAATGCAAAACTAAAACAAATTATTGAGAATCTTGAGTTAAATGATGCTAAATTAAATATCGATATGACAAAAGAAAGTGTTAATAATATTGTAAGGCTGAGTTCTTTTTTAGCTAATGGATCAGGTGCGCGTGGCACTCCTACTTTTTTCGTTAATGAAGAACTTGTTGTTGGTTATATCTCCATTGATAGAATAAAAGCTTTATTAAAATAAAGAAGCTCTATTAATTTAATAGAGCTTCTTAAAAAGTTTTATTTATCTACTACTTCTCTTGTATTAGCGTTGTGTGATTCAGTAAAAGGAATTGGCACAACTTCTGCATCTACTGGCACACCAGGTGAGTCTGCATATATATCAGGTAGATGAACTTTGAATTTGCGACCATAATTTCCAATAGGAAAACCATTTTTATTTAGAGTCCCATCAAATGGTACATATCCCATAGCAATGTTCCTTCCTTGCTCAGGATGATACCAAGGAGATGTTATGAATCCACAAGGTTCATTGCCATCTTCTGAAACAAGCCAAAAATCAGGAGCATATTCTTCAATAGGTTTTCCACCTAAGCTTAATCCAACTAACTGAAGCTTATATGGTTTTTTTCCATCTTTTAAATCTGCCTTCATCTTTTCAAGAACAGTCTTACCAACGTAATCAGAAGTTTTATTCCACTCACCTTTTCCAGATAGAGATACTTGATAGCCTAAATTACATTGAAAAGGATTATGCTGATTATCCATGTCTTGACCCCAAGATAGAATTCCTGCTTGGATTCTTCGATGATGAGCTGGAGCTATGACCATAAGATTATGTTTTTTTCCTGCTTCTAAAACAGCATTCCACATATCATCTGCATACTTAGTGGAATCATATAAATAAATTTCAAATCCAGCCTCTCCAGAGAAACCTGTCTGAGAAATTATACAATCTCTCCCACCTACTTTCGCAGCAGCAAGTCCATAGAATGGCATTTCATCAACTTTAACTTGATCACCTATTAAATCATTCATCAAAGCATGCGCTTTGGGGCCTTGAATTTGAACTGGGCTTACATCAATTTCGTCAATATTAACATTAAACCTATTATCATGATTTACACCCTGTAAATAAAGACCAATATCTGAGTCAGATAATGAAAACCAAAATTCATCCTTTGAAATTCTAAGAAGAATAGGGTCATTTAAAACACCGCCATATTGATTACAAAGAATAACGTATCTTCCTCTCATTGGAGATATTTTAGAAGCATCTCTAGTTATAACATAATCAACAAATGCCTCAGCATCAGGACCTTTAACCTGAATTTGTCTTTCGACAGCAACATTCCACATAGTAACATGGTTTTTAATTGCCTCATACTCAACCATTGCTCCACCATCTTCAGGCTTTACGTAACCTCTTGGATGATAAATTCTATTATAAACTGTTGCTCTCCAACATCCCGCCTCCATTGACAAATGCCAATAAGGTGATTTTCTCACTCTGGTTGAAATAAGCATCTGGACTGGTGTAGGACCACTTTGTCTTAAATTGTAGGGAACCTTTCTGTCCGATTGATCCACCGACGTAGAATGTTTAATCATTATAAACTCCTTAAATAAATATGCTATTTCTGTATTTAATCTTTAAATACTCTGCAATGATAAAATGTATGTGATGTAAAAAAAATGGTGGACCTTAATTAGGTCAAATTTTCGTCTTAGTTTTGACAGCAAATTTTGATATTTCTACTATATGAAACTTAAATTATTACTACCTATTATATATTTACTAATTTTTTTAGGCGGTTGTTCAGCTAGTTATAAACAACTCTCTAAAATGGAAAATAAAGAACCAAAAAACTTTCAAGAACACTTACTATCCGAATACAAAAAAAGAGCTAGTTTCGAGGCAGAAGAAATGCATGATTGGAATTCTGCAAAGTTATATTCTGAAAAAGCTCTCAAGAGTTTAGAAACTGATGAAATATATCCTGAAGAAATTTCATATTGGAAAATTCCAGAAGAAAATATTAATGAAATAACAATTGCATATGATAACCTTATGACAATTTATAAAGACGCAAAAAAGATTGATCCTTTTAATTTAGCAAGAGCTATTTCTTCATTAGATTGCTGGTCAGAGCAACAGGAAGAAAATTGGCAAACATGGGATATTAATAGTTGCAAGAATGATTTCTTAAAATCCATGCATAATATTTATGATAAAATATCTACTCAAGCAAATGAGCAGGAAACTTTAGATAACCAAAATAGTAATTTAGAGAATGAAACGAAGGATGAAGTAACGATTGTTACTAAAAATGAAAATAAAAAATTAATGCAAATAATATATTTTGATTTTGATCAATTCAATTTATCTGAAGTTAGTAAAGACAAGATAGAAAAATTTTTAAATAAATATGGAAACGTTATTAACGAGTATCTTGTCGTTGGGCATACTGATACTAAAGGAACAAATAAATATAATTTATCATTATCAATCAAAAGAGCAGAGGTTGTAAAAGAAATTTTAATTAATTATGGAATTAATCCAAATTATATTAAAATTTTAGGTAAAGGTGAGAAATCTTTAGCTGTGGATACTCCGGATGATACCAAACAACCAGCAAATAGAAGAGTCGAAATAAAAAAAACAAATTAACTTTTTTTTATATTTATTTTGGTATAATGAGCTTTTTTTAATGTACTCTAAAACTACAAAGCAAATAAATATTACAGTAAAACCGTATTACCTGGAGGATCAATCTGAGCCAGAAGATCAACATTATGTATGGGCATATAAAGTAACGATTGATAACCAAGGTAACAAAAAAGTGCAACTTGTAAACAGGCACTGGAAAATTATTGATGCTAATGGCACTCTTCAAGAAGTTAGAGGTAAAGGTGTTGTAGGAGAGCAACCTATATTAAATCCAGGTGAAAAGTTTGAATATACAAGTGGCACGCCATTAACTACATCATCAGGGTTTATGGAAGGAAGCTATGAGATGCAAGGTGATGATGGAAATACTTTTGATGTTCAAATACCTCAGTTTTCATTAGATACACCATTTGAAAATAATAAATTAAATTAATTTACAAAAATAATGAGAGACTTTAGGTCAATATTAAATATAATTGGATTATTAATATGCATTGAAGCAGTTGCAATGCTGATACCATTGTTCTTCGATCTATATTATGGAAATTATGATTGGTTACAATTTTTTTACTCAAGCTTAATCACATTCTTTATTGGTATAATTTTATATTTTTCATTTAGAAAAAAAAATATTAAACTTGGAATTAGACAGGCATTTTTATTAACTATTTTATCTTGGTTGGTTATATCTTTTTTTGGTGCAATTCCATTTGTGTATTCATCATCTTCACTGTCATATACAGATGCTTTTTTTGAGTCTGTGAGTGGAATTACTACAACTGGTGCAACTGTTATTAATAATTTAGAAAACTTATCAGAGGGAATTTTAATTTGGAGATCTCTCCTTCAATGGTTTGGAGGAATAGGAATTATTGTTCTTGCAATGGCTATATTACCAACTTTACAAATTGGTGGAATGCAGCTACTTCACATGGAACATGATGATCCTTATGAAAAAACTATTCCTAAAGTTAATCGATTTGTAATTGAGTTATTTCTACTTTATGTGTCTTTGTCAATTATTTGTACCTTTTTATACTTTGTAAATGGAATGAAAGGTTTTGATT
Source organism: uncultured Alphaproteobacteria bacterium (assembly GCA_902580765.1). Classification (GTDB taxonomy): domain Bacteria; phylum Pseudomonadota; class Alphaproteobacteria; order HIMB59; genus CACPNW01. The sequence goes on along the minus strand of CACHLW010000005.1, from coordinate 10,354 downwards.
CAATTATTCATGCAATGACTACAATTTCAACTGGTGGATTTTCTAATTATAATGAATCATTTTCATATTTTAATTCATTTAAAATAGAAGTTATAAGTATTATTTTTATGTTGGTTGGCAGTTTGCCATTTGTCTTATATTTGCAATTTCTACACAATCAAAAAAAGTTAATTTTTAAAGATGATCAAATAAAATTATTCTTTCTAATTTTGTTTATAATTATTTTGTTAACGACAATTTGGCTAACTACTAATCAATCTATAGATATAATTTCAGCTTTTAGAATTGCTTTATTCAATATTACATCAATTTTAACTGGGACCGGTTATACTAGTAGTAACTTTTCCAATTGGGGAAGTTTTGGCATTGTAATAATGATGATTATTATGTTTATTGGTGGATGTGCAGGATCTACCACTGGTGGAATTAAAATATTCAGATTACAAATTTTGTTTAGAGGGGCGATTACACAAATTAGAAAGTTAACTCAGCCTCATGCAGTCTTGGTTATGCGATTTAATGGCAAAACAGTTAATGAAAATACTTATAACTCAATAATGGGCTTTTTCTTTATGTATATATTCTTATTTATTTTATCAGCAGTAAGTTTAAGCTTATTTAATTTAGATTTTTTAACCGCTTTTTCAGCAGCAGCTTCTGCAATATCAAACGTTGGTCCCGGTTTAGGTGAAATAATTGGACCTAGTGGAAATTATTTTTTATTAGATAATGGAGCTAAATGGATATTATCAATTACTATGATTATTGGAAGATTAGAAATTTTTACAGTATTAGTTTTATTATCTATAAATTTTTGGAGAAGTTAAAAACTCAAATAATCTTTCATATAAATTGATAATTGGTTTTTTGTTTCATTTATGTAATCTCTCATTGCTGAAACTAATAAATCATTAATAATTATTTCAGTTTCATTTAAAGAAATATATTTTTGAGAAGTTGTGGATCTTGAAGTTTCTACTATTGTATTAGCTATTAAAAAACCACTATTATCATAAAGCTCATATTCAACTAAATAAAATAGTTCGTAATTAAATATTGTTCTTTCCTCATATTTTTTAGCACCAACATTCATTATTTCATTTTTTTTAATAGATGCATCTAAAATATTTATAACTAACTTGTTTTCGTTTCCAAGTTTAAGAATGTTCTTGCTATTCCATTCAACCATTAAATTAATTGGAGATTTTTGTATTTGATCCTCAATATTAGATTTGGAAAATACTGAATTGTATTTTTTATTAACTTCAATTATTTGAGCATTTATTGATATTTTTTCAAATCTAGCCGTATCAATTTCAACTGATTTTAATATCTCAACTGGCTGACAAGACAGAATAATAAAAAAAATTAGAATAAAACTATTTTTTAAGTACATAAATCAATATCGCTTGTTGAATATACATTCTATTTTTTGCTTGTTGTAATACAACAGAATTTTTACCATCAAGTACATCTGAAGTTACTTCCTTCCCTCTTTTTGCTGGTAAGCAATGCATAAATATTGCATTATTTGATGCATTACTCATAACTTTCTTATTTACAGTAAAATTTTTAAAATATTTAGTTTTATTATTTTTTTCACCCATTGAAACCCAAACATCAGTCATTATGCAATTCGATTTTTTTACGCCTTCAAAAGGATCATCAAAATATTTGATATTTTTATTATTATATTTTAGAAATTCATTTTTATAATTTTTAAAAATTTGATTGGGCATAATAGCATTAAGTTTAAAATTATAAATATTTTGCAAATGAATAAGTGAACGTAAAACATTATTATAATCACCTATCCAAGCAATACTTAAATTTTTATAGTTTTTAAACTTCTCTTGAAGCGTTAAAAAATCTCCAAGTATTTGACATGGATGACTATATTCGGTTAGGCCATTAATTATTGGAATAATATTTTCTTTGCTTAAATTTACTATTTGTTTGTGGTTATTATTTCTTATCATCAAACAATCAATATATTGACTTAATACATTAAGAACATCTTCTGCTTTTTCTCTTTTATTATCAAAACCAATATCTTTACTTTGCAGTTCTAAAACAAAACCCCCTAATTTTTGCATTCCTACATTGAAGCTTAATCGTGTTCTTAGTGACTGCTTTTCAAAAATTAAACCGAGAGTTTTATTTCTACATAAAGTAGAATATTTTTTTGGATTTTTTTTTATTTTTTTTGCAAGTGAAATTATTTCATCAATTTCTTTTTTTTTAAAATTGTTAATATCAATAAAATGTTTCATTTAGATAATTCTTTCATACTTTTTTTAATTATTGAAATTGATTCATCAATCTCTTTATAAGATACAATAAGTGGTGGAGCTAATCTTACTGTATTATCTGCCGCAGGTACATTTAGTAATTTATTTTTTTTAAGTTGTTCAGAAAAATCTATATTGCTAATATTTGTTTTAATTCCCAATAAAAGTCCTGCACCTCTAACCTCTGAAATAATATTAGATATATTCTCTAATTCTTTTAAATTTTTCCAAAAATATCTAGCAGTTTTATCAATCTTTGAAAGAAATGTTTTATTAGAGATAACTTTTAAAACTTCTAAACCTACACTCATAGCTAACGGATTACCACCATAGGTTGATCCATGACTACCCTTAGTCATTGCAACACATGCCTTGTTTGTTGACATGCAAGCTCCAAGTGGAAAACCCGATCCTATACCTTTTGCAACAGACATGATGTCAGGTTTTATTTTTGCCCATTCATGAGAGAATAATTTACCAGATCTACCAAATCCACATTGAACTTCGTCAAAAAAAAGTAAAATTTTTTTTTCATTACAGATGTCTCTTAATAGTTTTAAAAAACTTAGATTAGCAGGACGAATACCTCCTTCTCCTTGAATTGGTTCAATAATGATACCAGCTGTTTTTTTGTTTATTGCCGAGATTAATTTTTTTTCATTATTAAATTCAATTTGTTTAAAGCCTTTAAGCATAGGGCCAAAACCTTTAGAATATTTATTGTTTTTTTGTGCTGAAAGAGCTCCATAAGTTCTGCCATGGAAAGCGCCATCAAAAGTAATAATCTCTGTTTTATTAGTCTTGTGATAGGAATGATATCCTCTTATTATTTTAATTCCACATTCAATAGACTCAGTTCCAGAATTAGTAAAAAACACTTTGTCTGCAAAAGAATTTTTACAAAGTAATTTTGCAAATTGTTCTTGTTTTTTTATTTTATATAAGTTTGAAACATGCCAGAGTTGTTTTGATTGCTTATTCAGTGCCTCTATTAGTTTTGGATGACAATGACCAAGAGAGTTTACAGCTATTCCACTTGCAAAATCTAAATACTTTTTGTTTTGACTAGTGTATAAATAACATCCTTTTCCTTTTACAAATTCAAGAGTTTTATTGCCATAAGTTGGCATAACATTTGATAAGGGTTTGTTAACCATATTTAAAATTTAATTTTATATCCTTTGAGAAACATAAAATAGCATATTAAAATTAATATAATATTAATAATTATTAAGAATATTGAGCCATGGATTAACGAGCTATCAGAAATACCCGTAAAAGCATATCTGAAGCCATCAATATTGTAAAAGAATGGATTAAATGAAGAAACTGTCTGCCAAAAATCAGGAAGTCTTGAAATTGAATAGAATGTTCCTGATAAAAAAGTAAGAGGTAAAACAATAAAGTTAGTTATACCTTGTTGTTGATCCCATTTGTCCGCCCAAATGCCGACAATTGTACCCAAAGTTCCCATCATTGTGCATCCCATTAATGTGAAAAATAGTAGTGCCGTATAAGAATGAACCTGAAGAGGTACAAATATCATAACTCCTAAAGTAGTTACTATACCGCACACAACACCCCTGCAAACTGAGCCAATTATAAATCCGAATGCTAATTCAACATTGTTTAATGGGGCCATTAATATGTCTACAATATTACCTTGAAATTTTGATTGACCGATACTTGATGCGGAATTGGCAAAAGAGTTTTGAAGCATAGTCATCATTATCAAACCAGGTGCGATAAAATAAGGAAGATCAATACCATTTATTGAATTTACAGATCTACCGAGAGCCAGACTAAAAACAGCTAGAAATAATAAAGAGCTAATGGCTGGTCCAATCACAGTTTGTATTCCAACTTTTAAGAACCTAAACACTTCTTTTTTTACTAATGTAAGAAAACAAAGATAATTATAGTGAATCATATTAGGAGTTTTCTTTTAATATATTTAAATTATTTGTATATTAATTTAGTGGACGAAAAAAAACTCTTAAAATACGCAGTTGATTACTTAAGTAAATACGATTCCTCAAAGAATAATTTAGTAAATGTACTTAAAAGAAAAATTTTAAGATTAAATGTAACAAATTTTGAGAAAAAAAAACTTATAGATATTATTGAAAGTATAATTTTAAAATTAGAAAAAAATAAATTTATTGATGACGATAGATATAGTGCAACAAAAATTCTATCTTTATCAAATTCTGGAAAATCTACAAAATTTATTTTCAATTACTTGATAAAAAAAGGAGTAAATAAATCTCAAATTCAAAATAATTTAAACTTAATGAAACAAGATAATGAAAATTGGGAGTTAGAGTCAGCAAGAATATTTGCTAAGAAAAAGAAGTTGTTAGAAAAAAATGAAAGCTATGAAAAAAAATTAGCAAAAATGGCAAGGGCTGGATTTAGTTATGATATATGTAAAAAAATATTAAGTTAATTTTCTTTAATATGAATCTTACCTTCTAATAATCTTGCAATTTGTTTGGTTGTTTCAAATCTTTCAAATGAAATTCTAATGATTGCAGTCAAAGGTGCTGCAAGAAGAACTCCAATGAACCCCCAAATCATTCCCCAGAAAATTAAAGATAAAAGAATCGTAATTGGATGTAATCCAAAACTCTCACCAAATATTTTTGGTTCTACAAAATTTCCTACTATTTGATGAATAATAGTAGGTAAAATTATAATTAGTACAACTAGTGATGGATCGTTATATTGAAGGAATGCTATTGGTAATGGAAGTAAAACAGCTATTACTGAACCAATAACAGGGATAAAATTTAAAATAAATGTTAAGCTCCCAAATATAAAAGCTAATTCTAAACCTAATAGCCAATAAATTAATCCTGCTGCAATACCTGTAAAAGCTGATGTTAAAAATTTTGTAAATATATATTTTTTTACTAATCTAATAATATCGTTCCACTCATCAGAGGTATTCTTAGGAGGTGTGCCAAGTAATAAAAAAAGAGTTATTATTACAACTAGGAGAAACTTTGAGATAAAATTTGCACTATTACTTAATATGGTTCCAGCCCAATTAGTAATTGGTAACTCTGCAATTGTATTTCTGATTGTTTCTCTATCAATATCAATTTCAAATTGTTGAAGCTGTATTATGATTGCCTCAATTAAAATGATTACTTTTTGATTATAGTCATCTGCAGACTCTAAAAATGTTGCCACAGAAGAAACAATAAAAGGAACTATAATTGAGAATAAAAGTACAATTAAACAAATACTAATAAAAACTGCTATAAATCTGTGTACGCGAAGATTTATAGTCTGAAAATCAATTATTGGATCAATTAATATTCTTAAAAGAAGTGCTAAAACAAACGGGACCATTATAGGTTGAGAGAAATTTAAAATAAATGCAACAGCGATACTTGCCAATATAAAAAGAGAGCCAGAAATTACGCGATTATTTTCATTCATTATTTATTAGTAGATTGAGGATTAAAAATTTCTGTTTTTTCATCTGATAATTTTTCAACATAAAGTGATTGACTTGGAAAAGCAAAACCAGCTTCATTATTTTCAACTATTTCTATTATTTTGACAGCAAGATTTTCTTTTATTTTTAAAAATTCTGCCCAATCATTAGTAACAGTAAATGTTTGCACTAGCATATCAATAGAACTATCAGAAAAACTATCTATTCGAACATAGAAACTTGCATTTTGATTTTTTGCAAAGTTTTCATCTAATTCAATTAAATTATTTATTTCGTCTCTGATATTTTTTAATTGATCAATACTAGTTCTATATTCTAATCCAATTAACCATCTTATTCGTCTATGATGTCTTCTAGTGTAATTAGTTACAGACTGCTCTGCAAATTTATAATTTGGAACCATTACTGGAGTTGAATCAAATCTTCTAACTAGTGTAGATCTAAAGCCAATTTGTTCAACAACTCCCTCTACTTCACCTGATACTAATATAACATCACCAACAGTAAACCTCTTTTCCATTAGTATCATTATACCACTAATTAAATTTTTAAATAAATCTTGAGCACCCAGTGCAACGGCTACACCAAATAAACCTAATCCTGCAATTACTGGTCCCACTCTTATTCCCCACAATTCTAAAATTGCTACTGCTCCAAGAACAATAACAAGAATTTTTAAACCTTTAAGAGTCCAATCAACTAAAGGTTTTGAAATTTTTGACTCAAAGTTTTTTATTACAAATGAAAACGGTATTATCAATTGATGCAGTAGCCAAAATATAAAAATTGTAATTAATGATCTGTTTAGTAAATCTAAAAAATCTTGGTTGTTATCAGAAACATTTAAATATGAAGAAGCTATAAAGAAACCTAAAACGACAGGGAGAAATTTTAATGGCCCATCAAGTACTTCAATAACAGCGTCATCAATTTGATTGGAAGTTTTTGAAACAATTCTTGATAATCGATTAAGAATAAATCTAGCTATAAGCCTTCTGAGTAAATAAAAAAGAAGGAAAATTACAAGACTTACTATGATATCTGTAGCATTTATGCCAAAAACACCGTTATTCCAAACATCAAAAAAAAGGTCGGTAAAGCTATTGAATGTTTCCATAAGCGATATATTTATTACTCACTAACATGAAATTTAAATTTTTACTTGTTTTTTTGATTATGCTTAACTTAAAGAATACATTATTAGCTAATGAGACAGTGAATTTATACGATTTTTCATTTGAAGATATAGACGGTAATCAAGTAAATTTAGAGAAGTTTGATGGTAAGCCAATTTTAATAGTGAATACAGCCTCTAGGTGTGGTTTCACCCCTCAGTATGCTGACCTCCAAAATTTATTTTTGAGCTATAAAAATAGCGATTTAACAATAATAGCTACAACAAGTAATTCCTTCAATCAAGAGTACTTAGACGCCGAAGAAATTAAACAAATTTGTTTAGTTAATTACGGGGTAGGTTTTGTTACCTCTTCACCAATGGATGTGAAAGGAAGCAATGCTCATCCAATTTATGCATGGATTGAGGAAGAGTATAACGAAAAACCAAAATGGAATTTTTACAAATATTTATTTGATAGAAATGGACATCTTATTAAATCTTGGTCTTCTATGACAAAGCCAGACAGTTCGAAAATTACTAATCAGATTGATCGTTTAATCTAAAAAAAAAGGGCAAATAAATTTGCCCCTTTCTTTAAAATTTATTTTATAATTACATCATGCCGCCCATGCCGCCCATGCCGCCCATGCCGCCCATGCCGCCGCCCATATCAGGCATAGCAGGTGCTGAAGACTTGTCTTCAGGAGCATCAGCTACCATAGCTTCAGTTGTAATTAGTAAACCAGCTACAGATGCTGCATCTTGTAGTGCAGTTCTAACAACTTTAGTTGGATCGATTATACCAGCATTTACCATATTGGTGTATTTGTCCATTTGAGCATCATAACCGATATTATGATCTTTACTTTCACGAATTTTACCAGCTACTACTGCTCCATCAACACCAGCATTTTCTGCAATTTGTCTCATTGGATTAAAAAGCGCTCTTCTTACGATATCAACACCAATCTTTTGATCATCATTAGCAGTTTTAACTGATTTCAATGAATTTGTAGCATACGCAAGAGCTGAACCACCGCCAGGGACTATACCTTCTTCAACGGCTGCTCTTGTTGCATGCATTGCATCTTCGACTCTGTCTTTTTTCTCTTTAACTTCAACTTCTGTAGCGCCACCAACTCTGATAACAGCTACACCACCTGCTAATTTTGCAAGTCTTTCTTGAAGTTTTTCTCTATCATAGTCAGAAGTTGTTTCTTCAATTTGTGCTCTGATTTGATTACATCTACCTTCAATGTCTTTCTTTTTACCAGCTCCTTGAACAATAGTAGTATTCTCTTTATCAACAACTACTCTTTTAGCGGTACCTAGCATTTCAAGATTAACATTTTCTAACTTTATACCAAGATCTTCACTTATCACTTGGCCACCAGTTAAAATTGCAATGTCCTCTAACATAGCTTTTCTTCTATCTCCAAAACCTGGAGCTTTAACTGCAGCTATTTTTAACCCACCTCTTAGTTTATTTACAACTAAAGTAGCTAAAGCTTCGCCTTCAATATCTTCAGCTATAATTAATAGTGGCTTAGTAGATTGAACGATAGATTCAAGTAAAGGTAACATTGGTTGTAAACTTGATAATTTTTTCTCATGAAGTAATACATAGCAGTCACCAAGTTCGGTGATCATTTTTTCAGCATTAGTTACAAAATATGGTGAAAGATAACCTCTATCAAACATCATACCTTCAACAACATCAAGTTCAGTATCTAAGCTCTTTGCTTCCTCTACAGTAATCACACCTTCTTTACCAACTTTTTGCATTGCACTTGAAATCATTTTTCCCACTTCAGCATCACCATTTGAAGCTATTGTGCCTACTTGTGCAACTTCTTTATCAGTTTTAATTACTTTAGATTTTTTTCTAATTTCATTAACCACAGCATCTACAGCTAAATCAACTCCTCTTTTTAAATCCATTGGATTCATTCCAGCAGCAACAGCTTTCATTCCTTCAGTTGCAATTGCTTGTGTTAATACGGTAGCAGTAGTTGTTCCATCACCAGCAATATCATTAGTTTTACTAGCAACGTCTCTGACCATTTGAGCACCCATATTTTCAAATTTATCTTTTAATTCAATTTCTTTAGCAACACTTACACCATCCTTGGTAATTCTTGGTGCTCCAAAAGATTTATCCATAACTACATTTCTACCTTTAGGTCCTAATGTAACCTTTACGGCATCAGCTAGCTTGTTAACACCAGTTAACATTTTTGATCTAGCATCTGATCCAAAAAATATATTTTTTGCAGACATTTTTTTATCCTCTCTTAATTACTATTTCTTTTTCTTACCTGAAGTTATAATTCCCATGATGTCAGATTCTTTCATTATCAAAAAGTCGTCACCATTCATTTTTACTTCAGTACCAGACCATTTTCCAAAAAGTATTTTATCTCCTTTTTTGACATCCAACGGTACTAGTTTTCCTGTTTCATCTCTTGCTCCAGAACCAATTTCTAATACTTCACCTTCCATTGGTTTTTCTTGAGCAGTATCAGGGATAATTATTCCCCCTGCAGTTTTTTGATCAGAGTCTACTCTTTTTACTAAGACTCTATCATGTAAAGGTCTAAATTTCATATTTCCTCTTTTGTTAACTAATTGAAATTAAATAATTTTTTATTAGCACTCTCATTATAAGAGTGCTAGTTATTTAAGCATTATTAAAGTCTATTCAAGAAGAAAACAAAAAAAAATTCGAATTAGCCAAAGTTATGCTATTTTAAAAAAAAATGATATTTTTCAGTGTTTTTTTTAGAACTCTTGGTTTTTTGAGTGCATTATTAATTTTTATAATAATTATTAATTTGTTACTTAATTTTTCAAATGAACTAGAAAAAAAACAGTTTGTAATGACTGAAGGTATACCTAGTTCAAATAATATTATAGCTAATATTAATTTAAATGGGCCAATATTTAATAATAACAGCAATGTTTTAGGAAATAATCTTTACGATTACATCAATCCCTCGCAGGTAAAATCTTATTTAGAAGAATTGAAAGAACTAGAAATTAAGGCTCTAATTATAAACATTAATTCTCCAGGTGGAACAGTAAGTGCTACTGCTGAGTTGGAACAAATTATTTATGAATTTAAGAAAAACACAGATACTAAAATATATTTTTATACAAAGGAGATTTTAGCATCTGGGGGATATTGGGTTGCAACAACAGCTGATAAGATATTCGCGTCATATGGATCTATTATTGGTAGTATAGGAGTCAGTGGACCAAGTTGGTTTTTCTATAATACACCGACAAGTCTATCTTCAGGAATTTTTGGTCAGACAATTGAAACTAAAGAAGGAATAGAAGTTTTTAACCAAAATGCTGGAGAAGGAAAAGATTTGTTTAATCCATTTAGACGACCTAGAAGCGATGAAATTAAACACTTACAAAGTATTGTTGATGATGTTTATAATAATTTTATAACAAAAGTTTCAAAAAGTC
>CACHLW010000004.1 GCA_902580765.1 uncultured Alphaproteobacteria bacterium | reverse complement strand
TCAACTTACCTAAAACATATTTATCCAAATATAAGATCATACTCTGTGGAGCCCGATGAATTTGATGACACAAAAAGATCTTTAGAAGCTGGTAAACTTATAGAAAATAAAAAAAATGCTAAATCTTTTTGTGATGCACTATTGGCACCACAACCTGGTAATATAACTTTTCAAATTAATTCAAATAATCTTGAAGGAGGACTAAGTGTTTCTGATGAAGAAGTAAAAAAGACAATAATTTTACTAGCTGAACAACTTAAAATAGTTGTGGAACCAGGAGGAGCAGTTGCAGCTGCAGCAGTATTAAATAATAAAATTGATGTTAAAAATAAGAAAATTATAGTTATGATTTCTGGTGGTAATATCGATCTAAGTTTATTTGACAAGTTATAATGAATCAATCAAATTTAAAAAAATTACAAAATCTATTAAAAGAAAAAGATATCGATATTTTTGTCATTAATAGAAGTGATGAATTTTTAAATGAGTATATTTCCCCAAATGCAGAAAGATTAAATTTTATAACAAATTTTTCTGGTTCAGCAGGAAGAGCAATTATAACACCAACAGATGCCTTCTTGTATGTTGATGGACGATATACTTTTCAAGCGAATACTCAAATTAATGCCAAAGAAATTCAGCCAAAACATTTAAATAGCTTTTGGACAGATTTAGAAAAAATTATATTAGAAACAGAATATAAAATTGCATTAGATCCAACTCTTCATTCAATTATAGAAATTGAAAAAGTGGAAAAAATGTTAGAGAATTCAAATTCTCAACTCCAACTAATAGATAAAAATTTTGTTGATTTAATATGGAAGAATCAACCAAAAACTCAGTATACAGATATATTTGATCACCCAACAAGTTTTGCTGGTCAGGGCAGAAGTGAAAAATTAGATATTTTTAAAAAATTTTTATATCAAAATGAAATTGATTATTACTTTGTTTCTGGGCTTGATAATATTGCTTGGCTATTAAATTTAAGAGCAGATGATATTAAGTATACACCGCTGCTTTATTCTTATCTTCTAATTTCAAAAAATAATAAACACTCTTTGTATATTAAAGAGTCTTCAATGCCAGAAATTCTAAAAAAAGAAATTCAAACACTAATAAATATTAATAATATTGAAAATATAGGATCAATTTTTAATAACATTAATTCATCTGAAACAATTGGTTTAGATTTTAATTCCACCACTTATTACTTTTTAGATCTTTTAAGAAAACAAAAAATAAATACTAAAAATTTAGTAAATCCATGTATTTTATTAAAAGCTGTCAAAAATGAAACTGAACTAGATGGGGCAAAAAAAGCACATATAAGAGATGGTGTTAGTATTACCAAATATATTTATTGGTTAAAAAATATCATGGATCCTAAATCAAATGATGAAATAAGTGTTGCAAATCATTTAGAAGATCTGCGAAGAAAAAATGAATTATTTCATTCTCTATCCTTTGATACAATATCAGCAATTGATAAAAATGCAGCCCTTCCTCATTATCGTGTTACTGAAGAAGGAAAATCATCTTTCTCAGATAATAACATTTACCTCGTTGACTCAGGGGGGCAATATTTTGATGGTACAACCGATATAACAAGAACTATAATTTTAGGTGAAGCAACAACAGAACAAAAAGATAGATTTACGAGAGTTCTTAAAGGTCATATTGCATTATCAAATCATGTTTTTGAAAAGGGAACAAAAGGAACTGATATTGATTATCTAGCAAGAAAATGTCTACAAGAAATTAATTTAGATTATGATCATGGGACAGGTCACGGTATAGGAAGTTTTTTGAGTGTCCATGAAGCCCCACAACGTATTGCAAAAAAATCAATGTTTGATAGCGTTGAGTTGCTTCCGGGAATGATTTTATCCAATGAACCCGGATACTATAAAGAAAATGAATATGGCATAAGAACAGAAAATTTAGTCGTGATAAAAGAGAATAATAATAAAAAATTATATTTTGAAAACATCTCGTGGTGTCCAATAGATCTGGATCTCATTGAAAGTAGCATGCTCGATCAAATTGAAAGACATTGGTTAAATACATATCATAAAAAGGTGTATGATACATTGGAGATGTACCTTGAAAATAAAGAGAGAGATTGGCTTAAAAAGGTAACTTCTGAAGTTTAACTAAAGCCGCCAATTATGCGGCTTTCTTATTAATATCAAATTCAGTTTTGAGGAGATGCTTGTCTAATTCAATTTTCCACTCTTTTCCATATTCAGATTTGAAATATTTAACTAAATCCTCATCATAATTGTAGTTTTTATCACTTAAATCCTCGTAAACTTTATTAAAAAAATTAAAAACATTAATCATTATTTATTCCTTTCAATAATAAAATAGTAATAATTCTATGCAATCAAAGTATAAAAATATGAATTTTAATATGCAAAATATGCATATATAAATATATTAAAAATTTAAATGTACTTAAATTTTTTAATAATGATTAAAATTAATTGTTCCTGATTGACTTTGTAAATTAATACTTCATAAATTTTAAAATATTTTAACTTTCAATGATAATTATTTTAACACAATGCTTTCCATCTAGAGTAGGGGGAATTGAAACATTGATGTATGACTTAGCATTAAATTTAAGTCTCAAACACGATGTAAAGGTCTTAGCTGATCAACAAGACAGTGCTAAAGATTTGGAATTTGATAAAAACAATAAAAATTTTTCAATATTAAGATTTAAGGGTTTAAAATTTTTAAGAAAAAGAAAAAAATTTAATCAACTTAAAAATATTTGTTCTTCAAATAATATTAAAGCAGTCATCACCGATAGCTGGAAAAGTCTTGAGTTACCAATTAATTTTTTAAAAGAAAAAAAAATCCCAATTATTAGTCTTGTACATGGAAACGAAATAATAATCAAAAACGATAATCATCATAAACGAATAAAGAAAGTTTTAGAATTAGCAAACGCTTTAGTCGTCAATTCATCATATACTAAAAACTTACTTTCAAAAATAAGTGAAAACTTAAAAAAAATTGAGGTTATCTATCCAGGTGTAAAATCTACTAAGGATATTATAGAACAAGCAATAGATTTAGACGATAGTTATCCAACGTTGCTTACTCTTGCCAGACTAGAAAAAAGAAAAGGACATTCGTATATTCTTAAATCTATTTTTAATTTAAAAAAAATTTATCCAAATATTCAATATATAATTGCTGGTGAAGGTGATCAGTTAGAGAATATAAAGAAAGAAATAAAAAATTATAATCTAGAATCAAATGTGAAGTTAGTTGGAACAATAAATGAAAATCAAAAAAAATTCATTTTTTCTAAGACTGATATTATGATCATGCCGACAATAGATGAAACTCATGCAAATTCTATTGAAGGTTTTGGAATCGCCTACATTGAAGCAGCACAATATGGAATTCCTTCAGTTGCCTCAAATGTTGGAGGCACTCCTGAAGCTGTATTGCATAATAAAACAGGTTTAATTATTAATAATTTTAATGAGTTAGATGAATCAATTAAGAATTTAGTTGAGAACAAACAAAATAGAATTGAATTAGGACAAAATGCAAAAAATAGAGCAGAAAATGAATTAATCTGGGAAAAACAAGTAGTAAAATACAATAAGTTAATAGATGATATTCAATGACTATTTTATTTCATAACACAACTTTTGATAAAATTGATGTTTGGAAAAAAACAATAAAAAAATATTTTAAAAATGAAAAAATAATTTCTTTAAAAGATTATAAAAATTTTCATGATGTAAATTGTGCAATTATTTGGAATCTACCAGATAATATTCTTTCAAGACTAAAAAATCTCCAAGTTATTTTCTCTATGGGAGCTGGAGTAGATCACATTCTAAAACTTAAAAATTATAATAAAAAAATTCCCATAATCAGAATAAAAGATGAAGAAATGGGGGAGAGAATTGCCAATTATTCTTTAGCTCAAATACTAAATTATCAATTAAATTTTAAAATTTTTCAAAATTCTCAAATCAAACAATACTGGTCTGGAGAAAGGACACCAATTGATAATAAAAATTTAACAGTAGGTATTTTAGGTCTAGGCTTTCTTGGAAATCATATTGCAAGATTACTAAATAAATTAAATTATAATGTTATTGCATATAAAAAAAATCGAGCAAAAGTAAAAAATATAAAAATATATACGGGTAAAAATATTATTAGTTTTATCAAAAGATCTGATGTTATCATTTCTATTCTACCATCAACAGCTCAAACAAATAACATAATAGATAAAAAGTTTTTAAAGAATATGAAAAAAAATTCTTGTTTAATAAATATAGGCAGAGGAAATGCAATTGAAGAGAAAGATCTTCTAAATCATTTAAAGAAAAACAAAAATTTTTATGCTTATTTAGATGTCTTTAAAGATGAACCTTTAAAATCAAGTAGTCAATTTTGGAAACTGCCAAATGTAACTATTACTCCACACGTTGCTGGTGTCACAGCTATAGAGCCATCTGTTAAATATATGTACTCCAAATATAAAAAACTAAAAAAAAATAAAAATATAAAATCAGATGTTAATCCATCTGATGGATATTAATTAACATCAAAATAATTTTCTAAAATTCTAAAATAAATATTTTCTAATTTAATAATATCTTCAACAAAAACAAATTCATCTACTTTATGAAGAGTTTGATTTCTAAGACCTAACTCTACTACTTCACAATAGTTCTTTATATATCTTGCATCAGAAGTACCGCCATCGGTTGCTTGCTCAGGCGGGCTATTTCTACCTGTGACATCAGAAATTGATTTTGAAATAATATTATATAAATCACCGGCTTTATTCAAAAATGACTCAGCTGTTGCATCATAAGTATAAGCGCAACTAGCATTTTCCAGTTTAGAGAAAATCTTTTCTATTTTATTATCAATCCATTTTATAAGTGAGTCAGATGAATGTATATCATTAAATCTAATATTAACTGTTGCTTTAGCTAATTCCGGAATTACGTTTTGAACAGGATTGCCAATATCAATAGTAGCGATTTGAACTGATGTTGGTAAAAAATTTTCGTTACCTTCATCTAGCGGCTCTTCTAATATACTATTTAATAAATTCACTAAGTGATGTGAAGAATTTTCAGCTAAATGAGAATTCGCCGTATGTCCTTGAATACCTTTTACTTGAAAAAAGAAACTAACTGATCCTCTTCTTCCAATTTTTACTTTATCGCCGACCTCATTTTTAGAAGTTGGTTCACCAACAAGACAATGATCAAATTTATAATTTTGTTTACTTGCCCATTCTAGAATTCTTGGTGTGCCGTTTACAGAATCTCTTTCTTCATCTCCTGTAATAATAAATGAAATCTTACCTGGAATATTTTTATATTTATCTACAAATCTTTTAGCGGCACTGATGAAACAAGCAACACTGCTTTTCATATCTTCACTACCTCTTCCATAAAGTTTACCATCATCTATTCTTGCTGAAAAAGGAGGATATTTCCAAGAATTTTCATTTCCTACTGGAACTACATCTGTGTGACCAGCATAAGCAAAATGCTTTCCTTCATTTCCTATCGTTGCAAATAAATTTTTTACTTCATAAGAATTGTTTCCAGAGAAAATTAATGGATGACAGTCACATCCTATAGCACTTAGATGATTTTCAACGACTGTTAAAGCGCCCTCATCTTTTGGAGTTATACTCGCACATTTAACTAAGGATTGTGTAAGAATAACTGGATCAAAATTAATTTCTGACATTAATCTCTTAAAAGATCATTGATTGATGTTTTGCTTCTAGTTTTTTCATCAACTCTTTTAACAATAACTGCACAGTATAAAGAAGGATTAATATCTCCTTCTTTTTTTCCTGGTAATGTACCTGGTACCACAACTGAATACGCTGGAACTTTTCCCATATGAATTTCCCCAGTTGATCGATCGACTATTTTTGTAGATGCTCCAATAAATACACCCATTGATAAAACCGCACCTTCACCAACAATAACACCTTCAGCCACTTCACTTCTAGCTCCAATAAAACAATTGTCTTCAATAATTACAGGATTTGCTTGAAGAGGTTCAAGTACACCGCCAATACCAGCACCTCCAGAAATATGACAGTTTTTACCTATTTGTGCACATGATCCAACTGTTGCCCAAGTATCAATCATTGTTCCTTCGTCAACATATGCACCAAGATTTACAAAAGAAGGCATTAAAACAACACCTTTAGCAATAAATGCAGATTTTCTTACAACAGCGTCTGGTACATATCGAAATCCTGCTTTCAGATGATCATCTTTAGTCCAATTTGCAGTTTTACTTTCTACTTTGTCAAACCAAGTAGCATGCGATGCTTTAATGATTTCATTATCATTTAATCTGAAACTTAAAAGAATTGCCTTTTTAATCCATTGATTAACTTGCCATTCATTATTAATTTTTTCACAAACCCTTAAGCTTCCACTATCAAGTTTGTTTAAAGTTTCATCTACTGCATTTCTAATATCACCTGCAGTATTGACATTAATATTATCTCTCTCCTCAAAGGCATCATTTATAATTCTTTCCAGATCACTCATATTTTACCCTCATTTACATCTTTTAAAAATAAACTCAAATCTCTTGTTTGAAAATCTAAATATTCTTTAGATGCTTCAATATCATCGGAAAAATTTTCATAACCAGCATCAACCCAGACAGGTGTAAAACCAACTTTTTTTGCTGGAACTAAATTCTTTGCAATATCATCAAACATTACGGATTTATTTGCTTCGATATCAAATAAGTCGATAATTTTTTCATAGGGAGAAATTTCTGGCTTAGGAATATAATTAGCCATTTTAATATCATATATTTCATCAAAAAAATTTGTTAGATTTATTTTCTCTAACACATCTAAGACATGTTGCTTATTAGCATTTGTATAAATAATTTTTCTTCCCTCAAGTTTATATAATTCATCATTAAGATTTTGATTTGGACCAATAATTGAGTAATCTAACTTATGAACTTCTTCTAAAAAATAATCAGGATCTACACCATGATTATCCATCATACCTCTTAATGTAGTTCCATGTTGCTTGTAATATTTTGCTTGTAGTTTTTTTGCTTCAGCTAATTCCATATTTAAATTTTTAGCTACAAACTCACCCATTAACTTATGTACTTGCTGAAAAATTCCACTGTCTGCAGAGTACAGTGTGTTATCTAGATCAAATATCCAGGTATTGATGTTATCTTTAAAGCTCATTTAATTACTTGTTATTTGTGTACCAATTCCATGTTCAGTGAATAACTCTAATATTACTGAATGAGGAATTCTTCCATCTAAAATAGTAGATTTTTTAACACCTTTTTTCATTGCATCAATACATGTATTAATTTTCGGCTTCATACCTCCAGAAATATATTCTTTATTAGCAATATTTTTAGCTTCTTCTAAAGTTATTGATGATATTAATTTTTCATCTTTGTCTAAAATTCCAGGTACATCGGTTAGTAATAATAATTTACTTGCCTGTAACTCACCTGCTATAAAACCCGCAACAGTGTCAGCATTAATATTATATGTAAAATTATTTTCATCCTTACCTAAAGGAGATATGACAGGTATTTGACCATTTTTTATAAAGCTAGTTAGCATATCTTTGTTTAATTTTTTTGGTTGTCCAACAAAACCAATATCAACTATTTTTTCAATATTTGAATCACTGTCTTTAATTTCCACATTCAATTTAGTTGCAGTGACTAAGTTATCATTACCAGATACTCCTATCGCTTTTCCTCCAGAGGCACTTATAGATTCTACTATTTCTGAATTGATATCCTTAGATAAAACTTCCTCAACTACCTTAATTGTTTCTTTATCAGTAACTCGTAATCCTTCAACAAATTGTGTTGATATATTTTTTGATTTAAGTCTCTCACCAATTTGAGGCCCTCCACCATGAATAATAATTGGTGACACACCTACTTCTTTTAATAACCCAATATCTCTTGAAAAACTCTCAGACAGTTTTTTATCTCCCATTGCATGTCCACCGTATTTTATTACAATGGTATCACCACTATGTTCTCGAATGTATGGAAGAGCTTCAACTAAGGTTGAGGCTTTATGAATAAAATAAGCCTGATCACTCTCTGATAAAAAATCAAATTTCATATTTATTGTGATAACCCGTATATAGATCTTTGAATCTCTGTAATACCATTATTTTTTTTGGTCTCAGATTGATATATTTTCGTAAATGATTTTTCATAATTTTGCATTAAACTTAAAATTGATTTTTTTTGATATTCTAAATAGTTATTAGATATTTTATCTATTTTAGTTAAAATTATGGAAAATTTTCTTGAACAATCACTCAATAAATCCAACATATCAATATCAGAATTTTTGATACCAACTTTTGAGTCAATGAGTAAAAAAACATGATCAAGTGTATCTCTATTTTCTATATATTCTTCAATCAAGGTCATTAAATTTTCTCGTGCAACTTTTGATACTTTGGCAAAACCATAACCAGGTAAATCAATCATATTTATTTTTTCACTAATTAAAAAAACATTTATAGCCTGCGTTCTTCCTGGAGTTTTACTAGTTTTTGCTAATTTTTTTGTTTTAGTTAATGAATTTATTAAACTAGATTTTCCAACATTAGATCTACCTATAAAACAACATTCTTTTTTTATATCTGAATAAGGAATATCTTTAAATGACTGAAAGGAACCTAAAAACTTATTATTACTAAAAAAGTTATTTAAATTTTTATTTAAGCTAGCCATTTTTGGCTAAAATTCTTCTTTGAATATACCATTGCTGTGCAATTGATAAAATATTGTTCACTGACCAATATAAAACTAAACCAGCTGCAAAACCAGCTAGTACAAAAGTAAATACAAATGGAAGTAATGCAAAAATTCTAGCTTGTGTTGGATCAGTGGGAGCAGGATTTAGTTTTTGTTGTAACCACATAGTGAACCCCATAATGATAGGAAGAATACCAATATCAATTATTGAAAGTATAGGTGGCACATCCCAAGGAACTAATCCAAATATTGTCATTAAGCCTAATGGGTCTGGCGCAGATAGATCATGAATCCATCCATAAAAAGGAGCGTGATACATCTCTATCGTAACAAACAACACTTTATACAAAGAAAAGAAAATTGGTATTTGTACTAAAATTGGTAGACAACCCGCAACAGGATTAGCTCCCTCTCTTTTATACAAGGCCATTAATTCTTGCTGCATTTTTTGTCTGTCATTTGGATATGTTTCTTTTAATCTTTGCATATCAGGCTGAAGTTTTTTCATCTTTGCCATAGATTTAAAAGATGCTTGTGCCAGTGGGAATAAAATTAAACGCATTAAAATGGTAAAGGCAATTATTGCTAGACCAAAATTACCTGCATAACCAAAAAACCAATTAATGGCATATGAAACAGGTTTAGTTAAAAAACTAAACCAGCCCCAGTCAATTGCATCAGTAAATCTTGGTATAGAGAGATTTTCATCATAAGAACTTAAGACATTTAATTTTTTTGCACCCACAAATAATTTTCCGCCGTAAGATATATTTTCACCCGAGTTAATTTTATATATCTGACCAACATAACCTGTCCTATAGCTATCACGTCCATTATTTCCGTATCTATAATTGACGTTAATTGATTGGTCAGCATCAGGAATTAAAGCAGACATCCAATATTTGTCTGTAAAACCTAACCAACCTCCTTGTGTTTTATTATCGCAAAACTCTTTTTTTGTTTGCATTGATGAATTACAATCATCTGCAATATCATCATAATTTTTTTCCAATAATTCGTCGTTTATTAGACTAATTAAACCCTCGTGAAGTATAAAAAAATTAATTGTATCTGGTGTGTTTATTCTTTTGATTAATCTGTATGGAAAAACTTCAATATCTTCACCACTGTTATTTTCTATTTCCTGTGTAATTGTAAACATATACTCATCATCAACTTGATAGTTGATTTTGAAAGTTATATTTTTATTATTCGTCCAACTAAGTGTAACAGGGCTTGAGGGGCTTAGAGTGGTAGAGTTAGTTTTCCAATTTGTTTCTAAATTAGGTAATTCAATGTTAGAATTTTTTAGCTCTTTCCAACCTGTTTCAATATAATATGGATTAGCAGTCCCATCCGGTAACAAAAGCTGTATATTATTCGAATCAGGTTCTAAGCTAGTTTTATATTTTGATAATATGAGGTCATCTAAAATTGCTCCTTTTAAATTTATAGAACCTTTAATAGATGCATTTTCAAAAATAACTCTGTCGGTTTGAATTAAAGCTTCATCTCTACTTTGTATTTCTGAAACAACTTGGTTGCTTTGTCCGTCAATGGATGTTGCTGGCTCTAATACTTCATCTTCTTCAAAGGATGTTGTTTGAATTGGTTGAGTTGGAAATAATAATTGAAAAAAAATAATTATCGCAATTGAAATACCAATAGCCAAATATAAATTTCTTTGCTCGTTCATTTATTTAACTCAGATTTTTTTGGTACTGGATCAAATCCGTGGGAACCCCAGGGATGACATTTTGAAACTCTTTTCACCGATAAAATTGATCCTTTAAATAACCCATGTTCCTTTAACGATTTAATAGAATACTCAGAGCAGGTTGGTAAATACCGACAATTCTGCCCAAGTATTGGGGAAATCAATAACTGGTATAATCTAATTATTATGATTAAAGGTAATGAAATATATTTACTAACCATTTATCTTTCCCTTAAGTTCTAATAAAAGTTTATCAAATTTCTCTTCGAGCAATGACGTTTTAGCTATTAACACATAATATGAATTAATTTTACCATTAATAATAATTTTTCTAGCTAATTCTCTCATTATTCTCTTTGCTCTATTTCTTTTTACTGCGTTGCCAATTTTTTTGGAAGCTGTGTATCCTACACCTATAGAATTTTCTAGATCTTGATTGTGTAAAATTTGGATATTCATATTTTTACCTTTTATAAATTCTCCCTGGTTTCGTATCATAACGAAAGTCGATCTTTTCTTAATTGTAAATAATGTTTGGGCCATTTGGCCTTTTTAAGCGCTTAATTGAGCTCTTCCTTTTGCACGTCTTCTATTAATGATTTGACGACCTGCTTTAGTTGCCATTCTAGCTCTAAAACCGTGTCTTCTTTTTCTAATTACTCTACTAGGTTGGTAAGTGCGTTTCATAATAAATCTCTGGGCCTAATACGAATTCATTATATATAAGTCAAATATTTACTTATGTAATCGATGAAAATTTTCAGAAAAGCTAGTGAATTAGAGCCAAATCTAGTTTCAATCAAAGACAAAGGTCAGTCTATTGGTTTAGTTTTAACAATGGGAAACTTACACGATGGACATTTATCTCTCATTAGAGAGGCACAATTACATAACGAATTTGTGATCTGTTCTATATTTATTAATCCTACTCAATTTAACAATGAAAATGATTTCAATTCTTATCCAAAGACAATTGATGATGATATTTCTAAACTAGAAAATATTGGTTGTAATGTACTCTTCTTACCTGACGTTCAAGAGATATACCCTAAAGGATTGGCAAAGAAAAAAATTGTATACAATTTTAGAGATATTTTATGTGATAAATTTCGACCTGGTCATTTTGATGGAGTTACTACTGTTGTGGATCTTTTTTTTAATATGATTAAACCAACGAACAGTTATTTTGGTGAGAAGGATTTTCAGCAAGTAAAAATAATACAAGATTTAGTAAAAATTAAAAATCACAATATTAAAATAATTCAATGTCCATCTGTACGAGATAAAACAGGTATGAGTTTATCTTCAAGGAACTCTAAATTTTCTAATGATCAATTAAAAATTTTTGATGTATTAGGAAATAAAATTAAAGAACATATTAATCTATTAAAACAAAATGAAATTAATAATTTAGATCAATTAAAAATAGAGTTTCTTCAAAATAATATAAATAAAATTGACTATTTAGAGATAAGAAATGAAAATAATTTAGAAATAACAAAAAATTATTCTGAAGCTAGATTATTTATTGCTTTATATATTGGTGATATAAGAATTATTGATAATTTTAAATTATATTAAGGTATTAACCAATTATATTCTGGTTCATTATTTTTAAATGTTAATTTTAATCTACGATGACCTGAAATTTCTAAATAAAGCCAATCAATTTCATTAATTTTATTTTCAACTACTGTAAAATTTTTATATCCTTTTTCACTTTCTTCATGACTTGGTTCCTTTCCGGTTAAGTGTTCAGGGATACCATCTTCTGGAAACTCAGTGATTGAACTTGGATCTTTCAATGTTAAGTAACATTTTCTACTAAACAATCTTGTTTTGTCCCACATTTCTTTAGCTTTATCATTTTGATTATTAACCAAAGACGTTGTTTTGATTCGCATTTGAATTTTTAATTTATGATCATAAAAAACAAATTGAGAACTACTATTTTTTTTTAAATTAGGAACCTTCGGAGATCTAAAGTCTGTGTGAAAATTTAGTGTCATGCTACTGGGATCAAACTTTCTTAAGACTACAACTCTAGAATCAATTCCACCTTTACTATCAATATTACTAAAGACTGGCGTATGAAATGCGTGTTTTCTATCTTTAACTCCTCTAGTTAAATTTTTCTTTATATCCTCAAATATTTCTGCAGCATTTTCTTTTGAAGAAGTCGACATTGTTATTGTAATATAAATTGTTTTGAAGAAATAGCTAGATAATGGAAATAAATAAAATTACGAATTTATTGAATCTGGAGCATGTTAAGTTTTTAATATCTATCTTTAAAGAAAATAATATTGAAATTCGATTAGTAGGAGGATGTATACGAGATGCTCTTCTTGAAAGAGAAATCAAAGATATTGATACAGCAACAACTTTGGAGCCTCAGGATGTTTTGTCATTACTAAAAGATAACAATATTGAATATGATGATTTTGCTATTCAATATGGATCTATAATTGCTTATCCTCATAATCGAAAAATACAAATTACAACTTTACGTGAAGATGTTAATCAAATGGGAAGACATACAAATGTAATTTACACCAACAGCTGGAAAAAAGATTCAGCCAGAAGAGATTTTACTTTCAATGCTTTATATGTTGGAAACAATAATAAACTACATGATTATTACAATGGCCAATCAGATTTAAATGAAAGTAAAATTTGTTTTATTGGTGAAATAGAGGATAGAATAAAAGAAGACTACTTAAGAATCTATCGATACTTTAGATTTAGAGGTTTATTTAATTTACCTAATACATCTTTAAGTGATCAAAAAATTGTAGAAAAATACATTCACGAATCTTTGGCAGTGTTGACCAACGATGTAATAAGGCAAGAAATATTAAAAATGTTTAATATGTCTTTTCCTTTAAATTGTTTTTACATATCTCATCAAACGTTTCAAAAATTTAAATGGGTTGAAATAGTACAAGAGCATTTCATACGAACAAAATACGACCTTGGATTAAATAAATGTCTCAATAAGATTGATAATTTAATAAATTAGTTTTTTAGTTTACAATTTTCGCACAAACCAAATATTTCTAAATTATGTTTTTTATAATTGAAGTTATTTTTTTCTGCTTGTTTTGAAAAATAAGAAAACAAATTATTTCCAGTTAGCTCAGTAACACTATCACAGTTTTCACATATCAAAAAAGATGTAGAAGTTTTTGCATTACAGCCTTCATGCTTACAAGCAACATATGAATTTCTACTCTCTATTTTATGTACTTTCCCAATTTCTATAAGCTTATCTAAAGCTCTATAAACTTGAAGAGGAGATTTAATTCCTTTTTTTTGAATATCAAAAAGGATTGTATATGCTTTAAGAGGCTCAGACGAGTTTTCTAAAATATCAAGAACTGTTTTCTGGTTTTTGGTTAAATTTTCTGATGCTAATGCCATAATTTTAATTAACAAATAGTTTTCATTTTTGCAACTGACCCTTTATCTCCAGAGGAATAAGTGAAATAATAAATAATAATAATGCAACTACAATTATAGAAGGCCCTGAAGAAGTATTAATCTCAAGCGAAACAAACAACCCTGCAATTACTGATACGACACCAGCTAAAGTTGCAATTATAACCATTTGACGAGGACTGCTGCTAATATTTCTTGCAATTGCTGCAGGTATTAAAAGTAAACCAGTTATCAATAAAGCACCAATCATTTTAATAGATAAAGCAATTACTCCTGCCAATAAGAGTGTAAATATAAAATTAGAAACTTCTGGTCGCATTCCTTCTGCTGCTGACAGATCATAATTTACCGTTGCTGAAAATAAAGATTTCCAAATAAAGTACAAAATCAATAATATTGCAGCACCACCTAAATAAACTATGGTTATATCTTCTACATTAACTGCAAGTATATCTCCAAATAATAAACCCATAAGGTCAAATCTAATTGATGTAAGAAACCCAATTAATACCAAGCCTATAGCAAGTGTAGAGTGAGCAAGTAGACCGAGTAATGAGTCTCCTGCGAGTTTTGTTCTTTTTTGTAAATTAATTAATAGTAAAGCAACAACAGCTGAAATTATAAAAACTGAAAATGTAATATTAAAGCTAAAAGAATAAGCTAAAGTTACGCCCAATAATGCCGAGTGAGACAGCGTATCTCCAAAATAGGATAACCTTCTCCAAATTACAAGACATCCGAGAGGTCCGGCAATTATTGCAATACCAATGCCAGCTATGAGAGCTCTAGTAAAAAAATCATCAAACATTATTTGTAACCCTCCCATCTGTTTCATGAGAATGATCATGATCATGTTGATAAAGTGATAGAGTTGTGGCGTTATGTTCACCAAATAATTCTATGTATGCCGAATTCTTTACAATTGATCTTGGCGTTCCAGAACAACATATATGACCATTTAAGCAAATTACATGATCTGTAGCTGACATAACAAAATGAAGATCATGCGATATCAGTAATATTCCACAATTAAGTGTTGAACAAATTTTTTTAATAAGATTATAAAGTGCAATTTCTCCATTAAAATCTACACCTTGAACTGGTTCATCCAAAACAAGTAAGTCTGGTTTTTTTGCGATTGCTCTGGCGATTAAGACTCTTTGAAATTCTCCGCCAGATAAATTATGAATATCGTTATAGAGAAGGTTATCTACTCCAGTTAATTTTAAAGCATCAACAATTTCAAGATTATTTATATGACTTGTTAATTTCATAAAATCAACGACACGAAGAGGCATTGTCCAATCAATATTAATTTTTTGTGGTACGTAAGCCATTTTAGAAGCAAAGTTTTTTATTTGTCCTTCATCAGACTTAAGTATCTTAAGTATCATTTTAGCTGAAGTTGTTTTTCCAGAACCATTAGGCCCTATTAGAGTAACAATTTTCCCCTTGTGAATTTCCAAGCTTATTCCTCGTACAATCCACTTGGATGACTTGTACACACCACAGTTATCTAGTTTAACCAATAAATTATTATTTTCTGCCATTTTATTATTTACAACGTAAAATGTTATATTATAACATTACAATACTTTAACACACTTAAATCTAATAGGAATACTTTTATGAAACAAATGAATATTTTTCTACATGTTTTTAAAATTATCTTGTTTTCAGGAATTCTTGTTGCAACTGCATCTGCTAGAGCAGAAATAAAAGTTGTAACGACTATTAAACCACTTCATTCATTGATTGCTAATGTTATGAATGGAATTGGTGAACCTGGACTTATAATTGATGGAAGCATATCTCCACATAGTTTTACAATGAAACCATCTCACGCAAAAATGCTTGAAGAAGCAGATATAGTATTTTGGATTGGGGAGAGTATTGAGACATCATTAGAAGAACCTCTGGAGTCAATAGCAAAAAGTGCTGAAGTCGTAGAGTTTATGGAAGTTGAAACAATTGCTAAATTAAAATTTAGAGAAGAATCTATATTTGGTGACCACGATGATCATGACGATCACGATGACCACGATGACCATGATAACCATGACGATCATGACGATCATGACGATCACGATGACCACGATGACCATGATGACCATGACGATCATGACGATCACGATGACCATGACGATCATGACGATCACGATGACCACGACGATCACAGTGGACACGATCACCACGGTCATGCACATGGTGAATTTGATGCTCACATTTGGTTAGATCCAATGAATGCTAAAGAAATGGTTCATGAGATTGCTCATGAGTTAGGTGATTTAGATCCTGCAAATAAAGAGAAATATGAAGCAAATGCTGATGCAACAATCAAAGCTTTAGACCAATTGATAAATGACGTTAGCAAGGATATTAATTCCGATGCAAAATTTGTCGTTTTCCATGACGCATACCAATACTTTGAAGAAAGATTTGGTGTAAGAGCTGCAGGAGCTTTAACATTGAATACTGATGTTTTACCTGGTGCAAAGCAAATAGCTGATATTCAGGATGTTATTAAGGATAAGGGAATAAAATGTATTTTCTCTGAACCTCAATTTAATCCAAAGATTATTACAACAATAGCTGAGGATATGAATATCAAAACAGGAGTTTTTGATCCTTTAGGTGCTAACATCGACGCTGGTAAGTCACTTTACTTTACGTTGATTAGTAATCTCGGGGACGAGCTTAAAGGCTGTTAATTTTTAATATTTAAATAAATTCCACCTTTTATTAAGGTGGAATTTATAGAACTAATTATAAGGAAATTGATATGGAAAATACTTCTCAGGTTCCAGTTACGGTTTTAACAGGGTTTCTTGGAGCTGGAAAAACAACACTTTTAAATCGAATTTTA
Source organism: uncultured Alphaproteobacteria bacterium (assembly GCA_902580765.1). Lineage (GTDB taxonomy): Bacteria > Pseudomonadota > Alphaproteobacteria > HIMB59 > CACPNW01. Next base: position 71,887 of record CACHLW010000004.1, on the reverse strand, counting down.
ACTGAACAGCATGGACGGAAATATGCTGTCATTGTAAATGAATTTGGTGAGCAGGGAATTGATAATGACCTTGTCGTTGATGCTGATGAAGAAGTATTTGAAATGAACAACGGGTGCATTTGTTGCACTGTTAGAGGTGATTTAATCAGAATTCTAAGTGGTTTAATGAAACGTGCTGATAAACTAGATGCAATTATAGTTGAAACAACTGGTTTAGCTGATCCAGCACCAGTTGCTCAGACATTTTTTGTTGATCAAGATGTTGCTGATCGTACAAAATTAGATGCAATTGTTACAGTTGCCGATGCTGTTCATCTAAGTTCTCAATTAGTGGATCATCATGAAGCAGAAGAACAAATTGCTTTTGCTGATGTAATTTTACTAAATAAAGTTGAACTTGTCGAAGATAATGACATTGTGAAAGTTAATGATCGTATTAGAAAAATTAACCCTTTTGCAAAGATTATCAAAACAACACGTTGTGATGCACCTCTTGATGAAATCGTAGGCTTAAATGCATTTAGTCTAGATAGAGTATTAGATATTGAACCTGACTTTCTTGAATCAGATCATGATCATGAACATGATGATGATGTTACTAGTCTATCCTTTGTATCTGATACACCATTAGATATGGATAAGTTTCAAGATTGGTTTGGAAATTTACTGAGGACTAAGGGTCAGGATATTCTTCGATCAAAAGGAATTTTGAACTTTAAAGGTGAAGAAGAGCGATATGTATTTCAAGGAGTGCATATGCTTATGGATGCTTCTCCAATGGGACCTTGGCCTAAAGGAAAAGATAGAAGTTCTCGAGTAGTTTTTATTGGTCGTGATCTTGATAATATGAATCTCAAGGAAGGCTTTGAAAATTGTAAATCAGCATGAACGCTGATTTAGAAAAACTTCAAGAATCAAATAAAACTGAACTTGAAAGAAGAGGTTCAATTTTTAATATTGGAGCCCCAGCTACAGAAGCGGTTACAATTCGTGATCAAATAGCAGTAGGATTTGGAGACGGCACTGTAAGGTTTTTTCAATCTGGATCTGATCCTAAAACTGTTAAAGCACATAAGGGTGTAGTGTTGAGTATGACAAATTATGAAGATCATGTGTTAACGGGAGGAGATGATGGACGTTTTCTAAAAATATCATCTGATGGAAATATTGAAGAAATTTTTAATTTTGGCTCAAAGTGGGTTGACTGTGTAGCTTCCCACAAAGATACTAAAGTTTGTTCATCAGGAAAGACTGTTTATATTTGGACAAAAAACAAAGATAAACCACAAACTTTAGAGCATCAAAGTACTGTTGCTGGATTAGCATTTGATAATAAAGGTAAGCGTCTTGCGGTCTCAAGATACGGTGGAGTAACAGTGTGGAAACTTAATAATAATAAATGGACAGCATCAAACTTTACCTGGAAAGGATCGCATGGAACTGTAACGTTTAGCCCAGATACAAAATATATTGTAACTGCAATGCAAGAAAATCAAATTCATGGTTGGCGCATAAACGACAAAGCTGATTTAGCAATGAGAGGTTATCCATCAAAAATTAAAAGTTTTACTTGGGTTGGTGATACACCGTATTTGGTAACATCTGGATCCAGTGATGCAGTTTGCTGGCCATTTGATGGTAAAGAAGGACCAATGGGGAGAAAGCCAATTGTTGTTGCAAACTGTGGTAAAGAACTTGCAACATTTGTTAAAGCACTAAATGGAGAAAAAGCTGTTTTCACCGGTTTTACAGATGGGTCAGTTTTATTAGCAGAAATTGATGAAAGTAAAAAACCAATTATGATTAGAAGTTCAACAGGTTCGGAAGTTTCAACAATAGCGATATCTAGTGATAATTCACAAATATTAATTGGGGATATGAAAGGTTCTATTCTTTTATCATCTTTATGGGCAGACAATTAAAGGAGAAAATATGTTTAATCGTAAAACTCAAAATGTTGAAAAAATAAGAAATCTTAAACATTTAATTTCCAAGAAATATAAATTACGAGAAAATACTATAATAAGTATTGCTGAGCTCAGTTGTCATGAGCCTGATTGTCCACCAATCGAAACTGTAATTACTGCAAGAAATGAAGACGGATCAATGAAAAATTGGCGAGTTGCAAAATCAATAGAAGAAATAGAGGAGTCAGATATTAATAATCTAACAAACCACACCCATTAGATTATTAAATTTAGAATAAAAATGTCAAAAAAACAAAAAGAAATAATATTATCTGTTTGTCTCACATGTACCCTTAATAAAGCTCAAAATAATAATAAACTTGCAGGAGAAAAACTTGCACAAAAATTAATTGATAAATTTAAAAATACAAAAAATGTAACTTTAAGAGGTGTAAATTGCATGAGTAATTGTAAACGTTCATGTATTGTATCCTTTACCGCAGAAAATTGTTTTACCTATGTGTTTGGAGATATAGATCCTGAAAATTCTGCTTATATTGATTCAATAGAGGAACTGCTATTATCCTATAGCAAATCTGATGATGGTTTTTTGAGACGTAGACATAGACCTGAAATATATAGATCTAATATCGTTGGTAGATTTCCTCCAATAAATAGTAAGTCAGATATTATTATTAATTTTAAATAGTAAAATTTTAAAAAAAATTAAATTATAATTATTTATTTCTGAATTTTGTTTAATTTAGAATGTATTATTAACAGCAATCTCCACCTTCACAAGTGCAACAACAGCTGCAGCTGCAACCACACTTTGGTGGGTTTGGGTTTTGATTTTTCATAATCATACCTATATATTTTTTATAATAATTTAAAATACAAATGAGAAAAATATTAGAAATTAAAGAGTGTATGAAGACTTTCGAGGGTGACGGGATACCTGTAACGAGAGCTTTCCCTGTCCCCGGAATGAGAGAAAATGATCCATTTCTTCTTTTTGATCATTTCGGCCCAATTAATTATGAACCGGGAGGTGCAACTGGTGTACCAGCACATCCTCATTGTGGATTTGAGGCAATTACTTATATGCTTGGTGGTGAAGTAGAGCATAGAGACTCATTTGGCGGACAAGCAGAAATTGAAACTGGTGATGTACAATGGATGACAACTGGGTCAGGTTTAATCCATTCTGAGTTAGTAACAGAAAAATTTAAGAAGAGTGGTGGTATCATGCAAGGTTTACAAATCTGGGTTAACCTTCCAAAAAAAAATAAAAAAGTTAAACCTTGGTACCAACATATTAAAAGAAACACTATTCCAACAGTATCTGAAAATGCAAATATAGAAATTAAAGTTCTTGTGGGAGAAATAAATGGAACCAAATCCAAAGTTCAAACATATTCACCTGTATCAATATTTGATATTCAATTTTCAAAACCAGATATGACAAAGTTTAATGTTGATAAAGAACAAAATCTTATGATCTATATTATCGATGGTCAATTACAATTTAACGAGGAAGATAAAATCGCTAATAAAGGTGATATGATTTACTTTGATCAGTCAAGTGATGAGATTCAACTTACATCAATATCAGAAAAAGGATCCTACCTAGTTTTAGCAGGTAAGCCACTTAAAGAACCTGTTGCACGTTATGGTCCTTTTGTGGCTAATTCTGAAGGTGAAATCAAGCAAGCAATGATGGACTATCAAGAAGGAAAAATGGGAAGCTTAGCTTAAGCTAATTGACGTAACATTTCACCAGCTACAATAGCAACTGAACTACTAAGATTAATCGATCTAGGGCCCTTTATCATTGGTATTGTTAATCTTTCATCGACAGAGCTATGGACAAAATCAGGTGCTCCTGCACTTTCTCTGCCAAATAAAATAATATCATTTGATTGAAATTTATAATCGAAATAACTTTTTTTACTTTTCGTTGTTAGAAGAATGAGTCGATATGAGTTATCTTTTGACCACTCATAAAATTTTTCCCAACTTAAATGTTTTTTTAATTCTAGATAATCATAGTAATCCATTGATGCTCTTTTTAATCTCTTATCATCAATCACAAAGCCAGCTGGCTCTATTATATCTACTGGTATTCCTAGACAGGCACCTAGTCTAAATATGTTTCCTGCATTCTGTGGTATGTCAGGTTCAAATAGAGCAATTCTCATGTTTTTTTACTATATTATTTTATTACTTGCGTCACGCTGGCACATATTTAAAAAGTATTTTTTTAAGTAATTAAGATATAAGAAATTCATAATAAATGGCTAAAAAACCCAAAAATAAGAGAAGAGATTTCCTACAACTTAGTACAGTAACGCTTGGTGCTGTAGGAACAGCTGCATTTATATGGCCATTTCTAAAAAGTATGAGTCCAGCAGAAGATACATTAGCTGCAGGATCAACTGAAGTAGATATTAGCGCTATTGAAGAAGGTCAAAGTATAACAATAAAATGGCGAGGAAAACCAGTTTTTATAAAGAAGAGAACAAAAGATGAGATCGAAGCTGCTAAAATGGTTCAGGCTGGTGATTTAAGAGACCCACAAGATGATGCAGATCGAGTACAAAAAGAAGAATGGTTAGTTTTAGTGGGAGTATGTACACACTTAGGTTGTGTTCCACTTGGCCAGAAGGTTTCTGATATGAAAGGTGAGTACGATGGTTGGTATTGCCCATGTCATGGTTCTCACTATGATACATCTGGAAGAATTAGAAAGGGACCAGCTCCTAAAAACTTGGACGTTCCGCCCTATACCTTTTTAAATGATACTACGATAAAGATTGGATAATTATGGATCAAAATAGAAAAGTACATCAATTTAAAAATCCTGTCCTAAACTGGATTGAATTTCGTTTACCAATAATTTCATATTTCAAAAAAGAATATGGTGATTATCCAATGCCTAAGAATTGTAATTATTTTTGGAGCTTTGGTGCATTAGCAACAATTACACTTGTTACAATGATTGTAAGCGGAATTTTTCTTGCAATGAATTACACACCACACACTGATATGGCGTTTGATAGTGTTGAAAGAATAATGCGAGATGTGAATTATGGTTGGTTAATGCGATATATTCATTCTAACGGTGCAGCCTTTTTCTTCATCATTGTTTACATTCATATTGTAAGGGCAATGTATTTTGGTTCCTATAAATATCCTAGAGAACTCAATTGGATTTTAGGAGTATTCATATTTCTTTTAATGATGGCAACTTCTTTTCTTGGATACACTTTACCGTGGGGACAAATGTCTTATTGGGGAGCAACAGTTATAACTAATTTATTCAGTGCTATTCCAATTATTGGTGAAGGATTAAAAACATGGCTTCTTGGTGATTACAATGTTGGAAATGCTACTTTAAATCGTTTCTTTGCTCTTCATTACGTTTTACCATTTGTTATTTTTGGTGTTGTTGGATTGCATGTTGCTGCTGTTCACGTTCATGGATCAAACAATCCTGATGGAATTGATATTAAAAGTAAAAATGACTCAGTAAATTTCTTTCCATATATGCTTATCAAAGATACGATTGCAATGTGTGCATTTGGTGTTGCGATTTCTGCGGTAATTTTCTTTGGACCAAACCTTATGGCCGAGGTTGATAACTATATTCCAGCTGACCCACTTGTGACTCCAGCTCATATTGTTCCAAACTGGTATCTTGCACCTTTTTATGCAATTTTAAGAGCAGTACCTGATAAATTAGGAGGAGTTCTACTTATGTTTGGGGCGATAGTAATTCTCTTTGTTCTGCCTTGGCTTGATAGATCAAAAGTTAGAAGTTGTAATTATAGACCAATATATAAATGGTTTATGATGGGTTTTTTCGTTAACTTTTTTGTATTAGGTTATGTTGGAATGCTTCCAGCTGAGGGTTTATATCTTTTAATCGCAAGAGTTGGTTTGCTGTATTATTTTGGTTTCTTCTTTATCATTACCCCATTTGTTGGTTGGATAGAAAAACCAAACAAACTTCCTCTTAGTATAAGTGATGTCTATGCTAAAAACATAGCACCAAATATAGGAGGAGGAGAAAAAGGAATACCTTCACCAGCAATGCAAAAAGATACCAATCTATAATGCGTTTATTATTCATTATTTGTTTATTTTTCTCTTCAAATATATTTGCAGCTGAGATGAGTAGTGAGAAAATGCCCAAACATGAATGGTCATTTCAAGGAGTAACGGGAACTTTTGATAGAGCTGCAATTCAAAGAGGTTACAAAGTTTACCGAGAGGTGTGTGCAGGATGTCATTCAATGAAACTGCTATATTACAGAGATCTTATTGATGTTGGTTTTTCCGAAGCTCAAGTAAAAGTAATTGCTTCTGAATATACTGTATTAGACGGTCCAAATGATGATGGTGAAATGTTTGAAAGACCGGCTAGACCAGCAGATAGATTTGTTAATCCATATGCCAATGATAACGAGGCAAGAGCAAATAATAATGGAGCTTATCCCCCAGATTTGAGTGTAATTACAAAAGCTAGAAAATATGGGGTTGATTATATTTATAACCTTCTTCTAGGCTATGTTGAACCTCCAAAGGGAATGGAGGTCGGTAATGGAATGTGGTACAATAAATGGATGGCTGGAAATCAAATAGCTATGCCAGCACCTATAGCTGATGGAAGCGTAGATTATGATGATGGCACTGATAATAATGCAGAACAGTTATCAGCTGATGTAACACATTTTCTTCACTGGGCTGCTGAACCAGAAATGGAAGAAAGAAAAAATTTAGGAATCAAAGTAATATTATTCTTTATTATTCTAGGAACAATTGTTTTCTTAGCAAAAAATAGACTTTGGCGAGACGTCACTTAGACATTAAATAAAAAGTTCATTACATCACCATCTTTGACAATATAATCTTTACCTTCTTGTCTTAGCTTTCCTGAATCTCTACTTCCAGCATCACCATTATTTTCTATATAGTCTCCATAAGAGATAGTCTCTGCTCTAATAAATCCTTTTTCAAAATCAGTGTGAATTTTTCCAGCAGCTTGAGGCGCAAGTGTTTCTTTTTTTATTGTCCATGATCTTGTTTCTTTTGGACCACATGTAAAATAGTTTATCAAACCTAAAAGTTCATATCCTGACTTTATAACTTTATTCAATGTTGTTTGATCTAAATTAAGTTCTTTTAGAAATTCAAGTTTTTCTTCTTCATTATCTAATTCTGCTATTTGTGCTTCTATTGATGCAGAGATTAAAACTACAGAATGATTATTCTTTTTGGCAAACTCGATGACTTTTTTTGATAATTCGTTTCCAGTATGAATCGATTCTTCATCTAAATTACATATGTACATAGTTGGCTTTAGACTAATTAAGTTAAGACTATTTACAAAGTCAATTTCATTACTAGCAAATTCCTCAATTTTTAAGATACTATTAGCATCTAGTATTTGTAAGATTTTATTTATTATCTCAAATTGATGTTTAACTTCTTTATCGTTTGCTTTTAATTTTTTTTCTAAACTAGCTTTTTTATTATTTAAGCTTTCAAGATCAGCTAATTGCAATTCTAAATTTATTGTTTCAATATCATCTAATGGATCAATTTTTGATGATACATGAGTAATATTAGTATCTTCAAAACATCTAACAACATGTGCTATTGCATCAACTTCTCTTACATGTCCTAAAAATTTATTTCCTAAACCTTCTCCTTGTGAGGCTCCTTTTACTAATCCTGCAATATCAACAAAATCCATGAAAGATGGGATTATTTTTTCACTTTTTCCAATGATTGCAAGTTTGTCTAATCTGTCATCGGGCACTGCAACTCTTCCTATATTTGGTTCTATAGTTGCAAATGGGTAATTTGCAGCCTCTGCTTTATTTGATTGGGTAAGAGCATTAAATAAAGTAGATTTACCTACATTTGGTAATCCAACTATCCCGCACTTAAATCCCATAATTAATTTTGCTCACTTATTTTTGTTAAAAATAGAGCAATATCTGAAAATATTAATTCTATATTTTTAACCATTTTATCAATTTTTATATTTATTATTTCTTCTTCTGATTTTGAAAATTTATTTAAAACATAACTTGAAACTAAATCTTTATGCCCAGGATGATCAATTCCAATGCGTATTCTAAAATAATTTTCTCCTATAAATTGGTCAATACTTTCCAATCCATTATGACCTCCGTTTCCACCACCTTGTTTTATTTTTACTTTTGATAATTCTAAATCAAGGTCATCATGTATAACAAAAGTATGGTCTAATTTTATTTTATAAAAATTCACAATTTCTGAAACAGCTTTTCCAGATAAATTCATGAATGTAAGAGGTTTTAATACAAAGATTTTTTGATTATTAATTACACCTGAATATAATTCTTTTTTTTTATCTTCTTTGATTTTATCCATATTAAAATGTAAGATTATATTATCCGCTAAATGGAAACCTACATTATGTCTGGTATTATTATAATTTACACCTGGGTTTCCAAGTCCACAAATTAAAAACATATAATGAAATATAAAGTAAAGTTACTTAGATTCTTTATTTTCTTCTTTATTATCAGAAGATTCTTCCTTCTTTTCCTCTGATTTCTCTTCACCACCTTCTGCTGCACCTTCTTCAGTTGTTTCTTCAGCTTTAGTTTCAACTTCTACAGTTGGAGGCACCAAAGTAGCTACTACGAAATCTCTATCTGAAATAGTAGGAGCAACTCCCTCAGGTAGTTGAATATTACTAATTTTTACTGCATCACCTATTTCACTTTCAATTAAATCAAATTCTAGTTTGCTAGGTATATTATTTGCATTACATGTTAGTTCAACAAGTCTTCTAACAGTATTTAAAACTCCACCTTTTTTCAAACCTGGACATTTATCTTGATTTAAAAATTCAACAGGAATTTCAACGTTTACTTTTGTATTTTCTTGTACTCTTAAAAAATCAAAATGCATAAGTCGATCACTAACAGGGTGATATTGCAACTGTTTAGGAAGTATTTTTTCTTTCTTTCCATCGACATCAAGATCGATAATTGTTGAATAAAAAGAACCAGTACCCATTAATTTTTTGAGTATTTTATCTTCTAGAGCAATTTTTTTAGGCTCAGTTCCCTTGCCATAAATAATACCAGGGACTAATCCCTTCATTAAAAGACTATGATTTGAACCAATATCTTTATTTCTTTCTATCGCTTTAAAATCACTCATAAAATAAAAAAAATTTAATCAAAAAGGGCGGACACTGAGGTATCAGTGTTAATCCTTTTTATCGCATCACCCATTAAAGGAGCAATACTAATATGTCTAATGTTTTTTGTGCTTTTTACCTCTTTAGAAGGCTCTATTGTATCTGTTAATACCAATTCTTTTATGCTTGAATTTTCAATCTTTTTTAGCGCATCTCCAGATAATACACCGTGAACAATATAAGAATAAATTTCTTTAGCCCCATTTTTACTCAGAGCTTCAGCAGCGTTGCATAACGTGCCTGCAGAGTCAGCTATGTCATCTAGTAAGATACAAGTTTTATCTTTTACATCTCCGATGATATTCATTACTTCAGACTCACCAGCTTTTTCTCTTCTTTTATCGGCAATTGCCAGTCCAGCCTCTAATCTTTTAGCAAAAGCTCTGGCTCTAACAACACCACCAACATCAGGTGAAGCAACAACTAAATCTTTGTTTCCATTAAATCTTTCTTTAACATCATCAATTATCGGTCTTACAGAAAAAATATTATCTAAAGGAATGTCAAAAAAACCTTGAATTTGACCAGCATGTAAATCCATTGTTAATACCCTATCAGCACCCGCGGATGTAATTAAATTTGCTACAAGTTTGGCAGTGATTGGTGTTCTAGGTCCAGTCTTTCTATCTTGTCTTGCATATCCATAATATGGGATAACAGCAGTAATCCTTTTTGCTGATCCCCTCCTTGCAGCATCTATTGTAATTAAAAGTTCCATCAAATGGTCATTAGCCGGATGTGATGTCGATTGAATAATAAACACATCTTCACCTCTAATATTTTCATTTATTTCTACAAATATTTCTCTATCATTAAAAGTTCTAACAGAGGCATCTGCCAATGGAACATCAATATGTTTAGAAATTTTTTCTGCTAGGGATTTGCTACTATTACAGGCGATTATTTTCATATAATCAATTTAATTACTATATTAGAATAATAATAGATCAACTAAAATTAATCATTAAATGCAATGATATTGAGCATTCTTCCAGTATCTCTAAATTTTTGTGATTCCCTTCGATGGCTAAAAAAAACTTTCTTATTTGAGAAGGTATCTTTGTTAATATTATATATATTTTTAATCCCCAATTCCTTGAATTGATAGTTAATCAATCTTCTTAAATTAAATAAATCTTTGTCTTTATTTTTGTATTTGAAAAAAATAGAGTATTTTTTATTTTTGCTTATAAACTTATTTTTAAAGTTTTTTGATACTTCAAAGTTTTTAAAGCTCAAACAGGGACCAATAAGAACCACAATATTTTTTTTAATTATTTTTTGTTTAACAAAATATTCTATACCTTTAGCAGCTATATTTTTTAATGCCCCTTTCCAACCGGAATGAAGAGCGCAAATATATTTTTTATTTTTATCAAAAATAAAAATTGGACAGCAATCTGCAGTTAAAACTCCTAAAGCTATTTGCTTATTGCTTGTGATTAATCCATCTCCAGAATATTTATTACCTATATTTTTTTTATTAATTTCTACAATCTTGTTGGAGTGTATTTGACTAATAAATTTAATTTTTTTTTTAATCTTTAAATTTTTAAGACAGATATCAATATTTTTATTTACATTTACCTTTGTATCTTTGCTATTTAAGCTACAGTTCAATGAATAGTTTTCTTTTTTTGATACTCCACCATTTCTAGTAAAAAAACCAACTTTAACAAAAGACTTAATTTTTGCATGTGTAAAATAATTTTTAATTATCATAGGTTAGAAACAACAAGAAATTTAAATAATTTTCCCATCCTATCAACATTAATTAATCTATCTACTTCTTCATCTAATAAATTTTTATTTAAATTTGAATTTTTAGTTAGCAATTTTTTCTTTCGTTCTAGTATTCCATATTTTAATAAAAAATCTCTTTGTGTAACAAATTCGTTGATTTGTAATTTGTTTTGTTTTGCTATTTCAATTAATTCATTGAAATTTACATGACTTGAAATGTCTTGTTGCCCTATATTTTCAAATATACTGGTTTTTTTATGATTATATATTGCTTGTAACGTAAAGCTTTTTAATTTTTTATTATATCCATAATCGATTAAAATACATATACCTCTATTTTTTTTTAGATATTTGCAAATTTGCTCGAAATATTTATTTCTTGAAAAAGAAACTTCATAAATTTTTTGTCTTTTGTATTTATTTAAATAATCTAATATTTTTTCACTAATTACTCGTTTATTTATAGAATAATATTTATTTTCCTTTTCATTAAATTTCACATATCTTTCAAACCAATTTTTATTATTATTTAAAAATTGCCTTACAGGAAAGCAGTCAAAAAATTCATTTGAATATATTATTGAAGGCAGTTTAGATGTGAAATTTAAAGCTTTTGACCATCTAATTTTTGATTGCTTAAAATAATTTAAATTTTTCTCTTGTATTTTTCTTAATTCTTTATTTATTTCTATTAAATTAACATTAGCATTTTCGAAAAAGTTAGGAAGTATTTTTGCAGTTCTTTCAATATCTTTAAATAAGGTTCCATTCCCTGGTCCTAATTCAATTAAATTAAATTTTGAATTAATTTTTTCTTTCCAATGATAAACTAAATACACACCAATAATTTCTCCAAACATTTGTGAAATTTCTGGAGATGTAACAAAGTCAAATTTTCTTCCTATAGGTTTTTTTCTTAGGTAATAACCATTACTTGCGAAAAGAGCCGTTTCTATAAATTTATCTAAACGAAAATTTTTTTTATTGTTAAGAAGTTTTACTTTATTAATTTTTCTTTTGCTTAACATTTATAATTATCAATATTCCAAAAATAAAAAAAGGTATACATAGTATTTGACCCATTGAAATAAAATTAAAAAATAATCCTAGGTGCAAATCTGGTTCTCTGACGTATTCAATTATAAATCTAAATATGGAATAAAATACTAAAAATAGACCACTAATTACTCCATAAATTTTGTATTTTTTTATATTATAAAAATAGATTAATAATATTAGAAATAAAATAATTCCTTCGAGAAAAGCTTCATATATTTGAGAAGGATGCCTTGGTATATTATCTATTGATGGATAAATAACTGAAATATAAAAATCAGTTGGTCTACCTATTAGTTCTGTATTAATAAAGTTTGCAATTCTCCCTAAGAATAATCCAATAGGAGCAACGATTGAAACTAAATCAGATAGGTAGAAAAAACTTTTGCTATTAATTTTTGCAAAAATTAAAGTACTTATTATTATGCCCATCAACCCACCATGAAATGACATTCCTCCATTCCAAATTTCAAATAGATAAAAAGGATTAGTCAAAAATTCATTAAGTTGATAAAAAATAACATAACCAGTTCGTCCTCCGATAATCACACCTAATACTGACCAAATAAGAAAGCTATCTATTTCTTTATTATTGTATTGATTTCCATAAATTTTGTTTAATCTTTTAATAATATAAATCCCTAATAGGAATCCCAAGATATATGCTAAACTGTACCATCTTATCTCAATAAAACCGATTGATAAGATTACAGGATCTATTGATGGTTGAATAAAATTCATTTATCTATATTTAATATTATAACATGGTTGATAGAAACAAAATACTTTCCGATTTATCAAAATTCGCAGTTGATGCTATGAGCACTTTTTCAGGTGTTAAAGAAGAGATTGAAACAATTGTATCTTTACGAGTTAACAAAATAATAAAAAAAATGAATCTTGTTAAAAAAGATGAATTTGATGCGCTGAAAAAAATGGTGCAAAAAGTAATGATGGAAAATGAAAAATTAAAAAAGACATCTTCAAGATCAGTTAAATCCAAGAAAAAAACAGTTAAAAAGAAAAAAACTATTAAAAAGAAATCAAAAAGGTAGGAATCCTCAATTAATTCACATTTTTTATAGATTTTTCCTTGCAAAATACGAGTCCAATCTAGTAATCAATATATAGTACTTATTATATGTGCCATGACTATATAGTGTATGGAAAATGAGAATATATTGTTAAATCCCATAGATATAATTGAAGATGTTATTCATCAAAAAAAATGGAATTTTAGCAGGGCTGCTGACCATGAGTTAGTTGCTGAGATAGCATCCCATTGGTGTGCTTACAGATTATATTTCACATGGTCTGAAAATATTAATGCGCTAAGTTTTTCAATAACTTTTGATATTAAGTTTCCTGAAACTAAACTCAATAAGGCTTATGAACTACTTGGCCTTATAAATGAGAACTTATGGATTGGGCATTTTGATATAACAAGTAAAAATGGTATCCCAGCTTTTAGACATACTTTATTATCAAATAATTCAACAGAAACATTGCACAAAAAATTTGAAGATCTTGTTGATATTGGAATTTATGAATGTGAAAAATTTTATCCAAGTTTCCAGCAAGTTCTCTTTGACGATATTCCACCTAAAGAAGCTATAAAATTTTCTAATTTTGAAGTTATTGGTAGAGCTTAATTTTTATTATAAAACTGCTATATTATAGCTAGATGAAAAATATTTTATTAATTGGATGTGGTCATATGGGGGGATCTTTAATGTCTGGATGGTCAAAATCTAAGAATTACAACATCAGTGTTATAGATAAAAAAAAATATGCAATTCTTAAAAAAAGAAATAGAAATAAGAAAATAAAATTTTTTAAATCAATTGATAATATAAATAATCAAAATAATCTTGATTATATAATATTTGCAACTCGACCTCTTGAATTAACAAATGTCTTTAAAGAATTAAAAAATGCAAATTTTCATAAAAAATCTATAGCAATAAGTGTAATAGCTGGCAAAAAAACAGAAATTTTTACTAAAAATTTATTAAATATTAATAAAATTGTAAGAGTAATGCCAAATATGCCTGCTTTAATAGGAGAGGGTGTTCATTGCATTTATACAAATAAATCTATTAATAAAAAAGAAATTAAAGAAATTGATCAATTATTCTCTCTAAGTGGCAAAACTCTTTTTTTTAATAGTGAAACTTTCATAGACAAGGCAACCGCTGTATCAGGAAGTGGTCCTGGTTTTATATTTCAGTTAATTGATATTATGGAAAAATCTGCAATTAATTTAGGTTTTTCTAAAAATACAGCTAAAATTTTAATTAATGAAACTTTTAGAGGTTCTTTAAATCTATTAAACTCAAATAATGTTTCTGCTGAAAAAATGGTTGAAACTGTTGCAACTAGAGGAGGTACAACCGAAGCAGGGATCAAGAAAATGAAAATAAATAAGGTTGATAATATTTTTAATCAAGTTTTTAAGGCAGCATACACAAGAGCAAAACAACAAGGTGAAAGTAAGTGAATCAAAATAAAATATCTTTAGCAAAAAAAACATTACAATATTTAGAGAAAAAAAAATTAAGAGACATTAATATCAAAAATTTTTTATCTAATACTAAAGTGCCAAATATGAATAATAAAATTGATTTAATCATAAATATAAATGACTTCTTTGATTTTCAATTAAAAAAAAATCTTGTTAATATAGAAAAGTCTTCACAAAGAGATATGTTATTTGAAATTATGATGGCACGTTATGATATATTGAATAAATATAGAACTTCTGTAAAAAATATAATCAATCATTTTATGTCTAGACCACAAGGAGTATTAAAACTTATTCCCAAATTAATTGAGAGCAAAATTTTAATTGCGACTTTTGCAAATATTAAGCCTAGTGGTATTCAGGGTCTTATAAAAATAAAAATTATTTTTGCTCTTTATTATCTAACCCTATTTACATGGTATAATGATGAAAATGAAAGTTTAGAAAAAACAATGAGTGTTTTAGATAAATATTTAAACACTATTGAAAAAGTTATTAAATTTTCATGAGCTCTCAAAATTTTATAAATTACAAAGAATTTGAAAATGTTGATATAAGAATAGGAACAGTAATTAAAGCATATGAATATAATGAACTTAAAAAACCATCCATAATTTTGAAAATAGATTTTGGTGAAAAAATTGGTATAAAAAAGACTTCTGCACAATTACGAAAATATTATAAAAGTGATGAATTAATCAATAAGCAAGTTATTGCTGTCGTAAATTTTGAACCTAAACAAATTGGTAAAATTATTTCAGAAGTATTAGTTCTTGGTGTGCCAGATTTAGAAAATGAACCAGTTTTATTATCTCCAGATAAACTGGTAAATAATGGTGGTAAATTATTTTAAAATCAAAGAGGAAGTAAAACTTTAAGCTGAAGACCTCCTAGATTTGACTCAGATAATTTAACGTCACCTCCATGTGATCTAATAATATCCCTAGTAATAGTTAATCCTAAACCACTTTCTCCTTTAAGCTTGTTCCTGGAGGGATCTAAAGTAAAAAATGGTTTAAAAACATCTTCATATTTATCTCTTGGTATACCTTCACCATTATCGTTAAATTCAATTACACAGTCTTTTTCATTTGTATAAAGAATTATTTCAATTTGTTTTGCATATCTTTTTGAATTATCAATTATGTTATTGAAAGCTCTTTTAAGTTGGATCTGTCTACCAGAAGTTTGAATAGTATTTTTCTCTTTAATAGTTAACTCAACACCATTTCTTTCAACAGTTTTAACAATATCACCAATTAATTCATTTATTACAATTGTTTCTATTGGTTCAGGTGATTCCGTTTTTACAAAACTAACATAACTATCCAACATTGAAGTCATTTCATTAACATCTACTTCTAGTTCAGATTTTGCTTTCTCATCTTTCATCAATGAAATTTGCAATTTCATTCTTGTTAAAGGAGTTCTAAGATCATGGCTAACACCAGCTAGCATTTCTGTTCTTTGCTTTAAAAATCTTTTAATTCTAGTTCTCATCTGATTGAAAGCATTGGCCGTTTGCCTTATTTCATATGCACCTGCAGTCTTAATATCTGGAGCATCTAAACCTCTTCCAAATGTTTCAGCAATTATCGCCAGTCTTTTTAAAGGTCTTAATTGTCTACTCATTAAAAAGTAAGACATAAAAAAAAGAATGATAGAAGCAAAAATCATCCAAAGTAGAAAGACAAATGCAGATTCACTATATAGCCTGTCTTTATCAACATTAATTTCTAAAATATCATTATCAATCTGAATATATATTAAAACACCTTCTTCAAGATTAGACAAATCATAATCAAACTTTTTGTTCAAATTACTTAAGGATTGATTTAACCTATTAGATAATATTCCTGAATTTAACGTAAATTTTGAAGTCAATAATTGTTTATCATTAATAATTTTGATTTTCATTTTGAAATCCTGACTAGCTATATTAAATGCATTATCATTAAGATCATTATTTATTAATTTTACTAGAACATTGATATCTGCAGCCACAGACTCCGTTAGTCTTTTAGAAATAATACTCCATGAGGTCTGATAAAAAACAAAAGAAGTAAGTAGGACTATAATAATTATAGGTACAAAGATAATAATTATTGATCTTCCAATTAGGGTAGAAGGTATTATTTTTTTAATCATTAAATTTCATTACAAATTAATTTATATCCTTTACCTCTAATAGTTTTAATAAATTGAGGTTGTTTTGCATTTATTTCAATTTTTTGTCTTAAACGTGTAACTTGTACATCAACTTTTCTAAGTTCAGTTTCGTCAAATTCCTGGTCTGCTAGTTCTTCTCTTAAAACAATATCATTTCTTTTATTTATTAATTTTAAAAGTAAATTATTTTCTCCTTCTGTTAAATAAATTAATCTATCATTTTTTTGTAATTTAAAATTAGATGTATCAAAGGTAAATTCTCCAAACGAAATCTTAATTTTTTTGTTTTTAAAGTTTTCAAATAAATCTAGTAAATTTTTAATTCTTAAAAATAATTCTTCTGGTTCAAATGGTTTAGATAAATAATCATCAGCACCAATTTTTAATCCATCAATTTTGTCTTTATCCTCTCCCATTGCTGTAAGCATGATTATCGGCGTATTAGAAAATTGTTTTATATGTTCAACAAGCTCTATGCCATCACCACTTGGCATCATTCTATCAAGGATGATTAAATCAAACAAAACAAGAGATAAAATTTCTTTTGCTTCATTGTAATCCTCACTTTGATAAACTTGTAAATTTTTTTCGGTTAAATAATCTTTTAGAAGTTCTCTCAATCTTTTATCATCGTCAACAATCAAGATATTTTTATTCATTATTATCTATTTATTTCATCAAACTTTTCTTTATTTTTGTCATCGACCATCTCATACAGTATTTTTTTAAAACCATTTATATCCATTTCATTAAATTTTAATAAAACGTTACGTATTTTTTTTATTTGAATTTCAGACAGTCTTTTTTCTAATTCTTGCCCTTTTTTTGAAAGTATTAATTTCTTAGTACGTTTATCTTCACCTACAGATAATATAATATATTTTTCGTTTACAAGTTGGTTCAATACTCTAGACAAACTTTGTTTAGTTATTTTCAATATTGAAAGAAGTTCTTTGATAGTAAGATTTTTTTGCTTTCCAACAAAATATATCACTCTATGATGTGCTCTACCAAAATTTATTTTTTCCAAAACTTTATCAGGACCTTCTGTAAAATCTCTATATGAGAAAAATAATAGCTCTATAATTTTTCTAATTTCTCCCTCATTTAAAAAGAGAGGTGTTAACAACTTATTTAGGTCAGCCATATTGACTTAATTATGCATCACTGATAGTCAATTGTCATTAAAAAAAGATAATAAAAAATATGTTTAAATCATTTGAAAATAGGGATGGATGGATTTGGATGAATGGTAAAATAATTCCATGGCAAGATGCAAATTCCCATGTAATCTCACAAGGTCTTCATTATGCAAGTGCAGTATTTGAGGGTGAAAGGGCCTACAATGGTAAAATTTTTAAATCAGACGAACATACTAAAAGGTTTTTTAAATCTGCTGAAATAATTGGAATGGAAATTCCTTTCACGCATGATCAAATTAATAAAGCAAAATATGAACTTATTAATAAAATGAATTATAAAAATTGTTATGTAAGACCACTTGCTTGGAGAGGCGGAGATCAGATGGGTCTATCAACAGGTAAATCGAACATCAATGTAGCCATTGCTGTTTGGGATGATTGGGCAACTTATTTTAAAATTGAAGATCAAAAAGCAGGTTTGAGATTAATTACATCTCCTTGGAAAAGACCTGCACCAGATACTGCTCCATATGAAGCAAAAGCTTCTGGACCCTACATTATTTGTACTCTGTCAAAAGAATTTGCTGAAAAAAAAGGTTATCACGATGCCTTGATGCTAGATTACAGAGGTTATGTTGCTGAAGGAACAGGTGCAAACATATTTTTTATTAAAGGCAATAATATCCATACTCCTATTCCAGATTGTTTTCTTAATGGGATTACACGTCAAACAGTTATTGAAATGGCAACTAATCAAGGTTTTGAAATAACAGAAAAGCATTTAATGCCTGATGAAATTGGAAATTATGATGAAGCTTTTTTAACAGGAACTGCTGCAGAAATTACCCCTATTAAATCCATTGATGATTTTAAATATAATACTGGTGATAATACTACTACTTTTAAATTTATGAATGATTTTAGTGATATGGTTAAAAACGCTAGCTAGAATTTTCTAACCATTCATCATCTTTATAATAAAATTCATTTTTCCAGAAAGGAGCTTCTTTTTTTAAATAGTCCATAATAAACTCACAAGCTTCAAAACTATTTTTTCTATGGTGTGAAAAACAACATACTAAAACAATTTTTTCATTAACGATTAATTTTCCATATCTATGAATTATCAAAGTATCAATTAAACTCCATTTTTTAGTAGCGTTATTTTCAATTTTTGATAATTCTTTAAATGCCATCTCTTCATAAACTTCTAAATTTAAATATTTAACATCTTTATTGTTATTTAAATCTCTTACATAACCAACAAAAGAAGTAAGAGCTCCTATGTCAGAGTGTTTATTTTTAATTTTCTCAATTTCTTCTTCTAAATTAAAATTTTTTTTTTGAATTTTTATCATTACCCACCACTAACCGGTGGAAAGATTGCAATTTCATCAGTTGGTTTTAAATTCAAGTTTTCTGAAACATATTCCTGATTAACTGCAAATCTTAAGACATTTTGTAAAAAATGTTTTTTTAGTTCAGGATATAAATTTTCTAAATATTTTTTTAATTCTTTTATGTTTTTAGGATGATTTATATCAATTATGTCATGATCTTTATTTGTTATATCCTTAATCCAAGCAAAATATCGAATTCTCATTTTAAAAATGTTTTATTGATCCTTTAATATAATCATAAGCTGTATAAAGAGTTAGAATTCCAGCAATCCATAGAAAAGTTTTTCCTAAATAAATAATAAATAATAAATTTAAATTACTTTCAGATAAAATAAGTAATCCAAGCGATGCTAGCTGAAGGAAGGTTTTTGCTTTTGCAATTCTTGAAACTGGTATACTAATTTTTATCCCAGCTAAGTATTCCCTTAAACCTGAGACTGTTATTTCTCTTAATAATATTATTAGAGCTGGAATAGTATCCCAGTCTTTAATTACACCCTTAGAAGTTAAAATAAGAATAACTGCTGCTACTAATAATTTATCTGCAATTGGATCTAAAAATGTCCCAAAATTTGTCACTTCATTTCTTAGCCTTGCTAAATAACCATCAAAGTAATCTGTTATCCCAGCTAAACAAAATAATATAAAGGCAATCCAGCCAAAATATGGATTCGTAAGATATATACAAAGAACTATAATTGGGATTATAGCTATTCTAATTATAGTTAGAATATTTGATATATTCATTTCTATTCTATGTAGATTAAGAATTTTTTAAACGCTATGAAAATATTCATAAATTTTTGTTAGAATTGACTCAGGTATAGATTTAACCTCTTTTAATTCATCTAAACTAGCTAATTTTAAATTTTCCACTGTACCAAAGTGTTTTTTTAAAATTTTCTTTCTTTCAGGACCTACTCCTTCTATATCATCAAATACAGATTTGACGCTCATCTTTGCTCTTTTTGAACGATGTGTTGTTATTGCAAATCTGTGAACTTCGTCTCTAATATTTTGTAAAAAGTGAAGAAGTGGATTATTTTCGTTTAATCTATGTGTAAATTTATCATGTATCAGAATTTCTCTTCCTGCATCTCTTTCCTCACCTTTTGCCATAGAGATAATTGGTATATCTATTTTTAAATTATCTAATACTTTTTTTGCAGAATTATATTGTCCTTTGCCTCCATCTATAAGCAATAAACTTGGCAAATCCAATTCGTCTTGAAATTTTGAATTACTAAATCTCCTAGTAAGCATTTCTTTCATCATATAATAGTCATCAACTTTATTTTTGTTTTCTTCAAGATCAAATCGAATATTAAATTTTCTATAATTTGATTTTATAAATCCATTTTGATTATACGCAACCATTACACCTATAGGATATTTTCCAAAAGTATGACTATTATCGTAAGCTTCTATTTTTATAATTTCATCTTTGAGTTTGAATATTTTTTTAATTTCTTCATTAAAATTATCAAAAGATTTAAGTTTATTTAATTTGATATCTAAATTTATTTTAGAATTTTTTTCTGCAAATTTAAGTAAATTTTTTTTAGGTCCTTTTAATGGTTTAATAAATTTTGTTTTATCAAAATTTTTTCCTAAAATTTGTGAATTATTATCTTTATCAATAACTATATTGGTAATAATTGTTTCAGGGATATCTTTTTCTGCATAAAATATATTTAGGAAACCTAACATTATTTCTTCGTGATCCAATAAGTTGTCATGATCTGGATAGAACGCTTTACCACCATAAGATGTATTATTTCTAAAAAAACTTCCATAAATACATGTTTTTCCTTCATTTGTTGTTATTGCAAAAATGTCAGCATTTTTTATATCCTTAATCTTAATTGAATTATTTTGTTCAATATGTCTTAAAGCTTTAAGTCTATCTCTTAAAGATGCTGCTAATTCAAAATTATTTTTTTTTGATGCCTTATACATTTGATCTGTAAAATTTTTTTGTATTTTTTGAGAATTGCCACTACTTAAAAAATCATCTGCTTCCTCTATTAATTTTGAATAGGCTTCTTTAGTTATTTTTCCTCCGCAAGGACCAGAACATCTTTTAAGATAATAATTGAAGCACAATTTATTTCCTGCATTTACCTCTTTATCCGTGCATGACCTTAAAAGAAATATTCGTTGTATTGTATTAATAGTTCTATTTACAGCATCTGGACTTGCAAATGGTCCGTAATATCTACCCTTTTTCTTTTGAGGGCCACGATGTTTTTCAATTCTAGGAAAATCATGTTCAGATGAAATAAATATATAAGGGAATGATTTATCGTCTCTTAATAGAACATTAAATCGAGGTTTATGTTTCTTAATTAAATTACATTCAAGTATGATTGCTTCTAACTCTGTATTTGTTACAAAGAAGTTCATTGATTTAGTTAGACTAACCATTCTTTGAATTCTTCTGGTTAGGTTATTTAAAGATAGATAATTCTTTACTCTATTGGATAATACTTTTGCTTTTCCAATATATAGAATGTTACCATTTTCATCTTGCATCTGGTATACACCAGGTTGGTTAGGCAAAGTTTTAGATGTAGCCTTAATAATCTCTTGTCCAAGAAGCGTCATTTTATCAATCGTAAATAATTATTTTTTCATTAAATAGGAATTTTATAAAATTAATAAATAACTAACAAGATTATTGTAGTTCATTTAAAAATTAATTTAATGTAGCTAAGAATAATATATTAAGGGATTATTATGGCAAAAATGACAACAGAAGAAGCTTTTGTAAAAGTTTTACAAAAACACGGTATTCAACACGCTTTTGGAATAATTGGATCAGCGTTTATGCCAATATCAGATCTATTTCCTAAAGCTGGTATAACATTTTGGGATGTTGCTCATGAGTCAAACGGTGGAATTATGGCTGATGGCTACACAAGATCTACTGGTAAAATTGCAATGTGTATTGCGCAAAATGGACCTGGTATAACTGGCTTGGTTACACCTATAAAAACTGCTTTTTGGAATCATACTCCAATGCTCTTGGTTACCCCTCAAGCAGCCAATAAAACTATTGGTCAAGGAGGTTTTCAAGAAGTCGAGCAAATGAACTTATTTAAAGATATGGTATGTTATCAAGAAGAAGTAAGAGATCCTTCCAGAGTTGCAGAAGTTTTAAATCGAGTTATTTCAAAAGCTATTAAAGGATCTGCTCCTGCTCAATTAAATATACCAAGAGATTTTTGGACTCAAGTTGTTGATATTGATCTGCCACCTATAATTAAATTTGAAAGACCTTCAGGTGGAATAGAGGCAATTAAAGAAGCTGCTTATCTTTTATCTAATGCAAAATTCCCAGTCATTTTATCTGGTGCTGGAGTGATTTTAGCTGATGCTATTAATGATTGCAAAAAACTTGCAGAAAAATTAAGTGCTCCAGTTGCTTGCGGATACCAACACAATGATAGTTTTCCTGGCAAACATCCTCTTGCAGTTGGTCCCTTAGGATACAACGGATCTAAAGCAGCAATGGAAATAATATCTAAAGCAGATGTAGTTTTAGCACTTGGCACAAGATTAAACCCCTTCTCAACTTTACCAGGTTATGGAATAGATTATTGGCCAAAAAATGCTGATGTCATTCAAGTTGATATCAATTCTGATCGTATTGGTTTAACAAAAAAAATAAGTGTTGGTATTTGTGGAGATGCAAAACTAGTTGCTGAACAAATTTTAGAAAACCTTACAACAAATGCAGGTGATAAAGATAGAAAAGAACGAGAGGAGTTAATTCATAAGACAAAGTCAGCTTGGCTTCAAACATTAACTGGCCTTGATCATGAAGAAGATGATCCTGGCACATCTTGGAATAAAGATTCACGAGATAGAGAACCAGAAAAAATGTCACCAAGAATGGCATGGCGAGCTATTCAAGCAGGTCTTCCTGAAGATGCAATTATATCAAGTGATATAGGAAATAATTGTGCAATTGGTAACGCTTATCCAACATTTGATAATGGTAGAAAGTATTTGGCACCTGGTTTATTTGGGCCATGTGGATATGGTTTTCCATCTGTAATTGGAGCAAAGATTGGTTGTCCTAATACACCAGTTGTTGGCTTTGCAGGTGACGGCGCATTTGGAATTAGTATGAGTGAGATGACTTCTTGTAATAGAGAAGGTTGGCCAAATATTACAATGATAATTTTTAGAAATTATCAATGGGGAGCGGAGAAAAGAAACACTACACTCTGGTATAATAATAATTTTGTTGGAACAGAACTTGATCCTAAATTAAGCTATGCAAAGATCGCAGAAGCGTGCGGATTTAAAGGTGTCAAGGTTCATACTCAAGAGGAACTAACAGAAGCTTTGCAACAATCTTGCAAGGATCAAATGGAAGGTATAACTACTTTCATAGAAGTTATGTTAAATCAAGAACTAGGAGAACCTTTTAGACGAGATGCTATGAAGGCCCCAGTTGAAGTTGCTGGAATTGATCCAAAAGATACAGTAGTTCAATAATTATTTCTGATCGTTAATAATTAAGTCTGATGCTTTTTCAGCAATCATCATAGTAGGGGCATTAGTATTACCTGAAGTTATAGTTGGCATCACAGATGCATCAACAACTCTTAAGTTGTTTATTCCTTTTACTTTAAGATTATCACTTACAACTGAGTTTTCATCATTACCCATTTTACAGGTACTTACTGGATGAAAAATAGTGTTTGCAAATTTACCCGCTTCTTTTGCTAGAGATTGATTATCTTTAAATTGTATTCCCGGTCTATATTCTTCTGGTTCATAATTTTTATATGCTTTTGATTCTAAAACTATTTTTCTTACAATTTTAATTGATTTTCCTGCAATTTCCCTATCTTCATCAGTAGATAAATAGTTCATTTTTATTTGAGGATAAATTCTTGTATCTGAAGATTTAATTTCTACAGAGCCTCTACTCGTAGGTTGTATATTTGTTATTGTAGGAGTGAATGCTGGAAATTTATGTAGATCTGCTTTTCCTAATAAATCAGTGCTAGCTGGTGAGATATGAAATTGTAGATTTGGGTTTTCTAAATACGAATCACTTTTAATAAAGCCGCACAAGTAACTTGCTCCAACTGTTAAAGGTCCTTTTTTATAAATTAAATAATTTAATCCTGTTAAAAATTTTTTAGTAAAACTGTGATATATATCATTTAATGTTTCTAAGTTTTTAATTTTGTAAACTGGTCTTAACATTAAATGATCGGTTAAATTTTTTCCAACACCTTTAATTTCTTTTACAATATTAATATTATTTTCATTTAATAATTTACCTGGACCAATACCTGAAGCTTGTAATATGTGAGGAGATCCAATCGTTCCTGCTGACAATAAAACTTCTTTATTTACAGAATATGAAAATTCTTCATTATTTTTCCATAAATTTACAGTTTTTACTTTTAAATTTTCAATTGTTAATTTTTTAACATGTGCCTTGGTTATAATTTTTAAATTTTTTCTATTTTTTATAGGATTCAAGAAAGCAACTGCAGCACTACATCTATACCCTTTATCAATTGTCATTGGAAAATAACCCATTCCTTCATTGTCACCATTGTTAAAGTCTTCATTTTTTTTGTATCCAAATTCTTGAGAGGCCTCTAAAAATAAATCCAATAATTTAAAATTTGATCTAATTTTCTCTACTTTGATGGGTCCATTGGTACCATGAAATTCACTTTTAGAAATTCTGTAATCTTCAGATTTTTTAAAGTAAGGTAATACGTCTTCCCAAGACCATCCAATATTACCTAATTGTCTCCAGTAATTGTAGTCATTTGCATGACCTCTTATATATAACATCCCATTAATTGATGAACTTCCACCCAATGTTTTTCCTCTTGGAATAAGCATTTTTCTATTATTACAAAATTTTTCCTCTTCAGTTGTGAAACACCAATCAGTTTTAGGATTATGCATTGTTTTAAAATAACCACCCGGAATATGTATCCAAGGATTAGTATCTTTTCCTCCAGCTTCAATCAAAAGTACTTTAATGTTTTCATTCTCTGAAAGTCTATTTGCTAATATGCAACCAGCTGTACCTGCACCAATAATAATATAGTCAAAACTTTGGTTCATAATTTAGAAAAATTTATTTATTATATACTATTTAATTTAAACATATAACTAACTTAAATAATTAAAAATTTTCAATGGATATTTTATTTTCGATAATTGGATTAGGGCTTTTAGTTTTAGGTGCTGAAATAATTATAAGAGGTTCAGTTAGTTTTGGAAGAAAGATTAATATCTCATTGTTTGCAATTGGTGTTGTAATTGTAGCTGGAGGAACATCATTACCTGAATTAGCAAGTAGCATTAATGCTGTTCTTAATGATTTTTCGGATCTTGCTTTAGGCGCTGTAGTTGGGAGTAATATTGCAAACTTGATACTTGTAATGGCCACCACAACATTAATTTTTCCAATTGTAAATATAAATAAAAATCAAATTAACCAAGCTTGGATAAATATTATTTTAGGAATTGTATTAATAATTATGACTTTTTTTTATTTTAATTTTATTTTTGGATTAGTTGCAACTACATCATTGATTTATCTAATGTATATTCAAATAAAAAAAGGAGAAATTGATAATTTAGAAATAGACAAAAACGATTATTCAATAACAATCTCATTAATATTAATTATAATAGGTATAGCATGTTTAGTATTTGGTGCAGATTTACTTGTTGATTCAGCAATTAATATTGCAAGAACTTATAATGTTCCAGCTTCAGTAATTGGATTATCATTAGTAGCTTTTGGAACTTCCCTTCCAGAACTTGCAGTTGGTATTGTTTCTGCCTTTAGAAAAAAAATTGATTTTGCTTTAGGAAATATTCTGGGGTCTAATATTTATAATGTATTAGGTGTTCTAGGTATTAGTTCATTTTTTGGTAATTTTAAAGTTCCTGCAGTTTTAGCAAATCAAGACTTATACTTCATGTTATCAATTACAGCATTAATTTTAATGTTTATGATTTTTGCAAAAAAAATTGGACGTATTTATGGAATTATTGGATTAACTTTGTATTTTGGATATATGTATTTCATTTATATATAATTTTAATTAATAAAAAAATTCTGTTAAAAGAATCATGAACTTAGAATTACATAAATCAAAAAATTTATTAAAAATATTAAATACTGCTATAGATGCAGGTAAGGAAGTTCAAAAAGTATATAAAAAATCTTTTAATGTAGAAATAAAAGATGATAATTCACCTATTACCGAAGCTGATATAAAATCAAATAATTTAATTTTAAATAGATTAAAATCTTTTAGCCCTAATGTTCCTATATTAAGTGAAGAAAGTCTAATAGAATGGAAAGAAAGAAAAACTTGGAATTCATATTGGTTAATAGATCCATTAGATGGAACTAAAGAATTTATTAAAAAAAATGGAGAATTTACAGTTAACATTGCATTAATAAAAAATAATTCACCAATATTTGGTATTATATATGCGCCTGCTAAGTCTTTGCTTTATTATGCTTTAAAAAACAATGGCGCATATAAATTAATTACAGAGTCAAATATTGAAACAACTAAAGATTTTATAAAAATAAATTCAGTAAAAGACAAAAGTAATTTAACAAAGGTTATTGGTAGTCGATCACATTCTAATAAAGATTTTGATAATTGGATAAATGATAATTGTAATAATTTTGAGTTAATCCAAATTGGAAGTTCTCTTAAATTTTGTTACTTAGCTGAAAGTAAGGCAAATATCTATCCAAGACTAGGTCCAACTTCAGAATGGGATATTGCTGCGGGACATATTATTCTTGAAGAGGCAGGAGGTTCAGTTAAAGATTTTAATAAAAATATATTACTATACAACACGAAAGAAAGTGTTATTAACCCTAATTTTATCGCTAAAATATAAATTATAATTATATGAAAATACTTATTTGTGGTCTTCCTGGTGCTGGCAAAACTTGGTTAGCAGAAAGGCTTATTAAAGTTATTGATAATTGTGCTTGGTATAACGCAGATGTAGTCAGGAAGTCAGCAAACGATTGGGATTTTACGATGGAAGGTAGAATACGACAAGCCAATAGAATGAAAACATTTGCCGATTTCGAAAAACAAAATGGAAGATGGGTAATTTGTGACTTCGTAGCACCAACTGAAAAAGCAAGAGAAGCTTTTGAGCCTGATTTTGTTATCTGGCTGGATACTATTAAAGAAGGTAGGTTTGAAGATACAAATAAAATGTTTGAACAACCAAATAAAACTGACATTAAAATAACTAAATTTTTATCAGATGAAGAAATAGAAAATCTAGCAAAGGAGATTAAAAATGTTTGATTGGAAAAAACCAACAGTACAAATGTTAGGTAGATGGCAACCATGGCATGACGGACATACAGAATTATTTAAAAGAGCACTTCAGAAAACAGGTCAGGTATGTATTATGTATCGTGACGTGGGAGGTGTAGATGCAGGTGTAGAAGGTCAAGCTGACAATCCATTTCAATTTGAAGAAGTAAAAGCAAAAATTAATGAAGGTTTAGCTCAACATGGTTTTACTGATGGCAAAGAATATGTAGTTGTTAAGGTTCCAAACATTATTGATATTTCTTATGGAAGAGGAGTTGGTTATTCATTTACAGAACATGATTTAGGAAAAGAAATACATGATATCTCGGCAACAAAAATTAGAAATGAAATGAGAGTTAAAGGGGAATTAAAATAAGCTAAATTTTTTCTCCTGCTGGTTTTCCATATCCAACATTTTTTTTTCCATATCGTCTTACTCTCACATTACATTGTTCTGCATGACCTATAAAACCTTCTAAATGTGAAAGTCTAGATCCATATTCTCCGATGAGAGTTGCAGCTTCATCTGTCATAATCTTTTGATAAGTATGGGTTTTAATGAACTTACCAACCCACAAACCACCAGTATATCTACCAGCTTTTTTAGTAGGAAGAGTATGGTTAGTGCCTATAACTTTATCACCATTAGCAACATTAGTTCTAGCGCCCAAAAATAGAGCACCATAAGATGTCATATTTTCTAAAAACCAATCATCTTTTTTTGTCATAACTTGAACATGCTCTGAAGCTATTTCATTTGCTTTAGATAACATCTCCTCATAAGTATCACATAAAATTATTTCTCCATAATCTCTCCAGCTTGTGCTTGCTGTTTCTTTAGTAGGTAAAATTTCTAAAATTCTATCAATTTCTTTAAATGTTTCTTCTGCAAGTTTTCTTGAGTTTGTTATCATCACAGCAGGAGAATTATATCCATGTTCAGCTTGTCCTAATAAGTCTGTTGCACATATTTCACCATCAACAGTTTCATCTGCAATTACCATTGTTTCAGTTGGACCAGCAAATAAATCGATACCAACTTTGCCATACAATTGTCTTTTCGCTTCAGCAACAAATGCATTGCCAGGTCCAACAAGCATATCTACAGGTTTAATAGTTTCTGTACCAATAGCCATAGCACCAACTCCTTGCATTCCTCCCAAAACATAAATTTCGTGAGCACCACCCATTTTCATTGCTGTAACGACAGCTGGATTTGGCTTACCTTTAAAAGGTGGGGTAGTAGCAACAATTCTTGGAACCCCAGCAACAGAGGCAGTAACAACTGACATATGAGCAGAAGCTACCATTGGGAATTTTCCGGCAGGTACATAACATCCTACTGCTTGTACTGGTATATTTTTATGACCAAGTATCACACCTGGATGCGTTTCTACTTCTAATTCACTTAAAGTTTTAAGTTGTGCTTCTGCAAATGATCGCACTTGTTTTTGAGCAAATTTAATATCTTCTTTGTCATCATCAGAGACTTCATTCATTAATTGATTAATTTGATCTTCACTTAATCTAAAACTATCTGGAGAATAGTTATCAAATTTTTGAGATAACTCTCTAATATGTTTATCGCCTTCTGATTCAATTGTACTTAACGTTTCCTCAACAATTTTTTTTACTTTATCATTATCTTCAATTCTTTGTTTTTCGTCTAAACCTTTTTTTAAATATTCTATTGCCATAATTATTTTTTATGAATTAATTTAAAGATATCAATGCCTATTTGATCTAATATGTGTGCTATATCGATTGGTACCCAATTTTCTCTAATTAACCCTTCGTGATGTAAATAAAAATCCATGACTCTCATTGTTATTTTTTTTTGAGTAGGTTCATATCCTAGCCAATCACTTGATCCATGAACACATTGAATACTATGCCAACCACCAGTCATAGAATAATTTCCATCTCCAATTTCAATATAATGACCGATTTTCCAATAATCTCTGTCCTTGAATGTAAGTCTAAATGGGAGCTGATGATGATCAACAAAACCATCTAAACCTCTAGCTGTACCTATACCACTTGGCCCATACCACATCATTTTTGGGTGCCAATAATCTTGTTGAGGATGATTAATTAATTTCTCCCTTATTTGATCTTTTGATAGACCTTCCTCAGTCTCAGGTTTAATATTTAAACTTCTTTGCATGGTTAAATCTTGATTCAAAGATTGAAGAGACAGTTCCTTATCTAAATTTTGATTATTTTCTCCATCACCTGTGATTGGACTAGGCCACATCCCTTCTACCCCAAGAGATTTATTTATAGGCCAATATCCAGCCTGACGGATAAAATCTACAGTATCAATTAATGTATAGGATTTTATTATTTTATTATTTGTAATCTGATGTGCTTCACATGTTCTAAGATAAATTGTTTTGTTAGTCGGCTTTACGCCCAACCACTCATTTTTAAAAGTTCCAGTTAAATGACTAATAAATGAAACAAAAACTTTATCTCTAAATGATCCTCCAATAACTAGATTATTTCTTCTTTCGAGGTCGGGGAATGCCTTCTTTAGAGGTATTAAATATTTATTTTTTATTTCTTCAATACCTTTAATTTCATTAATTGGATGAAATCCATTAAACTCAGCATCTACGTGATATAAATTTTCAAGATTTTCTTCTAAATTATCTAAAGAGCACTCGGCAATTTTTTTTAATAAATTTTTAAAATATATTTTGTTTTCAATATTTATCTTTGGATCAAGATCTAAATGAATTATGTTTGAGTTATCTTTCTCACCTGTATCAAAGTTTTGTATTTTATTTGCCATAATAATTTAATAAAACTATTGTTAAATAATAATTGATTTATTCATTATTTTGAATAATATTCAAAAAAAATGAATAAAAGATCATTACAATATGTCAATTAATATTACATCTAGATTAGCAAAATTCGATGAACTTATTCCTAGTAATATACCATTTGTTGAGGGAAAACTAAAAGGTCATCAAGATAGGAAAAATTATTCAGTTATAGGACCTGGTGTAAGTGAAGATGCTAAACAAAATGTTAAAATAGCTGAAGAACATGGCTTTAATATTGGTGCTGTTAGTGCTGCGCCGATGAATGGTTCTGGATTACATAGTCACACAACAGCAGAAGTTTTTATAATTCACTCAGGTGCCTGGCGTTTTTATTGGGGTGTTGATGGCACTGAAGGAGAAGTAATACTAAATAAAGGTGACATCGCTTCTTTTCCCACAAACATGTTCAGAGGTTTTCAAAATGTAAGTGATGAAGAAGCTTTAATGTTTGTTGTGTTAGGTGAAAATGATCCAGGTGTTATTACTTGGACACCTAAACTTTTAAAAGATGCAAAAGAATCTGGCATGGTATTAATGAATGATAATTCTTTAATCGACACAGAGAAACAGAAAATAACAGATGAAACTAAAATTATTCAGCCACTAGAAGATAATGAATTAGAGAATTTCGATCATTACTCTTCAGAAGACATAGAAAAGTTTGTTATTCGATTTAATGATAAAGATAAATATTTTGTCGATGATGACCACTATCAATCCAATAAAATTATCAACTACATTGATCAGTTTAAAATTCATGATAAATCTTTTGCTCCTAAAATACCACATGCAACAGGTTTTAGCCTTTCACTTCTCAACGGCAAGAGTGCTCATATACATGAATACAAGCTGGAGAAATCAGAAGTGTATCATTGTTTATCTGGTGAATGGGAAATAGATTGTGATGGAGACAAAGTTGTAATTAAAGAAAAAGATACTTTTTCTGTTCCCAAAAATTCACTTCGTTCAATAAGACAGATAAGTGATCATGATGGTAATTTATTTATAATACGACAAACTAATTAAAAATTAATTATATGAAAGGATTTGATGCACAATTCAAAGATTTTCCTGATTATATTTTAAAGATTACATATCAAATTTGGGAAAAAAACGATGTTGAAGCAATAAGAGATTATTATGCTGATACTCCAAATGTAAGCCTCCCCACACCTACAAGATCTCCATCTGGAGTAATTTATGGTGCAGACCCAGTAATTGAAAATACCTATGCTAGTAAAAAACTATTTCCCGATAGAACACTTTTAGGTGAAGATGTAATTTGGACAGGAAATGATGATGAGGGATATTTTTCATCGCATCGCATTTTATCAACCTCTACTCATTCTGTTGATGGGATGTATGGGAAAGCAACAGGAAAAAAACTATATTACCGAACTATCGCTGATTGTGCATGCATGAATAATCAAGTTTATGATGAGTGGCTTGTGAGAGATCAAGGAGCAATTGTGAGACAAATTGGAATTGACCCCAAGAAATTTGCAAGCAATCTTATTAAAGATGAGGGTGGTCATGAAAAAGCTAGTAAACCTTTTGATGAAAATACACCTGTTAAATCAATTTATAAATCTCCTATTTTAGCATCTGGTAACATTGGAGAATTATATGCAAATATCTTAACCTCTATTATGAACATCAATTTAGAGAAAACAATAAATGATAGTTATGACAGAGCTATACAGCAATTTCAACCAGGGGGAAATACTCACTATGGTAGAGATGAGGTAATAAAATTTTGGAAACAATTAAGAGATGCTTTTCCTAACGCATTGTTCTCAGTTGAGCACATTGCTTTTACAGAAGAAAAATATGAACCTAAAAAAGCTTCAGTTCGATGGTCTATGGTAGGTAAACATGAAGAGGATGGTCTTTTCGGGAAAGCCTCTAATTCGAAAATTTATATAATGGGTATTAATCATGTTGAATTTGGAGAAAGAGGTATTAAAAATGAATGGGTTCTCTATGATGAAACTATGATCTGGAAACAGATTTTATTAAAAACAGGTTAATTTAATGTCTAATATTTTAACAACACATGTTGGAAGCCTTCCTAGATCAAAAGAACTTTCAGAATTTTTATTTGCAAAAGATAAAGGAGAGAAATTTAGTCAAAGTAGTTTTGATGAAGTATTAAAAAATAACGTGGAAAGTGTTGTTAAGAGTCAACTTGATGTTGGAATTGATTTTGTCAGTGATGGGGAGATGAGTAAAATTAGCTACGCTACATATATTAAAGACAGAATTGATGGGTTCTCAGGTGAAAGCGAAAGAAGAGCACCTGCTGATCTTGATGATTTTCCAGAATACAAAGAAAAGATTGCTAAAAGTGGTGGCACGCCAACTTATACCAGACCATGTTGTACAAACGAATTAAAAGTAAAAGATGAAACGTCTCTTCTACAGGATATAAATAATTTTAAAAATTCACTTGATAAACTTAATCACCGACATGCATTTATGAACTCAGCATCACCTGGCGTCATAAATGTTTTTATGCCAAATAAATTTTATAGTACCGAAGATGAATATTTGGATAAATTATCTAATATTATGGCTAAAGAATATGAGCTAATAACAAAATCAGATATCCAAGTTCAATTAGATTGCCCAGACCTTGCTTTAGCAAGACATATGAATTTTAAAAATTTATCTGAAGATGAGTTTATTAAACGTGCAGAACTACAAATTGAATGCCTAAACTCAGCATTATCTAATGTAGATGTTGAACAAACTAGAATGCATATATGTTGGGGCAATTATGAAGGACCCCACACACACGATATTGCTCTAGAGAAAATATTACCTATAATTTTGAAATCAAAGGTAAAATACTTTCTCATTGAATCTTCTAATCCTAGGCACGCACATGAATGGAAAGTTTTTCAAGATATAAAGTTACCAAAAGATAAAGTCTTAGTACCTGGGGTAATCGACTCAACCTCTAATTTTGTTGAACATCCAGAAGTTGTTGCAGATAGATTAATTCAGTTTTCTACAGTCATTCCAAAAGATCAATTAATGGCAGGGACAGATTGTGGTTTTAGTACATTTGCTGGTTTTGGAAAAATCGATGAAAAAATTTGTTATGAAAAGCTTCATGCATTAGTTGAGGGTACTAAACTTGCATCAAAAGTTATCTAATTACTGATTTAAAAATTTTGCTCTTTCTAAAAGATCAACTCCTAGTTTTTTTAAAAAATGTAAATGATCAATAAAGATCCAGTTTTCAGCCAGTTTATCTCCATCTCTTCGATATAAATCTACAACTCTCATTTCTGATTCAATATCACTTGCATTTGTTAATCCTAAATATTCTCCCTTAGGTTTCATAATTAAATTTGGCCAACCAAACCAACCTCCAAGATCATCTTCAGAGCTACTAAGTATGTGTCCATTGAAGCGAACAAACTCTAAACCATCTTGAAATGGTTTTGTGTGACCTTTTTGATAACCATCAATAGTATATGAAGCCCCTATACCTCCTGGTCCCCACCAAATCATGTCATTATGCCAATCTAATTCTAATTCTTCTTTATAAGATTGCATTTTGGATTCTTTAACAAGTCGATCGCGCATTCTATGAATTAAATCCAATGTTTTTTGACTTTCACTTTCATTAGAAATATCAAATTTTAAACCTTTATGATTCATTGGTCCTGGTGTTACACAAACGAGACCTGTAGATTCAGGAATTATAGAAAGACCTAGTTGCTGCATTAAATTCATTACATCTAAAAAAATTGCTCCTTCAGTAATTTTATTATTCTCCACTTTATAAAATTCAGCAAATCTCAATAAAATAGATTTATAATTTGGTTTAAGGCCTACAAACGGTTTATTGAAAACACCCATGAAATGACCCATACTGGAGATCCATTTCCCTTGATTTTTATCTAATGAATTTATCCCAGCATAAAATATATCTAATCGACGTTGTATAGGTGAAAATGAATCTTTAATTGGCTTCCAAAGATTATTAGCAACAAGATCTATACTACCTAGTTCGTTGAATGGATGTGTGCATTTCATAGTAAAATCTTCTGATGTGTATTTAGATATAACTTCAGATAATGAATCAATGTTGCAACTATCTATTTCATTGAAATAATCTAATACTAATTTTTTTTCTGCTTGGAGATCAGTCATTTCATTTTGATTATATTAATAAACTAAAAAAGACAATATTCATTTTTTTGAATAAAATTTCATTGCTTTGAAATATTTTTAAATGTATCTCATTACAAATACTAATTATGAAATTAAATAAAATTACAGATAAAAGACCACAAGCCCTTCAAGATCATCATATGCCTAAGAGTTATGATATTTCATTAAAAGCATATGGGGGTGGAGGAACAGCTAAATCATTAAATCCAAAACCAAAAAAACTTAAACATCAATCAATGAAGGGGTTTGAGGATCAGTATAAAAATATAATTGATTATATTGTAAGGATTACGTATCAAATATGGGAAGAAAAAAATATTGGTTATATCTATGACACCTACAGTAAAGACTGCAGAGTTTGGGATGAATTTGGTTTACAATCCGGATCTGAAAAAATAGTAGCTGATACTGTACACACAAATAACGCCTTTCCAGATATTCGATTATTTGCAGATGAAGTTATTTGGGCAGGGGATGAAAATGCAAGTTTTCATACTTCTCATAGAACAATTATTACCGGAACAAATACGGGATTTAGCAAATTTTCTAAACCAACTGGTAAAAAAGTAAGATTATTTTGTATTGCAAATTGTGTAGCAAAAAATAATGAAATTTATTACGAAAATGTTGTTTACGATACAGCAGGATTAATTAAACAACTCGGATTAGATTTAAATCAAGTTGCCAAGCAACTTGTTGATGAGGGAATTGCAGGGCCTTATGCTCCCCATTTTAAAAACTCTAAGCCAACAAGAAATATTACTAAATTAAAACCAATTAGTTTTGATATTCCAGATAAAATCAAAAATGTAAGAGAGTTTGTTCATGCAGTTTATGATACAATTTGGAATAGACGAAACTTTTCTGCAATAAATAAAGCATACTCTAGTAATGTAGAATTTGAAGGTTCAACTGGTCGTAAATTTAAAGGAGTTTTGCAATTAAGAAAATTTATAATATCACTTTTAGCTTCATTTCCTGATCTTGCACTCAGTATTGAAGATTTATACTGGATGGGAAATACAAAAGATGGTTACTTGGTATCGGTTCGTTGGGGTGCTGTAGGAACTCATAAAGGTAATGGCTCATATGGCCAACCAACTAATAGAGAAGTCTATTTGTGGGGAATCACTCAATGGGAAATTAAAAATAATAAAATTATTAAAGAGTGGACTGGTTTTAATGAGCTTGCAATTCTAATGCAAATTTTAGGAGATAAAAAATGACTTTAGATGAAAGTAAAAAATTATTAGCTGATATGTATGACGCACTTAATGCTCAAGATCTAGAAGCACAACACAAGTACTGGCATGATGATATGGTCTGGCATGGTCCTCCAGGTTTTGGTGATATCCATGGTATAGATAATTTTAAATATAAAGTTCTAAAACCTTTTTATGAAGCATTTCCAGATTATCATGTAAAAAATGATATTGTAGTTGCTGAAGGTGAGTGGATTAGTGCAACGGGATTTCTAACAGGCACACATAGTGGAAAATATCTTGGAGTAGAGCCAACAGGCAAATCTATCAAAATGCAATTTTCAGATTTTTGGACCATTAAAGACGGAAAGTTTTTAGATAATTACGTTATGGTAGATAATCATGGTGTATTCGAACAGATGGGATTAAAATTTAAGTAAATTATTTTGTAGTTTTTCTTTTTATAAGTCTTCCCTGTACAATATGATTTATAGGTTCAAAATCTGGATCCTTAATAAATTCATTTATTAATTGAGTTGCTAGTTTTGACATTTGTCTAATAGGCTGTCTCACAGTTGTCAGGTTATATGATTCCCAAGATGACATAGATATATCGTCATAACCAATAATTTCTAATTGAGAAGGTGTTTTTAATGAAGTATTTTTTTTAATATAATCTAAACAACCAAATGCCATTGTGTCATCAGCGCAAAATATTGCACTTATGTTTTTATTAAAAATTTTTTCAGTTGCTTGATATCCACCTTCATAGGTAAAAAAACCTTTTTCAATATTTAATTTAATTTTTTTATTTTTTTTAAGATAATTTTTAAAACCTTTGCATCGCTCATCGCTAACAAAAGATCCTTTTGGCCCTTCAATGAGGCCAATATTTTCATGGTTTTTCTTTGTAAAATATTCTGCAACTATTTCTCCTCCATTACGATGATCACACGCAACGGAACTTATTGTTGGTATATTCCAACTTCTATTATAGGCAATAAACTGTATTCTTTTTTGATTGCAATCTTCAACAAATTTTTCAGTAGGTTTTGTTGCTGATATTATTGCAATAAGTTTTTCTTTTAAGTATGGCTGTATTAATTTTTCATCTAATTCTTCACCATCATCAGTCG
The DNA here is from genome assembly GCA_902580765.1 of uncultured Alphaproteobacteria bacterium. Lineage (GTDB taxonomy): Bacteria > Pseudomonadota > Alphaproteobacteria > HIMB59 > CACPNW01. The sequence goes on along the minus strand of CACHLW010000004.1, from coordinate 34,956 downwards.
TAATTAATAAAATTCTAAAGCCTCCATTCCTAAGTGCTTCATGTAACTCAATTAAAACTTCTGGATAATATCTACTTGTAACGTAAGGTAAAATGACAGCCACTAATCCACTATCATCATTAGATACTGAATTAGAAGATATATTAGGTGCTTTATATTTTAATTTTCTAGCTGCTTCCAAGACTCTCAACTTTGTCCTGCTAGAAATGCTTGCACCTTTAGTAAAACATCTGGAAACTGCTGATTGGGATACTCCTGCTAATTTTGCTACGTCCTGTGATGTCGCAGTCTTTTTAAAACTCATGAATTATCCCCCCATTTCAATATTCAAAATCTTGAATATCAATTCATATTATTGCATTATTTTCTAATACCAATATAAAGGATTTATACTTAAATGTGAATTTCACACTTTATTAATAAGGGGAAATATATGAAAAAACTATTAATAGCTCTATTGTTCACATTTGTTAGCACAAGTGCATATGCCGGCGGGCATTCACCTTGTGGAGTAACAGATGGATCAATAAAGATTCTAGCAAACGAATTTACAACATACAGAATTTTCATGGATGAAGTAAAAAGTTGTGCAGGACCTAGTGCAGATTTTTCTGTCACTCATTCCGTTGATCATAATAAATTACAAGTTGCAGCCCTATCAGCTAACCCAGCTGAATTCTCTGCTAAACTTGTAACTAATGGTTCAATTACAACTTTAATGAATGATAACTTAATTCGTCCACTTGATGATTTAGTTGCTAAATACGGAAGTGCATTACAAGACAATCAAAAAATCGTGATTGATGGAAAGATCTATGCAATAGCATTCATGGCTAATGCTCAGCATCTTTGGTACAGAGAAAGTATTCTTAATGATCTAGGTATCGCAGTTCCTTCAACATATGAAGAAGTAATTGCAGCTGCAGAAAAAATTAAAGCTTCTGGTAAAATGGCTAACCCATATGCTGGTGCTTTTAAATCTGGATGGAACCTAGGTCAAGAGTTCGTAAATATGTACCTTGGTCATGGAGGTGATTTCTTTAAAGCTGGAACAGCTGAAGTTAGTGTAAATAACGCTAAAGGTGTAGCTGCTCTTAACATGCTTAAAAGATTAACAGAAGTAAGTAACCCTGATTTCTTAACTCAAGATACAAATGCAGTTAAAGAAGAATGGGAGTCTGGTAATGTAGCTTTAATGCATATCTGGAATTCAGGTGCAGCTTCATTGTTAGATGATGAAGGTGATCAAGCAATTAAAGCTGATACTAGATTAGCTCCTTCTCCATCTGTAGGTGGTGGAAGTAAACCAGCAACAACTCTATGGTGGGATGGATTTGGAATTGCAACAAATACTTCTGATGAAAATGCAGAAGCATCTTTTAGAGCTCTTTTAGGTGCAGCAACTTCAACAGAAATGGCAAATGCTAATCCAAATGCAACAATTTGGTTGATTGATGGTTATTCGCCTGGAGATACAGCAGGACCAGTTGTTGATGCTGCTAACAGAGGTGCAACACCTTATCCAAGCTTACCATACATGAGTCTATTACATGGTGCTTTGAGTACAGAACTTGTTGAATTCCTTCAAGGAAATGAGTCTGCTGAAAAAGCATTAGCGGATGTAGAAGCTGCTTATGTAGCAAAAGCTACTGAGCAAGGTTTTCTATAAACCGTATAATTATTTATGATAAAGTGGAACATTATTATGTTCCACTTTTTTTTTAGCAAGAAATAGATGCCCCACAGAACATTTTTTTGGTTCTTCTTTCCAAGTGGATTGGCAATGCTATTATTTATTGGCCTTCCAATTATTTCAAGTTTTTTTCAATCTCTTCACATTGAACCTGAACAAATTTTAATGGAAGTAGAAAAATGCGATCCATTTGGATGTAAAACTGAAACTAAAGTAGATATTGAGGCCACTACAAAATTACAAGAAGAACAACCTCTTGGAAGATTTAATGGTTTAGGAACATACGGCGATAGAAATCATTTAGCTTTTGATGAAATTAAAGAGGCTTGGACTAATTCCTCATCTATAGCTGAGTTTACAGATATCTTACTAAATTTACCTTTTTACAAAGCACTTTTATTTACACTTACATTTTGTTTTGCAGTTACGCCACCAGTTGTAGTTTTAGGTTTCATTGTTGCTTTAAGTGTAAATACAATTACAAAAAGCTTAAAAGGCCCAACCATTTTTGGTGTTATACTGCCTATGATTGTAACACCATTGATTGGGTCTCTCGTTTTATTTTGGATGATAGATGCTAAAGGAATATTAGGTTCATTCATTCAATTCTTATTTGATGATCCAAATCTATCTCTAAAGTCTTCAAGTCAATTGACTTGGATTACTCTGATTATTTATGGGATCTGGCACAATACACCATTTGCTTTTGTTGTCTTTTATGCTGCATTACAAACTGTTCCTCAAGATCCAATTGAAGCAGCGATCATAGATGGCGCCTCAAGATATGAAAGAGTCAGACACATTGTTATTCCACATCTTTATCCGGTAGCAACATTTATTATATTAATTTGTCTAATGGATAATTTTAGGGTTCTTGAGCCAATAATTGGGTTCGCTGCTGAAGGTGTTGCTCAATCACTTTCTTGGATGATTTATAACGACTTAAGAAGTGAAAACAAAATGTTATTTGGGTCTGCAGGAGCAACTTCTATGTTAACTATTATTGGTGTAGCAATTCTATTAACACCAGTACTTATAAGAACATGGAGAGAATTTAGGACAGAAAGATAATATGGAATCAAAAATTAACAGATACTCAAAACAACTAATTTTAATAAATAGTTTTTTTATTCTTGCTTGGTTAATTATTTCTGTGTTTCCTTTTATATGGACTTTTTGGGGATCATTTAAAGTAAAAGCCGACTTTTTCTCAAGAGCTGATTGGATGTTTGCAGTCACAGGAGTTAATACTTTGATAGAAACAGGAGATACTTCTACAGTTAAGGCATATGTAGAGTCTTGGACTGAAGGTGAATTTTGGAAAGCAACAATGAATACAATTATTATCACTGTTTCAGTTGTTACGATCTCTTTATTTTTAGGAACATTAGGTGCTTATGCCTTATCTAGATCGACATACAAATATACTTTTTGGATTTTAATAGCTGCCTTGATTTTTAGAGCGATGCCACACATTACATTAGTTTCTGGTTATCTGTTTCCTTTCTTCCAATTGAACGTTTGGGGCATACTTCCAACTACCATAATTGTTTTAGTTGCAATCAATCAACCCTTTACATTATGGTTACTTTATTCCTTCTTTAAAACAGTTCCTAAAGAGTTAGATGAAAGTGCACTAATTGATGGCTGTTCATATTTTCAAGCGTTTCGCTTTGTTATAATGCCTGTTATGTGGCCTGGAGTTGTTACAGCAGGTTTATTCAGTATGATGTTAGCCTATAATGATTTTACAGTTACTTCACTTCTTTTAAATCAGCAGAATTATACTATGGTTCCTAAAATTAATGCTTATTTGGGCACAATTGAACATAGTGGAAATTATATGTGGGCCGTCTCAAGTGTTGTTTCAGCAACTGCGCCACTTTTTATGATAATCATGTTTTTCCAAAGACAATTAATAAGTGGTTTAACTGCTGGAGCAGTAAAAGGTTAATAATAAATTTCTAATCTTATGAAATATAAAGCACTTATATTTGGATCTATCGGGACACTAATTGAATCTTCTAACATTCAACGTAACTCATTTAATGAAGCTTTTAAAGAAGCTGGACTTGATTGGTATTGGGATGAGCAAGATTATAAAATTTTGTTAAAAAAATCTGGTGGGACAAAAAGGGTAGAAGATTTTGCTGAAAAAAATAATACTAATGTAAATGCTTCACAAATTAGAAATAGAAAAACAGAAATCTTTAGCTCGTACATTATTCAGAATAAACAAAAATTAAGAAAGAGCGTTGGTGAAATAATTAAGTATACAAAAGATAATAATATTAAACTTGCTTTCTCAACTTCTACAACTTTAAATAATGTCGATGCAGTATTTGAAAGTCTTTCTGGTCAAATTTCAAAAGAAGAATTTGAATTCATTGGTAATAAATCATTTGTTAAAAATGAAAAACCACATCCAGAAATATACAAAGTCACATTAGATAAATTAAATTTACAGCCAGAAGATTGTCTTGCAATAGAGGATACTGAAGAAAGTAGTAATTCTGCTGTAAACGCTGGAATTAAATGCATTGGGTTCCCAGGTGATTACCATTTAGAAGATAGTTTTCAAATGTGTATTAAAAAAATGAATTTATTAGATCAATCTATTTTTTCATTGTAAATAATCAGATCAAATGTTTCTAAAAAATTTTAATGTAAAAAATAAGACTGCTCTTGTGACAGGGTCAGGCAAAGGAATAGGTAAAGCATGTGCTATAGCATTAGCAGAAGCAGGCGCAAATGTAATAATTCTTAGTCGTACAGAGAAAGATCTTTTAATTGTTCAAAGCAAAATTAAAAAACTCAAAAAGAAATGTAGTTATTATGTGTGTGATGTAACTAATTTAAAAGAAATAAAAAAAATATTTTCTGAAATTAATAAATTAGACATATTAGTAAATAATGCTGGCACAAATAGACCTGAATATTTCACCAAAATTAAAAGAAAAGATATGAGTGATGTGGTTGATCTTAATATTAAAGCATCATTCGATATTGCTCAATTAGCTACAAAAGTTATGCTTAAATCAAAAAATAGAAAAAAAATTGGTGGATCAATAATAAATATCTCTTCTCAGTTAGGTAAAGTAGGAGCCCCTCTTAGAAGTGTTTATAATATGACTAAGTTTGGTGTTGAAGGTCTTACCAAAGGGATGGCTATTGATTTGGCTAAGCACAACATTAGAGTTAATTCCGTTTGTCCTACATTTGTGGAAACCCCAATGGTCAAAAAATTTTTCAAAGATAAAAGTTTTAAAAAATCTGTTATTGAAAACATACCTTTAGGAAAAATAGCAACAGAAAGTGATATTGCTAGTGCAGTAGTGTATCTTGCTTCAGATGCCGCATCAATGATGACTGGTTCATCCCTAGTAATTGATGGAGGGTGGACAGCTAAATAATCAAAAATTAATTTTCTTTATTTATAAAATAAGTTGCTACTATTACAATCATACCACCAATAAAAGTAATTAAAGTTGGTATTTCATAAAAAATTATAAATGTTAACAACACACCAAATACAGGAAATAAAGCGTAAAATGGAAATACTCTATTAACAGGATACATCCTATATAAATAGAACATCGACATGTGAGCAGCGATTGAAACAAAGATGCCTGAATGCAATATTAATAACCATGACTGAAAACTAATATTTTTTATTTCATTTAATGTTTGTCCTTCAAATATTGATGATGAGACAATTAATAATATAAATCCAATTAATCCCATCACCGCATTTGTGAGTGTGACTTCTAAATCTTTTAGGTATCTGGAAAATACCTGTGCACTTGCATAGAAGAATGCCATTAAGGTAATTAAGATTAACGCAAAAATTTCATTTCTTAATAATGGATCAAAGCCCAATAAAATAATTCCAAAAAAAGAAATAAATATAAGTATCCATTTTTTAATACTTACTTTTTCTTTTAAAAAAAATGAGCTTAATAGTATTGCAAATGGTACAGCCAGTTGAGAACCAATAATTATTGGAGAAACTATGTTTGCTTCATTTAAAGATAATGTCATAAAAACATTTGCCAAAAAACCCATAGAAATTGAAAAAAAGAGAAGTGGTAGCCAGTATTTTTTTTCAGGAAGTCTAAATCGCCAAAAAGGCAAAAGGCATATGAAAACCACTAACATTCTTAAACTTCCCATTAATAATGGTGGTACATTTTCATTAAAAATAACTTTCTGAACAGGGTAAGCACTTCCAAATAAAAAAGTGATTATTAAAATTAAGAAGTAATGTCTTAAAAGCATTCGAGCTAAAATTTATTTTCTAATTACTTATTTGCAGCAACTACAGCTGCCATAATTGATGCAAGTTTAGAATTTTTACTATCTGCTCTGCTAGGGACTACAACTGGTACTTTACCACCAATTACTATTCCTGCCGCACAAGCCTTCATAAAATAAACCATTATTTTAGACAAAGAATTTCCAGTTTCTAAATTAGGTACTAATAATACATCGGCATCACCAGCAACATCATTATTGATTCCTTTTATTTTCGCTGCTTCCTCAGAAACAGCATTATCAAAAGCAAGCGGTCCATGAATAAATGCATTAATTTTTTCTTCTGACGCAAGTTCCATAACTTTTTTGGCATCAACTGAACTTGGCATACTTTCAATTGGATCTTCTGTACCTGATAAAATTGCAACTTTTGGTTTACTAATATTTAATTTATTACAAAATTGAACAGCATTTTTAAGAATTTGTAATTTTATATCAACTCTTGGTAAAACATTTAAGGCGCCATCAGTAATAAAAAGAGGTTTTTTAAGCTGCGGTGTAGTCATATGCCAAATATGACTTAATCTTCTACCATCAAGTAAATTAAATTCTTTTTTTAAATAAGAGCGCATTAAAATATCAGTATGAAGATTCCCTTTAATTATAATTTTACTTTTATTTTCATTAGACATTTGACAAGCAATTGAAGCACTATCCTCTTCATCTTTAGCCTCTACAATATTAAAATTAGAAATATCCAAACTTAATTTTTTCGCTGTTTCTGCAATTAAACTTTTATTTCCAATCAATGTTGGATCGATGAGGTTCATATTCTTACCTTCAATTACAGCTGATAATATGCTTTCTTGATTGGGGCACACAACTGCTGCTGGTATGTCGGGAGTCTCTAAAGCTTTACTTTTAAGATCTTCTGGTAATGTGCTCATATTTGCTATTCTCTCTATACCACTGCTACAATTTTTCCTATGATATTTCTTTATTGTGTAAGAAATATTCTTTGATTTATCGATAATTTCATATACTCAATCTTTAATAAGGAAAAAGATGGACTTAGAAAAAAGAACTGAAATACCTAATTCATTAGAAGAACATTGGATGCCATTTACATCTAATAGAGACTATAAAAATAGTCCAAGATTAATGGTTAAGGCAGAAGGTGTTTATTATACTGATCATTATGGAAATAAATTAATTGATGCTAGCTCAGGATTATTTTGTAGTCCAGCGGGTCATTCAAGACCAGAAATAAGAGAAGCAGTATCTAAACAATTAGAGCAATTAGATTATGTTCAACCATTTCAACAAGGTTTTGGTGGTTCATTTGATTTAGCTAGAAAAGTTTCAAAACATACGCCCGAAGATTTAAATAAAATATTTTTTACTATTTGTGGTTCATCAGCTGTAGAAACAGCAATTAAGACAGCCATAGCATATTTTAAAGCAAAAGGAGAAGGTCATAGATCTCACATAGTAGGAAGAGAAAGAGGTTATCATGGAATGAATATTGGAGGAATTTCTGTTGGCGGAATGATTGCTAATAGAAAAACTTTCTCAAATATTCTAATGCCAAATGTACATCATCTAAGACATACTCATTTACCTGAAAATTTATTTGTAAAGGGCGAACCTGAAACAGGTGCTGATCTAGCAGATGATCTTGAAAGGATTGCTGGTAACATAGGTGCTGAAAATATTGCTGCATGTATTGTTGAGCCAGTAGCAGGATCAACAGGAACTTTAGTTCCGCCAAAAGGATATTTAAAAAGACTAAGAGAAATTTGTGACAAACACGGAATTCTTTTAATTTTTGATGAAGTTATTACTGGCTGGGGAAGAATGGGCGCCCCATTTGCAGCCCAAGCTTTTGATGTATGTCCAGATATCATGACAATGGCTAAAGCAATTACTAATGGTGTTGTACCTTTAGGCGCAGTAGCTTCACGTGATCATATCTATGACACTATTGTTGATGCTTCACCTACAGGAGCTATAGAATTTTTTCATGGTTATACTTATTCTGCTATACCTGTTTCAATGGCAGCAGGTTTAGCAATGCAAGATATAATCGAAAAAGAAGATTTATTTAATAGAGCAAAAGATATGTCTCCATATTTCTTAGATGGTTTATTTACTTTGAAAGACTTAGATATCATTACTGATATAAGAGGATATGGAATGATGGGAGGAATTGATATTAAAATGGATGAGCGTTTAGGCAAAGCTGGATATGCTTGTTTTAAAAAATTATTTGAAGCAGGCTTAAGCTTGAAAGCAACAGGTGATTGTTTAATTGTTGCACCTCCATTTATTTGTGAAAAAAAACATATTGATGAGATAATTGAAAAATTAAGAACAGGTATCTCAAACTATATGCATGACAGATAATGAAAATAGGTGTTCCCTCTGAGATTAAAGCTCAGGAGTCTAGGGTTGGGCTTACTCCGCAAAGTGTTAAAGAATTAGTAAAGAATAAACATACAATACTAATTCAAAAAGATGCCGGTATTGGTGCTGGATTTACCAATAGTGATTATGAATTATCAGGTGCAAAAATTGTAAATTCAGCTGAAGATATTTTCAATGACTCTGAAATGATTGTAAAAGTAAAAGAACCTCTAATGAATGAAGTATCAATGATAAGAGAAAACCAAATTTTGTTTACTTATTTACATCTTTCAGCAGCTCCAGAATTGACAAAGGGTTTAATTGATTCAAATTCAATTTGTATAGCTTATGAAACAGTAAGTGATCATAATAATAAATTACCACTTCTTGCACCTATGAGTGCTGTAGCCGGTAGAATGTCGATTCAAGCTGGTGCGTATTCACTTGAAAAACATAAGGGTGGAAGTGGTTTACTCTTAGGGGGTGCGCCTGGGGTTCAACCTGGAAATGTCTTAATTTTAGGTGGAGGTGTTGTAGGTGAAAATGCAGCAATAATTGCTACCGGTATGCAAGCAAAAGTTTTCATCGTTGATAAATCAGAAAAAAGATTAGAAGAATTACAAGAAAAATTTGGTGATAAAATAGAACCACTACACAGTGATAAAATAAATCTAAAAGATTATATTTCTGAATGTGATTTACTAATTGGTGGTGTGCTTGTTCCTGGCTCTAATGCTCCAAAGATTATAACTAAGGACATGATAAAAGAGATGAAAAGTGGATCTGTAATTGTTGATGTTGCAATTGATCAAGGTGGTTGTGTTGAAACTAGTAAACCAACAACTCATGCAAACCCTACATATGTTGTTGATGACGTTGTTCATTACTGTGTTGCAAATATGCCAGGGGGAGTTCCTAGAACTTCTACACTTGCTTTAAATGCAGTTACTTTACCATTTATTCAAAACTTAGCTTCTAACGGTTTTAATGATGCTTTAAAAAATGATAAAAATTTTATGAATGGTTTAAATATTTTTAAAGGTGCCGTTACATATAAAGCTATTGCTGATGATTTAAATTATGATTATGCTAATCCAGAAACTTTAATCCACTAGAAACTATCAGCAGCTTCCACCATTATTTTTAATTTTATTTTTGCTAAATCTCGAGGTAAGTGACCAAGGCCGCAATCAGGAGCAACAATTAATTGTTCCGTATCAATAAACTTTAATGCATCATTTATTCTTGAGACAATTTCTTCTTTAGTCTCAACTTGAGAGCTTGCTATTTTTACTAAACCAAAAATAACTTTTGTTTGTTTAAAATCTTTTAAAAAATTTAAATCATTATATCGATGAGCATCTTCAATAGAAACTGTGTCTATAATTGACTCATCTAAAGCTTTACTAATTTTGCTGTAAGAATCTAAAGGCGCTTTTGGATAATCTACTGCATCTAATTTATCAGGATAGCCGCAACAAATATGAGTAATTTTTTCTATACTTTGATTATTAATATCCTTAAAACATCTTTCTAGGTTTTTAATTCCAAAATTAAGAGCATTTTCTGGTTTTCTAGCAAACAACGGTTCATCGACTTGAATGTATTTACATCCTGCATCAATCAATCTTTTAATTTCTACATTAATAGCATCAGCTAAGTCTTCACCCATATGTTCATCTGAATCATAAAATGTATTTGCTATGGTGTCTGTTATAGTCATTGGTCCAGGTATAGTAATTTTTAAATCTTTATTCGTTAAACTCTGATTTTTTTTCCACTCTTCAACCAAAAAAGATTCTTTTGCTTTAACTTTTGAAGTTATTGTTGGTAACCAGCATTTATAATTCCCTGTCCTAGCAACTTTTTCTGTGAGATTCTCAAAGTCAATTCCTTCTAAATATCTACAATGATAGTGAATATAATTTTCTCTTCTAACTTCACCATCGGTTAGGATATCAATACCGCATTCTTCCTGATCACTAATTATTTCTTTGGTAGCTTTATTAAATAACTCTTCAACATTATTGCCCATTTTTTTTATTTCATCTTCGTAAAATTTAGTTGGATATTCTGTATCTGTACCACCAGAAGCATTAAACCAATCAGTTATTTTTAAGTAGCTTGGTTTTGGATAGGCGCCTATAACAGTCGTTAACATATCTTTATTATTCCATTTTTCTGCTAAACGGTCCAGAATTTGTATTAACACCTGAGCTGGAAAGTTTAGTGTTTGATAATTGTCGCTCCTGATGAATCATGCGGTGACTTAACAATTTTGATACTAGTTCATGTTTTATATCTTGAAATTCTCTTAAGTCTGATAGATTATTTATTTCCTCAGGATCTTTTTCTAAATCAAATAATAAACATGGCAATGAAGGAAAATGAACATATTTCCATTTATTATTTCTAATGACCGATAGATTACATTGTTCGGGTGCTAATTTTTTATCTTTAACAAATGAAGTACTTTCTCTAAAATCATAATCAAAAACAACATATTCTTTATTAGGTGATTTTTCGTATTTTTGATTGATATTGTGCATCAGTGATTGACCATTCCAATCAATGGGGATGTCACCACCAAGCCACTCTAAAATTGTAGGAGCAACATCTACAGATTCTGTTAAATGGTTAATTTCTTTTGGATTGTTTTGAGGCAGATAAATAAATAATGGAATTCTATAAGAAGAGTCCCACCAACCTAATTTCCCCCATAAATTATTTTCATTTAACATCTCTCCATGATCACTAGTAAAAATTATCATTGTATTTTCTTCTTGCCCTGATTCTTTAAGAGCATTCAAAATTTTACCAATATTAAAATCAACTTCTGCGCACATAGCAAAATAGACACTCATAATATTTTTGATATCTTGATCTTTTAAAAGATCATAATTAATTTCAGAATAATTTTCTTTTAATAAAAATTTTTTACATAACTCTTCAAGTAGTGGATGTTTTTTTGATAACTCTTTCAGTGAAATATCATTTTTAGATAAGTTAATACTATCTGGATTAAACTTACTAAACCATGGATCTGCAACATGAAAGGGTGGGTGTGGTTTTAAAAAAGACACATGCATAAAAAATGAATCTTTAACCTTTTTTAAGTCTTTAACAACTTTGTCTGCTAAAAATGCGGTGTCTGAAAATTCAGTTGGAATATAATATGGTTCATAAATATACGCTTGATCATCTTTAGGCTTTCTTCCTTTGTACAAATCTTCTGCTTTATTAATTTCAAAACCATTTTGATTAAGATGGTTTGCCCAAGACTCCGGTTTTCCTCCTGGTAAAACACAACCATCATCAAACCCTTCCATTGGTGATTCATAGGTAAAATTTTTTTTATCTTTTGGATCCAAATATCTCGGATCCCAAGAGGTATCAGTGTATCCGTAAAGTCTTGGATTATAATTTAGTTTACGAACTTCTTTAGCTATATTTGTAAATCTTTTATCAAGAGGAGCACCATTATATACTGAACGATGTATAAATGGATATAAGCCAGTCAGCATAGTAGTTCTTGATGGACCACAAGGGACAATTCCAGCAAAATGTGATTTAAAAATTATACTTTGTGAAGCAAGTTTGTCTAAGTTTGGTGTTAGAGCATATGGATGATTTAGGAAGCTAAAGCAGTCAAAACGCCATTGATCAGCACATATAAAAAGAACAGATTTTTTAGGTTTTTCCATATTTACTAATAATTATTAAAGTAATTAATTAAGAAGAAATACACAATTTTTTTAAAAAAATTGTAATAAAAACGTCAAATATTTTTGCTAAAAAGTCAAAATTGTTTACAAACAAAATCATACGATAAATTTATCTTATAGGAGAAAATATATGTTAAAAAAACTATTCATAGCGTTAGTATTTTCTTCCGCAACTTTTGTCTGGAGTGGAAGCTCTTTTGCAGGTGGTCATTGCGTAGGTACAACAATGAACGATGCACAGACAGGCGGAAAATATCCTCAGCAATATGAGTTATCAGAATATGAAAGTGCAGCCGGCTGTACTATGAAGTTTTCAGATAATCCAAATATTGCTAGCATAAACGCTACAATACAAGGTAACCCAGGAAGTCTACCTCCAGTTGAGGATAGATTACCTGATGAACCGCTTGTTGTAGTACCATATGAGTCTATTGGTAAATATGGAAATACAATAAACTTCTTATCGAACGCAACTGAAGCTGGAACTTCTGATATGTTATCTACAAGACACGTTAACTTATTACGTTTTGCTGATGACTTAACTACAATTGTTCCAAACGTTGCTAAAGATTATGAGTGGAATGATGATTTTACTACTTTAACATTCATGTTACGTAAAGGTCACAAGTGGTCAAATGGTGAACCTTTTGTGGCTAGAGATGTTGAGTTTTGGTACGAAGATTTGATGATGAATCCAAAGATTCGTGAAAAACCATATCCATATCTTTTAGTTGGTGGTGAACCAATGACTGTTGATGTAATTGATGATCAAACAGTAAGATTTAACTTACCATCTCCATTCCCTGGTTTAACTGCAACTATTGCATGGTCATATAACCAGTTCTTCATGCCTTCACATTTCCTAGAACAATTCCATCCGGAAATTGATTCAAATGCTGATGCAAATGCTCAGGCATTAGGATTTGCAGATGGTTATGATGCTTTAGCAGCATATTATGGTAACTCAGGTTGGACTGATACTCCAACTCCTTTACTAGCTAAACCAGATCTAGTTGCTGGATTACCTTATGCAGCTTATCCTTCTTTAGAAGCTTACATGACTATTGAAGATACTACAGAAGGTAGAGTCTATGCAGCTAACCCATACTTTTTCCAAGTTGATACAGCTGGGAATCAATTACCATACATTGATTATCAAAATGAAAGATATATCAATGAAAATGAAATAAGATTGTTAAAACTTGTTAATGGTGAAGTTGATTATAAATCACAGTCTGTTCAATTAGAGTCCGCTCCTCAATTACTTGATGGTGCTGAGTCTGGTGGATATCAAGTTCAAATCAATCCAGGTTGTGGTGCTGCATTATTTAGCTTTAATGTAACACATCCTGATCCTGAAAAACGTAAAGTCTATGGGGATATTCGTTTCCGTCAAGCAATGTCAATTGCAATGAATAGAGACGAGATCAACGAAGTTGCATATTACGGTTTAGGTAAAGTTGAGCAGTTTGTAGGATTTTCTCCTGCACCTGACTTCGTTCCTGAAAGTATAAAAATGCATATGACTCAATACGATCCAGATGGAGCGAATGCTCTGCTTGATGAAGTAGGATTAAAAGACGTTGATGGTGATGGATTTAGAGAATTACCAAATGGTGATGCTCTAGCTATTAACATTGACTATGCTACTCAAGGTATTGGTGGTGTTGAAGTTGAACTTGTTGCAAGATACTTCAATGAAGTAGGAGTAAAAACTACTTTTAAAGAGGTAACTCCAGATGAATATCGTGGTTCGCAAGCTGCTAACCAACTTGACGTTCATGTTTGGGATAAAGGTCAACCATTAGCAATTGTTGCTGGTAACCCAGAAACATTTAAACCTCCGTTTGGTAACTACTTTAACCATACACAAGGTTTAGATTGGGCAGCATACATTGATAGTAATGGTGACGAAGGTACTCAACCTCCTCAGTGGGTATATGACTTAAGTGATGGAATTGATAAATTCCAATCTTACGCTCTTGGTACTGCTGAGTCTAATGAGTGGGGTGAAAAAATTGCAACAATGTTAACAGAGCAAAGTCTATTGATTGGTACGGTGAAAGCACCTTTCCCAACTTATCATAGAAATGCTTTGAAAAACTTTACGCAGTTTAAAACTACTTCGTATGAGTATTATAGAACATACCCATACCTAGCTACTCAATGGTGGTTAGACGAGTAATTTAACTCAATAAATAATAAAAAAAGCGGCAATTATATATTGCCGCTTTTCTTTTTTTAATTATTCTTGTCTCCTAATTATTTTATATGATTAATTTTATACAATTTACTCTCACAAGAGCAGGACTTGCAATTATAACTTTGCTTCTTGTATGCTTTATTGTTTTTTCATTAATGGAATTAGTTCCTGGAACTTGTGCTGAAAGATATCTAGCATTTAAAAATACACAAGGATCACAAATAACTTATGAAGACATAGAAAAAGAAAAAATTCGTTTAGGTTTAGATAAACCTTTTTTGTATAGATACGGCAAATGGGTTTCTAATATAGTTTTTAATGGAGATTTTGGTGATAGTTGTATTCTAAGAATGAATATTAATGAATTATTAAGTGGAAGATTTACTTTATCTTTAACAATATGTTTGGTTGCACTAATATTTTCATATTTAATTGCCATACCAGTTGGGATCATATCGGCCACGACAAAATATGCATCATTAGATAATACGCTTAAATTTATTAGTTATCTTGGAATAGCACTTCCTAATTTTTTAGTAGCACTCTGTATTATGCTTTTTATGACTGTTTACTATGGAGATACGATGACAGGTTTATTTTCTCAAGAATATGAAAACGAACCCTGGTCATCAGCAAAACTATTTGATTTTTTAAGTAGAGCTTGGCTTCCAATATTTGTTTTAGGTTGGAATGCAACTGCCTTTGCTCTTCAAACAGTTAGAGCACTAATGCTAGATGAAAATGATAAACTATATGTAATGGCTGCAAGAGCTAGAGGAATATCTGGAATGAGTTTATTGTGGAGATATCCTGCAAAACATTCTTTAGGTCCAGTTATCAATTCTATAGGTTTTGACCTTAATCGAATATTTAGTGCATTACCGATTGTGGCCTTAATTTTAATTCTTACCGAAGCTGGTGCATTATTGATTGAAGCTTTAGCAAGGTCAAATGATCAGCAATTAGCAGGTGCAATTATTTTTCTTTTAACAGCAACAATTGTTTTTGTTAATTTTATAACTGACATTATTTTAGCCATAATTGATCCAAGAATAAGAAAAGGAGTTATGGGTGGAGGTTAGTAATCAAAAAAAAGAGGCTTATTATACTGCAACACAAATGCAGTTAGTAAGAACACGCTTCTTCGGAAATAGATCAGCTATGATTGCTGGCTCTATTTTATTGTTTATGATTATTTGTAGTCTCTTTGCAGATTTTCTTTCACCTTATGATCCAACAATTAAAGGAAGAGATAAAGATTATGAAAATGGAGCACCTCAAATTCCAATGTTTTGGGATGATAATGGATTTTCTGCTAGGCCATTTTTACACACATTAGAAAAGTATAGAGGAGCAGATACAAATTTCAGATGGGTGTATAAAGTTGATACAGAAAAAAGAAGATACGTTTATTTTTTTGTCGAAGGTTGGGAATATAAAGTTTTTGATTTTAATATAAATCTTCCAGGTAAAATTTTAGATTTTAAAATTCCAGGTTTTACATTTAATACCCATTTATTTGGCGTCGAAGAGGGTGGAATTCACATATTTGGAACAGATAAAGCAGGAAAAGATTTATTTAGTAGAACGTTAAGTGCAATTTATATTTCGCTAGCTGTAGGTACACTTGGTGTTTTTATATCATTTGTACTATCGCTAATTATTGGAGGAATTTCAGGTTATTATGGTGGTTGGATTGATAGTGTACTTCAAATGTTTACTGATGCAATTCGAACGGTTCCACCAATACCTCTCTTTATGTGTCTTGCTGCTTTTG
This sequence comes from uncultured Alphaproteobacteria bacterium, assembly GCA_902580765.1. Classification (GTDB taxonomy): domain Bacteria; phylum Pseudomonadota; class Alphaproteobacteria; order HIMB59; genus CACPNW01. The sequence continues at coordinate 18,898 of CACHLW010000004.1, read as the reverse complement.
CACCATTAGAATGGAGTTCTGAATTACGTTTCTTTTTTATATCTTGTTTGCTTGGATTAATTTCATGGCCAACACTTGCTAGAAGAGTAAGAACACATCTACTTAGCGAAAGAAGCCAAGAATATATTCTTGCTGCAAAACTTTGTGGAGCATCTTCTACTCACATTATTGTAAGACATTTATTACCAAGTTTCACTAGCTACATTATTGTCGATTTAGTCATTAGTTTTCCATATATGTTATTATCTGAAACGGCTTTAAGTTTTATTGGACTTGGTTTAAGAGAACCCGTAAACTCTTTAGGTGTACTTTTGCAAAATGCAACAAAGGCTGACGTACTTTTAAACTATCAATGGTATTTTATACCTGTATTTTTCTTAGTCGTATTAATTTTAACATTTGTTTATGTAGGGGATGGGTTACGTGATGCAGCAGATCCTCATAAGGTAAAATAATATGAGTCATTTATTAGAAGTAAAAAACTTAGATGTAAAATTTGATACTGATGAAGGTAGAATTACAGCAGTTGAAAACATTTCACTTTCTGTAGATCAAGGTGAAGTACTAGGTATAGTTGGTGAATCTGGATCAGGTAAATCTGTGACAGCTAAATCAATTATGAAATTAAACCCAGGTAACACCTCTTATAATGAAGATGCAGAAATAATATTAGATAACGAAAACGTTCTTCAATTTACTTCTAAACAAGACTTAAAAAAAATTAGAGGTGGAAAAGTATCAATGATTTTTCAAGAGCCTATGGCAAGTTTTGCTCCAGCTATAAAAATTGGTGCACAAATGGTTGAGCAATTACTAATACATAAAAATATTAATAAAGATGAAGCAAAATCTATATCTGTAAATATGCTTAAAAGAGTAGGTATTGCAGATGCAGAAAAACGGTTTAATCAATATGCATTTGAATTATCTGGAGGAATGCGTCAAAGAGCGATGATAGCTATGGCGCTTTCAACTATGCCAAAACTTTTATTGGCAGATGAGCCAACAACTGCCTTAGACGTTACAATTCAAGCTCAGGTAATTAACTTAATTAAAGATATTATAAAAGAATATCAAATGGGAGTAATATTTATTACTCATGATCTAGGTGTTATTGCCCAGGTAGCTGATCATGTAGCAGTAATGTATTTAGGGAGTGTAGTAGAAAAAGGTCCAGTAAATGAGATTCTTAAAAATCCCAAACATCCTTATACAAAAGGTCTATTGCAAGCCTTGCCTGATATAAATAACTTAGATGCACCATTATCCCCAATACCTGGAAACATTCCAAGTCCATTAGATAGACCTACAGGATGTGTGTTTAGAACTAGATGCCCTCATCACAATCCAGAGGGTAAAGATGGTAAAATTGAAATGAAATTAATTGAAGTTGAACCAGGTCACTGGGTTGATCAGTGTGGAATTAAGTGTGGTCAAAATGGGTAATAATTTAATTTCAGTAAATAATGTTTCTGTAAATTTTGATTATCAAGAGAATTTTATTTCAAAAAAACAAAAAATACATGCTGTAAATAATATTAATATCAAAATTCAAAAAGGATCTTTTTTTGGTTTAGTAGGTGAGTCTGGTTCAGGAAAAACTACTCTTGGCAGGGCAATACTTGGAGCTAACAAAATTAGCTCAGGAAATGTTATTTTTCATGATGATGAAAGAGATTATGATTTAACAAATATGAACAAACAAGATTTAAAAGAATATAGAAAAAAAGCCCAACTAATCTTTCAAGATCCTTATGCTGCTTTAAGCCCAAGAATGACAGTTAGAGATATTATAGCAGAACCTTTAGAAGTTATGAAAATAACAAATTCAAGACAAGAGACTGATGAAAGAGTAAGAGATATAGCAGCTAAATGTAGATTAAATATTGAACATCTTAGAAGGTTTCCTCATGCATTTTCTGGAGGACAAAGGCAAAGGATATCAATTGCAAGAGCCTTAGTAAGTAATCCAAAATTTATTGTAGCAGATGAAAGTGTTGCTGCTTTAGATGTATCAATACAAGCAGATATATTAAATCTTTTAAAACAACTTCAAACTGAACTAAACCTTACTTACTTATTCATAAGTCATGATTTAAGTGTAGTAGCGCATGTATGTGATGTCGTTGCAGTTATGTATTTGGGTCATATAGTTGAAATGGGACCCTCTAGACAATTATTTAAGAACCCTAAACATTCTTATACAAAAGCATTATTATCTTCTATTCCATCAATTGATCCAGAAAAAAGATCTCAGGCTATAGAGCTAAAAGGAGAAATTCCTAGCGCATTAAATCCACCTCCAGGTTGTGTGTTTAGAACTAGATGTCCTAATCCCGGAATAGATTGCAAAGGTGGAGAAATAAAAATGGGGCTTACTGAAGTTGAACCAGGTCATTGGGTCGATCAGTGTTGTGCTCTATAAGTAGTTTTAATAATCGGAATGAAAAATATCGCATTTATTGGAACCTCACATATTCATACGCCAAATTTTATTACTAAGGTAATTTCAAACAATCAAATTAATTGCATTGGTGTTTGGGACAAAGACAAGAACAGGTCAAAAAGTGATTCTGAAAAACTGCAATGTAAGAATTATGATAACTATATTGATTTATTGAAAGAACCTAATTTAGATGGTGTTATTGTATGTTCAGAAACTAATTTGCACTATGAATTAGTTAAAAAGATTACCGAGAAAAAAAAACACTGTTTTATAGAAAAACCTTTGGGGATAGGAAAAAAAGATTCTTTTGAAATGGCAAATCTTATTGAGTCTTCAAATATTATTTTTCAAACTGGATATTTCATGAGAAGCAATCCTGTTTACATAAAGCTTAAAGAACTAATTACTGCTAATTATTTTGGCGTAATTTCAAGAATTCGACTCGTTAATTGTCACGATGGTATTATGAGGGATATTTTCAAAAACTATCAGTGGATGACAGATCTCAAAGTTGCTGGAGTTGGAGCTTTTGGTGATTTAGGAACACATGTTTTAGATCTTCTATTGTGGTTTTTTTCTGATGTTGAGTCAGTAAGTGCAACCTTTACAAAAGTATATAATCAATATCCAGGTTGTGAAGAGAGTGGAGAAGCATTAATAAAATTTAAAAGTGGGTTAATAGCTAGTATTGCTGCGGGATGGATAGATGTAGCGCAGCCTTATACTATTTTTGTAAGTGGAACGAAAGCTCACGCAAGAACAACGAATGAGCAATTAATTATAAACGAATATAAGGAAGGTAAAAAAATAGAAAGAATAGAAGAAAATTTACCAGAAACATTGCCTCATGCATTTGATTTGTTTCTCAATTCATTAATTGATAACAATACTAAAAACCTAGTTACTCCTACAGAAGCAGCATTGAGAAGCGGTATAATGGAATCAATTTACCAATCAGAAAAAGAAAAAAAATGGATAAATATCTAAATTAAAAAATATAAATATGAGTAAAATAAAAGTTGGTATTATTGGTGTTGGGGGTATTGCGAAGTTACATGTACCTGGTTGGCGCATGTCAGAACATGCAGAATTAATAGCAGGTTCCGATATAAATAATTCTATTCTTGAAGATTGGGGTAATATAAATCAAATAAAAAAATTATATCTTGATCCCTTAGATATGATTAATGATCCAGATATAGATGTAATAGATATTTGTGCGCCTAATAACTATCATTGTGATTTAGCAATTAAAGCAATGCAAGCTGACAAAGATGTTTTATGTGAAAAACCCTTAGCTCCAAATGCCTCACAAATAAAAAAAATGATTGAAGTAAGAGATCAAACGAAAAAAAAATTAATGTGTGCTCAACACTTTAGATTCAGAAAAGACTCTCAATTAATAAAAGATCAATCCACATCAATTGGATCGATATATCATGCACGTTCTTGGATGCTGAGAAGAAATTTTTTACCAGTCTCACTTGGTTTTTTAAAAAAAGAAAATTCAGGTGGAGGGCCTTGTATTGATATAGGGGTGCACGTATTAGATTTAACTCTTTGGTTTATGAACAATCCAGAACCACTTTCTGTGACGGGTGTGTCAAAAACAGAATTAGCAAAGCAGCCAAATTCTTTTAGTTATAATGGAGAGTACGATAAGGAAGCAATGAACGTTGAAGATTTTGCAGCTGCGTTTGTTAGGTTTAAAAATGGTGCAACCTTGATGCTTGAAGTATCATGGATGCTTCATCATAAACTACCAGAAGATAAAATAGAAGATATGCAGGTATGGTTATACGGAAGAGAAGCTGGTTTGCATTGGCCTAATTGTGAGATTATAAAAAATGATATCAATTCTCAAACTCACATAACTAAAAAAATTGAAGGAAATTTAAAAGACACTATTGAACCTCATGCCAAAGAATGTATCGAGTTTGCAGAGTTTGTTGCAAACGATCAACCAGTTACTATTCCGGCTGAACACTCTCTGCAAGTAATGAAAATTTTAGATGGAATTTATAAAAGTCAAGAAGTAGGAAAAGAAATTATTTTAGAATAATAGATTATGATTAATGAAAAATAATTTATTTTTAGCTGTTATATTATCACTTTCAGGTTTGTTTTTATTGGATTGTATGGGGATTGCGATAAAGTTTTTACGAAACGAATATCCAGCAGCTCAACTTTCTGTTTTTAGAAATTTATTTGGAATGATCCCATGTGTTATTGCTTTATATTTTTCACATGATTGGCATCAAAACGGTAGACAAATAAAAATAACGCAATGGAAGTTAGGATTATTTCGAGGGGTATTTGTAGCGCTGGCTCAATTGTGTTTGTACACTTCTTATGGCTATCTTCCTTTTGCTTTAGTTGCTACCATGGAATACACAGGACCTATGATGGTTACCCTTCTTGCTATTCCTATATTAGGTGAAAAATTTGGTTGGTATAAAATGAGTGCAGTAATTTCTGGTTTTGCAGGTATCGTTTTAATTATGCAACCTTGGTCATCAGATTTTAATTATATGTTATTACTTCCTATACTTGCTGCTTTTGGATATTCATTAGCAAGGGTAACATCCTTAAGTTTTGAGGATCATGTTCCTTCACCACTTATCAACTTGTATGGTCAATCAGGGACAATCATAGTTGCATGTATGTTAGTGTTATTTTTAGGTATGTGGGAAAATTTCAAAAGTATAAATGATTTCTTAGTAGTTTGTGTAATGGGGATTGCAGGAGGATCTGGAACTTTACTTTTAATATATGGTGCTAGAAAAGCAGAACTTAGTAAAATTATGCCATTTGATTATATCGAGATATTTTTTGCACTTATTTTAGGTTGGATATTTTTTGCAGAATGGCCAGTTGATCAACTCTTCCCAGGTGCTTTTTTCATAGTTTTAGGTGGATTAATCATTTATCTTCAACAAAGAAAAAATAATTTTCATAGATTAAGGAAAACATAATGGAATATAAAATTACCAAACTTCAAAATGATAAAGGTTTAGATATTGACATAGTTAATATTATTAACTCAAACAATTATAGTTTTAGTTTTTATACTTATGGTGGTTATATGAGTGAAGTTTGTATTCCAACTTCTTTGAATGTTTCTGAAAGAGAAGATGTTTTATTAGGTTATGGTAATTTAGATGATTGCCTGGAAGCTCATGGATATTTCAATTCAATTATTGGAAGAGTTTGTAATAGAATAGGGCAAAGTAAATTTACTCTTAATGGGAAAGAATATAATTTATATTCTAATACCGAACCTGATCATCTTCATGGTGGAGAGGTAGGTTTTAATAAAAAGATTTGGAAAATAGCCGATATTAAAAAAACAAGCCAAAGTATAAAAGTAGAGCTCACTTACAAGTCTAAACATTTAGAAGAAAATTATCCAGGCAACTTAAATTGTAAAACTATTTACGAACTTAACAATAATAACGAAATTCTAATTTCCTTTAATGCTACTACAGATCAAGATACTATTGTTAATATGACTAATCATAACTATTGGAATTTTCATGGTCATAAAGATAATTACAAAAACATTACTGAGCATGTTGTCAGAATATCATCAAATCAAATTTGTGAAACTGATGAGGGATCAATTCCTACTGGAAAGCTATTAGATGTAGTTAATACAAAATATGATCTAAATAATTCGTTTGAAATTAATAATATTTTTTTAGACAGTGGTGGGATTGATCACAATTATGTTCTTAAAAATCATTCAATTGATAAATCTATAGCTTCCATTTATAGTAAAATTACTGGCATGGGAGTAGAATACTCAACTGATCAACCTGGAATACAATTTTATACTGGTAACATGATGAAGGAGTCATACAACGGTAAACATGATAGAAATTATGGTTTACAATATGGAATGTGTTTAGAGACACAAATCTTCCCCGATGCTATTAATCAACCAAATTTTCCATCAACTATATTAAAAAAAGGTGAAAAATATACTTCAAACACTAAAATAAAATTAAGAAATGATTTTAAATAAATTAATTTATTGTTTAATCATTTTATATCTATAGACATCAAAAAAAATGAAAATTAGTAAAATAATTATCGATAATTTAAAAAAGGGTGGAGTAGATTTTTATTTAAGCGTTCCTTGTAAGTTATTAGCTAACATGATTGATATTCTTGAAAATGATAAGGATGTTTACTATTCTGCTGTACCACGTGAGGAAGAAGGTATGGGTATCTGTGCTGGAGCTTATTTGGGAAATAAATTTCCGTGTATAATGATGCAGAATACAGGAATAGGAAATTCAGTGAATGCAATTGTATCTTTATTACAATTATATCAAATGCCTGTTGTTTTTCTAATTAGTTACAGAGGTACACCAGGTGAGCCAGTAGGGGCACAAGGTGGAATGGCTAAAATAACTGAAGATATTTTACAAACGTTGAGAATACCTATGTTGCATTGTTCTTCAGAAAATGATCTTGAGAAAATTTCAACATTTAGCAAACATGCTAAAGTTGTCGAGTCACCAGTTGCTATATTATGTGATTTTAATTTAATGAAAGATGATAAATGAATCGGTTTGATTTATTAAATAAAATACAAAATATTCTTAAAGATAACTTAGTTATTTGTAATATAGGTCTTCCATCTCAAGAATTATATAAAATTAACGATCAACCAAACTTTTTTTACATGCTAGGCAGTATGGGTTTGTCCTCTTCTATTGGTTTAGGCTTGTCATTATCTCAAAATAAAAATGTTGTTAGTATAGATGGTGATGGATCTGTTTTAATGAATATGAATACACTAGCAACAATTGGCAATAGAGCACCATCAAATTATACTTTATTAATAATTGATAATGGATCATATGGATCAACAGGAGATCAAAGGACTTTTACTGATGAAAATACTTCTTTAAAAGATGTTGCAATAGGTGCTGGTTGTAAAAATGTAGTTGAATGTTCTGGAGATGAAACAGTAAATGAATTATCAAAAGCTATTGACGATCAAAATAACTCTTACGTAATTATCTCTAAAATTAATTCTGGGAATGTCAAAATTGATCCAATTCCTCTTAATCCTATAACGATCAGAGATAGATTTAGAAAGTTTATGGGTATTGTAAAATACCTATAAATAAATACTTATGATCATTTGTGCAGGATCAATATTTTTAGATAATATAAGTAGGATAGAGCAGTTTCCAAAAAAACCAATTAAAGTTTTATCTAAAGGTATTGATAAAAGGTTAGGCGGTTCAGCAGCAGTATCAGCATTTACTGCTAAAAAATTGGGTTGTGATACCAAATTTATTGGAAAATTTGGCGATGATGATGCTTCTGTTTTCTTAAAAAATGAATTTAAAAAATTTAAAATTAATATCAAAAAATCTATTTCAATAAAAAAATGTCAATCCTCACAAAGTTTTGTAATTGAAGATATAAAAGGTGAAAGATTGCTAACTGCTTATAATGATCCAAAGTTACTTAATTGTAAAAAAATACCAAATTTAGATTTCAGAAAAAAAGATATTTATGCAATAGATATGAGATGGATTAGAATAGCTACTGAAATTGCCAAAAAGACTAACAAAAATAATATTAAATGTGTTGCTGACCTAGATAATTTTAAGAAAACATCACATATATCACAAATTGTTAAAAATGCTTCCCATCCTATATTTTCTGAAGAGGGTTTAAAAACATATAAACCAAATACAAATATGAAGATTGCCCTTTTTGAAATATTTAATGAAACACAAAAAAAATTTGTAGCGGTTACATTAGGTTCCCAAGGCGTTCTTTGGATAGATAACAATTCATTGTATCACTGTAAAATTCCAAAAGTTAAAACAGTTGAAACAAATTGTGCAGGAGATGTATTTCATGGAGCTTTCGCATCTGCCTTATCTCTAAATAAATCAAATATAGAAAGTATTATTTTTGCATCTGCTGCTGCAACTTTAAAATGTATGCAAAGTGGGGGTATATATTCAATACCTACAATTAGTTTCGTTAATAAATTTTCAAAAAAAATAAAAATTAGTAAAATTAAATGATAAATATTTTAATTACAGAATTTATAGATCCAGAAGCATTAAAAATATTAAGTAAGGATTTTAATGTAATCTATAAAAAAGATATTTGGGAAAATTCTGATTATTTAAAAGAAGAAATTAATAAATTTGACGGAATAATTGTAAGAAATAAAACAAATTTAAATCAATCTATTTTAGAGAAAGCAGCAAAATTAAAGTACATTGGCAGACTTGGTGTAGGTCTAGATAATATTGATACTGAATACTGTAAAAAAAATAATATATTTGTTCAACCAGCTACTGGGATGAATTCTGACTCTGTAGCAGAATATGTAATAAGCTCTTCACTTAGCCTATTAAAGAAAACAAAGCTAATAAATGAAAAAACACAAAGTGGACTATGGCCAAGAACATCAATTACTACGAACGAGTTAAAGGGAAAAAATTTAGGTCTGATAGGTTTTGGTGATATTGCAAAAAAAGTTTTAAAACTTATAAATGCTTTTGAAGTTACTACTATTGCATTTGACCCTTTTATAACCTCTCAAGAAATGGAAGAACATAATGTTAAAAAAGTAACTTTTGAAAATATTCTTTCTTTAGCTGATATAATTTCTATACATGTGCCATTAAATAATGAAACGAAATATTTATTTGATAAAAAAATATTTCAAAAAATGAATAAAAAACCAATTATAATTAATTCATCTAGAGGAGGAATTATAAATGAAACAGACATACTTGAAGCGTATAAGAACAATTATATTTCAGGATTTGCGTTAGATGTTTATGAACATGAACCAGTAAATAAAATATTTTTAAAAAATATTACAAACGATATGAATTGTATTCTATCACCACATATTGCAGGAGTTACAGAAGAATCTAATACAAGAGTAAGTGAGTTTATTATGAATAAAACAAACGAATTTTTTTTCTAATTTTAAATTTTAAATTCATCCATTTTAACAATTCTATTTTCTTTTATAGAAATTTCGGCAGCTTCACCAATAGCAACTGCTTGTAAACCATCATTTAGACTTACAGCAGCTGGTTTAAAATTTTTAATAGAATCAAGAAATGAAATATGCTCATAATATGTAGAGCCATGATGATTTCCTACTTTTAAAATCTCTTCATCAACTTCCACGAGCTCATTAAGAGTTTTTCCATTTTCAAAATTTCTTCCTCGATATCCAATCCTTAATTCAGATGAGTTTTTGCCTGAACTAGCTGAAGGTACAGCAGTTTCAATTTTACCGATATCTCCAACCGCACATAACTCCTCTTGATTTGTTGAGTTTTCAGCAAACATACAGAGATCAAGCAAAGCTCTAACTCCATTTTCAAAATCAACAATTACATAGGCATTATCAAGAATATCAGGAGTTTTATTGTTATATTTTTCATTTAAATGATTAACATCTTGATTGCCACTTGCATAAACTTGTTTCGCTTCACTATTCACAATTAACCTCATTAGATCAAAAAAATGACAGCATTTTTCAACTAATGTGCCTCCTGTATTTTCTGCAAATCTATTCCAGTTATTCACCTTAACTAAAAAAGGAAATCGGTGTTCTCTAATTGATAACATTTTTAAATTACCAATTGTTTTATTATGAATTTCATCAATCATTCTTTTTACGGGTGGCATATATCTATATTCCATTGCGGTCCAAATTAAACCTGGATAATTTTTAGTCAAATCTCTAAATTCGATACAATCTTTAATTGTTGTACATAACGGCTTTTCTACTAAGATATGTTTCTTTGTTTTAATTACATCTTTTAGTACATCTATATGTGTAAAATTAGGAGTAGAGATTATGTACCCATCAACAAGATCAGCTTGTATCATTTCATTATAGTTTGTAAAACATGGAACTTTTTTATTAAGTAATGATAAAGATTGATTAATTGATTCATCATGTGGATCACTTAAAGCAACAATTTCTGCTTCATCAATTATATTAACATTTCTGATATGTTCACGACCCATTGACCCAGCACCTATTATCCCATATTTAAAACTTTTGCTCATACTGTGTATGTTGGAATATTCATCTGATTACCTAAATTAACTATTTCTTTATAATAATCACCGTAAGTAAAAGCAACGTGATGCTCAAGTCCACCTTTAAACATTTTTTCTATTTTATTTTTTGTATTTTTGCCAAAACTTACTACACCTGAAGTTCCAGCAAATGAATTTTTCCTATTGATCACTTTTCCCTTAAGTACAAAAAATTTTAATTTGCTTGCTGATTTTGAAACTCTGAATATTGTTATATCTCCTGGTTTAAAAGCAAAATTATGAAGTAGTGGTTTTTTTCTATTAGAATGTATATCCGCTTTTGCATCACCATTTTTAGACATACTAAGAGGTGCTAACCCACAATGCCAAAAAACAACAGAATTATCTTTTTCATCTATATCGACAATATCCACTAGTAAAGAAGGTTGATTGTTTAATTGGTTTAGTATGTTGCAACTTATTCCTCCTAAAACGTCTGCTTCGCAAGCACTGCTAATTTTTTTTTCATTCATCATAGCCATAGGACCACAAGAAGCACAACCAAATTCTGTAAACATTTCTGGCCAACATCTAACTGCAAATGCTTGAACATCGTGTTTTGTGTGAAGTGTATTTAATCCATGGTATATTGAAATACTTTTTTTTAATTCATGTTGATTTAATTTTTTTGAACTCTTCAAATTTTTCTCAATTTTTATTTGTGTTGAATTTAAAACTGACTTTTTAATTTTTTTAGCTTCTGAGAATAGTTCATTTAATTTTATTTTTTTAATATCAAAATTTAATTTTTTCCTAATTTCTAATAATGAATAATCACATGTATCAAAACCTTCAGGTCTTTCACCAACAAGTCCAATGTTTTGTTTCTTTATATCTATTTTTTTATAACTTTTTTTTCTAATCTGTTTCCATTCAATTATTTTATTGCTATAAATTTTTTTATTAATAAATTTTTTAATTCTTTTTTCTACGTCTTTATGATTATTATATAATATGAATTCAGCATTAATATTATTTTTAATTAATGAGTGCATTCCTAAATTTAATCCACATACTGAATTAAGTCTTAATCTCTTACCAGTTCGTGGCTCTGGAAAGGCAACTATACACAAAGGTTTATTTATCTTTCTAGCAAAATGTAATAAAAATTTTGCATCTGTGAATGTAGTTTGAAAAATTATAATTTTTTTAAAATTATTATCTTTAAAATATTTAAATGCTTTATCTGATAATTCATTATTAGTAATTAAATAATCAATTCCTTTTATTTCAGTAAATATATTTCGTAGAACTTTTTTACCTTCTAAAAACTTAGACATTGCAAAAGGTACATCAAAAGTTTCTCGTGCTAATCCTAGGTATCCAATCATTATTATTTCAACTATAGTTAATAATTTTCTGACAAACCATGAAAATAAAAAAATTTAAAGACTAATTATATAAATAATCACTAATTTTCTTATAAATTATATTAATTTTTTTTTGAATTCGTATGGGTTCGTGTTATCAATATTACATTAAATTTAATTGGAGGAATTATGAAAAGAATATTAGCTATTTTTCTTTTTGTTACTTCAGCTTCATTTACTGTAAATTCAGCAGAATTGAAGTTCATATGTTATCAAGATATTAATGAATGTGACACTATTGCAGACATGGCTAAGTCATGGGAAGCATCAACTGGTCATACATTAAATATTGAAACAGTTGGATATGAAGTAATAAGAGAACAACTAGAAAATCAATTAGAATCAGGTGCTGCACCAGATTTGGCTAGAGTAACAAATTTAGGAGGATTAAATAAATTCTATTTAGACCTAAAACCTTATGTTGATTCTTCATATTGGGAATCAAACTATGGCGCAACACTTCCTTGGTACAGAAAACCTTCAGGTGATGATGGTATTTACGGTTGGCAAACTCAATTAACTGTTACAGGACCTTATGTAAACGTTACAATGTTTGAAGATGCAGGTGTAGATATGCCTGAAGAAGGTGCTACATGGGACGATTGGGCTGAAGCATTAAGACAAGTAAAATCGGAACTTGGTTTAACAGCAGGTCTTGCACTAGATCGAACTGCACATAGATGGGCTGGACCAGCTTTTTCTTATGGAGCAAAGTTTCACGAAAATGGAACACCAATCTTAGTTGATGAAGGATTTAGAAAATTTTCTGAGGTATTTGTTGGATGGCATGAAGAAGGATTAATGCCGGCTGAAGGCTGGCCTGCAGGTGCAGGTACTTCTTACAGAAATGCCGCTCCTTTATTCCTAGATGGAACTGTTGCAATGCACATGTCAGGTTCCTGGATGTTAGGAAACTATGACACTAACATCACAGATTTTGAGTGGAAGGTAGTACCTATTCCTTGTGGTCCAGGTGGATGTGGAGCAATGCCAGGTGGATCAGGTATAGTTGCATTTAAATCAACACAACATCCAGAGGCTGCAGCATCATTTATCGATTTTATGTCACAAACTGAAAATGCTGAAAAATTTGCTGCTTCTACAAGTAATATTACTGCTCACCAAGGGTTACAAAAATCTGGTATAGATTATACAGGTGTTAGTCCGAATGTTGCTGAAGGTCTGGCAATTTTTGCAGCAAATGCAGGAAAAGCGGCAGATACAACTCCTCAAGCTTATTGGTTCCAAGGTTATAATAAAAACTTTGCAATATATGGGATTGTTCCTGATTATATTACTAAAGCAATTACAGGAGAGATGACTCTTGATGAAGCTTTAGCAGCAATTGATGCAGATGTAGCTGCAAAAATTGCTGAATAAATTTTAAATCCTAAGGTCGATTTTAAATCGGCCTTAATTTAATTAATGTCTGAAAATATATTAAATCTTAATTATTGGTATTTTGTAATATTCATTTATTTATTTATTGGATTTTTACTATCCAAAGGTGTCATTGGAAGTATTTCTAGACTTATGTCAGTTATTGGATGGCCAATAGAATTAGCACAAAGACTAAGCGGCACAAAAAGTTTACCTTACTTATTTTTATTTCCTAACATATTAATTTTTGGTCTTTTTACTTTTTTACCACTTTTTATGAATTTTGGATTTTCTGTAACCGATGGAGAAAGTATTAACTTTTCTTCAAGAGATTACTCTGGTTCAGATAATTTATCTAGAATAATTTCAGAAACACAAATTGATACTGGTATTGAAAATATGGAGGATGATAAGTTTAAAGCTTCAATAGCAGATACATTTATATTCGTCTTATTCCAAGTTCCTATAATGATCGTTGTAGCTTTAATTACTGCTGTTGTTCTCAATAGAGAAATAGTAGGAAGGGCGTTTTGGCGAGCCGTATACTTCTATCCAGTCATGCTTAGTCCAGTCGTAGTAGCCTTTCTTTGGACTTTAATCTTAAAACGACAAGGGCTGTTATCTCAAACTTTAATGGAATGGAATTGGATTGACCAACCCATTCAATGGTTAACAGATCCTTCATGGACAATGTTTTGGTCAGTATTTATTTATACATGGGCTCATTTAGGATTTTATATGTTAATTTTATTAGCTGGCTTACAATCAATTCCAAAAGATTTATATGAAGCTGCAGAAATGGATGGAACATCAGATCAGAGGGCGTTTTGGAGAATTACCCTTCCTCTTTTAATGCCTATTCTTTTAGTTGTAACAGTTTTATCTTTAATAAAAGCTTTTCAAGCTTTTGAAGAATTGTTTGCATTACAAGTCGGCTGGATTTCATTAGTTTCATATATTTTTGAAACAGCTGGTTTAAGAGGTCAAAAAACAACTTTTGGATTAGGCATTGCTGCCATGGCATCTTTATTAGTAGCCTTATTGTTAATTCTTTTATCATTACTCCAATTTTATTTAACTAGAAGGCAGGTTAAACTTTGAACGCTGTAATCAAATTTTTTTCGAGAACCCATGGAAAAAACAAACTTTCTTTTATAGATTGGATTGCTTATCTTTATCTTTTTTTAGGATTTCTAATTATATTCTTACCTGTTTTGTGGTTGTTATTAAATTCTATAAAATCTCAATTTTTACTTCAAAAATTAGATACTAATTTATTACCTTTAGATTATGATAGAGTTGTAAGAGCAACAGTTTTTGGACCAAATGGAAAAGAAATTTTTATAATTAAAGATCTTCCTGATTGGGTAATATATTGGAATGAGTTGAGAGATGAAGATAAAAAAGAAGTTAACGACCCTAATCTTTTCCTTACACAATTTGAAGGCAAAGAATATTATGCTTTAAGAACTCATTTAGGATTAGTTTCTGATCACGCCAAGGAACTAATCAAAGAAAAAAATTTTCCTGAGTGGTTAATAAAATATCCAAGTATGTTTCCTGATGCCAAAAAAGAATACAATCCTGAAGAATATTTAATAGATTTAAATGATGAGGAAGTTAGACTTTTATCAGAATTTCTTGGTTTAAAACCTTATAAGCCTAATGGATTTACCTCTCAAATTTTAATTTCTGCAAAAAATAAAGAAACTAATGAAATTGAGGAATATTCCGTTAGCAGACTAAATACAAATAAAGATACAGTTAATGCTAGGCTAATTTCAAATCCGCAGGGGGGTATTGTTAAGATTCCTACTGAAGATATTATCGTTAATAAAAAACTTAGACCTTCTTGGATTAATTATTCTGACCCTTTAACAAACAATGTGAGGGGCATGAATTTTGATGCTATCAAGTGTTTGAATAATTCAGTTTTTGTTACAATTATTGCAACAATAATCACAGTTCTGATAAATTCAATGGCTGCATTTGCTTTATCAAAATATAAGTTCAATGGACAAATAATTTTCTTTATTATAATTCTAGCAACTTTAATGGTTCCAGCTTCAGTTTTGATTGTTGGTATATTTAAAATGGTTTCAGTAACTGGTTTAAATGGAACTTTATGGGGAGTAATTATACCCGGAGCAGCAACCCCTACTGGTGTATTTATGTTACGGCAATATATGTTAACTATTCCAGATGAACTTCTTGAAGCTGCAAGAATGGATGCTGCTAGTGAATGGAGTATATACTGGAGGATAGTTTTCCCACTAGCTTTACCAGCAATCGCAGTCCTTGCAATTTTATCAATTATTTGGAGATGGAATGATTTAATTTTACCAATGATAGCAGTATCAACTACAAAAACAGCATATACTATTCAATTATGTCTTCTAGATTTTCAGGGTGAATATGTAGCTCAAGAGCATTACAGATTAGCAATGACAGTTGTCAGTCTAATACCAACAACTTTAGTATTTGTTTTTCTACAACGATATATTACTACTGGCATTGCTAACACAGGAATTAAATAATTATGGCAACTTTAGAATTGAAAAAAGTAAGAAAAAATTATGGAAACTTGGAAGTAATTCACGGCATTGATTTATTTATTAATAATGGAGAGTTTTGTGTATTAGTAGGCCCATCCGGATGTGGCAAATCTACATTATTAAGAATGATTGCTGGATTAGAACAGATTACAAAGGGTGATATTTTAATCGATGAACAAGTTGTAAATAATATTTCTGCAGCAAGAAGAGGTTTAGCAATGGTTTTTCAATCTTATGCTTTATATCCTCATATGAGTGTTAGACAAAATTTAGCTTTTGGACTGGAAAACTTAAAAATGGAAATAAATGAAATTGATAGGCGTATTTTGGAAGCTGCAAGACTACTTAGAATGGAAGAATATTTACAGAGAAAACCAGGGCAATTATCTGGTGGACAAAAACAACGAGTCGCAATTGGTAGAGCAATAGTAAGAGAACCATCAATATACCTATTTGATGAACCACTTTCTAATTTAGATGCTGAACTTAGAGTTGCAACACGAGTTGAATTAAAAGCATTACATGCAAGGCTAGGAAATACTATGATCTACGTAACTCATGATCAAGTAGAAGCAATGACAATGGCTGATAAAATTGTAGTAATGAATGATGGTATTATTGAGCAAGTTGGAGCACCTTTAGAATTATATAACAAACCATCTAATAAGTTTGTAGCAGGTTTTATTGGGTCACCAAAAATGAATTTTATACAATTTGACTATCTCCCAAATTCTCTAAAAGAAATAGCACCGTCTAACTCAATAAGTCTTGGAATAAGACCTGAGCATCTATCCATTAAAGACGAAAATTCACTATCACTAAATGTTGAAACAGTTGAGCAATTAGGTTCTGACAGTTTTTTGTATGGATCAACCTTAGGAGAACAAAAAATTTCAATAAAACTTAATTATCAAACTGATATTCAGGCTAATCAATCAATTAAGGTTGGGTTTAAACTAGATGATGCTCATTGGTTTGATAAAGATGGTATTGCTCTAACATCTTGAAAAAATTTGATAAAATTTTAAGCTGTAAAGTCTTAGAACAAAAAGTCTTATTTAATTTGGAGTATAATTGGGGGTTTTATATTTCAGTATCAAATGATAATGTTCTCAACTTCGAATTATTTAACAAAGATAACAAAAAAGTTTTACCAAGAATAATTAATGAAAAAAATCATACTTATAAAAATACCAATGTCTCAAAATTTAAAAATTATTATGTAATTAAATCACAACTTACAAAAATAAAGGTTGATGATAATCCTTTTCGAATAACAGTTTATAGAAAAATTAAAAATAAATGGCAAGAAATCTGCTCTGATAGAGAAACAGGTGCTTGGTATTGGAGTGAGGAGAAGAATCAGATAACTCATTATCAAAATAGATACTCTTATAATAATATTTATGGTCTTGGAGAAAAAACTGGTAATTTAGAAAAATCGTATAGAAGATATATATTATCTCAAAAAGATACACTGGGTTATAACGGAGAAAAGAGCGACCCCCTCTATAAATCATTTCCTTGGTTATATATAATTAATAAAAATAATAGAAATTGTGATTATGGACTTTTATATAATACTTTAAGTTATGGTGTTGTTGATTTAGGAAGTGAGCATTCAAATTATCATCATCATTATCGATACGCAAATTTCCAAAATAAAGGAATTCAACTTTTTATATTTTTAAAGAATAAACAATCTATCATTTCCTCTCTTAATGATTTTATTGGTCCAAGATATTTTCCACCAAAATGGAGTTTAGGTTTTCAATTTTCTTCTATGGAAATTGCAGACGATGAAAATTCACAAAAATTATACTTAGAATTTTTAAATAAATGTAAAGAATTAAAAATTCCATTAAGTAGTTTGCACTTTGGTTCTGGATATACTTTGCATGGTAAGAAAAGATATATGTTTAAATGGAATAAAAAAAAATTTCCTGAACCAAAATTATTTTTAGAGAAAATAAAGCATTACGGTATACACCTAACTGCTAATTTAAAACCAGCAATATTAACTACACACCCGTTTTATAAAAAAGCAGCAAAAGAGAAAATTTTCATATCAGACAATAATAATAAACCTCTTGTAATTCAATTTTGGGATGAAACTGCGAGTTTAATTGATTTTACCAAAAAAACAGGAGCTACTTGGTGGAAAAAATATGTTACAAAATACATATTATCAAATGGTTTTGATACAATTTGGAACGACAACAATGAATATGATCTAGAGGGTAAAGATGCTTATTCATATTATTTAAATAAAAAAGTAAAAACAAATTTATTACTTCCGTTACAAGCTATTTTAATGTCTAAAGCCAGCTCTGAAGCTACAAGAGACTATTATCCACGAATAAGAAATCATGGAGTTAGTAGATCTGGTACATTAGGAATTCAACGTTATGTAGAAACGTGGACAGGCGATAACGACACATCTTGGCATTCATTAAAGTGGAGTGCATCTATAGGTTTAGGTTTATCCTTGTCTGGAATTGGATTTTTTGGACATGATATAGGTGGATTTACTGGGAGAAAAACTTCTAGAGAATTAATGATACGTTCTCTTCAACTCATGTTATTCCATCCTCGGTTTCATATGAATTCATGGAAGCCAAATACCAAAAAACAAAACAAAAATAAGAATATACTTAATCTAAATAATACTAATATACCTTGGCTATATAATGATACTATTCCAACAGTTATAAAATTAATTCAATTACGATACCAACTTCTACCAATTCTTTATTCAGCAATATGGCGTTTTTATAAAGAAGGTGAACCAGTAATAAGGCCGTTATTTTTAGATTTTCCAGAGAAAGAACATTTTGAACAAGAAGAAGTTTTTTCTATAAATGAAAGAATAATTGTGGCTCCAGTTTTAGAAAAAAATATAAATAATGTAAAAATATTCCTTCCTTTTTGTAAAGAAGGTTGGTTTGATTATTTTAATTTAAAATTAATTTCTAATGGTGGATGGGTAAATATCAAGGCACCAATTAATAAACTACCCATAATTATCA
>CACHLW010000003.1 GCA_902580765.1 uncultured Alphaproteobacteria bacterium | reverse complement strand
GCAGCCGTTACAGCTGTGCCTAAATAAGGTGCAGAACATGGTGTAGCAAGTAGTGTAGCAAAAAAACCATTAAAAAAATTCTTTGTATAAAAATTGTTTCCTGAATTTAAAATTTTTGATGAAGATAAAAAACTTGGTAAATTTATTTGGAAAAGACCAAGAGTGTTCAAGAAAAACATTGATATAATTATCAAAATGAACATTAAAAAGTAAGGTTCTTGAAATTGCATACCCCAAGATATTGAAATATTAATTTGTTTCAGGATAGCAAAAAATGCACCGAGTATTAGAAAAGAAGAGATAATACCCAATACAGTTATGAAAAAACTACTTTTAATCTTTTTATCCTCAGTATTAATTACAGATAATAATTTTAACGATAATACCGGAAAAACACATGGCATAAGATTTAAAATAAACCCACCTAATATTGAAATTAAGAGTAAGTATATAAGACTAGTATTTATAGAAATATTTTTATCTATATTTTCAATTTCTACACTTTTTTCAACTTTAAAGCTGTGATTATTATCATAAAAAAATATTTCTATTGGAAATTTTTTTTCATTAAACTGATCGGCACTGTAATATAAAAAGGTATTCAATTTTTGGAAATCGAGGGAATAATTATTTATTGGTGCTACAACAGGTAGTCCAAATGGTGTGTGAATAAAAATTTTTGGATCATCAAAAAAAGAGGTAGTTGATATTTCTATGTCAAAAATAACACTATTGTTGTTTTCAATAGCCTTGAATGAGAAATTAGAAATAGGTGTAAAATCAATATTATTATTTAATGTAGTAGATAGAACTTTTTCAATTTCAAAAAAATAATCTGTATATTCACTATCTCCAGATGGTATATTTAGAAAAATATCTGCACTACCTGGAATGCAAACATCTTTACAAACTAAATAATTAATATTTAAATTTAAATTTGTTTGTTTTTGATTATCTTCTAGATCTACAATCAAGGGAAAGATAACTTTATCTGTATATCCAATTGATTTTAAACCTAGTATTTCAAATTCTATTGGCTCTGGCCATAATATTTTAATATCTTTCACATTTGAGGAATTATTCCATATAATCTTTTGAGGGAAACCTCCCCCTCCAGGAGATTTCCAATATGTTTTCCAGTCATCTTCTAATTGATATTCTAATGCTAAAATTAATTGATTATTATTATTTGATGCAGTCATTGGTGAAATTAATCTAACTTTTGATTTTTCACTAATTGCCCAATCTGAAGATAAGGAGTAGCCAGCTGTGCTAAATAGTCCAAGAGCAAGTATTATTGCAACTTTTAAGAGACTTATAACTTTTATTACCTTGTTCATATAAAATAAATCAATACAATATTGAAAAATATAAATTAACGCGAATATATATACTATATGAATTTAACTGGTCAGTTCTTAATTTCAATGCCTTCATTAGAAGATGATAGATTTGAAAAAACAGTGATTTATATGTGCGCACACTCAAAAGATGGGGCTATGGGTATTATAATTAATAAGAAAATTGATTATGATCTTTACCCCGATTTGCTTGAACAATTAGGTATAGACAAGCCATTAGAGGATAAAAAGCTCTATATTCGTTATGGCGGCCCAGTTGAAAGTGGAAGAGGATTTGTTTTACACTCTGATGAAGTAATTCAAAAAGAAACCTTAACAATAGATAAAGGTGTTGCGTTGACTAGTACTTCAGAATTTTTTGAAGATCTTTCAAAAGGTAATGGCCCAAAGAATAGTATCCTAGCTCTTGGATACGCAGGATGGGGTCCAGGACAAATTGAAAAGGAATTAGCTTCAAATAGCTGGATGACGCTAAAAGCAGATAGTGATTTTATTTTTGACGAAAAAGTCAATAATAAGTGGAAGGATGCATTTAATTTATTAGGAATAGATGCAAGTAAACTTTCATTATTCTCTGGAAATTGTTAATTATAGAACAATATCAAAAACCCTTTCTTTATCTTTTTCTAAAACTTTTTTTATTTTAAATTTTGCAGTTTTTGTAAGTTTAGTACCCTTACTTGTCACAAATGATTTCATTTTAATTACTTCTTTTTCAGGCATTTTTCTTTCATATTTCAAAATATGTTTCTTTCCGCTAATAATAAATGATGTTTTCATGTATAATTTCTCTGATTGATTTAAATTAAAATTAATTTCTTGGACTCAACTTACTGAAATAAGACCCCTCTTTCTGTAACCAAGTATTAATCATATTGAAAAAGTTATTACTTAAGTAATAATTTTTAATTCGCTTATCTGTTTTACTCTGTTCTTTAGTAAAAATATTTTTTTCCAAAGCCTCGTTTAGTATAGATTGAATAGATGATCTTGAACCAATTGACTTTGGTATATTTGCACAAATTGTTTCAAATGAAATTCCATTTAATCTATTATTTTCATAAATTTCTAATGAAATAACATGATGTAAAATTGATTTAAATAAAAATTTTGAAACATAATCTTCTGAAAAAAAACTGGAATATATATTTCTCTTTTTTTCTTTAATAATTTCTGTTTCTGTCATTAATTACTCTGTCTAATATTTAGCAATTTTGGGAGAGCAAATGCTCTCCCAATTATTAGTGACCAACTATAAGGAGTTGATTTGCTAATCACTAAATTCATTAGTCTCTGATGCTGTAAGCCATTACGCCTACTTCAGATTTATCTGTTCCAAGTTTTTCAGCCTCTTCACTAATTCTAATACCAAAGAGCATTTTCATGATGTACCAAATAATAAATGATACAACAAAAACGAAAACATTAATTGCTATTATACCGTAGAGTTGAGCTCCAAAACTTGCAGCACTGTTTGAAATCGGAACAACTAATGTTCCAAAAATTCCAGCAAAACCGTGAACAGGAATTGCACCTACAACGTCATCAATTTTTAGAGATATTAAAAGTCTAGTACCGTAGAAGACAATTAAACCACCAACTGCACCAATGATTATTGCTAAAATTGGTGATGGAGCTAATGGTTCTGCTGTAATTGCTACTAGACCACCTAATGCACCATTAAGCATCATAACAACATCTGTTTTACCAGTTACTAGTCTTGAAATTACTGCACAAGCCATTACTCCTGCACCAGCTGCCAAGTTAGTATTAATATATATTGTTGCTACTGCTGTAACATCATCAAATGTACCCATTGCAAGTTGTGATCCACCATTAAATCCGAACCATCCAAGCCATAGGATAAATACACCAAGAGTTGCAAGAGGTATTGAAGAATTTGCAAAAGGCTCCATTGGAGCTGCTTCACCACTATCAGTGAACCTTCCTAATCTTGGGCCTAATAAAATTGCACCAGCAAGTGCTGCTGCTGCTCCTGCACTATGTACTAGAGTTGAACCAGCAAAATCTGAGAAACCAGCTTCCGCTAAGTATCCTCCGCCCCACTGCCAACCCATTTCGATTGGATAAATGAAACCAGTTAATAAAGCACAAAAAATAAAGAATGGCCAAATTTTAATTCTTTCAGCTAGTGTTCCAGATACAATTGAGCAAGTTGTTGCACAAAATACCATCTGAAAGAACCAGTCAGAACCATCTGAATACCCTGTATCGACAGCACTACCATCACTCCAAGGAATTGGAGATCCAATAAATCCACCAGCGGGTATACCGTAAGCCATATTGTATCCGACTAACCAAAACATTATTCCTGCAATTGAATACAAGCCGATGTTTTTAGCTGCAATTGTTGCTACACTTTTTGATGTAACAAGTCCTGATTCAAGCATTGCAAATCCTGCTGCCATCCACATGACCAAGAACCCAGATACAAGAAATAGGAAAGTATTTAATATGTATTGCACTTCACCATCTACCTCTGCTCTTGCGTATGAACTAAAGAGTAAGAAGACAGTTACAATGCCAATGAAATATATAGATTTTTTTAACATTAATCCTCCATTATAAATTTCACAGTACATGGCTCACACTGAGTCATGTGTTACTTTTCATGCTTAGCTATGGAAATTAATTACTAAGATCCGCGTTCCTTCGGTTTAACCTACTTCCGATTTGCAAACTGCAAATTGAACGATTTTATAACTTTGCATGCGTTCCTTCGACATTCGTCTACTTCCGTCATTCAATAAGAATGATGAACGTAATGCTGATTTACTTTATTATTAAAATTTATTAAGAATATTTAAGTAAAGTTTGCTATGCATTTTTTGCATGAATAAAAAAATACAAGAAAACTAAGGAAAATTCATATAACTTCAGATAAATTTATCCACTTTGAGTCTTTTGAACTAGAATCGACACTTGCGTTTATAAACTTCATTATGTGTAAACCATCGTCAATATTTGGAAGAAGCTTTAGTAATTCCTCTTTATTTTCCTTATTTTGGATAACATCTGCAGCATCAGAGTAAATTTGTGCAAATGCTTCAAGATACCCTTCTGGATGACCTGCAGGGATTCTAACATTAGCTTCAGTTCCCTCAACTTTAATTGAACCACCTCTAGTTATTATCTGGCTTGCCTCCCCTACTTGACTAAATGTTGCATAATTTGGATTTTCTTGACTCCATTTTAATGCACCCTTGTCACCATAAATAGCTACAGTAAAATTATTTTCTTCACCTGTCGCAACTTGAGAAATAGATAATGATCCTTTAGCGCCATTATTTAATCTGATCATAATTGAAGCATCATCATCTAATTTTCTTCCTTCAACAAAAGTTGTAAGATCTGCACTAACTGATTGCAATTTTAATTGAGTTATAAATTCTAACAAATGCATAGTATGACTACCAATATCACCTACTCCTCCTGCAGCCCCACTTCGTGAAGGATCAGTTCTCCATTCTGCTTGTTTATTTGAACCTGTGTCTTCTTCTTTTGAGCCGAGCCAGCCTTGAAGATATGATCCTTTAACAATTCTTATTTTGCCAAGTGCTCCACTTTCAATAAGTGATCTCATACCTCTAACGACTGGATAACCGGAGTAATTATGAGTTAAGAAAAAATGAGCATCAGATTTAGAAACTGCATCAACTAATTTATGAGCATCTTCCATTGTAGAGGTCATAGGTTTGTCACAAATGACATGAATATTTTTATTTAGAAATTCAATTGCTGGTGCAGCATGCATATGATTTGGTGTAACAATAGATACTACATCAATACCATCATCTCTTTTAGCTTCTTCCTCAGCCATAGTTTTAAAATCAGGGTAACTTCTTGAAGGATCGAGACCAATTTCTTCAGCAGATTTTGCAGCTTTTTCAGGGGTTGAAGATAAACAACCAGCAACAAATTCATATTTATCATCCATTCGTGCACATAGACGATGAACAGCTCCTATAAAAGCTCCTTGGCCACCACCTATCATTCCTAATTTTAATCTTTTTGTCATTTAAATTCCCTCCTAAATACCTAAAAGTTTTTTATTAGTTTCTTCATCCATTCCTGAGTCAGCAAAATCATCAAAAGCTTTTTCAGTTACATCGATGATATGTTCTTTTATAAATTTTGCACCTTCTTCTGCCCCTTGTTGAGGACTTTTTATACAACATTCCCATTCTAGAACTGCCCAGCCATCAAAATTATAACCAGATAGTTTTGAAAAAATAGATTTAAAGTCAACCTGACCATCTCCTAATGATCTAAATCTACCTGCTCTATTAATCCATGATTGAAAACCTCCGTATACACCTTGTTTCCCACTTGGATTTAATTCGGCATCTTTTACATGAAACATTTTTAATTTGTCATGATAGATATCAATATGATCTAAATAATTTAAATGTTGAAGAATAAAATGACTTGGATCATATAGCATATTACATCTTGAATGATTACCAACCTTGTCTAAAAACATTTCAAAAGTAATGCCATCATGGAGGTCTTCACCAGGATGAATTTCATAACAAAGATCTACTCCAGCTTCGTCGAATTTATTTAAAATTGGTTTCCATCTTTTTGCAAGTTCATTAAAAGCTTCATCTACTAATCCTTCTGGTCTTTGAGGCCATGGATATAAATATGGCCAAGCTAGTGCACCAGAAAAAGTTGCATGTGCATTTAGTCCAAAGTTCTTTGAAGCCATTGCTGCTTGCATTAATTGATCAATGGCCCATTCTTTTCTTTTACTTGGATTGCCTCTTACTTTTTCATCTGCAAATCCATCAAAAGGAATATCGTATGCAGGATGAACAGCAACAAGCTGACCTTGAAGGTGAGTAGATAGCTCTGTGAGTTGTAAATTATTATTTTCAAGAATTCCTTTTATATCATCACAATAATCTTTACTTTCAGATGCTTTTTTTAAATCTATTAATCTTGAATCCCAAGAAGGTATCTGTACGCCTTTATATCCTAAATTAGAAGCCCATTTTGATATTGACTCTAAGGAGTTAAAAGGTTCATCATCACTTACAAATTGGGCAAGAAATATTGCAGGGCCTTTTATTTTTTTCATATTAAATCTCCATAATTATTTAAACACGAAACAGCTAGGTAGTCATTAAATTTTTAAAATTTTCGTATAATTTTTTAGTATTATAGTTCATTTCTTGAATATTATTTCTAAGCAATTTATCTAGTTTATCAATGGAGTTTTTGCCTAAATATTTTTCTAAAGCATTTTTTAATTCAGGAATTTTGGACCATTTAATGATTGTGTTTTCATCTACTTCCATATGAAATTGAATGCCATAAGCATGGTTTTTATACTTAAAAATTTGAAATTTTGTAATATCTGATGAACCTAAAATTGTAACATCAGAATTATTTAGTTCACTTACCTCGTAACTATGCCATTGTAATGCTTTAATCTGATTATCAAAATTTTGAAAAAGTTGATCCTTTTTTTTATTATCTAAAATATTAATATTTAGAACCCCAATTTCTGGAGGATTAGATTTAATTACTTTACCGCCAAGAATTTCTCCTAAAAATTGACAGCCTAAACAGATTCCGAGATATGGTTTTTGATTATTGAGAACAAATTCCTTTATCTTATTTTTTTCATCAATCATCCATGGATATTGTTCTTCCATCCAAGTATCCATTGGTCCACCTAAACAGATCATTCCATCATATATATCAAGATTAACAGGAATCTTTTCTTCTTTATCCAATCGAATTATATTTGTTTCTACTAAGTCTTCATTCATTAACTTTATAAAGTATCCAGGTGTTACTAAAGGCGTATGTTGAAGAATAATTATTTTATGAGACACTTTGTTCTAAGTTGAGTAATCTTTTTTTTAACTTGATCCCCCCTCTTCCAGAAAATCCTCCAAGTTTACCATCACTACGAATTATGCGATGACAGGGAATAATAAGCAAAAGTTTATTTTGTCCACAAACATTACCTACATATCTTGGAGACGTACCAACCTTTTTTGCAATTTCTCCATATGTTGAAACTTTACCATATTGAATTTTAGACAACTCTTTCCAAATTTTTTTTTGCAAAGGGGAACCTTCAAAAGAATAGTTAATCTTAA
The DNA here is from genome assembly GCA_902580765.1 of uncultured Alphaproteobacteria bacterium. Taxonomy (GTDB): domain Bacteria; phylum Pseudomonadota; class Alphaproteobacteria; order HIMB59; genus CACPNW01. Next base: position 99,553 of record CACHLW010000003.1, on the reverse strand, counting down.
AATTTTTAAGTTTTCCAGAAGCATATAAATTAATCTGATTCTTAATATTAATTAAATCAATTTTTTTATTTGTTTTTCCAAAACTCAGTGAAAAGACGCTGCCACTCTTTTTTTTTACCGTAATCCAGCCGAGTTTAGTTTTAAAAGAAGCAGTTTCCATATAAAATTAATAACATTATTGAATGAATCTATCAAAATAATTTATAGTAAATCATGGATGAAGATAATTTAAATCTAGAAATTAGAAAATTTCTTAAACAAGTTGGTATTAGTTCTCAACGTGAAATAGAAAATTACGTACGAAAAAAATTTACTGCAGGAAGTATCAAAATTGGTGAATCCATAAAAGTATCTATGAATTTATCATCTGAAGATGGAGAACTTAATCATTCAATTAAAGAAGATTTAAAAATAAAATAATTTTTTTGAATATGTTGAAGAATTTAGATAATACGACTTTGTATTTTATCAATATTTTCAAGTTTAGATAATGGTCCAATACTTGATATAGTTATTGGTCCTTTTACAATTTCATTAGCAATTTTTTGAACAGTTTCTTTAGAGACTTTATCTATATTTTTAATAGTTTCAGATGGGTCAATTATTCTATCAAAGACTAGAAGTTGTCTAGCAGCACTCTCACATCTTCTAAATGCACTTTCCCTCCCCATCATTAAGCTTGCTTTCAATTGAGCTTTACCTCTATTTATTTCCTTTTCTGTAATTGAATTAGGACTTTCATTTAATTGATCACATAAAACAGGTATGAGCTCTTGGATTTGATTTTCACCTGTTCCACAATAAATACCAAAAACACCCGTGTCAGTGTAAGAAGAACTAAAAGAGGAAATACCATATACAAGACCACGTTTCTCTCTTATCTCTTGAAACAATCTTGATGACATACCTCCACCTAATAAAGAAGAATAAACCAATAAAGAATAGTAATCATCATGGTGATAATCTATGCCTTCAAAACCAAGTAGTAAGTGAATCTGTTCTAATTTTTTATCTTCTCTGTATTCTCCAGATTTGTAATCAGCTTTTTGTCTTTCAGTAGATAATCCAGATGGTAGGTTAGTGCATGATTTTTTAATTGATTCTACAAATTGATCATGGTCAATTTTGCCAGCTGCACTTATAATCATTTTTTTTGGATTATAATGATTCATCATGAAGTCTTTAACTTCGTCTCTTGAAATATTTTTAATAATATCAGTTTTACCCAATATGGAGCGTCCCATTGGCTGGTCCGGGTATGCTTTTTCTTGCCAATAATCAAAAATCATATCATCAGGTGTATCAAGGTACATGCCAATTTCTTGAATTATGACTCCTCTTTCTCGATTAAGTTCATCTTCAGCAAATGTAGAATTTTGCAAAATATCTGTAAGAATATCTATTCCATAATGTAGGTCATCAGCTAAGAGTTTAACATAATAAGCTGTTATTTCCTTTGAAGTATAGGCATTAATATCTCCGCCAACATTTTCAATTGTTTCAGCAATTTGAAGAGCATTTTTAGTTGAGGTACCTTTAAAAGCCATATGCTCTAAAAGGTGAGCGACACCATTTATGTCTTTTGTTTCATCTCTTCCGCCAACAAAATTCCATATACCCATTGATACTGTTTCCAGCCCTGGCATATTCTGGGTTACTATTCTTAATCCGTTTTCTAGTGTTGTAATTTTATGCATTGCTTATTTTTTCTAAGATGAAGTTTTTTACATCCATAGTACTATTGGGTAATATAGTCATCTTTTCCTCTTTATCAAAGAGATTGCTCAATTCTTTTGGTATATCAATTTCTTTATTAATTGCTTTATTCACAGCATTGTCAAATTTTGCAGGATGTGCACAAACCAAAGATATCCAGGCTTCATCATCTTTTTTATCTAATAATACTTTTAGTCCTGTTGCAGTATGTGGATCAGCAATATAATTATATTTTTCATATACATGTTTAATTGTTTCCAGAGTCTGGTTATCATCAATTGAGGAAGCTTTATATATTTGCTGAAACTTAGCTAAAACAGAGTCATCAAATTGATAAAAACCTTTTGATGAAAAGCTTTCAAATACTTCATTTACTCTTTTGCTATCTCTATTTAGGCTTTCAAAAATTTGCCTCTCAAAGTTACTTGAAACTTGTATATCCATACTAGGGCTATATGTTTGAGAAACAGATTTTTTTTTCATTTCTCCAGTGTCTACTATGGACTTCAAGATGTCATTAGAATTAGTTGCAATATGTAAATGACCAATAGGTAATCCCATTTGTTTAGCAACAAAGGCAGAAAAAATATTGCCAAAATTTCCCGAAGGAACAATAAAATTTATTTGATGCTTATCAGTTTGTAAATAAGACCAAAAATAATAAACTACTTGCGCAATTAATCGTGCCCAATTTATAGAGTTTACAGCAGTTAAAGAGGTAGACTGTTGTATTTCATCATCAACAAATAATTCTTTGACAATTTTTTGACAATCATCAAAATTACCATCTATAGCAATATTAAAAATATTCTTATCAATTACTGTGGTCATTTGTTTTTGTTGAATAGGCGATACTTTATTATGAGGATGTAGAATAAATACATTTATATCTTTTTTTGATTTAAAAGAATGAATTGCAGCTGAACCAGTATCACCAGAAGTTGCGCCTAAAATAGTAATTTTTTTTGGAGAAATCTCTAAACTTGCAGAAAATAAGTTACCAAGAAATTGTAAAGCATAATCTTTAAAAGCATAAGTAGGTCCATAAATTAATTCTAATAAAAATTTATTATTTTCTAATTCTACTAATGGAGCTATTTTTTCATGATTAAAATTTGCATAAGTTTCATTTAAAATTTTTTGTAATTCTAATTTTTCTATATTTTCAATTACATAAGGAAAAATAATTTCGCATGCCACTTGTTCGTATGATTTATTTTTTAAACTTAGTAAGTCTATTTTGGGCCAGCTTTGGGGTAAATATAGACCGCCATCTCTTGATAATCCTTGATAAAGAATGTCGTTGAATGATCTGCTTAGAGAATCATCTCTTGTGCTTAAATATTTCATTAAAGATAGCGATTAGTAATATATTCTTTGAAATATTTAGCATTTAAAGGCGACTTTGTAACCTGTTCTAAAACCTCATTAGTTGAAAAAAAACTAGCTTTTTCATGAATATTTTTTTTAAGCCAATTTACTAAATTTGAAAATTCACCATTTTCTATTTCCTGATCTAATTCCTTTTGATCAGTTCTCAATTGAGAAGCAAATTGAGCGGCAGTGAGTGCTCCTAATGAATATGTTGGAAAGTATCCAAATAATCCAGCAAACCAATGAATATCTTGTAAACATCCATCAGTGTCTTTATTTATCGATAAATTAAATAATTTTTTAAATTCATCATTCCAAGCATCTGGAATGTCTGCAATATTTATTTCATTGTTAAAAATTTTTCTTTCTAAATTAAATCTTAATATAATATGCAAGGGATAGGTTACTTCATCCGACTCAACTCTTATAAAAGATTTATTTACTCGAGTACCTAATTTGTAAAGATTGTCTGGATTTGTAGCTTTGTCTTTAATATTAAATTTTTTATTTAAAGTATTAGATAAAAATTTTTTAAAAGCTAAAGATCTAGTGATTTGCATTTCAATTAATAGTGATTGACTTTCATGCATGGCCATCCCTCTAGATTTACCTGCTGGCTGATGCATCCAATCTTTTGGTAGGTTTAACTCATATAATGCATGTCCAGTTTCATGCATAACACCATCTAAAGATGAAAATGGATTTTCATTATTATATCTAGTTGTAATTCTAACATCATTTGTAGATCCTCCACAAAAAGGGTGAACACTTTTATCAAGTCTTCCTCTTGTAAAATCAAAACCTATTTGTTTCATTATATATTCAGAAATATTTTTCTGCTTTTCTTCATCAATACTTGTTTCAAATTGAAATGTTTCTTCTTTTTTTTGCTTATCAATAATTTTATCAATAAGTGGTGTAAGAAATTTTTGTAAATCACCAAATACTTCAGATATTTTATTTTCTTCTGAAGAAGGTTCAAATTTATTTATTAGTGCTTCATAAGGAGAAACTTTAAAAGTTTCCCCTAGAATATTTGCTTCTTCTTTTGTTAAATTTATAAGTTCTTCTAAATCGTTTTTTACTAAATTAAAATCTGACTTTTCCCTAGCCTCTTGCCAAACACCTTCACATTTAGCTGAAGATTTTGAAATTTTTTCTACAAGCTCCGTTGGAATAGCAGAAGCTAATTTATATTCTCTATCCATTTCATTTAAGTTTTTCTGATCACTGTTATTTAGATTAAGATTCTTTGAGTCTTCAATTAAATCACCAACTTCAGAAGATGAAATTTTACTATGACTAAGTTTTGATAAATAGGCTAATTGATCTGATCTTTGATCTCTCGAGCTACTCGGCATCATTGTTGCCATATCCCAGTGTAAAATACCTGCAATATCTGATGTGAGTGAAGCTTCATTAAAGATCTCTTTAAGTTTTAAATATGTTTTCATTTTTTCTTCCTAAATAAATAAATTATAAAAATAATCAAAAAAGAAAAACTCATCAAAAACCATGTAATTGCATACTGCAAATGATTATTTGAAAAATTATGATTTTGAGATGATGGTAATAAGAAATTCTCTGCATAATTGCTCATATTTTTAATAAAAAATTTCTGATTGATCTTAACATTTAAGAAAGTTTGAATTTGCCCCAAATCATAATAATACCATTCATTTGAAGAGATAGAATTCTCGGGAGTAAACATCTTTTTTTGAGTTGGATATCTGATGTATCCTAGAATTTCAGCATTAATTATTTCATTATTATCTTTAAAATAATCATATCTACTTTGCTCAAACCAACCTTCATCGATTAAATAATTATTACCATGATTATCTGACAGTAAACTAGCTATTCTAACACCAGAAATCCCATTCAATGTTTTAGCAGGGAAAAAAATTTTTTTACTTCTGTCAACAGTTCCTAAAGTGATAACTTTAGTAAACTCATCAATGTTTGGATACTTCATTTTTCCCATTGAAAGTGAAAGTGGTTTTTGATCCTTTAGTTCATTAAATTCTGCTATAATTTTTTCTTTCCATTCTAGTCTTTGTAATTGCCAAGTTCCTAAAAATATTGTCAGCGCAATACAAAATAAACTAAATAAAAAAAATTTTATTGGAAAGTTTTTAATTTATGCACCCCAAACATAAACGCAGACAAACAAGAACAGCCAAACCACATCAACAAAGTGCCAGTACCATGCCGCAGCCTCTAATCCAAAATGCCTATCTGGAGTAAAATGATTTTTATAAACACGATACAAGCATACAGCTAAAAATGCCGTTCCAACCATTACATGAAATCCATGAAAACCAGTAGCCATGTAAAATACTGACGGGTATATTCCATCAGTAAAACTAAAATAATGATGAGCTGCCTCGTAATATTCTACACCCTGCATAAATGAGAAGAAAATTCCAAGACCGACAGTACACCATAACGCCTGAATGGCTTGATCTCTATGACCTTCTCTAACAGCATGGTGAGCCCATGTACAAGTAGTACCTGACATTAATAATATTAATGTATTTAAAAAAGGAACATCAAGCGGATCAAAAGTTTTAATACCCTCTGGTGGCCAAATTCCAACAGCGCCATTGCTGTCAAAAGTTTCTGAGAATTCCTCTATAGGTAATTTAGGTGTTAAACTTGCATCAAAGAAAGCCCAGAAGAAAGCAACAAAGAACATTACTTCTGATGCAATAAAAAGTGCCATTCCATATCTTAGTCCCAGCTCTACAACAGGTGTATGAACTTTTTGGAAAGTTGATTCTTTAATAACATCTCTCCACCAAAGAAACATAATGGTTAACAAACCGATAGTTCCAAGAATTAAAAGCCAAGAAGTTCCATAATGCATATAAAATACAAGACCAGCAGCCATTGCAAGACCGGCTATTGATGATAAGAATGGAAGAGGACTTGGGTCAACCAAGTGATATGGATGTTTCTGCCCTGTTGTTGATTTATTAGCCATCGATTATTCTATATATTTAAAAAAGGTATATGACAACGTTATCTCTTCAACATCTTTCATTGTTGGATCTTTATTAATTGAAGGGTCTATATAAAACACAACAGGCATTTTAACTGTTTCTCCTGGTTTCAAAGCCTGCTTTTCGAAACAGAAACACTGTGTTTTAATAAAATATGGACCAACCTTTTCTGGTAGAACATTAAATGTCGCAGTTCCGATTGTTTCTACGTCAGATTGATTAGTAGCTTTATAATTAACAAGTTTATTTTCACCAACTTTAAATTTAATATTTGCTGGTGCAGTAAAAGTCCAATTTATACTATCATTAACATCAGCATTAAATTTAAGATCAATATCTCTTTCTAAAATTGATGATGAGAGGAACTCAGATGTACTTGTCTTACCACCATAACCAGTAACTCGGCAGAATAAGTCATATAGGGGTACCGAGAAAGCAACTAAAGTAATCATTGTTAAAACAATTAATGATAATCCTAAAGCTATTCTAGTATTTGTCATTATACTCCAAAAATATTAGCCTTAAATAGAGTCCACAAATAAAAGAATGCGACAATACAAAGTAAGATAATTAAAGTGATAATATTTTTTCTTCTTCTATTTTTCATCTTAATACTACATAATCAATCAACAATGCTGAAAATAAACTGAATAAGTAAAGGATAGAAATGGCAAAAAATTTTAATCCTTCAGGGTTTGGTATGGATTTTTTTTCTTTAGATTTTTTCAACTTTAAAGAGCTATTAAATAATAATAAATTTAATATAGAAACTATAGTTAAGTATATTATTCCAACTTTACTATCTAAATACGGAAGATAACTAGATAGAATTAATATTACAGCATAATAAACAATTTGTTTTTTTGTATCATCAATACTACTTACATTTGGTAACATAGGCACGTTAGCATTTTTATAGTCATTGTATCTATATACCGATAAGGCCCAAAAATGTGGGGGGGTCCAAAAAAATATAATTACAAATAAACTAATTGGTAAAAAACTTAATTCTGGAACAACTGCAGTCCATCCAATAATTGGAGGAATTGCTCCAGCTGCGCCTCCAATAACTATGTTTAATGAAGTTGTTCGTTTAAGCCAAAATGTATAAATAAATACATAAAAAAGAATTGTAAAAAGAAGTAAGCTTGTTGCTAATGAATTTGAGAACCATTGCATCAAAATTAAAGAAACAGTACCTGTTAATATTCCTACAACTAGTGCCTCATTTTTGGAAACTACTCCAAGTGGAATTGGTCTTAGTTTTGTTCTTTCCATAGTTTTATCAATGTCTTCATCAAACCACATATTGATTGCTGCTGAAGAACCAGCTCCTAAAGCAATAGCAACTATTACAAGAAAACTATTTAGAAATGTTATCTGCCCAGGTGCCAAAAACATTCCAACAAACGCTGTAAAGATAACCAAGGACATAACTCTTGGTTTCATTAGTTCGTAATAACCTTTAAATTTTCTTAAAAGAAAATTATTGCTATAACCAGCTTCTAAGGACTTAGCATCCACTTATATTATCCTTTGAATTTAGGTAAAGTCTCAAACTGGTGGAATGGTGGAGGTGAAGACAGTGTCCATTCAAGAGTATCAGCTCCCTCTCCCCAAGGGTTAGCAACTTCTTTCTTTCCAAAAAATAAAGCATACACAATCGCGAAAAGAAAAATCAAAGTAGCAGCAAATGAGATGTAAGAACCATAAGTTGATACAAGATTCCATCCTGCATAAGCGTCTGGATAATCTGGAATTCTTCGAGGCATACCAGCAAGTCCTAAGAAATGTTGAGGGAAAAATGTTACATTTACCCCAATAAAAAATAACCAAAAATGTAGTTTGCCTAAGAATTCATTATACTTTCTTCCAGACATTTTACCAAACCAATAGTAAATACCTGCGAAGATTCCAAACATAGCTCCCATGCTCAGAACATAATGGAAGTGTGCAACAACATAGTACGTATCATGCATTACAGTGTCTATCCCAGCATTAGCTAAAATAACACCAGTTACACCTCCAAGTGTAAATAAGAAAACAAATCCAATTGCAAATAACATCGGAGTTTCAAATGTAAGTGATCCACCCCACATAGTTGCTATCCAACTAAAGATTTTTATACCAGTTGGAACAGCAATAATAATTGTAGCTAGCATAAAATATGCTCTTAAATCTGCGCTCATACCAACTGTGAACATATGGTGAGCCCAAACAATAAAGCCTATAAATCCTATAGATATCATAGCATACACCATTCCTAGATATCCAAATACTGGTTTTCTTGAAAAAGTAGAGATGACCTGACTTACAATTCCAAAAGCTGGTAATATCATGATGTAAACTTCTGGATGACCAAAGAACCAAAATAAGTGTTGGAAAAGAACTGGATCTCCACCACCTGCAGGATTAAAAAATGTTGTACCAAAGTTTCTATCAGTTAGAAGCATTGTGATTGCTCCAGCTAAAACAGGGACAGCTAATAAAAGTAAGAATGCTGTAATTAACATAGCCCATACAAAGAGAGGCATCTTATGCAGAGTCATTCCAGGTGTTCTCATATTAAGTATTGTTGTTATAAAATTAACTGCACCTAAGATTGAGGAAGCACCCGCTAAATGAAGAGCAAAAATTGCCATATCAACAGAAGGTCCTGCGTGACCAAGTTTATTTGAGAGTGGAGGATAGATTGTCCACCCTGTACCTGCACCAGTTCCTATTGTTGCTGAAACAACCAATAAAACAAGAGCAGGAACAAGTATCCAAAAACTAAAATTATTCATTCTTGGAAAAGCCATATCAGGTGCACCAATCATTAATGGGACAAACCAGTTTCCAAAGCCACCTATTAATGCAGGCATTACAACAAAAAATACCATTAACAAACCATGAGCAGTGATAATTACATTCCAAACTTGACCATCAGCAACAACATCTAAGCCTGGAGCAGCTAATTCAGCTCTCATTAATAATGAAAAGAAACCTCCAACTAAACCAGCTAGTATGGCAAATATAATGTAGAGAGTTCCAATATCTTTATGATTGGTAGAAAAAAACCATCTTTTAATAAATCCCGGTTTATGATCATGATGGTCGTGACTTGCTGAATCTGCGTAACTCATTTTTCTCCTATTCTATTATATTCTCTTTAGTGGTTATTTCGTTTGCTAATGCTAACTTATTTTTTTGTTCAATTATCCAATTGTTGAAATCTTTTTCATTAAGTGCCTCTATGACAATGGGCATGTACCCATGACCTGTTCCACATAATTCGGAACATTGACCTCTATATATTCCTGGCTCATCTATATTGAACCATGTTTCATTAAGTCTTCCAGGAACCGCGTCTTTTTTTACACCTAATGAAGGCATAGCAAAACTATGAAGCACATCACCTGCAGTAACTAATACATGAATATTTTTATTTGCTGGTAAAACTAGATGGTTATCTACTGTTAATAATCTTATGTCACCTGGTTCTAATTCTTCATCAGGTGTCATATAACTCTCAAAAGAAATGTCATCATGTTCTGGGTATTGATACTCCCAGTACCACTGATGGCCTATGACTTTAATTGTCATATCTGTTTCAGGTATTACATCTTGCTGATATACTAATTTAAAAGACGGGATAGCCATAAAAATTAATATTATTACCGGAATCCCAGTCCAGAGTATTTCTATAAAGGTGTTATGAGTAGTTTTAGAAGCAACTGGATTTACTTTTCTTCTAAATCTTAATACAACGTAAAAGATTAGAAATAGAACAAATATCGTGATTGCAGTCATCATAATTAATACAAAATTGTGAAGATCATAAACATTTCTCATAACGTCACTTGCAGGTGTTTGAAAACCTAACTGCCAATCAGAAATACCATTTGCTGAAGAAGCAAAAGTAATAAATGTAGCGGTAATAAAGGATAAAATGCGCATCTTAATTAGTCATTGTATACACTAATAAATAAATTATTCAGTAAATTAACCAGTGATTTAGAGGCAAAATTCTAGGACAGGTTGTCGCTCATTATGATTTATTCAATAACCGATTGAATAGAAAAAATTGCAGAAGTAGTTGCAGTGTCTGATCGAAGAATTCTTTTTCCCAAAGAGACGGATATACATGAAGACAAAGAAGAGATGGTTGTTCGTTCCTTTTCAGAAAAACCACCTTCAGGTCCAATAATGACAGACCATTTTTTGTATTTTTTTGTTTCATTAATTAATGCATTATAAATAGTTGGTAAATTTTCATTTCCTTCGTCACAAAATACTAACCCTCTATCAGACGGAAAATTGTCAACTAAATCATCTAGTTTAATTATTTTTTCTAAAGTCGGAATTGACAATCTCTCAGATTGTTCAGATGCTTCAATCATATTTAATTCAAAATTTTTAAAATTTATTTTTGATTGATTTGTATATTCTGTCAAAATTGGAATAAATCTAGAAATGCCAAGCTCGGTAGCTTTTTGAATGGTGATATTCATTCTATAAGATTTGATTGGAGCAAATATAAGCCATAAATCAGATTCTTGAGGAATATCTCTCAATTTGTTTTGTATTTGTAAAACAATGTTATCTCTATTGATAGAAATTACTTTAGATAACCATTCACCAGTCAAACCATCGAATAAATTTATGTTATCTTCTTTTTTGATTCTAAGAACATTTTTCAAAAAGTGGTGCTGCTTATTTTTTATATAAATTAAAATATTGGCTGATAATTTTTTTGATACAAATAATCGTGTTTTAGACATTTTCATTACAATAGTTTAGAATTATAACATTATATTCAAATATGTGGGATAACTTAGTTGTAAAAAAAATATTTGATTATTGTGAGTTAATCAGACTTAACAAACCTATTGGCTTCCTTCTATTAATGTGGCCTTGCTGGTTTGGTTTAGCGTTATTAAAAACAGAAACTTCTAAACTAATATTTTGGTATTTACTTTTTTTAATTGGTTCTTTTTTAATGAGAAGTGCAGGTTGTATAATTAATGACATTATTGATATTGATTTTGATCAAAAAGTTAAACGTACTAAATTTAGACCTTTAGCATCAAAAAAGATTTCAATTACTGAAGCGATATTATTATTAATAATATTATTAGCAATTAGTTTTTTGATTCTTCTCGAGTTTAATTTTAAATCAATTTTATTAGGTTTGTTAAGTGTGCCATTTGTTATTTTATATCCTTTTATGAAAAGAATAACTTTCTTCCCACAATTATTCCTTGGAATTATTTTTAGTTGGGGTGTGCTAATAGTTTCAATGCAATTCAATGCACGAATTACATTTGATTTTCTTTTATTGTATTTTGTATGTATTTTTTGGACATTAGCATATGATACGATTTATGCCTACCAAGATAGGTCAGATGATGTTTTAAATAAAATCAAATCTACTGCAGTTTATTTTGATAGCAATGGTAAAAGATTTGTTCAAACATGCTATCTTATTATCTTAATTTTATTGTCTTATTTTGTATGGAATTCCTCAAATTTTTTACTTAGTTCAATTATTATAGCCACTATCGCAATTTGTACGTATATAGCAATTCAGAAATGGGATATAACATCATCGTTAAGTTCAAATTATTATTTCAGACAAAATAATTTTTTTGCAATTATGTTATTTTTACTTTTACATACTTTTTAATGTCTTCAGATAAAAAACAGTCAGTCACTTCAAGAATAGTTTTTCATTATTTAATGAGTCATAAACTCAAAATAGTATTAGCTTTATTTATGATGGTTATCTCAGCAGCAGCAACAGGTTTGCATGCTTGGTTAGTAAGACCTGCACTTGATGAAGTCTTAATCAAAGGAAATAAAGAAATGTTATTTTTAATTCCAATTGCAATTATTATAGTGACCCTATGTAAAGGATTGGCAACATATACTCACTCTTATCAAATGAGTAAGGTTGCACATTCTATTATTGCAAAACTTCAAACTCAGATGTTTGAAAAACTCATGTATTTGAATATGAAATTCTATAATGATTCTAAGTCAGGTAATTTAATTTCAAGACTCATCAATGATACTTACTTCTTAAGACTTGCTATAGTTAAATCTGTAACAGGAATTATAAAGGATGTTTTAGTTATTATTTTTTTGCTAGGTAACATGTTTTACCAAAGTTGGACCCTAACTCTTTTTGCTTTTTTTGCATTCCCTCTAGCAATTTGGCCTATAAGAAAAATTGGAAAGAGTATTAGAAAAATTACTTACACTATCCAAAACGAAATAGCGATTTTTTCAAATGTATTAGCTGAGAGTATTAAAGGTATTAGACAAGTAAAAGCATACTCTAGAGAAAACTATGAAAAACAAAGAGCTTTTGAAACAATCAGTTTCATTCAAAAATATTTTACAAAATCTGCTTTCATTAGCAATCGCTTAAGTCCTTTAATGGAATTCATTGGAAGTTTAGCTGTAGCACTTTCAATTTATGCTGGAGGAGTTTTTGTCTTAAATGAAAGTATGACAACAGGTCAATTTATGAGTTTTTTAGTAAGTCTTCTTCTGGCTTATCAACCTGTAAAGGCACTTGGGAATCTAAATATTAGCGTCCAAGAAGGACTAGCTGGAGCTGAGAGAATATTTAAACTTTTAGACACAAGTGAAAAAAATATGGAAAATATTTCTACAAAAAAAACCATAGATCTTGATGGAGACATCATTTTTAAAGATGTTTCATTTGCGTATAACGATAATATAGTGCTTGATAAAATAAGTTTAACAATTCCAAAGGGAAAAAAAGTTGCATTAGTTGGCTTATCTGGTTCTGGTAAATCGACAATAGCAAATATAATTTTGCGACTATATGATAATTATTCAGGGTCTATATTAATAAATTCTAAAGATATAAAAGAACTAGATCTTACAGATGTAAGAAATAGTGTTTCAATAGTAACACAAGAAACAATTTTATTTAACGAGAGTATATCTAATAATATTAAATATGGAAAACTTGAAGCAAGTGATGAAGAGATTAATTTAGTGGCTCAAAATGCTGGTGTGAAAAGTTTTTCAGAAGAATTGGATCAAAAACTACATACTGTTATTGGAGAAAATGGAATAAAATTATCAGGTGGACAACGACAAAGAATTGCTATTGCCCGAGCTCTAATAAAAGATGCACCAATTTTAATTATGGATGAAGCTACATCTTCTCTTGATAACATAACTGAAAAAAAGATTCATGAAACGATAAACAATCTAATGATTAATAAAACTAAATTAATAATTGCACATAGATTAAGTACAATAGAAGATGCAGACATAATATACGTTTTAGAAAAAGGCAAAATTGTGAGCCAAGGTTCACATAAAGAGCTAATTTTAAAATCTAATATTTATAAAAAATTACAACTAAGAGAACAGTTGGAAAATGAGTTTTAAAAAAAGAATTTTTAAATTTTCTATATCTCAAAAAATTTTAGCTTTTTTAGGGTACTTATATATATTATTTGTGGGATATACTTCTGATATACAGATTAAAAATTCTGAATTACCAGAAAAATTTTGGAGAGAAAAAAAACCATTTATTTTAGCTTTTTGGCATGGTCAATTAATGATGTTGGGATATGTATGGAAAAGTAAGGTTGTTTTAAATATGTTAGCATCTAGTCATAGTGATGGTCGCTTTGGCGCATATATTGGAAGGTATTTTAATTTAAAAAATATTTCTATAATGTCAAAACATAAATCACCTTCATTAAGAAAAGTATTTAAAATTTTAAAAGATGGAAATTATATTGGTATAACTCCTGATGGCCCAAGGGGTCCAAATAGAAAAGTCTCAGAAGGAATAATAAAAATTGCAGTTCATACTCAAGTTCCAATTTTACCACTTGGTTTTGCTTCAAACAAAAATCATCAACTTAAATCTTGGGACTCATTTTCAATAACATACCCATTTTCAAAATGTAAATTTGTCTGGGGTGAGCCAATTATTATTCCTTCTTCTACAAAAGATGATGATTTAACTAAATATAGGTATTTCTTGGAAGAAAAAATTAACGATTGTATGAATTCAGCAGAAAAAAATCTAAATGCTTAAAATATATCAAATAATTACTAATCTTTTCCTACCACTAATTATTGTTAATATATTTATTAGGATTTATATGAAAAAAGAAGATAGAGTAAGGTTTGTTGAAAGATTTGGAAAACCAACTGTAAAAAAAAATAATGAAAAAAAAATTTTATGGATTCACGCAGCTAGTATTGGCGAATTTAAGTCTTCAGATTTAATTATAGAAAGATATTATAAAGTATTCGATATTTTAGTAACAACAACAACAAAATCTTCAGCAGATTACATTAATGAATTTTATAAAAATAAAGTTATCCATCAATACATTCCATTTGATGTATCTATGTGGTGTTCAAGATTTTTAAACTTTTGGAATCCAAATTTAATCCTATGGATAGAATCAGATATTTGGCCTAATATGCTTAATAAGATTAGAGAGAAAGATTTCAATTGTTTGTATTTAAATGCGAGAATTTCTCCAAATTCTTTTAAAAAATGGAAAAATGCAAAAAATTTTTATAGAAATTCATTAAAGAATTTTAAGAAAATTTTTGCACAAAGCACTGATGATAAAAAAAGAATTCACGAATTAACAAACTTACAGATAAACTATATTGGAAATTTGAAATTAGCTAATAAAAATATTAATTCAGTCACAAATAAAAATCAATCAAATATAATTATGATAGCAAGTACTCATTCTAATGAGGAAATTGAGATAATTAAAAGTATTAAAAAAACAATTAGTGAATTTAATTTAAAAATTTATCTTGCACCAAGACATCCAGAAAGAATTAATACAATCAAGCATGAATTAAATAAAGAAGGATTTGGTATTAGCTTAGAATCTAAAAAAGAAGATAATGAAAATAATATAGTAATAATTGATAGTTTTGGAAAATTAGATAAGTATTTTAAAATTAGTAATTTAGTTATTTTAGGTGGTTCTTTTTTAAAAAATATTGGAGGACATAACCCTATAGAAGCAGCAAGTTTTGGATGTGTTGTTATTAGTGGAAAATATGTTGATAATTGGACTAATATTTATGAAGATATGGTAAAAGCAAATTCATGTATAATTGTAAATCAGTTTGAAGAAATTGATATTAAGATGAGAAAATTACTAAATAATAATTATGAAACTAATAGAATTCAAAAAAACGCATTGGAATTTTCTAATAGTTCTTTTTTTGAAAAGGAAAAACTTTTTAAAGATATTGAAGTGTACATAAATTAAAATGCTTAAAGCTCCTAAATTTTGGTATAAAAAAAATGATACATTTTTGTCTAACTCATTATATCCACTCTCATTACTATTTAGATTCGGAACGAAAATAAGAAATTTTGTAAGTAGGAAAAAATCTTCTAGGATTCCTGTAATTTGTATTGGAAATATAGTGGTGGGTGGTGCTGGGAAAACACCTGTCGCATTAAAGATTGGAAATTTATTAAAACTTAATGGATATAATCCTCACTTTGTTTCAAAGGGTTATGGTGGAGTTGAAACATCTAACATTCTTGTTCAAGATTGGCATTCAGCAAAAAGTGTTGGGGATGAGTCTTTATTATTAGCTGAAGTTGCACCTACATGGATTGGACAAAATAGGAATAAATCCTTTTTCTTAGCTAAAGAAAAAGGTGCTGACTGTATTGTTATGGATGATGGGTTTCAAAATCCAAGTCTTCAAAAGGATTTTTCAATTATCGTAATTAATGGTGAACAAGGATTTGGAAATAAACGAGTGATTCCGTCTGGGCCTCTTAGGGAGAGTATATCAAGAGGTATTTCAAGAGCAAATTTAGTAATTGTAATTGGAGAAATTGCTCAAGACGTAAAGGATAAAATTCCAAGTACTGTTCCAATTATTCATTCTAAATTTCAAATTAGTTTAGATAATAAAATATATAAAAATCAAAAAGTGACAGCTTTTGCAGGTATTGCTTATCCTGAAAAATTTTATAATTCATTAATTGAGCAAGGCGCTATTTTAGAAAAAAAAATTAGCTACCCAGATCATCATATATTTGATGAAAATGACATGTTAAATCTTGCAGAAAATGCCAATCTTACAAAGTCTGTATTGGTTACTACAAAAAAAGATTTTGTAAGAATCCCAAAATCATATCGATCTTTAGTCAGTACACTTAATGGTGAAATCAAATTTGAAGATGAAAATTTACTTAAAGAGATTTTGAGCAATGTACTAGAGAATAAAATTAATGATTTAGTAATATGAAACAGGCAATTTATTTTTTACAATATATAGGATTTATTATTATTTATTTTTTATATAAAATTTTACCACTAAATTTATCTGTTAAAGTTTCATCATTTTTATTTGGAACTTTTGGTAAATTTTCACGAGCTAATAAAACAGCTTTAAGTAATTGTAGACATGTTTTCCCAAATCTTAAAGATGAAGAAATACAAAATATTATTGAAAAAAGTTGGAATAATCTTGGGATTACAATTTGTGAACTCCTAAGAATTAATGATTTTTTTATTAAAAAAAAAATAAAATATATCAATTTAGAAAATATGGAAGATTTTATAAAAAATAAAAAACAAGCAATTTTTATTAGTATTCATCAATCTAATTGGGAAGTAATGATTCCGGGTTTAGATAGAATTGGAATTAATATTGGTTGTATCTATAGGCATATAAATAATAATTTTATAGATAAACTAATACTAAATATTAGGCAAAATTCGCTTGTTTCTAAAACTAGCTTTTACACTCCCAAGGGAAAGAAAAGTGCTAAAGATGTTCTTGATGCTATAAATAATTCTTTATCAATTGGAGTATTAATAGATCAAAAAGATTCCTCAGGAGAAGAGGTAATGTTTTTTAATAAAAAAGTTAAGACACAAACAGGTTTTTTAAAAATAGCCAGAAAATATAATTTGCCGATAGTTCCAGTACAAAATAAAAGAATGAATAATGGAAATATTGAATTAACATTTTTAGAGCCATTTTATCATAATAATTTAGAAATAAATGATACTCAAATGATGGAAGAAATTCATAAAAAAATTGAAGAGTGGATTAAAGCAGAACCGTCTCAGTGGCTCTGGCAACATAATAGATTTAGTTAAATTTTTGTTACCTTAATATCAATTGTACCATCAACAAGTTTCACAGATAATTTATCATCAGTTGAAATATTTTTTCTTGTCTTAATAATTTTCTTTTTATCCATCAAAATTGAGTATCCTTTTTTAAGATTTGAAGAAATAGAATTTGAATTGAGCAATCTTATATTTGATTTATACTTCTCTAGCTTATCTTTATAATTATTTGCTACATTTAAATTAAGATTTTTTGAGAGATTATTAATCTTTGTTTGTTTCAAGTTTATTGATGACTCTGGTGAAATAATAGATTTCCCTAAGTTAAGAAGATTCAATTTTGATATACTAAATTTATTTTCAATTGATAATGTTAAATTTTTAAAATCGTCTATTAGCTTCTCCTTGTAATTATTAACTATCAAACTTGGAGATTTGAAAAATTTATTTAAATATTCATAATTTTCTTTTTTGGATTGAATTTGTGAATTTAATTTGGTGTTTAATCTGACTTGTAAATTTTTAATTTTTTCTACCAATTCAAATCTTACTGGAGTTGCTTTTTCAGCTGCTGCTGTAGGTGTGGATGCTCTCAAATCTGATACTAAATCAATAATTGTTGTATCTGTCTCATGACCAATTGCGGAAATAATTGGTATTTTTGAATCAAAAACACTTGTTGCAAGATTTTCATCATTAAATGCCATTAAATCTTCCGTACTACCTCCTCCTCTTGCAACAATAAGAATATCTGGTTTGTCTGAGTTAAGTTTATTAAAACCTTCAATAGCATTTATAATGCTATCTGCTGCATCAACACCTTGTACAGAAACAGGCCATATATCTAAAGGCATTGGAAAACGATCATTCACTCTATTAATTATATCGTGAACTACAGAGCCAGTGGGAGAGGTAATAATACCTAATCTCTCAGGTAGAAAAGGTAATGGAATTTTTTTATCTTCATCAAAATAACCTTTTTTTTGAAGTCTTTTTTTTCTTTCTTCAATAAGTTTTAAAAGTGCTCCCTCTCCTGCAATTTCAATTTTATCAATATCTATTTGGTAAGTAGTTTTATAGCGAGACCAAGTGGTAATTCTACCAGTTGCTATAATTTCTAGCCCTATTTCTGGATTTATATCTAAATATTTTTTTTTCTGATCCCAAATAACTCCACTTAAAATTGAATCTTCATCTTTTAGTGTTAAATAAATTTGACCTCTTGTTGCAGTTTTAACCTCAGAAATCTCTCCTTTAATTCTTACATAGTTAAAATTGGATTCAATTACTTCTTTAAATGCTTGATTAAATTCTGAAACTTCAAACTCAGGTATATTTATTTTATCAATCATCTATATTTTTAAAAAATTTTTTTAATAAATTACTACATTCTTTTTCCATAATGCCACCATAAATGGTTGGCGTAAATATATTTTCTCTTTGAAAAGCAACTCGAAGTTTTTCAATTCCTCCATTTTTTTCATCATACGCACCAAAATAAACATTTTTAATATGTACTTCACTTATTGCACTAGCGCACATTGTGCATGGTTCCAATGTAACAAATAATGTCATATTTTCTAAGTATTTAAGCTTTAGTTTTTCGCAAGTTTCTTGAATTAGATTTAATTCACAATGCTTAAGAGCATTTTTATCTTTATTCACTGAATTATAACTTCTGGCTACAATTTTGTTTGTTAAATTATCAACAAGTATTCCCCCAACTGGTACCTCATTTAAATTATAAGCTTTACCTGCTTCAATAATTGCTTCTTTCATAAAAAAATCAACGTTCATTCTGGAACACACTTATGTTGTACATTATAATTGAATTATAATGAAAAAACCAATTATTGGAATAACTCTTGATAGTGAAAAAAAGAAAACATATTCAAAATTTCCATGGTATGCATTAAGGGAAAATTACTTAACTTCTTTAACAAAATTTAATGCTATTCCGTTTCCTTTATTACATGAAAAAAAATATATTGATGATTTTTGTCATTTAATTGATGGTCTCATTATTACTGGAGGAGATTTTGATATTAATCCCAAATTATATAAAACAAGTAATACTCAATCTAAAAACATTAAAAATAAAAGAACAAATTTTGAATTAAATATTTTCAATAAATTTTTTAAATATAAAAAACCTATATTGGGAATTTGTGGTGGTGCACAACTTATCAACGTTGCATGCGGTGGAACATTGATACAAGATTTAAAAAGAGATCCGATAAACCATGAACAAATGAATCCAAGAAATCAAACTAGTCATAGTATTAATATTTCAAAAAATACTCAACTACACAAAATATGTGGAACTCAAAAAATAAATGTTAATAGTGCACATCATCAGTCAGTAAAAAAAGTAGGTAAGAACTTAACTGTTTCATGTACAGCAAATGATGGTGTTATTGAAGGAATTGAGCATAAAAAACACAAATGGTGTATTGGCTTACAATGGCATCCTGAATTTTTAATTACAAAATATGATATAAAAATAATTAAAAATTTTATTAGTGAAACAAAGTGAATATTAGAATTTCAAAATATTTATCAAGTGCTGGAATATGTTCACGAAGAGAAGCAGAAAAATTAATTGTAGAAAAAAAAATTAAAATTAATAATAAAGTATGCGTTCATCCAAGTCATAAAGTAAGTAATTTAGATATAATTAAAGTTAATAATAAAATTGTTAAAAAAGAAAATAAAATTGAAGTATGGAAGTTATACAAACCAATAAAATATATTTGTAGTACAAAAGATAATTTAGGTAGAAAAAAAATTTTTGATTTATTACCTAAAAATGTCGGTCAATTAATAAGTGTTGGAAGATTGGATTATATGAGTGAAGGGTTGATCTTACTAACTAATAATGGTGATTATTCAAGATATTTAGAACATCCATCTTCAAATGTTGAGCGGGTCTATAGAGTTTGTATAAATAGCAATGTGCAAAATACTGATTTACAAAAAATAAATAAAGGCATTAAAATTAAAGAAATAAAATATAAAAAAATTAAAGTTGCCTTTGAAAAAAAGATAAAAAATCATAGTTGGTTAATTTTTAAACTTACAGAAGGAAAAAATAGAGAAATTAGAAATATTTGTAATTATTTTTCATGGAATATAATTAAATTAATAAGAATTCGATATGGTCCTTATAAGCTGGGAAGACTTAAAGAAGGGCAATTTCAAAAATTAAATTCAATTAGCAAATGATACGGATTACTGGAGGGAAGTTTAAGAAAAAAAAATTAGCTAGCATTAATGATTTTGTAAGACCAACTTCTTCTCTAAAAAGAGAAGCTTTTTTTTCAATTATTGAAAGTTATGCAATCAAAAATTCTATCGAATTATATAAAAATAGAATTTTTTTAGATCTTTTTGCAGGAATTGGCACTATGGGTTTAGAAGCAATTTCTAGAGGCATGAGTGAAGTAATTTTTTTTGAAAATAATATTGAAGTTCTTAAAATTTTAAAAAAAAATTGTTTAAGTATTTGTAAAAATAATCAATTTAAAATTTATGAAGAAGACCTTATTCATTCTAAATTAGAAATAGAATTTCAAAATATTTCAGTTGTTTATATTGATCCACCATATGCAAAGTATAATTTAACAAATCTTTTAGAAAATTTATCAACTAACATTAAAAATACTACCGTGATTGGTTTAGAAACGGGTGTGAAAGATAATATTGTAATTCCAGAAAATTTAAATCTGCTTCAAAAAAAAACTTACGGTAAAACAATAATTTATATTTTTAAATTATCTTAAATAAGTTTTAGTTAGTTTTTTACCTTGTTCAACAGCAGGTTGATCGAAAGGATCAACATCTAAATACATACAGGAAGCAATTGTTTCTATTATACTAAAAGATAATAATTTACCTAAGTTTTGTTCATCTATTTTAGGAATATAGATTTCTCTAAAACTAAAATTATTTAATTTAAAAGTTTCAATGGTTGCGCGCTGTTCAGCTTCCATTAGATCTCCCATTGTTTTATCTTTAAAATAGTCAATATCGGTATTTTCAAACATATTATTATTAATTTTTATGCCCTTATTTGAATGATCTGTAGTGATAAAGGTGAAATATTTATCTTTAGGTCCATCTAAATACAGTTGTAATTGACTATGTTGATCAGTGGTCCCTACTGAATGAATTGCTGTAATACCTTTATTATTTTTTCCAATACTTTCTGCCCAAAGTTGCAGATACCATTTTCCAAAAAAATAAAGTGAATCAGAATATGTCATTAAAACATTATTAGTAAATTTTACATTTTCTTTTTGAGTTAAATATCTTCCAAGATCGTACGGTTTGTAATTATCAATATTATTAATTACTTCAGATGCTCCACCAAAAAGTGCATCTATATTTAATCCAGAAATGATTGCAGGAACTATACCAACATTGGTAAATATAGAATATCTACCTCCAACATCTTTATGATGCTCTAATAGTAAACAATTATTATCTTTTGCAATTTTATAAAGTGGTGATTCTTTAAATTCAGTTATGATTAGAGTATTTGAAAAAAATGCTTCAACTTTTTTAGCTTCTATTGCCTTTTGATAGAGACATGAAAATTGAGATAATGTCTCTGGTGTAGTACCCGATTTTGAAATAACCAAGAAGCCAGTTAGATCAAAATTAATTTTTTGAAAATTTTTTTCAAAATTAATAGGGTCAACATTATCATAAAATTCTAAGATAATTTTATTATTGGAAATAATATTATTTAATGCTCTAGCTCCTAAATTTGAACCTCCTGTACCAAATACAATTATTTTTTCCTTTTTCTCTTTAAATTGATTTGAAATTTTTATGGTTTCTTCTAATAAATTTTTATCTGAAACAATATTCAGAGAAGGAAGTTTTTCTATTAAATAAGTTATACTTTGATCAGTATCTTTATTTTCAGTAATTTTGTCAAAATTTGAATTAAAGTATTTTATTTCCATTTATAAAATTAAAAGAAGAAAAATCTTTTTTTCTTTTTAGGTTCACCTTCTTCGTCATCTTCATTTTCTTCTTTACTGTTGAAAAAGAAAAATCTTTTCTTCTTTTTTGGCTCTTCTATATTTTCACTTTTAACATCTTTATTATCTTGGCTTATTTCATCTTCTGAGTTTCCATCAAGATCTTCCCTGATACTATTATCTACTTGATCTGCTTCAGTTTCTTTTAAAATATTGTCGATAACAGAATTTTCAGAAGGTGTTTCATCAGTTTCTTCATCAAGACCAAAGAGAATTTCCTTTGCAAGCTCACTATCAGTATCATCAATATCTTTTGATTTAATTTGATCAGGGGGTAGTAAATTAAAATTTGGTGGAATTACTAATGGAGGATTTTCAACTACATTATATTCATCTATTACTTTTCTTTCTACACCAGCACTACTTCTTATAGTATTACAAGAAGATAGAAAAATTGAGGAAATGATTATTACAAAAATAACTTTTTTCATTTTACAGTTTTTGATTTTATAAAAAAACTTATTATTAACATGATAATTCCAATTGTAATATAGATATCTGCTAGATTAAATGCTGGCCAATAAAAATTTTCATAATGTAGTAAGATAAAATCAACAACATAACTATTTATCAATCTATCAATGATATTTGATAAAGCCCCAATTATAACAAAGAAATAAGCCAGTTTTTCTAGTTGTTTATCTGATTTAATAAATAAATAAAAAATTAATATAACAACTATTAAGGCTATAAGTATTAATATCCAATGAGAAACATAACCAGAGAATAAACCAAAAGAAACACCAAAGTTCTGAACATAAACTAAATCAAAATATTCATTGATTTTTATTGATTGATTTAAAAACAAATTATCTTGAATTAAATACTTAGTTAGAAGATCAAAAAAAATTAATGATACTAGTATAGCTATCTTTATCACTTAACTTATTGCATCATTACAACGATTGCAAATTTCATTTTTTATTAATTCTTGTTCATATTTCCAGCATCTTTGACATTTTTGACCACTAACTTTTGATGCTTGTACCTTTACATTTTCAATTTCATCTATTGAAAAGCCCTGGCTATTTTCATCAAGTACATGTACTTTATATGATGAAGTAATAGCAATTTCATCAAACATAACGTCATTAATTTTATCAAAACTTTCTTTAGAAATAAATATATCTAAATGAGCTTCTAAGCTTGAACGTATAATTTTTTCTTCTCTGATTTTCTCAATTGCTCCAGTGGCAACTTTCCTAATATTTTTAATTAAATTCCATTTTTCATTTAATTGATTATCTTCATATTCATTTTTACAATGTAAAAAATCTTGTAGGTGTATACTTTCTTTATTGCCCATAGCTTTCCACGCTTCTTCAGAGGTAAAGGAAATAGATGGCGCAAACCATCTTACTAAATGATTAAAAATTATATTTAATAGAGTTCTAGTAGATCTTCTTTTAACCGATTCTTTACTATCACAATATATAGTGTCCTTTCTAATATCAAAATAAAAAGCTGATAGATCAGTTGAGCAAAAGTTTAATAGTGTTGTAAACATCAAGTGAAAGTTAAATGTTGATACACATTTTTGAACAACTTGATCAACTTCCCACAATCGATGAAGAAGATATTTTTCTAACTCTGGAAACTCACTCTCATCAATAACTTCCTCTTTAGTAAATTCATTTAAATTGCCAATTAAAAAACGAAAGGTATTTCTTATTCTTCTATAAGACTCAGCTTGTGATTGGAGGATAGCATTATCAAGCTTCAGATCATCATAATAATCAGATGCGACTACCCACAATCTTAAAATATCTACTCCATATTTTTTTAAAATATCATCTGGAGAAATAACGTTACCTAGAGATTTAGACATTTTACGACCTCTTCCATCAACAACAAAGCCGTGGGTTAAAACACTTTCATATGGTGCTTTTCCTCTAGTTCCCGAAGACTCTAAAAGAGATGAATGAAACCAACCTCTATGTTGGTCACTTCCTTCTAAATACATTGATGCAGGCCATTTCAAATCTTCTCTTTGTTCTAGACAAAAAGCATGTGTGGAACCGCTATCGAACCATACTTCAACGACATCTTTTACCTGTTCATAATCATCAAGTGAATATTCATCACCTAAAAATCTTTGTGGATCTTCAGTAAACCATGTATTGCTTCCATCTTTTTCATATATGTCAGCTATTCTATTGATAATATTTTCATCTCTTAAAGGCTGACCCGTTTTTTTGTTTACAAATAATGGTAAAGGTACACCCCATACTCTTTGTCTGGAGACACACCAATCTGGTCTAGTTTCAATCATTGATCTAAGCCTTGTTTGGCCTTGAGGAGGATAGAAAATAGTTTCATCAATTGATTTAAGAGCAATGTCTCTTAAATTATTTTTTTCCATGGAAATGAACCATTGTGGAGTATTTCTATAAATAAGAGGAGCTTTAGATCTCCATGAATGTGGGTAGCTATGACGAAGCGTCCCTTTAAATAATAATTTTGAAAATTCTTCTAATTTATCTGCAATTTTGTGATCTACTTTATAAATATGCTCACCTTCAAAACCAACAGCATGTTGATTATATTTTCCATCATCTTGAACTGTCTGAACAATATCAACATTATTTTCTATCCCTAAAACATAGTCATCATCTCCGTGTCCAGGAGCTATATGTACAACACCTGTACCCTGTTCTAAGTTTACAAAGTCCCCATGAAATGGTTTTACAATAAAATCGTATCCCAATTGTTTAAACGGGTGTTCACATTCACACGAAGATAAATTATCTCCTTTAAATTTCTTTTTTGTACTAAATTTTTTTATTCCAATTTCTTCAGTTACACTTTCTAAAAGTTCTGATGCAAATATTAATTTATCATTTTTTTTGACTAAACTATTTTCTTCTAATTCTTCAACAACAATGAGTGAATAATCTAATTCTTTACCATAAGCCAGAGCTCTGTTACCTGGAATCGTCCAAGGAGTTGTTGTCCAAATAACAATATTAGAATCAATTAAATCTTTATCCGTAGAATTTTTAATTAAAAATTTAACATATATAGTGTTGGACGTATGATCTTCATATTCAACTTCAGCGTCAGCTAGAGCTGTTTTTTCTACAACAGACCAGAGAACTGGTTTTGCTCCTTTATACAAACTTTCATCAAGTAAAAATTTTCCAAGCTCTCGAACAATTTGTGCTTCTGCTTGATTTGACATTGTGAGGTAAGGATTTTCCCAATCTCCTTCAACACCAAGTCGCCTAAACTCTTTTTTTTGGATATCGATCCATTTTTCTGCAAACTCTCTACACTCATTTCTAAATTGAACAGTTGGGACATCATCCTTGTTCTTTCCTTTTTTTCTATATTCTTCTTCTATTTTCCATTCAATTGGTAAACCGTGACAATCCCATCCAGGTACATAAATTGAGTCTTTACCTGCCATTTGTTGAGTTCGCACAATGACATCTTTTAAAATTTTATTAAGAGCTGTCCCCATATGAATATGTCCATTTGCATATGGTGGACCATCATGAAGAACAAATTTTTCTCTACCTTTAGATTTATCTCTTAGCTTTTTAAAAATATTTTCTTTATCCCACTCCTCTATTATTGCAGGTTCTTTTGATGGAAGGTTAGCTCTCATTTCAAAAGATGTTTTGGGAAGAAAAATTGTATCTTTATATTCCATTATAGTTGATGATATTCTTTAGCTGTATTTATATCTTTGTTAATTTGCTTAGTTAGTTCTTCAAAATTATTAAATTTTTGTTCAGACCTAATAAATGTAAGGAATTCAACAGTCAATTCTTTACCATATATTTCTTCACTAAAATTAAACATATGTGTCTCTAGAAGGAGTTTGCTTCCATCGACTGTTGGCCTTAAACCAAAATTTGAAACACCTTTGTATTTTTTACCCTCTAACAGCACTTCCACACAGTAAACACCTCTTTTGGGTAACATGTGTTGATCTGGTATCATATTGGCAGTCGGAAAATTGATTTCTCTAGCTCTTTTATCACCTTCAATTATTGTTCCATGCATATGCCA
The DNA here is from genome assembly GCA_902580765.1 of uncultured Alphaproteobacteria bacterium. Classification (GTDB taxonomy): domain Bacteria; phylum Pseudomonadota; class Alphaproteobacteria; order HIMB59; genus CACPNW01. The sequence continues at coordinate 73,267 of CACHLW010000003.1, read as the reverse complement.
AGGTCTTCCTAAAGACTCAGTAACATCTTCCATATAACCATCTTTTATTTGTGATCGAATTATTGAAGATGAATATTTATCAGATTTATCAGCAAGCATAATAGGATCGATTAAATGAATTTTAAAATTATTTTTTTCAGCATACTTTTCTAATGTTTTAAAATTACCTTTTCTGTCTTTTCCAAACTTAAAGTCAGAACCTATAACTAAGTATTTAATATTTAATTTATCAATTAGAATTTTAGTTATAAAATCATCAGCTGATAATATTGATAGATTGTTATCAAAAGAAAAATCTATAAATATATCTAAACCCAATTGTTCAAGAAAATTTATTTTATCACTTTGAGTATAAATATTAAAAGGCTCATTAATTTGATTAAAGTAAATACGAGGATGAGGATTAAAACTCATTATAGAAGATAATAAATTATTGTTTGATGCAATCTCCTTAATTTTATTTATTATTTCTTGGTGCCCTTTATGTATTCCATCAAAATTACCTATTGCAAGACAAAGGTTTAATTTTTCAAAATCTGATGCTGTATCTAATTTATAAATTTTCATAATATTTATAAATCAATTAGTATAGAAACTTATGGTTAGTAACTACAAATATTTATTTAAGATATTTTCCAGATATTCTTGTCTTCCTGAACGAGGTTCTGGTTCAATATTATCGTCGATAACTTTTTTATTTATATCATCTAATCCAGTATCTTTATTATGAATAAGCTGACCCAATTCTTTATTCCAATCTGAATATCTATCTTCAATAAACTTAGGAATAACATTATCATTCATTAATTTTTCAACAGCAATAAGTGTTTTTGCACAAACATCCATGCCTCCAATATGAGCATGGAATAAATCTTCAGCGTCAATAGATTGTCTTCTTATTTTTGCATCAAAGTTCATGCCTCCTTGACCTAAGCCGCCATTTTTAAAAATAAAATAAAATGACATAATTAAGTCTGCAGGATTATTTGGGAATTGATCCGTATCCCAACCTATTAAAGTATCACCTCTATTGATATCAATGCTTCCTAAGGCGCTGTTTGAAGTTGCGTAAGCAATTTCATGTTCAAAATTATGACCAGACAAAGTTGCATGATTAACTTCAACATTTAGTTTAATCTCATTTTCTAAACCTGCCTTTCGTAAAAACGCTAAGCAAGTTGCAGAATCAAAGTCATATTGATGTTTAGTTGGTTCATGAGGTTTTGGTTCCAATAAAATTTGACCTTTAAATCCTATCTTGTGTTTATAATTAACAACTAATTCTAAAAATCTTTGAAGATTAGCTGTTTCCTTAGTCATATCAGTATTCAGAATAGTTTCGTATCCTTCTCTTCCACCCCAAAGAACGTAGTTTTGACCGCCCAATCTCATCGTTGCATCCATACAATCTTTTACTTGTGCAGCTTTATATGCAAAAACTTCTGGGTCTGGATTAGTAGAAGCACCACTCATATATCTTTTATGAGAAAAAGCATTTGCTGTTCCCCAAAGTAATTTCATTCCTGAGTCATTAATTTTTTGTTCCATTAAATCTATAATATGAAAGAAATTTTTTTGTGTCTCAGCATAATTTGAACCTTCAGGTGAAATATCTCTATCGTGAAAGCAGAAAAAAGGTGTTTTTATTTTAGTGAAAAAATCAAATGCAGCATCAAGTTTCATTTCAGCCATTTTCATTTCATCACCTGCTTGCATCCACGGTCTATCAAATGTTTGACCACCAAATGGATCCAAGCCAGGCCAAGTAAATGTATGCCAATAACAAGTAGCAAACCTTAAATGTTCTTTCATAGACTTGCCTAAAACTTTTTTATTTTCATCGTAAAACTTAAAAGCAAACGCATTTGTGCTTTCTTCGCCCTCAAATTTAATCTCTGGTATTTTACTAAAGTATTCAGTCATATGATTTCCTGTATTATATTACTCTATCTTGATGCCCAAAGTAAACCACGTTTATAAATTTTGTTCATTTGTGGATGGTTTAATTCATGTGCAAAATGACCAAGAGAGATATAAAAAATTTTTCCTTTCCCAATTCGTCTTTTCCAAGCAACTGGCATTTCTACACCTTTTAACCATTCTGTTGTATATGCGTCACCACTTGATGAACCAGGTTCTTGTTCAAGCTTCCAAACTTCATTACCTTTAAAAGTTGTAGTTGCCAAAACTTCATTTAATGGATCAACATGCATATAATATTGCTCTGAATGATAATCAAAATCTTCAATACCTTCCATAATTGGATCATCTTTTTTTGTTATATTTACTTTATAATCATGAATACCATTTGGGTGACTTACCCATTGACCTCCTGTTAAAAACTGCCAATCAATTGACTGTCTAAATGCATCACACATTCCACCGTGGTGACCGGCAAGGCCACAACCATTATGAACAGCTTTGATAACATTGTTAACAGCAGTTTTTTTTATTTCTCCTCGAGGATCAAAATGAAAAGCCATGGTGACTATGGGTATTAACAAATCCATTTCGTGAACATAATCCTGTGCAAATGCTGAAGTTTGATATTCAGCTCTAACTTCGTATCCTTCAGGCTCAAGCATACCTTTAATTATTTCAGTACATTTCTCTGGCTCATGGCCAGGCCAACCACCATAAACTATAAGAGCTTTTTTCATTCATTTTCCTTTCAGTTTAATAATTTACTTATTTCATCCTCACCAAAATAACTAACTTCATTGATAGAGCTTCTTAATTGTAATTTTTTATCATTTTCAGAAGATTTAATAATTGTATCTAATATATCTAAAACATGTAAACTTAATTCACCACTACACCTGTTTAATCTTTTGTTATTTATAGAATCAACCATCTCACTAACACCAATTCCTCTATAATTGGCAATGCCAGGATTTTCATTTGTTTTTTTACTATTATGGATATTGATCTTTCCTAAATTATTTTTATCAGTTGCTATAGTTTCCCATTCTCCATTTTTTGATGTACAAATATTTATTGAACCACCAAAAGTATTAGGATCTGGAATATTTATTGATCCTTTATCTCCATAAAGCTCAATATGGTTTTTATTATGTTTCCATGTATCAAAAGAGAAAAAAGAGTCTATAAGCGCGCCATTGTCAAACTCAATTTGAGAAACTAGAGTTGTTGGAATATCTACAATTACTTCTTCATCTTTTCTGCTACCACTTCCTATAATTCTTTTATTATAAACTGTTCTAGATTGAGAATAGACAGATTTTGCAGGACCTAATAAGTTGACTAATGCTGTAAAATAGTAAGGACCCATATCCAATACTGGTCCTCCACCATACTTATAATAAAAATCTGGATTAGGATGCCATATTTCGTGACCCGCAACACCCATCGCAATACTACCCATATTAATATTTCCAATTATATTATTTTCTAAAATTTTCTTTGATTCTTGAATACCTGCCCCCAGAAATGTATCGGGCGCACAACCTAAATACAAATTTTTCTCTTTCGATAAATCTAACAATTGCTTTCCGTGGTTAAATTCAATTGAAAGAGGTTTTTCAGAGTATGAATGCTTTCCAGCTTGAAGAATTGATTGCGAGACTTCAAAGTGGACGTCAGGAATTGTTAAATTAATAATTAATTCTATTTCACTATGATTTAATAATTTATCCACTGATAAATTTTCCACTCCATAAAGTTTTGAATAATGAACAGAAGCATCTTCATTAATATCTGCACATGCAATGATGTCAAAATTATTAAAATATTTTTGAGAATTTTTAAAATATATATCTGCTATATTTCCACATCCTACAATCCCAACTTTCATTAAATTAACTCTGCTCTAAATTTTTTATTTGAACCAGGCGGAGGTATAATTGGCTCAGATGAGTATTGGCATAAATATGCTGGTCTGTTTTTGTTTGATTTATTTGGAAAAGAAGCATGGGGTGTTCTACTAGAAAATAAAACTAATCCACCTTCCTCAATTGTACACGAAATTGACTTCTCTTCCTGAACTTTCATACTTAAATCTGATGATTGTTCGGACCAAACATGTTCTTCAATTTTAGCTTCTCTTTCTAGATTTATTGGCAATATTCTTAATGCTCCATTATTTTCATTTGTGTCACATAAGGCAATCCAAATAGATAGATATGCCTTATGATCATGGCCTACATAACCAGAATCTTGATGCCACGCAAATTTACTTTCAGTTTGTGGCTCCTTATTAACTACCTGTTCATTAAATAAGTAAATTTTTTCACCTAAAATTGACCTACAAATAGATTTAACAAAATTACCTTTAGTGAATTTTTCCATCAGAGGAAAATCTTCACAACGATTGGATAAAAACATTTTACCATGCTTAGATATATTTCTATTTTTATCTCTTATAAAAGTTGATTGATTTTTTTTAAACTCCTCTATCAGTTGAGTTGTTGAATTTTTCAAATCTGACAATGTCTTCTTGTCCAATTTATCCTTTAAAATTAAATAACCATTTTGATTATAGAATTTTACTTCATTTTCTTTCAGCATTACTCTTTTACTGCTCCACCAGTAAGTCCAGCAATGATGTATTTTTGAGCTAAGAGAAAAAATACTATCGCAGGTATTAATGTTAAAGAAACGTAAGTTAGAACCATTGACCAATCTGTGTCATACTCACCTCTAAAAAACATTATACCCATAGGCCAAGGGTATAACTCCTCATTACTAACCATAATTAATGGAAGTAGATAATTATTCCAGCTTGTTACAAAAGTTACAACTGCCACAGTAGAAAATATTGGAACAGATAGTGGGATCGTTATTCGGAAAAAGAAATTTGAATAATTACAACCATCAACGTATGCAGCATCAAATAATTCCGGCGGTATTTGTTTGAAAAAACCTCTAAAAAGTAAAATAGCAAATCCAAGACCAAAAGCGATTTGAGGTAAAACAACTGCCCAATAAGTTCCAAGTAATCCAAAATCTCTTACCTTTAGAAATAAAGGAATGATTGCTGAAGCAAAAGGAAACATTAATCCAATCAACAAATAATTAAATAAAAATCTATTTCCAAAAAATCTAATATGAGCGAATACAAATGCTGCCATAGATGCACAAATTAAAGTTAACACTGTCGTTAAGACTCCATATACAAGTGAATTCCAGGCAAATGACCAAAAATATTCCATACCAAAAACATCTGTATAATTTGAAAAAATCCACTCTCTTGGTAATCCAATGACATTTGAACTTAAATCACCTAATGTTTTAAAGCTACTTATAAAAGTTAAGTATAAAGGTACTAAAATTATTCCTGCTAAAAAAGATAAGAAAAGGTACATATAAAATTTTGATAATTTTGATTGCATTAGTTATATCCTTTATCTTTTAAAATTGTTGTTTGATAAATTAAAGCAACGACAAAACAAATTATAAAAATTACTACACTAATAGCACTTCCAAAACCAAGTCTCATTCTTCCAACACCAAAATCATACAAGTAAGTAACCATTGAGTGAGTAACATTTGATGGACCTCCCATTGTTAGAGGCATAATTAAATCAAATAGTTGTAAACTTCCAAGCGTAGAAAGGAAAATAGATAAAGTAATTGTTGGCCATAAAATTGGTATTTTAATTCTTAAAGCAGTAGTTACTGGACCGGCTCCATCAATTTTTGCAGCCTCTATTACTTCTTTTGATATTCCTTGAAGACCTGAGATCATAATCATCATATGTATTCCAAAATATTTCCAAACAACAACTATTAGTATGGCGGTCAATGCCCACTCTTTGTCTGCAGTAATCCAAGGTGCGTCAGCTCCAAACAAACCCCAAATAGCACCAACTAATCCATAATCTCCTTTATAAATATAAACCCAAATCAAACTCGCAACAATTTCTGCTAAAATATATGGTAAAAAAAACAAACTTCTAAAAACAGCAGCTCCTCTAAAATTATTGGCTAAAAAAAGTGCGAGAAATAATGCAAAAGGTAATTGAATAAAAAGTGAAACAAATATAATCCAAAAATTATTTTTCAGAGCATTTAAAAAAATACCGTTCTTAAATAAAAAAGCGTAATTTTTAAATCCAACATATTTTTCTGGTGCTCCCATTCCGTTCCATCGATAAAAACTAAAATAAGCTGCTTCAAAAATTGGCATAACAACGAAAACAGTAAATAAAGTTAATGCTGGAACTAAAAAAATTATTATTGTGGAATATTTTTCAACAAATGCAGATGTGATGTTTTTCTTTATCATTCAAAAAAATAACTTTTATACAGAGGGGCAAAATTATTTGCCCCTCTATTTAATATTTATTGATTAAACTCCCAAGCCTCTTGTACTCTTTGACAAGCTTCTTCTGGAGTGATGTCTTTAGTTGCTAGTTCAACTGAAACATCATTTACAACCTCACCAATATCTCTTCCGAGATATTGATCCCAGAAAATAGAATGGAAGGTTGAGTTTGCAACGTTAAGCGCCTGTTGCTTAAAGAATCTGTTACCCATTTCTGTTTCAGCTCCTTTGTAAATAGGCATATACGCTCCACTTTTTGCTCCCATTGATTGATATTTCATTGAAATATAATGCATTAAGAAATCAACTGCTTCTTTTGGTGCATTTTTAGAAACTAACCATCCATTAATTCCACCAAGTGTATCTGAAGGATTTCCTTTTCCATTTTCTGTCATTGGAAATTGGAATGTTCCCATTCTATCATCAGGAATTCCTTCCCCAGAAGTACTTCTTCTTTTAGCACCATTGTAATCCCAACTTCCCATTAGGTGAAGTGCACATTCTCCGTTACCAAATGCTGCTGAAGCATCACCATATTCAACTGCCATGAAACCATCTTGAAAAGGTTCAAGGTCAACAAGCTGTTGGAATTCATATCCAGATTTAATGTATTCTTCTCTATCCCATCCGCCATTTTCTAAAGCGTCAAAGAAAGCTGCTTTGCCTCCGTTTCTTACATGGAGTAGTGTCCAATAGAAATGAATAGGCCATTTATTTTTACCACCAACACAAATTGGTGTTATTCCAGCATCTTTTATATCTTTTACTACTTCTAAAAGATCGTTCCACATAACAACCTTTGAGGGATCTACTCCTGCTTTTTCAGTTAAATCTTTATTGTACCAAAATACTACTTGGTTAAATAAATTTGGAAGACCAACTCTTTCACCTTTGTATGTAAAAGCGTCTGCTGCTGCAGGACTTAAATTTTCTAAATAACTATCTGGAACCATAGCAGAAATGTCTTGTAAAAATCCAGCATCTGCTTGATCAAACATAACTCCTCCACCCCAACTATAAAATAAATGAGGAGCATCGTCACTTTGTAACATTGTAGGTAATTTCAGTTTTAAGTCTGGACCAGCCATATACTGCCACTTAACTTCATGGCCAGTTTTTGCTTCCCAATCAGCAATTGCTGCATCGATGTCTTCTTTATGCGCAGAGTCATCTTGTGCCAATCCAAGCCATTTGATTGTTACTGCATTGGCATTAAATGATATTCCTAACAAAAAAATGACACTTAAAAATAATTTTATTAATCTCATTTTTCCTCCCAGAAATTTGTTAATATTATTGTTTTAACATGAATTTTTCTGGTAAATTGTCAACTTAATTTTAGTAATATATGATCCAGAAAAAACCAAATATTGTTATTTTTAACCCTGATCAGTGGAGAGGAGATATGCTGGGATATCTAGGGTATCCTGGTGCACAAACTCCTAACTTAGATAATATTATTAAAGAAGATGCAATTGCATTTAAGAATGCTTTTTGCCAAGCAACAGTTTGTACACCAAGTCGGTGTTCATTTATGACTGGTTGGTATCCACATGTTCATGGTCATAGAACAATGCATTATATGTTACATACAGATCAAGGTGACTCTAGTATTTTATCAGAACTAAAAGATAAAGATTACTTTATTTGGTGGGGTGGAAAAAATGATTTAATAGCAGGTCAAGAAGGATACCGTAATCATTGTGATATTTACTTTGAACCAACGGATAGTGATTATCAAAAATGGGGCTATACTCAACAACCAGGCACACATGGGGGAGATCTATTATGGCGAGGGCCTGAAGATGGAGATAATTATTATAGTTTCTTCAAAGGAAAATTAGATAAAAAAGATAAAGATATTTATTTCGATGACGATTGGTCCATGGTTTATGGAGCATTAGATTTTGTAAAAGATTATAAAGAAGATAAACCATTCTGTTTATTTCTACCACTTGGTTATCCGCATCCTCCTTACTGTGTAGAGGATCCATGGTTCTCTTCAATTGATCGAAGCGTAATACCTAATAGATATCAATATAAAACTTGGGAAGACAAGCCAAGTCTTTTAAAAGGAATAATGGATGGACAAAGAATGCAAGATTGGACTGATGAACGCTGGAATGAATTAAGAGCGGTATATCTTGGTATGTGTGCAAGGGTAGATTATCAATTTGGACTTCTGGTCAATCAACTTAAAGATAATAATTTATATGATGATACTTTAATAATTTTTTTATCTGATCATGGTGACTTTACAGGTGATTATAATTTAGTTGAAAAAACGCAAAATACTTTTCAAGATTGTCTTACGAATGTTCCTCTTATTATTAAGCCGCCAAAAAGTGAAAATACATTAAATGGTGTAAGTGATACAATGATTGAGTTAATTGATATCGCTGGAACCATATATGATTACAGTAATATCGATCCTTCATATTGGCATTTTGGCAAAAGTATAAAAAATTTTATTGAACAGAAAACTGATAATCATAGAGAAGAAGTATTTACTGAAGGTGGCAGACTTAGATTAGAGAGACAAGCAAGTGAAAGTCAAAGTTTAAATTTACCTCATGGCTTATATTACCCAAGAGTAAGCTTACAAGGTAAAGAAGATGAAATTTTGATGCACACTAAAGCCACTATGTGCAGAAATAAGAAATTTAAATATATAAAAAGAGCATACGAAAGAGATGAACTTTATAACTTAATTGATGATCCAGGAGAGATAAATAATGTTATTGATGATCAGCAATATGCATCAGAGCTTAAAAACTTGAAAGAAAAAATGCTTTCTTGGTACCAAGAAACTTGTGATGTTGTTCCATTAAAAGGTGATGAAAGAAATTTTTAACTAATATAGTTCGTTTTCAATCCGAGTAAGCCAATAATCAACATCCATTTTTTTATGACCGGTCAATAATCTCCAAAACTTAACAACGTTTATTTTATCCAATCTATTTGTATCTGCTTCTTGCCAAGGATAGGATCTCATTAAAATATCATTTATTGTTTTATCTTTTCTTTCATCAGTCCAATAAAGAGCGCGGTTTGGCAAAGGTTGATATTTTTTTTCAGGATCCCATAGTAATTCCTGTTTCTCTGTGGGTTGAAGCCTCACTTTAAACATATAGCGAATATTTTCTGAAAAATTTACACCTGCTCCATGCCATAATCCACTATGAAAAATACCAATTGTACCAGGTTTACATACTATACTCTTTTGGCCTAAAATATTTTGGTATTTTGCAATTCCAAATTCATTAACAATACGTAAATGCGTACCAGGGTGATATCTTGTTCCTCCCATTGCTTTTGTTACCTCTGTTGGAAAATAAAATAATTGTACATCAAAAGTACTTCTTGGATCAATTGTACTATCTTGATGATTTTGTTGAGACATCTGGCGTTGATTTGCTTGTTTAAAATATTTGGTAGGAAACGTTATATGAAGAAACTGGTGATCAATGATTGTGTTACTACCGACTAAACTTTTAATAGCACCATCGACAACTTCATGTGAAAAAATTTTTTCTAAAGGGGAGCCTTTTGGATAAGCATCTTTAAGTTTTGTTCCTGCTGGTATTCTTGGAATACTGCTAGTTGCTTTTATATTTCTATAATAATCCTGTACACTATCAACTTCATCAATGTCTGTATGACCAATATCATCTAAAAATTCCTGATTAGTTTGTTGATCGATTAACTCATCAAAAAATAAACATCCACTATTTGCAAATTCAGCCATTTGTTCTGTTGTCAATAACTTAGCCATATTAAAAATCTCCTTCTTCTAATTTTTCAAAAAAAAATTCATGCTTTAAATACGATGTTCTGAATTCTTGACCTGGATGTTCTGGAATGGCTTGACTTGCTTGGAATAATCTCCAGCCATCTAACAAGGCATCCAAACCTGTAGGATAAGGAGGCTCATCACTATCACCTGTCATATGCAGTTTTTTTCCTGTGCCATCAAAGGTTGCCCAAGAAATTACTTCTCCTTCTAAGCTTGGTAACTTTAAATAGAGAACTAAAACTTTTTGTCTTTTGGCCATGTTATTTATTTTCCTAAACCTGCCAAAGATCTTACAAAGTATTTTTGGAAAATCAAGAATACTATAAGAACTGGTAAGATTGCTATAGTTAGTCCAGCCATAATTGATGGCCAATCAGATGACCATTCTCCTCTCAGCTTCATTAATCCTAATGGCAAAGTTTTTACTTCATCAGATGTCAACATAATTAGGGCTAGTAGGAATTCATTCCAGATCCACACAGTTTGAAAAATTGCTGCACTAGCAATAGCTGGACCAGATAATGGAATAATAATTCTAAAAAAAATCTGCATTTTACTACAACCATCAATAGTGGCTGCTTCCTCAACTTCTCTTGGAAAATCTAAAAAAAAAGCATAAAATAAAATAACGGTGAAGGGAATACCAAATGCAGTTAACGGCATTACTACACCATATATACTATTTAATAATCCTAAATTTGATACTGTTACATAAAGTGGTACAAGCACAGCTGCTGGAGGTATTGCGAAACCTGCAACAATTAATAAATAGACATATCTATTTATTCTAAAATCAATTCTTGCTAGAACATAGGCAGCCATCCCTGCAATTATTACTATTAAAATAACTGAAAATAATGAAACCAAGAAAGAATTGAAGATGAAACCTCCAAGGCCAATAGATAATGCCTTTTCAAAAGAAGAAAAATTAAATTGACCTGGTAACCCAAGTGGTTCTAAAAAAATTTCTCTTCTTGTTTTAAAAGTTGTCAGTATCATCACTATTATTGGTAATAGTACATAGATACTAAAGAGTGTTACAAAGCCGTAAGCAAATATATTAGCTAACTTAAATTTACTCACTATGCTCTCCTACTTGCTTTAAGTTGAAACCAACCTAAAATTAAAGCAATAACTAATAGTACAACTGACAAAGCATTGGCATAACCCATATGCAATAAATTAAATGCTTGTAAATAAATATATGTTCCTAATACTTGTGTTGCATTCGATGGACCACCTTGGGTTAAGACATAAACAAATTCAAATACTTTAAATGCACCAATAGTTGTTATCAAAATTGCAACAATTATAATATTTCTAATCATTGGAAGAGTAATATACCAAAATGCTTTTACACCCGTTGCACCATCTATCTCTGCTGCATCATAAACTTCTTTAGAAACTCCTTGTAAACCAGCTAAGATTAAAACCATCATAAATCCAGTATTTTGCCAGCCCGCAACAATCATAATCATCCAAATAGATATATCAGGATCTCCCAACCATCCCATTGAAGGTGTGGGCAAACCTATTGCTATTAATATGTTGTTTAAAATTCCAAAATTTGGATCATAAATTAGTAACCAAATTATACTTACTGCAACAGATGAAATGACCATTGGTGTAAATATAATAGTTCGAAAAATTACTTTTCCATATTTTATTCCTCGATCTAGGATTGCTGCTAGTATTGTCCCTACACCTACTTGAAGAACGATTGACGCAAAAACAATTATAAAGTTATTCTTTAATGCAATCCAAAAAAATTCATCCTGGGATGCTTTAATATAATTATCAAAGCCAACCCATTTCCAATCATTAAGAGAAGTCATCCCATAACTATAAAAGGATCCAACTATGGCCCAAAATGCTGGAATAAATATAAATATTGTACAAAATATTAGAGCTGGAATTAAGAGAATAATAACGGATACCCTATCACTTGATAAAGAAAAACCAATTGAGTTTGTTTGAGTTTTATTCATATGATAATTTCGGCTATTAATTTTTAATAGCCGAAATTTTTTTATTACATTGCTGCTTTAGCTTCTAAAGCAACTTTTCTAATGAAATCCATTGCTTCTTGAGGAGATTTTGTTCCATTAAGAACTTCAGTTCCCATATCAAGATAAGCATTAGATACATTTGCTTCTAAAAGAACATCTAAAACATTTACATGTCCACTTTTGTCAGCAATATCATTGACATAAAATGTAAACCAATGAGGAGCATCTTCCAGTTGATCAATTAAAGTTGCATTTGATATCAAACTACCTCTCAACTCAGCATCAGCTAAAGCCATAGTATCAGATACATTAATTGATGCTACCAAAGCTGCTGCTTCTGGATGTTTAGTTTTTGCTGATACTTGCATTCCTTCTGCAACTAGAAAGCCTACAGTTCCATCATCAGCTCCACCTTCAACACGTGGAAATCTAAACATTTTAAAATCTGTGAAACCTTCAGAAGCGAAAATACCTCCACACCAAGTTCCACAATACATCATAGGTGAAATTTGAGCTGCAAACATAGATCTCGTTAATTCTGGATTAGTTGCATTTGGTGCATCATTGAAACAATTTTCATTTAGTTCAACAACTTTTTCCCAAGCTTCAACATATTTAGGATTTGTGAATAATTCATCATCGGGTGCAGTTAACGCATAATCTGCTTTTGTATTTTCTGCTCCTACTACTCTTTGATTAAGCATGGTAATAACATGGTTTAATTTCCATCTCTCAGAATTACCCATTGGCCATGGAACGATTGAAGGGTCTATTGCTTTTATACTTTTACAAGTATCAATTAACTCTCCAAATGTTGTAGGAACAGATAAGTTATGTTGATCAAAGAATGCAGGATCGTAATAGAAGTATTTTGAAACTGCTTTATTAGCAATACCATAAATTTTTCCATCTACTGCACCAGCATCTTGCCAACCTTTACTTATGAAGTTTCCATATCCACCTTCCATATCAGCGTAAGGTGTAAGATCGAGTGCTAAACCAGCTCTTGCTAGTCTTGCACTATCTTCACCAAACCAGTTAAAGAAGACATCAGGTCCATCGTCACCATTAAGAGCAAGTTGAATTTGAGTTTTATATGCCTCACCTTCCCACTCGGTTACAATAACATTAATATCTGGATTATATTTTTTAACTTCTTTCTTTAATAATTCATAGAACTCATCTTGACCTTGTCTTGCAGAAAGATCCCAAAGTTTAATATCAATTGCATAAGAGCTACTAGTGAATGAAAAAGAAAGTAAAGTAATTAATATACCAGCCCATATTCGACTAAAATAATATTTCATCTTACATTCCTCCTTATTAAGATAAGGAGAAATTAGCATAAAAGAGCCAAAAATAAATACTTTTTGAATGTTTTTGTATGTTACAATCAGTTTAAGAATATAGAAAAAATTAGAGAATTACTTAATTTTTTATTTTAAATTTTTTTCAAAAAATTATTTAAATTTAATAATTTATAAAATAAGCTGTTCAAATGAATGAACCATCAAGGCAAATACATTTAGATTTTCACACTTCAGAGCATATCCCTGATGTTGGAAAATATTTTTCAAAAGAACAATTTAAAGAAGCTCTACAAATTGGACATATTAATCAAATTAATATTTTTGGAAAATGTCATCATAGTTGGTGTTATTATCCAACAAAAGTAAAGCATGCGAAAATTCATCCAAATTTAAATTTTGATTTACTTGGTCAACAAATTGAAGCTTGTCACGAAATTAATGTAAAAGCACCAATATATTTAACAGTTGGATGGTCAGCACATGATGCAGAAATTCATCCAGAGTGGTGCGCAAGAAACATAGATGGCAGTATAATTGAACACAATAAAAAATTAGGAAATGGAATTGAAGAGATTACTAGCACTGGTCAGCATAGTGATAAAGAAATACGATATAAAGATAAAAATTTTAAACCCTATGGAAATTGGAAATTTATGTGTCCTACAGGATATTATGAAGAATTAATTTCAAATATGGTAACTGAATTGTGTTCAAATTATCAAGTAGATGGTTATTTCTTTGATATACATTTTACAAAACTAAAATGTTACTGTGATAATTGTAAGCAATCTATGAAGGAAACTGGATATGATATTAATAATCCTGAAGAAGTAAATGCTCATTGGAATGAAATTATTTTAAAAAATTTTACTAAAAATATGACTACTCATATTCAGTCTTTGAAACTAGATGCAAGTATATTTTATAATGGTTTAACTGTTCTTGAGAGAAAAGAAAATTTACTTTACCGCGTTCACGAAAACTCAACTAAAAATGATTTAGAAGATTTACCAACAACTTGGGGTGGTTATGACAAGATAGCTACTCAATCTAGATATTTTCATAATTATGCAAATAAACCTATCATTGGTATGAGTGGTAAATTTCATACTTCATGGGGAGAATTTGGAGGTTTTAAATATCCTGAAGCACTAAAATACGAAGCAGCTGCTATGATCTCCCACGGTGCACGATGTAATTTTGGTGATCATCTTCATCCAAGTGGAGAAATGGATTTGGATACATATAAAAACGTCGGTGTTGCTTTTGAATATATAAAAAAAATTGAAGATTATGGAATTGGTGGCAAACCTTTTTCAAATGTTGCTCTTTATTTGACAGGTTCTTACAATGCAGATGATGGTGTTGCTAGAATGTTATTGGAAGAGCATATTGAATACGAAGTCGTAAGTATTAACGCTTCTCAAGAAAGAATTAACGAGTTTGAATTAATCATTATCCCATCATCAAATACTCTATCAGAAGAAGAGATAAATAAACTCAAAGATTTTCAGAATAAAGGCGGAACGTTAGTTGTGATTGGGAAAGGAGCACTTAATAATAAAAAGGATAAATTTATATTTGATGTTGGAGCAAAATATATTGGACCCTCTGATTATGATATGGATTATGTACAAGTAAGGAAAGAGTTATCAAATAATTTAGTTTCCTCTCCCTTTATAACTTATTTGCCAGGTATTAAATCAGAAGTTTTTGAGGATAGTAATATTCTGGCAGATATTAAAGTTCCATATTTTAGTCGAACGTTAGAAAAATATAATGGACACTTATATGCACCAAACAAACTTGATAAAGAAAATTATCCGGCTGTACTACAATATAAGAACACAGTTTTTTTTGCTCATGATTTAGATAGGATTTATGCAGAAAATGGATCAAAAGTTCATCGTCAGCTATTTGGAAATACAATTAGGCACTTAAACAAAAATCTATTAATCGAAACTAAGGGTCTGCCAAGTTCTGGGAGAATAACATTGCTTCATCAAGAAAGTAAAAATCGATATGTTGTTCATCTCTTGTATGCTCCTCCATTACAAAGAGGAAGATGTTTAATAATTGAAGATGTTCCTGAAATTCATAATGTTGAACTTTCTATTAATTTAGAGAAGAAAATAAAAAAAATATTTATTTTAAATATAGATAAGAAAATTGAGATTAATGATACTAAGGTAATAAATATTAAAATTGATAAATTCCAAATACATGAAGCAATAGT
This sequence comes from uncultured Alphaproteobacteria bacterium, assembly GCA_902580765.1. GTDB lineage: Bacteria > Pseudomonadota > Alphaproteobacteria > HIMB59 > CACPNW01. The sequence continues at coordinate 57,630 of CACHLW010000003.1, read as the reverse complement.
TTTAGAATATTAAAACTTATATATTAAAATAATTTTTTAATAGTTCTTCTGGAGGATCGTAATTTTTAATTTCTTCCAACATAATATTTTTATATTTTGTCATTAAAGAAATATCATTAAGTGGACTTAATTGACCTGGATCTTTTTTTAAATCATAGAGTGCACTTTCAGTATCTACCAAAGATTTATGAGGATCAGTTTTTCTAAGAATTTTGTTTACTTTCATTACTGGTATGTTTTTCGTAAAATCAAAAGGTTCATGCATAGTTGCAGTTTGTAACTCTTCGTATGAAAAAAATTGCCTCATATTAGTTGGCATCAATGTATATTGAAATCTACTTCTGTCATATTGATCAAAATTTTCTGGGAAATGAAAATATGTATAATTTCCATCGGATATATTTATTCCTCCGCCCCAATATCCATACAAAGCAAAATGCTCATTTTCACTGTCTTTGTCCAGAAAGTTTAATATAGATTTACCTTTAACCTCTTTAGGAAGATTGTGACCATGCATTGTCATGAATGTTGGCATTAAATCAATATTTTGCGTTACAACATTTCTTTGCTTGCCTGAGTATTGTTTGTATTCAGGGTGATAAAAATAAAAAGGTATGTTTGCAATTTCATTATACAAAGGCATTCTATTTTTAGCCCACCAATCATGTTCACCGAGCATGAAACCATGGTCAGTAGTTAAAATCAATGCGGTGTCATCCCATAAATTATTTTCATCAAAATAATCTAAGACAGTGCCAAGCAAGTAATCACATAAACCAATTAGAGCAATGTAATTAGCTTTTAATTCGGCAACTTCATCATCCGTTTCTTTAACCCGGTCATATTGAGGCCAGTCTAATCTTGGACCTTTGTAATTAGTTTTTAATTTTTCTCTAAAGCGCTCAGGTGCAAAGAAAGGTTCATGGGGATCAAAAGTTTCCAATTGAAGGAACCAGTTATCTGCATCTTTATTGATATTAATAAAATCTAATCCAGATTGAAAGCATTTGACGGAAGGAAAATCTTTTTCTTCTTTAATAAACTCACTATTGATTGCATAACGATAATAACCTGTTTCCCTATCAGTTAGATTTAATTGAGATTGATGATATTTTTCTCTCAGTTTTTCAAGAGGCGGTTGAACCATAGCTTTCCATGGGTCACTCTCTTGTCCTCTAATAAAATCCCAAGAATTAAATCTATTATGATACGTTGCGCCACCATCTTCGAAGTAATGATAATGATCAGTCACAAGATGAGTATATGTATTATTAAGTCTTAAGATTTCTGGAAATGAATTATCAAATGGTTCTAAGGGACCCCATGCACGGTGCAAAAAACTTAATCGTCCTGAATGCATATCACGTCTTGCAGGCATACATGGCATACTTCCAATATAATGATTATTAAATTGAACTGATTTTTCTGCTAATCGGTTAAAATTTGGTGTTTCAATATATTTACCACCATAAGAATTTAACATTCTTTTATTTAATGAATCAAACAAAAGGAAAACCGTTTTCATAAAAATTAGATTAATACGAAAAAAAAAATTATTAAAGTTTTTTCTTTAATCTGTGAAAAGAATCAGGATTTAATCCCATTTGACCAGGATTAATTACATTTTTAGCTTTTGTAATTTTAGTTGTTATATTTTCAACTTTTTTAATTTTACTTTTAATCTTTTTTCTTAAGGATGTTACTATTTCATCATAAGTACTAATACCAATTAAGTTATTTAATTCATACGGATCAGCATCGAGATCATATAAATTTGTTTCCGTGTATTGATCAGATGAAGGTTTATCACTCCCATTAGAATCATGATCAGCAATACAATATTTCCATTTTTCAGTTCTTAAACTTCTAGCTAATTGACTTTCACTAATTTGGATAAAAATTTCGTTTTCCCATTTTTTGGAAGTTTTATTCACTAAAGGCAATACTGATCTACCATCACAATGAGAGGTATTTTTGACATTTGCCAAATCTAATATTGTTGCATGAATATCTAGAATGTTAGTTAGTTCTTTTATACGTCCACCTTGCTGAAAGACATTTCCAATCAAAGATGTAGGAACCCGTATTGAACTTTCATGACATGAACGTTTATATTCTCTATTTCGTGTTTTAAAATTATTTCCATGATCTGATGTAAAAATAATGGCACTATCATCAAATAATTTTAAACTTTTAATAACATCAATCATTCTGCCATAAGCTTCATCTATTCTCTTCACCATTCCATAATAACCTCCTAAATGGCGAGGAGAAGATCCAACCAGAGATGAAAGATCTGGAGGAGACCACTTGCCTGTATATTTTTCTCTGTATCCAATAGGTGGTGGATAATCATCTGTATTATTTTGATGATGTGGCTCAATAAGAGAAATAAAAAGAAAAAATGGTTTTTTTTGATTTAGTTTTATAAAATTTATAGCTGCATCAGTTATTGCATCAACTCTATATCCTGGAAGAAATACTTTTTTATTTTGTCCATCATAAACATATGTTTCATAAGCATCAGAAGTAAATTCTAATAGATTTGATCCCAACCAATAATCATAACCACCTCTATCCTCTTTTTTAACTGGTTCAGAAGAGCCTAGATGCCATTTTCCAATATATCCAGTGGCATAACCTTCTTTTGATAGATATTTTGCAAGAGTTTTAATATTTTTTTTTAAAGGTATTCTATTTTTAAAACATCCAGTTTTTGTTGCATACATTCCTGATTGTAATGAAGCTCTTGCAGGCCCGCAAACTGGTTGACATGTAAATGAATTATAAAGATGTGTACCTTCAACTGCATAATGATCAAAGTTCTCCATCAAGGATAATGGATTGCCATGTAAACCAGAAGTATCCCAACGTTGTTGATCAGTAAAAAATACAATAATATTTGGTTTAGATTTAATATTCATTATGATTTAGATTTATTTACTAAAAGGTTTTCCTTTATATTTCCTAAGATTGTCAGCGTGTTTTTTTCTATCTGTTTTTTCAAGACGCTCAACATATGTATTCCAGACTTTTGAATAAATATTTGCATGATGAGGACCGCCTTCTCTAATTACACCTTGAAGTGGATCTCCTCTATCAGCCTCATACATATTTTCTTCAATCCACTCATCGATTAAAAACATTCCATGTGCTACGAGATCTTTATGCTGATCTGCTAGGTTATTCAACTCATGAGGATCCTTTTCAATATCAAAAAGCATATATTTTGGAAAATCTTTTAAACCAGTGTCGTACGTTCTTATCAGTAACCAATTATCCCATCTTACGGATCTTTGACAACTCCAAGCACCATGACTAATAACTAAATAATCCCTTCCATTTGATGATTTACTATTAGTTAAATTTTCAGTGAAATTAATACCATCCCATCTATCAGGTTGTGAAGATGAAGTAATTTGAGAAATAGTTGAAGTTAAATCTAAATTATAAAATTTATTTTCTACAGTACTTCCTGTATTTGTATCTGTTATCCCCGGCCATCTAATTATTAATGGAACTCTATTAGTTATATGATCAGCTGTTTGGTGATCTCCCCATACATTTAACTCGCCTTGATTCTCTCCATGGTCTGCTGAAATAATTATTGCTGTATCATCCCAAAGGTTCATTTTTTTTAAGTCTTCAAAAACTTTATTTAAATAAAAATCAGCGTACTTAATTCCAGTATCATATGCATCAATTTGCTCTTTAGCATCAGAAGTATTTTTAATTTCGCCCACCCCCATTGTATACTTTCCTCCAAGATCTTCATCAAATCCTGGAACTTCTCTGGCGCTATGCGGTCCAAAACTATTCCTTTGTTTTTTAATTAATTCTTCTGTCACCCAATCTTCAATAGGTTCATCTTTAAAAGGATTTCCAAAGTCTTCAGGCGTATCATACGGAGTATGAGGATCCCACATATTTACATGTAAGAACCAATTTTCTTTTTCTCCATTATTTTCTAACCACTTTTTTATAACAGGGTAGACTTCATCAGCATTTTCTAAACCACCTTTTCCAGTGTCATACGTTTCGGTAAAACCAAACCAAACTTGATAAGCTGTATGTCTTTCAGGAAAAGGACTAATACTTGCTGTATAATATCCTGCATCTCGAAGAACTTTACCAAGAGATGTAAAAGCATATTCTCCTCTTAAACCGCCTTTAAATTCTCTATTCCAAATATTTTTTCTAGGAGCAATATCAGAGAATTCACCGCCATGATTAACGACTCCAGTTTTGAAACCAAAATTGCCACCGAACAAAGCAGTTCTACTAGGTAAGCACGGTGTGTCTGTTGAATAAAAATTTGTAAACTTGACTCCTTCTTTTGCTATTGAGTCAATCGTAGGAGATGTGTTTCTATGATAACCATAGCATCCTAAATGATCAGGTCTTAAAGAGTCTATGTCTACGTATAAAATTCTCATCTTTATCCTTTCTTAATTAAGCGCCTGAAACTCTTTTCATTTTTGATGTTTCATCTTTTAATGTGGCTTGCGCAAACTTAAATAATAAATCTTTTTTTAATGTTTGTGCGTTTGTATTATCCCATAAATTATTATATTCGTTTGGATCATTTTCTAAATCAAAAAGTTCACCGTAGTTAGCTTCTCGGTAAATAGAAATTTTATAATTATCATTTATGTAAGTTTTTAAATGTGGCATTCTTGGATTATGTCTGTTTTCAACAAATATATGTGAACGGATACTGTCCTTGTTGCCATAAAATACATCCGTTTGATCCACTCCTTGCATTTGGGTTGGTATATCAATGCCCGCGACTTTTAAAAATGTTGGCGCAAGATCAACTAAACTCAATAAAGATGAAGATGATGAATTTTGAGGAACTTTATCTGGCCATCTAACAATAAAAGGTAAACGGAGCATATCTTCATAGTGGAAAGGTCCTTTAGCAATTAAACCATGCTGTCCTATAAAGTGACCATGATCAGTAGTAAAAATAATTATGGTATTATCAAGTTCACCCATTTGATCTAACTTATTAATAATTTTTCCAATATTCTTATCCATAAAACTAACCATGCCATAATAAATTGCCATGTCTTTTTTTAATTCTTCCATAGGATACAGATGACTCATGCATCCATGAGCATTAAATGGTGAATGCCAATTCTCGAAATCAGGATTTGTCGTTTGTGTTTTGCCAAAATGTGGTGGATTTAATTCGTGTTCACCTTCTTTTAACGTTCCAGGTGACATGTCTTCTGGATTATACATTGATGCCCATGGTTCACTTAATACATATGGTGGATGTGGATCCTGAAAGCTTGTCCAAAGAAAAAATGGCTTGTCATCTTTTTGTTGATCTAAAAATTCAATTGATCTTTCGGCTGTCCAATTTGTGTAATGATGTTTTTCGTCTAACTTCCAAATTCTATCCGGTCTTGCCCAGTAGTCATATTCACGAGCAATTGGAGGAGCATATTTAGAAGTTTCACCAGGCACTGGTTGAAAATATTCTTTCCAATCACTAAGACCGTTTTGTTCCATCCAAATTGCATAATGTTGACCTACATGGCTTTCATCTGCATGATTACGTGCTAGCTCAATATGTTCAAAGCCATACCAAGGTCCTTTAAAATTTTTCCAAAATTCTAAATCTCTTAACGTTGGTTGTCCTTCTATAGATTCCTGACCTGGAACTGAAGTTAATGGCTGGAAATGCGCTTTACCAATTAAACCAGTAGAGTAACCATTTTTGTATAACAGTTCTCCAATAGTTTCTACTTCTTCATCTAATTTAACACCAATTGTCCAAGCTCCATGAGAAGACGGATATTGTCCAGTAATAATACTTGCTCTTGATGGTGTGCAAACTGGTGATGGACAATAAGCTCTTGTAAAATTCATTCCTTCATTACAAAGCTTATCTAAATACGGTGTTTGTATTTTTGAATTAAATTTTCCAATGGTATCGTGATGCTGTTGATCGGAAGTTATTAATAAAATATTTGGTCTTTTCATCTTTACCCTTTTACAGCTCCTTGAACACCTTCAACGAAATATTTTTGCATAAACAAAAACAATATAATTATAGGCAAAATAGTTATAACAGATGCAGCTGCCATACCAGACCAATCGACAAAGTATTCGCCTTTAAAAGCGTACACACCTACGGATAGTGTTCGTATATCAGGATTACCTAGAGTGATAACGACTGGTAATAAAAAGTCATTCCATGCATGTAAAACTTGTAGAATAGAAACTGTAGCTACTACTGGTTTTGTTAAAGGTAACATGATTGAAATAAATGTTCGAACAAAACCCGCTCCATCCATTTTAGCTGCTTCTTCAAGCTCCACAGGAACTCTTGAAAAATATCCTGCAAATAATAAAATATAAATTACAGGGGTGTGTCCTGCCGTTGCGAGTGTTAGTCCAATTAAGTTTTTAGAAATATTTAAATTATTTAATAAATCAAAAACAGGAATAATTGTGTAACCTTGAGGAATAAAAATTGTACTAATTAAAATTCCAATAAGTATTTTTTTTCCTGGAAAAGAATATCTTCCAATTACATAACCAAACATACCAGTTGTTACGACAACTATAATTACAGAAACAACTGTAATAATCAGTGTGTTAAAAAAATACCTACCCATGTTTGCACCAAACCATGCTCTTTCAAAATTTTCCCAAACAAGCCGGTCAGGGATTAAACCTAAGCCTCCCCAAATTTCAAAATCTGTTTTGAAAGAGGCTGAAAGTACCCACAGTAATGGATAGATCCAAAAGAAAGAGAAAATAATAAAAGCTATAGTTATAATTAAATATTTAACTTGGTTTTTTTCAGCAATAAAATTTAAGTATCTACTCATATTCTTCGAGTTCTCCTCATCCATAATCCCTGAAGAACTGTAATAAATAAAACAGCAACACCCCAAAATACTCCTGCAGCACAAGCGTATCCAAGCCTAGGCATTGTTCCAGAATCAGTTACAAAAGCTGTTCTAAAAATATATATTTCCATAACTTCACTACTAAAGAATGGTCCTCCAGCAGTCATAGTTTCAATTAAAGGAAAAACATTTAGTGCTCCAACTGCCTCCACAAGAATAATGACAATAGCAAAAGGTAGTACAATAGGTAAAATAATATGGATCCATAATCTATATCCTTCAGCACCATCAATTTTTGCGGCATCGTAAACATCTTGTGGGACTGTTTGTAAAGCAGCAAGCCAATACATCATAGTTATCCCTAGCCATTTCCAAACATACACTCCCATTACAGTTGGAAGCACCGTATCTGGGTTTCCAAGAAAATCAATTGGAGCAGAAGTTAAATTAGTAGACATTAAAAATTTATTAGCAGGTCCATTAAAAGGGCTAAATACAAAAGTCATTACAATACCAATGATAGCAATTGCAGTAACTACAGGCATAAAGATTACAGTACGAAAGAAAGGAGCAAGTTTCAAAACTTGATTATTTAAAAATACTGCAATTATAAATCCTAAAACAATTTTTACTGGAACTGTTCCAAACATAAAAATAAAAGAACGAATGAATGCATCCCAAAAGAATTCATCATTAACAGCTTCATAATAATTTTGAAGGCCAATGAATTTTGCTTCTTTTGTAAAACCACTCCAATCTAATAAAGAAAAATACCAAGACATTCCAATAGGATAAATGACAAACATTCCTGTAAGAATTGAGCATGGTAAAACAAATAGGTAACACCATCTTGCATCATATATTTGTTTAGATAGAGGTTTTTTGTGCATAGTAAAAAAAGGCGAATTTAAAAAATTCGCCTTTAGATATTTTGTTTAAAGTTCTTGATACTTTTCAGCACCGTAATTTGAGTATACATCCCAATTAGGGAAGACCCAATCATCACGAGTTACATTAGCACCGTCTGCTCTTGCCTCTTCAACAGCTTTATCAAGAGCATCTTCATACCTTTGATTACAATCTTTAAGCTGTGCTTCCACACCTTTAAGTTGTCCAGTATACAACCCTTGAATAACTAGAGCCAAAGAAGGATCTGGTACTCTAGACTTTGCAGCTACAATACCAACATCTTTATTTCTTACAATTGGATTAGGTCCAACAAGTATGTTTTCAGCAAACATAGCTAAAGCTTGTGCTGATGGTCCGGTTAAACCAGCTTTAGCAACTGCATCTGGATTAACAGCTGGATCTGCGGCACCAACAGTTTGAGCCCAGTAAATTTGACCTTGCTCAGTTCCCATAAATCTAATCAGGTCACCAGCAAATGGTCCCATTGTACTATTAGCACTTAACCAAAAAGTATTTGATCCACCTTCTGCAATGTAAAGTGGTTGTGCTTCTTTTCCATCTGGAACTGGTTCACTTGCAATACCATATTTCCAATCTGGAGCATCTCTTCCCCAAACTCCAATACACCAAGGACCTTGGAATATCATTCCTGCTGCACCTTGTGGCATCAAAGCTCTAGCTTGAGGAGCATTCATACTCATAACTCCTGGGAAAGCGCTTCCATCTGATTTTAATTGAAGAAGTAATTCAACTGCTTCCATATATTGATCAGATGCAATTTGGAATTTACCATTTTGGAAGTTAATGTGTCTATTTGTAAAACCACCTCTTCCACTATGTGCTCCACCTACTTGTCCAAATGTATGGACAACATCTTCCCATCGATTAACTTGGTTTCCACCAATGATCCAACCATAATACTGACCATTACCATTTTTAGTAATTTTTTTAGCAGCATCTCTGATTTCAGAATATGTCATACGACCAGCTTGAGGATCATAACCAGCTTCACTCATATATTTTTCACTATACAGAAGACAAGTTCCCGTTCTCTTATTTGCTGTTAAACATGTTCCATAGGTCTTTCCATTGAATTGGTTGACACCAGGAAGATAAACACCACTAGGAAACGCACCTAACCATTCGTCGATGTTTTCAATGTAGTCATCCCATGGTTGCACCCAACCTTCAGATACTGCAACACCCGGATCCATTCCTATCGGTAATTGGAATACATCATGAACAGTTCCATTTCTTATAGCAATTGGAACAATTTTATTTATTTCTTTCCATGGCAAACCATCATATTCAATAGTGATACCTCTTGAAGCTGCATATTCTGGAAATAATTTTTTCCAAAAGACACCTTTCATGTCACCACTATCAATCCATCGCATATTACCACCAGTTGTTGGTAATGGTTTTAGTGGATCAGGAATATTAAATTCTCCAGCAAATAGTTTTGAAGGTATAGATCCTGCTGACATCATTGCACCCGCAGCAAGAGCTCCTTTCATAACTGTACGTCTAGAGATTTTTAATTCTTTTTTCTTCTTCATTAATTCCTCCCTATTTGAATTTTATTTTACGTGAATTAAGCAAAATAACAATTGAAAATAAATTTAAAATTGTGTTAATATTTATTAGTTTTTATGAAATATTTACACACAATGGTGAGGGTTGAGAACATTGATACTTCTCTAGATTTTTACTGTAACAAACTTGGATTAAAAGAGGTGCGACGAGTTGACAATGAAAAAGGTCGTTTTACCCTAATATTTTTAGCTGCTGAAAATAGCGATGAAAGAACAGGTCTTCTTGAACTAACATATAATTGGGATCCGGAAAAATATACTGGAGGAAGAAACTTTGGTCATCTAGCTTACAGTGTTAACAATATTTATGAAGTGTGTGAAAAATTAATGAACAACGGCGTCACAATTAATAGACCACCTCGTGATGGACATATGGCTTTTGTTCGCTCTCCCGATGGAATTTCCATTGAGATCTTACAAGAAGGGGAATCTTTACCTGAACAAGAACCATGGAAGTCTATGGAAAATTCTGGTTCTTGGTAGTTTAATTATTTAATTTAACTTTATAATATTTATTTTGATCAGTAGCCAAAGATATAACAGCTGGCAAAACTTTTTTATAAAAATCAAAAAGACTCGTGAACGGTTGTGGTAATTCTTTATCAATTTCTTTTCGTAATTTTTTTAAATTGTATGAAGGCACCATAGGAAACATATGATGCTCTAAATGATATTCCATATGCCAATATAAAAAACTTAATATTGGATTTATTCTAACAGAGTAAGTGCTTAAGCGGTGATCTTTTGTGTCAACTTTAGCAGCTAGGTGTTGAGTCACATTTACGGCAAACCAAATTGGCTTCCCAATATAAGTTGGTAAAATAATATAAATTATTGGTAAGAAAGAACCTAAGTAAAAAGAATATGCAATAACTGTTAACCAAATAAAAACATATAATCTTGAGTTCCAAAGAATTTTTTTCTTTTCTTCTTTAGGCGCTGTTATATCAATAACTGGAGTGAATTTTCCAAAAGCATGTTTTAGAACTTCAAACTTAATTAATTTATGTGGGTATAATAAATCTGTAAGAGGTATAAAATTCAAAAAGAATGCAAATAATTCTATCGGTCTTGATACTTGTATTTCGTGATCATAATCATCTTCTGTTTGTAATGTCTTTGAATGATGGAAAGTATGGCTCCAACGCCATCTAAAACCTTCAAAGTCACACATGAAAGAACTGATATGATAAAAAAATTCATTTATCCAACGAGTCTTGAATGCAGTTCGATGAACAGTTTCATGCCAGTTCGCTACACTGAACGCATAAATCGTACCATAAATAAAAAAGAATAGATATGTCCACCACGTACCTAAAGTAATGTATGCTAAATATCCTGAAATAAATAAAGATAAAAAATAAAAGAAGAAATGGATTAGTCCAGGTAGATCTCTTCTTTTACTTAAGGCTTTTAATTTTTTTCTGTCGACTTCTGGTCTGTACCAATCATCGAGATTAACTTCCATGCTTGATAATTAAATTAATTATCCCAACGATCTAACCATGACCCATCAACTGTGGAGTCAAATTGGTCTTTTTTTGAAGTCCCTCTAAATTTAGTGTGTTGTTCTTCATAACCTTTAAACCAAGAGTCCCAATCAGCTGTATAACTTGGGTCTTCTGATTTTCTCATTATGATTGGATCAACCAAACCAGTGTGAAAACCAGCTTCATCTTTTGGATTTTGAAATCTTAGGTCAACGCTCCACCTTACATCCTCAGATAAATTTTCAAGTGATCGATGAGGAACTAATTGATGTAAAAATAGAACTGAGCCAGCCTTCATTTCACAAGTAACGACTTTCTCCTCTGGAATATCTTTGTCTTCAATAAATAAATACCAAGAATCTTTTACTGAACCATCTTTCTTTTCTAATTTATGATTCAAAACTCTTTCAGGTCTATGTCCTCCAGGAACAACCTGCATGCATCCATTATTTTTATTTACATCTAGAAATGGAATCCACGCAGCAGGCTGAGTGGTTTTTTCTGCTCCATCTTTTAAATAAGCAGAGTCTTGGTGCCATGGAACTGTCATCCTAGCTGTCTGAGGTGTTTTAGATCTAATATTCCAAACTGGATGACCAGAAATATCTTTGCCAACCCAATTTTCAACCATATCTAAAAGTTTTTTTGATCCCCAAAGATTTGCAAGAGCTGGTTTTAATTCCCCTCTATGATGTATTAATACGGAAGAACCTTTAAAATCTCTTTCGAGAGCAGCTAGTCTTTTAAAGACATCTTTATCATCATGTTTGTTTGTAATTTTTCCAGCTTGAAAAGCTTTTTCTGCAAAATCATCAACAATTTCTTCAAATTCATTTAATATTGGATTTAAATCATCCATACTAAAAACATTTTCAACGATCGTATAACCTTCTTCGTTATATTGTTTTATTTGCGCATCACTAATCATAATTCCTCCCAAAATTATCCATTCACTAATAAATCAGTTAGATGATCTATTGTTGTGTCTTTTTTATCCAAATCAGCAATTTTTTCACCTCTTGCCATTACACATAAATGATCAGCAATTGGATATACATGACTCAAGTTGTGAGTAATAAATATTGATGTCACGCCTTGGCTTTTTAATCCTTCTACAAACCTTAGTACTTTATTTGTTTCTTTTACTGATAAGTGGTTTGTTGGTTCGTCTAATATTAAAACTTTTGATTTAAAATACATTGCTCTTGCAATCACAACACCTTGTCTTTCTCCTCCAGACAATTGGTTAACTGGTGTATCTGGAGATCGAAGATGCAGTTCAACATCTGTTAATGCTTTCATCGCATCGTCCTGCATGGTTTTAGTTTTCATTAAACCAAAATTGCCAACATTATATTGAGTTTGTTCACGTCCAATAAAAATATTTCTTGCAATAGACATTTCAGGGATCAAAGCCGAATACTGATAAATTGTTTCAATACCTAAATTCATTGCTTCTTTTGTAGATTTAAATTTAACCTTATTACCTTCAAAATATATATGACCTGAATCAGGTTGATGTGCGCCAGATAAGATTTTAATTAATGTTGATTTACCAGCACCATTGTCTCCAATAAGACCAACAACAGAGTCTTTTTTTATCTTTAAGCTTAAATCTTTTAAAGCATGAACTCCTGAATAGTATTTGTTTAGACCCTCACAAACTATTATATCTTCCATCTTTAATCCTTTGCCTTGTTTTGACCAATTCGTGTCGCTCTTCTACTTATATAAGTATTAAACACTACGGCTATGATAATTAAAGAACCTAAACCTGCTCTAAACCATTCCGCATCTATTCTAGCCATAATGATTCCACTTTCTAAAAACCTAATTAGTATTGCGCCAATAACGGCACCAAAAACTGTTCCGATACCTCCAAATAAACTGACACCGCCAATAACTGCTGCAGCAATTGACTCTAGTTCTAATAAGTATCCTTGAGATGGTAATGGTGCTTCCAATCTAAATGTTTGAATCATTCCAGCAAAGCCAGCTAAGAAACCGCATAAGATGAAACAAAACATTTTAACGTTTCCAGTCTTTATTCCCATTGAAGATGCTGCGTTTTGATCTCCGCCAGTTGCATAGATCCAGTTACCAACATTACTTCTGTGAAGCATAACACCTAAAACCACGGCAACTAAAAGAGCCCAGTACAAGGAAGCTCTAAATAACTCAAATTGATAAACGAATAACTCATTTGGTAAAATATGAGGAAATGGTGGTGGAAATCCTGCAGTAGCTACAGTTGTAAGACTTCTAGCAATATAGAGCATTCCAAGAGTTGCGATGAAAGAAGGGATTCCAAATCTTAAGGTAATAAATCCATTAACAAAACCAACAATAATACCAATCATTAATCCTAGAAAAATAGCGAACCAAGGTGGTATCCCTTGATGCACCATTTGTACAATAGTCATTGGGACTAATGCAAAAACAGAGCCTACAGATAAATCAAATTCACCTGAGATCATTAATATTGCGATGCCAATAGCAACAATAATATATTCGGGTGTAATACCCATAACTATTCTTATATTTCTTGCATCTAAAAATCTTTCATTAGCAATATAAAATCCAATCATTATTGCTAGGAACATTAAGAAGGTTGCTACTTCTGGTCTTACTAATAAACTTCTAAGACTAAAATTTTTACTCATATTTTTTTATTTTAAAAAAAAACCAGGCTCTATTTAAAGAGCCTGGTTAAGATATTTATCTAACTGACATTCCTTTGAATGATCTGATTGTTTCAACATCATCAGGACCAATCATAGCTTTACCAGTGTTGATATCTAGTGCACTTAAACCATACTTGTTCATTAAGTATAATTGGTGAACTGACATGTAACCTTGGTAGTATGGTTGTTGGTCAACTGTTAGTTGAACATAACCTTTGTCCATTTCTTCGAAAACTACGTCAACTAAGTCAAAACCAGCAAGAAGTATTTCACCAGGTCCGTAACCTAAGTTTCTTACTGCTGCAGCTGCACCAGCTTCCCAGAAACCTACATCAAGATATGCAGTTGTATTTGGGTTAGCTTGAACATAAGCTGCCACTCTGTTTCCAACAGTTGAAAGATCTAGACCTGACTCGATTTTCTCATAAGTTACTTTTCTATCAGGGTTAGCTGCTTTGTAATCTTCCATGAAACGTGCAATACCGTTTCCTCTAGTGTATGCCCATGATTGGTTCATGTCTGCAACACCGATTAGAACGTGAATATCTCCATCAGGAAACATTTCAGAAAGATTAGCTGTTAATTCATAACCAGCTGCTTCTAAGTCTTGTCCAACATATGCTAGTCTGTTACTACCAGCAGCACCTTCTGGATCATCAGTATTAGCTGTAATTACTGGAATACCAGCAGCTAATGCTTCATCAACTGCAGCATCAAAGATAGTTGGGTTAGTAATTGTAGTTACGATACCATCAACACCTTGAGCTATTGAAGACTCTAAGTTTTGTAATTGCTCTTGTTGGTCTCCATCACCTGAAAGAGTTAACATTTGGCAATCAGCATTAATTTGTGCACAAGCATCTTTAAAACCTTTGTGAACAGCTGCCCAGAAAGCATTGTTCGTATCACTGTGCATTACGAAGTTAAATTTGTATTCTGCCTTCGCTGAAGTAGCAAAAAGCGCTACAGAGGCAAGAATAATTGAAGCAATTTTTTTCATGCATTCCTCCTATAAATAATATTTTCCTAGCAAGAATGGGTATGTAAAACAAGGAGAAATATCAGGAATTAGTCTGTAAAATTATCGCACTAATCAATAGCTAAGCAAATTTTATATTTTTTTTAGGATTTGCCTTATGAAATCGTCATGCATGGGTTCAGGCTTTACACACGAAGAACGGAGCTCTACTTCCACTTTATAAATTGAAGAAATCATAGCACACTCGATTACATCTAAAATGTGAAGAGCAAGTTCTCCATTACACCTATGCATTCTATTATTTTCGATAGCGTCAATCATTTCAGCTAACCCAATACCCCTGTAGTTTGCTTGTTCAGGCGCCTCATTACTTCTTCCACTATGGTTAACAATATTTGTTTTTCCAAGGGGTTTATCTTCGACGCTAATATCTCTCCATTCAGATCCAAACTCACCAGATATGGAAACTGGACCACCAAACATATTTGGATCAGGAACTACTATTGAACCTTTCGTTCCATAAAGCTCCATATGATTACGTTTATGATTTAAAACATCAAATGAAATAAAACCTTGAATGATAGCTTTATTTTGAAACTCAATATTAAACATATAAGAAGTTGGAATTTCAACATTAAAAGTTTCTCCTTTTTTTGGACCAGCTTTGTATTCTCTTTTATCAGAAAATTTAGCTCCTCTTCCTCGTATATTTTTTACGGGACCTAGAAGATTAACAAGTGTGGTGAAAAAATATGGACCCATATCTATTACAGGTCCTCCTCCTTCTTGAAACCAAGACTCAGGACTTGGATGAAAATCTTGAACACCTGGAAAAGCAAAAATAAAATTCCCGGTAAGAACTTGTCCAATATCATTATTATCAATTAAATTTCTAGTAAGCTGTCCTCCTCCTCCTAAAAAAGTATCGGGTGCATTCCCAATGTAGAGACTATTTTTTTTTGCTAAATTTAATAATTCTTTTGCTTCATCAAACTTAACACTCATTGGTTTTTCACAATAAACATGTTTATTAGACTCAAGGGCTCTTTTAGATATATCATAATGAGCTTGGGGAATTGTGAGATTAAGAATAATATCTACATTCTTATCATTAAGAATCTCATCAACTGATAAAGGAATAATATTATATTGATCAGCTGTTTTTTTTGCGGCATCTAAATTAATATCAGCACAAGCAACAAAATTTATATTATTAAAATATTCCTGAGCCCGGAAATAGGTCTCTGCAATATTACCACAACCAATTAGACCAATATTTTTCATAACTTGTTTCTATAAATCAATTGTAAAAAATGGAATAGTAAAAAAAAAGGCCGTAAAAAATTACGGCCCTTTAAAAATAATTTAGCTTTGACTTACATAAAGTCTGAAGCGTTTTCTTTAGTAACTAATACAGTTCCAGTATCAATGTTATCTGGAATGCTCTCACCATTAGCTAACTTAAGTGCATTTTCTACACCCATATATCCCATGTTGTATGAGAATTGAGCAATAGTTGCTGACATTTCACCAGCCATTACACTTGCAGCAGCATCAGGGTTAGCATCAAATCCAACAACGACAACATCATCTAGCATATCAGCATTTTTTAATGCTTGGATAGCACCTAGACCCATATTATCGTTAGAAGCAAAGATTGCTTTTAGATTTGGGTTACCAGTGATGATATCTTCCGTTACTGACATACCTTGTGCAGTATCCCAGTTAGCTGGAAGTTCAGCAACAACGTTCATACCACATGCTTTAAGACCTTTGCTAGATCCTTCAGCTCTGTGCTGACCTGTAGTTTGCGTGATCATTCCTTGAAGAATTGCAACATCAGAACCACTTGGAACATTATCACAAATGTATTGAGCAGCTAAAGCAGCACCATTGATATTGTTTGTACCAATGAAAGTTACACCTTCATTAATTCCGTTAGTATCAATGTATACAACTGGAACACCTGAAGCCATTGCATCATCAAGAATTGGTGCAACTGCGTTAGGGTCAGTTGGTGCAATCGCAATACCGTCTACACCTTTTGCAATTTGGTCTTCAATTTGTGCTACCTGAGCCATAACATCACTTTCTTGCGGTGGTGAAAGTATGATTAGGTTTACACCAAACTCTTCAGCAGCATCTTTAGCACCAGCTTCAACTGAAGCCCAAAATGGATTTCCAGCACCTGGTCCTTTAGTACTTAGCATTATTGTTTTTGCGTGTGAGCCTGCTAAAAGACTACCTGAAAAAAACAATACAGAAGTAGTAATTATAGAAATAAAAAATTTCATTTTTCCTCCTAAATTTTTTTTTAACCATTAATCAAAAATGAAAATCTAATCAAGTGACTGTTTGTCAGAAAGCGATTATTTTTTAATATTATGTTCTGGTCGCAAGTTGTCTTCTTAGAACATCAATATAAACGGCCAAAATAATAATTGACCCAATAAGAACCTGTTGCCAGAAAACACTAACATTCATTAGATTTAGACCATTTCGGAGTATACCCATAATCATGACTCCAGCAAACACACCTAAAACCGTTCCTCTGCCCCCGAAGAAGCTTGCTCCCCCTATAATGACTGCTGCAATCGCATCTAGCTCAGATTGTAAACCAGCATTTGGATAAGCAGAGTTTGTTCTTCCAGCTAAAATTAAACCTCCAATACCAGCCAAGAAACCACAAAGGGTGTAAACTACGATTAAAATACGATCTACATTTATACCTGCTGCTCTTGCTGCGCCAGGGTTACCACCAATCGCATAAATCCATTTACCTATTCGTGTATGATTTAAAAAAACCCAAAAGATAAAGAATATAACAATCATTAAAATTAAACTTGTAGGAATATACTCTCGCGCCCCTTCTCCAAAAAAAACATCCAGTTTAATTTTACCATTTCCAATAACTCTTATCTGTTCAGCAAAACCTGTTATGGGCACACCTCCAGAAATAAGGTTTCCAATTCCTCTAAATATATACAGCGTTCCCAATGTCATGATGAATGGATGAGGCATTCGAAGTAAGGTAATTCCAATACCATTAAACATACCGCACAAAAATCCAATTGCCGGTGCAACTAACATAACCACGTACCAAGGCATTCCTGCTTTTGAAGCAATAGCAAGCCCCATTAATGATAACATAATAATTGAACCAACTGATAAATCTATACCTGCAGTTACAATTACCATAAAAACACCAAGTGCTAACATAGACTGCCAAGACACTTGTTTAAAAATATTTGTTACATTTCTCCATGATAAAAAAACATCAGGTTGCAACAAATGCAAAACAGCAATCATTATTAGGATAAGTAATAAGATTCCATATCTTTCAAAAAAAGGAATAAGTCTGACAAATAAAGATTCTTGATTCTTATCCATTAATCTTTTTTCCCCATGATCCATCCAATCACTTCGTCTCTTGAAGTGTTTTTTAATTCTGATTCAGCGAAGTTTGTCCCTTGAAAAAGTGCCATTACGCGATCACAAACAGTAAAAATATCATCCATTCGATGGCTAATTACTATTACACTAACACCCAATTTTTTAAGATTTAAAATTAAATCTAAAACTTTCCCAACTTCCTTAACAGCAAGTGCTGCTGTTGGTTCATCCATCAATACAATTTTTGCATTAAAAGCTGTAGCTCTAGCAATTGCAACTGCTTGTCTTTGTCCACCTGATAATTCTTCAACCTTTTGATCAGCACTCTTTACGTTTATTTTAAGTTTTGCAAGATGCTCTTCGGTTAACTGTTTTCTTTTTTTATGATCTAAAAAATTGAAAGGGCCAACTTTTCTTGTTGGTTCTCTTCCTAGAAAAATATTATCACCGATAGGAAGATTCCCAGCTAGCGCTAAATCTTGATATACCATTTCTAAGCCCAAATTTTGTGAGTCTCTCGGACTATTTAAAGTTACTTTTTCTTTATCAAAAAAAAGAGACCCTTCACTTGGCTTATATAACCCTGATAAAACTTTCATTAATGTAGATTTCCCAGCGCCGTTATCGCCGACAACACCAAGAACCTCGCCTTTATTTAAATGAAGATCTACATTTTGAAGAGCAGTAATAGTACCAAAAAATTTTGAAACTGATTTAGCTTCCAGTACTAAGTTATCTGACATAGTGTGTTTTTAAATAAATTTTAATTAATATCAACTGGTTTTGAACGTAAATATTTAACAGTTTCTCTTTCAGCTTTTTTACATAATTTAGGCGGCAGGCCTTTTGAAATAAGTTTTAAATCTTGAATTACTAATTCTCCCATCTCTTTAAATGCACTGTCTAATGCGCCAGCCCTATGCGGAGAAAAAATTACATTTTTAAGTTTTCTTAATTTATGATTTTTAGGAAATGGTTCTTGTGGAAAAACATCAATGGCAGCAAACACATTTCTATTTTTTAAAAAATTAAAAAAATCATCAAAATTTATTATAGCTGCTCTACTCATTAAGACAAACACTGATCCATCTTTTATTAATTTAAGTTTAGAAGAATTAATCATAGATTCATTAGAGGAAGTAATGGAAGCTAATACATAAATGATATCAGAATTTTTGAGTAAAGAATTTAAACTAGTAGGATTAACATCAAATTTTTCAATTTCTTTATTGGGAATCCAAGGATCATAGGCAATGATGTTATTAGAGAATGCTTTGAGTATAGGAGTAAGTGATTTAGCTAAATCACCAAATCCAATTAAACCAAATGTTTTATTTTTTATTAAAAAATTATTCTGACTTATTGCACCACCATATTTTTCTTTTTTTGAAATAAAGTCTGAGTGAGCAATATGGATACTTCTGGCTATCGATAAAGTAAGGCCCATTGCCATTTCAGCAACAGGTTGAGCAAACACAGGCGATGTTGCTAAAACATGTATTCCTTTTCTAAAACAATAATCGTAATCCATATTGTCCATAAAATTGCTCTCTACATTAAATATTGCTTTAAGTTTTGCGGATTTAGAAATTAAAGATAAAGGTAAATTTGGTTGCCCAAATATATAATCTGCCTTTGGTAAATTTTTTTCATAAAAATTATTTTTATTTTTATTCGGGGCAGTAATAAGTTTAAAATTATTTTTTAAGTATTTTAAATTTTCTTTAGAAAAAAGTAGGTCCATTGTTCTAGGATATGGATCTAATAAAATTACAGGCTTGTTTTGAATCATACAATTTTTAAATTTTAGAAAAAAAAATTTATTTTTATACTCCCTTACGTTGTTTATTTTTTCCTTCTAAAAATTCGTTAAGAGCTGATTTCTTACCTTCGGTATTATCCACTTCAAGTGTTGGGCTTTCCCAAAAAGCAGTTCCTTCTAGCCATTCATATCCATCAGTTTTCATAGAAATTACGTATGTTTTGTCTGATTCTTTTGCTCTTTTAAAAGCAGCCTCTAACTCTGCAATAGATTTAACAGTCTCACCATTTGCCCCCATACTTTTTGCGTGAGCTTCAAAATCTACAAACTGTACATTTGTCGCTCTTGCAGCATTGAGATTGCAAAGATATTCATTTCCACCTTTTGCTAGTTGCAATCTATTAATAACCATGTGACCACCATTATCACAAACAACTATAATTAATTTTTTATCATATAAAACTGAACTGTAGATATCGCTATTTTGTAAGAGGTATGAACCATCGCCTACAAATACAATTACATCTTGTTTGGGTTTTGCCATTTTGATTCCAAGTGCGCCTGATATTTCATAACTCATGCAACTAAATCCCCATTCAGTTTCAAAAGTGTTTAGCTCTTTTGGTTTCCATATTTGAACCACTTCACCAACTAATCCTCCAGCTGCGGTTACCACAATATCTGATGGGTCTGAGTTTCTATAGACTGCACCTACAGCATGAGCATAAGATGGTAATTCTTGATTTGTTGGTCCACTTTCTTTAGCGACATATTCATCCCATTTATTTCTTTCCTCAATTGAACGCTGGTACCAATTATCTGGTGCTTTCCAATCTCCTAATGCGTTTGATAATTCTTGAAGTCCAATTTTTGCATCACTGACAACAGGAGTTGCGCGATGTTTTGTTGTGTCAAATCGTGAAGTATTTATTGATACAAGTTGAAAATTTTCATTTTCAAAATTTGTCCAAGAGCCAGTTGTAAAGTCTCCTAACTTTGTTCCCACAGCTAGTGCTAAATCTGTATCAGTAGCAAGGTTATTAGATGAGCCTTCTCCTAAGCATCCAATTGCACTTATATAATAAGGATCATCTTTATTCATACAACCAATACCCATTACAGTTGCTGTTACAGGAATATTATGTTTTTTTGCAAAAGCGGAAATCTCCTCTTCTGCTTCTGAATATAAAACACCTCCGCCTGAAATAATAATTGGTTGTTTAGATTGTTTTAATTTGTCAGCTGCCTTTTGTATTTGATTTGGATCAGGATGAATTCTTCTAATTTCATGAATTTTTTCTTCAAAAAAGATTTCAGGATAATCATATGCTTCTCCTTGAACATCTTGAGACATAGAAATTACTGCTGGGCCACAGTCTGCAGGATCAAGCATTACATTAATTGCTTGAGGCAAAGATGTTAAAATTTGTTCAGGTCTAGTAATTCGATCAAAATATCGTGATACAGATTTAAATGAATCATTTTGAGTTTCTGAGGGAGAATTAAAATGTTCTACTTGTTGTAAAACAGGATCTGGAAAACGACTAGAAAATGTATCACCTGGTAAAAGTAAAATTGGAAGTCTATTACTTAAAGCAACTGCAGCAGCTGTAACCATATTTGTAGAACCAGGTCCAACAGATGAAGTTGCAACAAATATTTGTTGTCTTCTTTTGGCACGAGCATATGCAATACCTGTTAGTGCCATATTTTGTTCATGATGCCCTCTGTATCCAGGAAGTTCATTTTGATATTCTTCCATAGCTTGTCCAATACAAGCAACATTACCATGACCATAAATACCGAAAGCGCCTGGAAATAATGGTTCTTTTTTTCCATTAATTAAAATTTTTTGCATAGTTAAATATTTAATTAATGCATGTGAACATGACATTCTAACTGTTTTCATGTGTTCCTTTCCCAAAAAAAATAGATACTATTATAATAAAAAAATAATTTAAAGAGTTAAACAATTTATTTTTCTAATATTTTAGAATATAAAATTATTCATGAAAGTTGGGATTGTTGGTGAAATTCATCCTAGTGGATATGAGATATTTGATAAAAATAATATCGAATACTTTGTCACTAATAATATTGATGAAGATCATCTAATAGAAAAATTACGAGATGTAGATGGTATTGTTGTAAGAACGGCAGAAATAAATAAAAATATACTCTCTAAAGCAAAGAACCTAAAAATTGTTGCAAGACATGGTGTTGGCTATGACAATGTAGATACCGAATATTTAAATAATAATAAGATAGCTATGGCCATTACTGGAAAAGCAAATGCGACCAGCGTAGCTGAACATGTAATGACAATGATGCTTTGTTTAACAAAAAATATTTTTGAATCAGACAGATTAGTGAAATTAGGTAAATTTCAAGAAAAAGGTAATCTACCCAACTACTTTGAACTCTATAATAAAAAAATTTTAATTCTTGGTTTTGGTCGAATAGGAAAAGCGCTAGCAAAAAGATGTGGTGGGTTTGAAATGGAAATTTATGTTCATGATCCATTTCTTTCGGATAAAGAAATAAAAAATTATAAATGTATTCCAATTAATAAAGAAGAAGGATTTAAAATTGCTGATTATATAAGTATTCATTTACCTTTAAATGAAGAAACTAAAAATTTGATTTCTTTTGATCAATTTGAAACCTTTAAATCAAATTTGATTTTAATTAATACAGCAAGAGGCGGTATAATTAATGAAGATGCTTTATATGAAGCTTTAAAAAATAAAAAAATTTTTGGAGCTGGTGTTGATGTATTTGAAAAAGAACCACCTATAGAAAATCATAAACTTTTTTCTTTAAAGAATACTTTGTTAACTCCTCATAACGCTGCTTTAACTTTAGAATGTAGAAAAAGAATGTCAGTGGAATCGTGTGAAAATGTTTTTGATTTTTTAACTAAAAGTAAAAACTTAAATAAAAGTAATATTATAAATCTAAATATTTTTGATTAAATATTAAGGTAAAGATTTCCATCTTCTTCTGTAACATCAAATATTTTTAATGGGGTCTGTTCTAAATCAGAGATAGAATCTCCAGATACAATACTAAATTTATTTCCGCATGTTGGGCACTCTAGTTCTTCACCTTCAATACTAGATTCACTTAATAAAGTTTTTTCTGCACAAGGGCAATTTCCTTCAGTTGCAAAAAAGCCAGACTCAAGTCTATAAATTGCATAATTTACATCGTCGTATTCAAAATTTTCAACCGAGCCAACATCAATATCGTCAACTTCACCTATTAAGATTGGCTCTATTTCATCATTCATAAAAAATTTGTAAAATAAAATTGAATTAGAATAAATATTTTTTTTAAGAAAGTTGTTGATTTATCTGAATTTTAGATTTTTTCTTGTGAGTTCTTTTACGTTAGAAACTCCCATTAATTTCATATCTCGTTCAATTTCATTGCGTAAATTAGATAAACTTTTTTCGACACCTTTTTGGCCTCCTGCTGCCAATGCATATAAATACATTCTTCCACCTGAACAGGCTTTTGCACCAAGTGACAGTGCTTTTAAAACATGAGTACCTCTTCTTATTCCTCCTTCACAAATTACATCTATTTTATCTCCCACAGCATCAACAATTTCAGCTAGTTGATCAAATGGTGATCTTGAGCCATCTAATTGTCGACCTCCATGATTTGAAACCATTATGGCTGAAGCACCTACATCTACAGCTTTTTTTGCATCGTCTACAGACATCACACCTTTAATAGCAAATTGACGGCCCCACTCTTTATTAATATTTTCCACATCTTTCCAACTCATAGAATTATCAAGCATTTTTGTGAAGTAATCTCCTATAGTTGTCATTACTTTTGTGCCTTCATTAATGTGATCTTTTAAATTACTTAATTCCCATTTAGGTTTTGTAAAATAATCGACTGCCCACTTTGGATGCAGCATAAAACTTAAAACACTATTAAGTTTCAGTTTCATTGGAATAGTAAAACCAGTATACAAATCTCTTTCACGATTTCCGCCAACAGCAGTATCAACTGTAACCGCCATTGCTTCAAAATTTGACTCTTTACATCTTTCTATAAGGGCTTTGTTTAATCCTTTATCTTTATGAACATAAAGTTGAAAAAGTTTTGGTGTTTTAACTAAATTAGATATCTCTTCTATGCTTGCAGTGCCTAGTGAAGAAATTCCAAACATAGTTCCAAATTTTTCAGCAGCTTTTGCCACTCCAATCTCACCTTCATGATGAAATAATCTCTGAAGAGCAGTTGGCGCGCAATATAAAGGCATGTCTAGTTTCTGTCCCATTACAGTCGTCGACATATCTACTTTATCGACACCACTTAAAACATTTGGAATCAAGTCACATTGCTCATAAGCATCGGTATTTCTTTTATAAGTTATTTCGTCATCAGCAGCACCATCAATATAATGGAAGATTGGACTTGGAAGTCTTTTTTTTGCTAAATTTCTAAAGTCTTTTACATTATGACAGTTATTGATGCTTCCAAACATTAAGCTTGAATTGTTTTTTGTGTTTGTTCTCCTAAGCCTTCAATTCCCAATTTCATTACATCACCAGCTTTTAAAAATACTTGAGGGTTCATTCCCATACCAACACCTGGAGGTGTTCCAGTAGAGATAATATCACCTGGCTGTAATGACATAAATTGACTTAAATAACTAATAAGAAAATTAACACCATAGACCATCGTATTTGTAGAGCCGTCTTGCATTTTTTTACCATTAACTTCTAACCACATTTTAAGATTTTGTGGATCAGGTATTTCATCTGTTGTTACTAGATAAGGCCCAATTGGTCCAAATGTATCACATGATTTACCTTTTACCCACTGTCCTGAGTGTTCAATCTGAAATTCCCTCTCGCTTAAATCGTTAATTACACAGTATCCAGCTATGTGAGATTGTGATTCACTCTCACTAATATACTTTGCTTCTTTTCCAATAATAACACCTAACTCAACTTCCCAGTCAGATTTAACTGATTTTTTTGGAATCTCCACATTATCATTTGGTCCAATCACTGAACTAGTTGCTTTTGCAAAAATAATAGGCTCAGGAGGTACCTTTTGTCCCGTTTCTTCTGCATGATCAGAATAATTAAGGCCTATACAAATAATTTTACCAATACTTTCTTTAGAAACACATGGTGCTATACCGTCATGATTTTCAACAATAGGTAATGAATTAAGATCAGCTAATTTTACTTCATTTAGTCTTTCAATAGTTACATTCTTGTTATCCCAATCATTTACTAAAGAAGAAGCATCACGTATATTTTCTTCAGAGTCCAAAATTCCTGGTTTAACATCTTGACCAATTCTATATCTTAAAGTTTTCATTATAAAGTCCACCCTCCATCAATTAAATTTAGTGTTCCCGTTACAAAATCTGATTCATCACTTGCTAAATAAGTTGCAAGTGAAGCAATTTCTTCTGGTTGAGCTAATCTTCCCATAGCTTGTCTAGCAATAAAATCCTTTCGAGCTTGTTTTGGATCATCAGCCATATTCACCCGACCTTCCCAAGATGGGGTTTCTACTGTTCCAGGAAGTATTGCATTACAACGAATTCCATTTTTTACATAATCTGCTGCAAGAGCTTTAACAAAACCATTTAGTGCTGCTTTTGTTGTGCCATAAATAAATCTATTAGGAGCTCCTTTTACATTTGAAGCTGCAGAAGATACAATAATTATATTCCCTTTTCCTTTATCTAACATTTTAGGTACTAGATTATAACTCATGAGATAGGCTGAATATACATTTACATTAACAGATCGTTGAAATTCTGTATCATCACATTCCAATAATGTTCCATGATGAACAAAACCAACAGCATGAAAGAGAACATCAATGGTGTCAATGCTAGCACAAAAATCTTCAACTGCATTTTTGTTTGTAGCATCTAGTTTTTGAGTTTTGATAGAATTATTTTCTTTATTTAATTCAGTCAGTTTTTCTTCATTAATATCAGTTGCAATGACAGAAGCTCCTTCTTTTGCAAACATCATTGCAGTTGCTCTACCAATCCCTTGTGCTGCAGCAGTTACAATTATTTTTTTATCTTTTAGTCTCATTTATTATTCTTCCAATACTCGCCGTTAGGAAAACAGAACTCATTAACAGACTTTTCTTTCATTTCAATAGAATATCCATAATCAAGTGGAGGCATGTAATTTCCATTTTCAATTTTACATGGATATATAAAGTGTTCATGTAAACTGTCCTGATATTCTACTACTTTATCATTTTTA
Organism: uncultured Alphaproteobacteria bacterium; assembly: GCA_902580765.1. GTDB lineage: Bacteria > Pseudomonadota > Alphaproteobacteria > HIMB59 > CACPNW01. The sequence continues at coordinate 31,680 of CACHLW010000003.1, read as the reverse complement.
GAACCATTAATTAAAATATAATCAATCATACATAAGTGTTGAACATATTCACATAAACCAACACCACCAGCATGTGGAAAGACTGGAACATTAAATTTATGTGCCATTAACAATACTGTAATTATTTCGTTAATACTTCCCAATCTGCAGCTATCAATTTGACAAATGTTCATTGCCCCAGATTCGAGAAATTGTTTAAACATGATACGACCTCCACATGCTTCTCCAGTAGCAAGTCTTACATCTCCAACTTCTTTTTTTATTTTGGCAAAACCCATTACATCATCTGGACTTGTAGGTTCTTCTACAAAAAATAAATTAAATTTTTTGTATGCATTAATATGTTTAATCGATTGTTCTACGTTCCATTGCTGGTTTGCATCAACCATAATAAAGCAATCATCACCAATTGTTTTTCTAATTAACTCAAGTCTTTTTACATCTGCATTTAGATCTAAACCAACCTTGATTTTAAAATGCTTCCAACCTTTTGCCATATATTCTTTGCATAATTGAATTATTTTTTCATCTGAATAGCCAAGCCATCCTGCAGCAGTTGTGTAAGATGGATATCCTTCTTGCAATACTGTATCGATACGTTTTTGTTTATCATTTTGATTGTTTGACAAAATCGCTAACGCTTCCTCTGGAGTTAAAACATCTTCAATATATTTAAATGTTAACCAGCTAACTATTTTTTCAGGTTCACTTTCTACAATAAACTGCCACAAAGGTTTTTTGTGCTTCTTAGCAATTAAATCCCATAAACAATTAAAGATTGCTGATACAGCCATATGAACAACTCCTTTTTCAGGACCTAACCAACGTAACTGACTATGATCAACACACTTGAACCAGAGCTTACCAATGTTATTTTCTAAATCATTTAAATCCATATTTTCAAAAATTGGAAAAAAATGTTTTATACATTCAGCAACAATGTCATTTCCTTTACCAATCGTGAAGGCAATACCATATCCTTTTAACTCTGCTTGATCAGTAAAAGCCGTCACATACGTTGCTGAATAATCAGGATCTGTATGAATGGCATCAGATCCAGTTAAATCTTTTGAAGTAGGAAATCTTACATCTTGAACACTAAATTTAGTAATCTTTGTCATTTTTTAAATTTTTTTGAATGTTGTATTATCTATAAAATCCCAATCTAAATCAATGCCAAGACCTGGCTTAGAAGGTAAATGAGCATAACCGTTTTCGACTTTGATAGAATCTTTTAAACCAAAATTGAAATATTCATAAGGAACCAGTACTTCAAAAAATTCAGAATTTTTTATAGCTGCACAACAATGTAAGTTAACAAGTTCTAAAGGATGATAAATAGCTGTATGAATTTCACACTGAACACCAAAACTTTCTGCTAAGTGTGCTGTTTTCATTGTAGCTGTAATGCCTCCACTCCATGAAACATCAGCTCTTACCATATCAACAACCCTTGTAGAGATACATTCAGCAACACTGTAAGGGTGTTTTGCTATAACCTCTGTTCCAATAATAGGAATATCTAATATTCTAGTTAATTCTCTTAGATTATGAAAATTTTCATCAAATAAAGGTTCCTCGTACCAATAATAATTTAATTTTTCTAACTCTCTTCCAAAACGTAGAGCTTGTTCAAAAGTATAAGGGGCAACCGGATCACTCATAAGCTTAAATTCATCACCAACTGCTTCACGTGTTTTTTTATGAGCTTCCAAATCAAAATCATATTTTCCAGGAGGATGAAGTTTATAAGCATTGAAACCTCTCTTTTTATATTCCAAAGCTTCTTTTGCATAAGCCTCAGGTGAATCTAAAACAAGAGAACTTCCATAAATTGGAACCTTGTCTCTATAAGCGCCTAAATACTTATAAAGTGCTTGTTCTGCTTGCATAGATGAGAGAAGCCAACAATTAATATCAAATGGTCCGTAACTATATATTGGTGCGTGGTTCCACCATCTGTCTGCGGTTCTGTATTCATGCCAATGTTGCTCACGATAAAGTGGGTCTCTGCCAATAAAAAAAGGTTTAAAAATTGAATTTGCGATTTCACCAGCCATTTCTGCACCCCTCCCTGCAAACCCAAAAGTAGAGCTAGATAGACCTTCATCCGTGTGAAATGTGATAACTAAAAATTCTAAATCTGATTTTTTCCCATCTCTCATTTCTGAATCTTTCATGACAGGCTCTTTGTGTCGACACATACGAATTTCTATATCTTTAATTTTCATGAGATACCAAATTCTTTCATAATACTATTATTATCATTCCCAATTTTTGGAGCTGCCTTACTTGATTTAAAAATCTCTCCATCAATTTTTATTGGGCAACGAAGTGTTTCAATATCAAGTCCATCATCTCTTTTAATTCTCTGAACCATATCGAGGATCTTGAATCCTTCGTGTTTAACCATTGTCTCCCAATCAAGTACTTTAGCACACCATATATCTGCTGGCTCAAGAATACTCAACCAATGTTCTGTTGTTTGTTTTTCAATCCAGTCGCCAATATCTTTTTTAATTTCATCTCTTTTTGTGAACCATTCTTTTTGATCATGCAAATCTTTTATTGAATTTAAATCAAGTAATTCACCAAGTTGAGGGAGTGGTGTCATTGCAATTGCTATATATCCATTGGATGTTTTATAAATTCCATAAGGAGCTGAAAGATATGCGTGAGCATTATTATACGAACTTCTTTGTGGCGTTCTGTTTCCATCATTAAAATATGTTGTAAGGACTTCGAATTGAAAATCTAATAAGGCCTCAACTAAACTCGTTTCTACATGAGATCCATTATCCGTTCGAAATCTTTTAATAACCGCTGCAAGTATACCTTCAACAAGTGTATGTCCTGCCAACATGTCAGCAACTGCCAAACCCATTGGGGTTGGTGCTTCACCTCCATTACCATTTAACCAAACTAAACCTGTTCTAGATTGCGCTAATAAATCTTGTCCAGGTAATGAACTCCAAGGTCCATCAGATCCGTAACCAGAAATAGTTCCATAAACTATTTTTGGATTTATTTTTTTTACATTTTTATAATCCAAACCAATACGTTCTATTACTCCTGGTCTAAAATTTTGTGTAATTATATCTGCCTTCTCAATTAATTTTTTTACTAACTCTATGTCTTTGGCATCTTTTAAATTTGCTGCAAAGCTTTCCTTATTTCTATTAATTGCATGAAATAAAGTACTATCACCTTCAAGATCGGTATCACTGATATATAAGTTTCTACACAGATCTCCAACTTCTGGTCTTTCAATTTTAATTACTCTTGCTCCTAAATCAGCAAGTCTTAAGCCTGCATATGGCCCTGATAAAAACTGGCTAAATTCTAATACAGTTAATCCTTCTAATGGTTTAGTCATACAATAATTTATTCTTTGAAACTCTTATTGTACATATCAGATAATTTTTCACAAATACTTTCAGCTGAAATTTCTGTTTGTAGATATTCATTAATGAGATCGCCACTTTTGTCCTGAAATTCCATATAACCATTATGCCTTGGTCTTACCCATGCCAAATCAAGAGTTTTTCGAGTTGCTTTAAAAAAATCGTTTGTTTCTAGATTTATCCTTTCATCCTCCCAAGCTTCAGAATTTCCTGGCTGTCCACCACTTTGGTAGAAAAGTGACTTTTGACATTCAGCACCTGCTATCCAAAATGCATATTCAATTGCTAGATCTTTATTCTTACTAACATTTGATACTGCTATGCCAGTGCCACCTAAATGTGTTCCTGATGGACCTTTGCCTGATAAATCTAAAACATCAATATATTTCAAAATATTTTTTCTATAATTATTTCTCGAGTAATTTGAAAATCCATAAATGTATGGGCAATAATAAAAATCATTAGTCTCTGTCATGAGTTCAGCAGTTTGAATTGGATCCATACTTAAACAATCATTGATTATTTCTTTGGATACAGCTTTCATCATTGTAAGAGTTTTAACGCCAGAATTTGTATTAATAAAATTTTTTTCTTCTGGGATTAATTCTTCAGTAATGTTGTTATAAATACTATAAAAACTACTTATTGCATGAACTGGCTTTAAAGGCCAAAGAACTTTTCTCTCTTTTGCCAATGAAAGAAGATCATCCCATTTGGATGGAAGTGCTCTTACTAAATCTTCTCTGTAACAGGCGGTCTGTGAAGCAGCATCTATGGCAAGCGCCCATTGTTTATTATCTATAAAATAACTTTCATGCGATTTCCCAACTGATTGTTTTTTTAAATTGTTTAATTGAGATTGATATTCATTGAGATTTAAGTTTTGTAAAAGTCCTTTGTGGGCTACTTCACCAACATGAGGATAGTCTATTACTATTAAATCATAATCATCAGTCATGTCTTCTATAGGTCTATCTGCAAATGCTTGTAATGGTCTTTTATCCCATTCAATTGATACTTTATTATTATGAATTTCCTGAAATTTTTTAGATGTAGCAACCATTGGGTCAAAACCTCTAGAATGATCCCAGGTCATCCCCTTTAAGTTAATCATTTTTTTTCGTATTTATCTTTAAAGTCTTCTGGTTTTTTATATAAAACTGAATGTAGGTGCTCACAATATAGAACGATTTCGCCTTCACCTTTAAAAACTTCGTAACTGGTTCTAACTAAACCCATTTTTTCATATTTTGGTTTTTTTTCCATATTAGTTCTGATTGTATAAATTGTATCTCCAATAAAAACTGGTTTGATGAATCTTAAACGGTCATATCCATAACTAAAAGAGTTAACACAGTTAGTTGCAACTAAACCTAACCCATAAGAAAAAACCATTGCTCCTGCTACTAATCTTTTTTGGAACATACCTTCATTTTTGGCAAAATGTTCGTCGCCTACATATGGATGCATATCTAAAACCATACAATTAAATTGCATGGCCTCTCCTTCAGATATTGTTCGGCGAAGAGATCTAATTTTATGACTGACAATAACATCTTCATAAAACCAGTTTTCAGAATTCCATACTGGAATTTCTCCATGTTCATTGGGCATATCTTTTGGAAAGGTTGACTCAATTCCAACCGTGTTTTCAAATTTATTATCTTTATTCATTTTTACAATTGTGCTACCTTATTATAGAGAAATATTTATTCAATAGAAATGGTAGAAATAGAACAATTCTTCGAAGACTATGAACTAGGTGCGGAAAGAGTCACTGTTGGTAGAACCATCACTGAAACTGATATTGTAATGCACGCTATGCACTCTGGTGACTTTTACCCCCATCATACTGATGCAGAGTTTGCTAAAAAGGGTCCATTTGGTCAACGGATAGCACAATTTAGTTGTACTTTTTCGATAGGTATCGCACTTACAGCTTCAATAGTTAATAAGCGAGCTTTCACCTATGGATTTGAAAGACTTCGTTTTCCAAATCCAGTTTTTATTGGAGATACAATTCACACTAAGGTTACAATTAAAGAAAAAAAAGATGATCCAAAAAGACCTCAATACGGACAAGTTAATGAGGCGTGTGAAATTTTAAATCAAAATGACAAATGTGTTTGTTATTCTGAACATATACTTTTAGTTGAAAGAAAAATTACTTAAAAAACGCTATACTTAATATATGCTTCTTGTGGATCCATTCCTTCTCTTATAGCTTTTCTAACTTGACTTTCAGTATTAATTAATTTTTCTGATTTTTCCAAAATATCTATTACTTTATCTTGGGGAATAATAACAACACCATCAATATCTGCCATTGCATAATCACCGTTATGTATCTCCACATCTCCAATTTTAATAATTTCTTCAAATTTAGTAGGCTTCCAATAAGCAACAACATCTTTAGGCGTATAAAATTTTGACCAAACAGGAAAATCGATTTTGTTTATAAATTCTAAATCTCTACACCCGCCATCAGCAATGTAGCCTCTAATATTTTTCTTTTGTAAAGTTTCGGCACTCAACTCACCCATTAAAGCTATATTATTATCATTTGGTTGACAGATGAGAACTTTATCTGATGGAGCCTTAGATAAAAGACCAGTCCAAGCAAGGAGTGTTTCGTGATGAGAGAAACTAGTATTTGATTCCCCTTCAATAGTAAAAATTTGCCCTGCGATTTTGTGTTTTTCTTTATTAGGTTTAATATTTGGATTTAAAACAAAATTTTTAAATCCATCATCTCTCATGACATCATGGATAACACTACTAAAACATTTTGATAATCTATCTGATATTTCGGTAGAACTTGTCATATAGCTAAGCCACTCTTCTCATCAAATAAATATGTTCTATCTAAATTTAATGCAAAATTTAAATTATCATTTGATTTAACTTGTTCGGGTGTAAACATTCTACTAACTATTTCTATTTCGCCAAAGTTTGTAAAAATCAAAGTTTCTGTTCCAAGTGGTTCTGCTAGATTAACCGATGATTGCATTTCCCAAGCACTAGATGGTTTTTGTCCAAATTTTAGTGGCACTATATCTTCAGCTCTAAATCCAAAAGAAATATTTTGACCTTCACTTATAGAATTTTGCTTATCTTTGGGTACTGGCACTATAATTCCATCATTTGTTTTCATAGATAGTTGATCATTATGCTTTATTATTGAAGCTTTGATCATATTCATGGAAGGAGATCCAATAAAAGTGGCTACAAATTTTGTAGCCGGTCTCTCAAATAGATCTAATGGTGTTCCTATTTGTTCTATTATACCATCTTTCATAATTACAATTCGATCAGCTAAAGTCATTGCTTCAACTTGATCGTGCGTAACGTAGACAATTGTTGTTGATACTTTTTGATGTAATCTTTTAATTTCTGTCCTCATTTGATTTCTTAACTTTGCATCTAAATTAGATAGAGGTTCATCAAATAAAAAAACATCTGGTCTTCTTACAATTGCTCTTCCCATTGCAACTCTTTGTCTTTGACCACCTGATAATTGCGATGGTTTTCTTTGTAAAAATTCAGTTATATCTAAAATTCCTGCAGCCTCATGTACTCTTTCTTCAATTTCTTTTTTAGCAAGTCCTGCGATCTTTAATGAAAATCCTAAGTTTTCTTCTACTGTCATATGAGGATAAAGAGCATAGTTTTGAAACACCATCGAAACATTTCTTTCTCTAGGTTCTAGATTATTCATTTCTTTGTCACCAATTTTAATAACACCCTCGTCTATTTCCTCTAATCCTGCAATCATTCTTAGAGAAGATGATTTTCCACAACCCGATGGTCCAACTAGAACCAAGAATTCTTTATCAATAATTTCTAGATCAATTTTTTTTACTGCTTGAACTTTTCCGTAAAATTTTGAGACACCTTGTAAGCTTACTTTTGCCATTATCCTTTTACTCCTCCAAATGTTAATCCTGTTACTAAATGCTTTTGAACCATAAAGGTTAAGATTAGTGCTGGAATAATTATAAAGACTGCGAGAGCGCACATGCCAGGCCAATTTATTGTAAATTGCGCAGTGAAATCCATGAGTCCAACTGTTAATGTTTTTGAATCTGTACTTCTTGCTAGATTTGAAACTAATGCATATTCATTCCATGAAATTAAAAATGCAAAAATACCAGCAGATGCTATTCCTGATCTAGATAGTGGTAATTCAATATGCCAAAATGCTTGTAGTTTAGTACAACCATCAGTCATCGCTACTTCTGACATAGCTCTTGGAATTTGTCTAAAAAAACCATCAGTTAACCAAATTGTAAATGGAATATTTAAAGCAACAAAAACTAGTATAATCCCAATATGCGTATCGATTAAACCAATTTTTGAAAAAATAATAAAGATTGGTAAACTTAAAGATATGCCAGGAATTGTTCTAGTTAACATGATTAATAAAAAATATTTATTTTTGTGCTTAAAATTATGTCTCGCAAAACCATATCCTCCAATTGTACCCACTAAGACTGCTATAAATGTACTTGTAAAAGAAATTATAAGTGAATTTCGTAAATAACTTAGAACAGGTATAGGACTTCTACCCATTGATCCCTCGGAACCACCAAAGAGCATAGTTTCAAATTGTATTAAGTTTAAATTACGCGGTATCCAAACAGCAGGTTTTGCCATAACATCTACTTGAGGTCTAAATGCTGTAAGCACTACCCATAAACCAGGAGTCATAATTAGAATTATTAAAATAATAGCAGAAAACCAAATTAGAATATTATTGATTTGTTTTTTATTCATAACTTAACCTCTGCCTTGCTTCTACTAATTTATAAAAAAAGAAAAAAGTGAATGCAATTGAAAGAAAAATTGAAATATATGACATTGCATTAGCCATTCCCATCTTAGCATCTACGTATCCAGTTCTCGAAATTAAAGTCCAAAGTAATTCTGTTCTTTTGGCAGGACCACCACCGGTCATCATCTGAACAATATCATAAGCTCTTGCAACATCTAATGATCTAATCGTCATCGCAATAAATACAAATGGCATCAAAAAAGGTAATGTAATATTTTTAAATACTTGCCATGAGTTGCACCCGTCAACTTTGGCAGCCTCAATCGGATCTTTAGGTATGCCCAATAAACCTGCTAATAATAAAATAGCAAATACTGAAGTACTTGACCATATTTCAGCTGCCATTATTGAAACGTTTGCTAAAATTCCATCAACAAGCCATGGTATTGGTTGTATGACTCCAAACTCTCTCAAAAAATTATTCATTAAACCAATATTGTCATTAAAAATATACTTCCATTGAAATCCTACTAGAATTGGAGAAAACATCATTGGAAACATCATTAGTGTTCTCAATGTTCTTTGTCCGTAGGTAATTTTATTTATTAAAAGTGCTATTCCAAGACCAAAGACTAATTCTAAATTAAGAGCAATAGCTAAAAATAAAACTGTTCTTCCAAAAGCTATCCAAAAATCAAGATCTCCAATTAGTCTTTCGTAATTTCTAAATCCAACAAAACGATAGAGAGTATCGGGTTTTGTTAACTTAAAAGGTGTAAAACTTGTCCATAAGGATAGGAGCAAAGGTAATAAAACAACACAAGTAAGAATTATTAAAGTGGGCATTAGTAAAACCCATGGTCCGTTTAAAAATTTTCTCATGATAGATTTGGAAACCTAGCTCTAATTGATAGAGCTAGGTATTATATTAATTGTTAGAAGTAACCAGCGTCTTCCATAATTTCAGTTGCTTTCTTAGAAGCAGTAGCTAGCGCATCTTCAGGAGATTTGTCCCCAAGAATAGCTGCTTGAAGTTCTGGATATAGAGCGTTAGTAAATTCAATCCACTCAGGAATTAGTGGTGGAGTGAATGCATCTTCTGCTAATGACATTTTAAAAGTTTCAAATACCATTAACATAAACTCATCACCTTCAGCTTTCTTCTCAGCAATGATTGCATCCCAAATAGCTGGACGAGTTGGTGATAGTCCACCTCTTGCTTCAATCATTTGTGCTTTATTACTTGTTAAAGCCCATAAGAAAGATGCAGCTGCTTCTTTATCCGGACATGACTCAGTCATTGAGAAAGAGTGTGATCCTGACCAACCAGTTCTTAAACCACCAGAACCCATTGGAGCACGTACAAGTCCAATATCTCCAGCAACTTTTGAGTTTTCTGGATCATTAAAGAAACCTGCCCATCCTGCCCAGTCAAGATTCATAGCAATTGTTCCACTTGCAAAACCTAATCCAGTGTCATCCCAAAGATAGTTTAAAACACCATCAGGAACTGCTTTTGCATTATACAAATCAATGAACCATTGAAGAGCTTCAACACCTGCAGGAGAATTGAATATTGGACGATAATCTTCATCAAATAATGCTCCACCATTTGCAATTACTAGCTCATAGAAACGACCTGCTATCGCTTCTTCTTTACCAACATATTGAGTTCCGTAGAAATCAGGTGGGTTTGAGAAAAAGATAGCCTGATCCTTAACTTGATCCCAAGTTTCAGGCGGTGTTAAATCATAGCCGTACTTTGCTTTAAAATTAGCTTTGTTATCAGCATCTTCATATAAACTTTTTTGATAATACAAATTACTTACATCACTGTGTCTAGGCATTTGAACTAATCTTCCATTAACAGTAGAATGCTCTAATATTAATGGAGTGTAGTCAGCTAAAACAGATGCAGGCATAATATTATTCAAGTCTGTGTAAATATCGCCATACTGAGATGCAAAACTTGTGTGGTTTGAAGCTACACAAAAATCTAAATTGCCTGAAGCAATATCTTTCTTAATCTCTTTATCTAATTCAAAGTGATTTTTTTGTGTTACGATTTCAATTTTTCCGCCTGTGTTTTCTTCCCACCATGGAATTACTTCATTGTATAAACCTTCGTATTGACCTCCGCCGATAAGTTTAACTCTTAGAGTTACACCAGAATAATCTCCCCATAACTCAGTTTCTGCTTTTGCTGAAAATGAACCAAAGAAAGATACGGCAAGAATCAATGATAAAAATAATCTTAACATCATTCCTCCATATTTGTTAATTTATGAGACTATGATGCAATTATTTGAAAAAAATACAATAACTTTAGAAAAAAATTACACTAATAGTGAACTATTGTCCCAGGTTGAGAATTAGACTCAAGACAGGCATAAACTAAAGCCATTGTATTATAAGCATTATCTACTGAATGAATTAATTCAGCTTCTTCTCCTGATTCATATCTTTGTAAGCTGGACATAGTGCCTATAAATGCGTCCGGAAACCAAGTACCTACATTCTTTACTTTAGTCCAGTCATTACCTTTTGTAGAAATTTCAATCTCTTCCGGTTCGCCGTTTGGATAATTAAGAAGTAATCCAAATTTTATATATGCTGCACCATCTAAGCCCTCTACCCTAGCATACGCATGTGAATGTTTCATTCCATGTGAAGAATTATCATGTGTATGATTTATAGATAAACAACATCTTACGTCGTCTTCATATTGTAGGATTATACTTGATCTAGCATCGGCTAAGTTTGGTAAATTAGGATGTTTTACTGATTTACAATGTACACTAGTTGGATTCCCAAGAACTGATCGTATCCAATCCAAATAATGAATTGAATGAAGAGGTACTTCAACGTTATCTAATGTTTCTAAAAAAGGCCATAGATGCCAAGGCGTTCCAACGCTTAAACTTATTTCTAATTCAGTTAGTTTACCTAACATTTTTTTATCTATTGCTTCTTTTAAAGCAATCATCATAGGGCTGAATTTTAATTGAAGATTTACGCAAGCAGTAATTTTTTTTTCATGAATAATATCCCTTATTTTTTTAGCCTCCTCCATGCTATTACCCATTGGTTTTTGTAATTGACAGACGGACTCAGCTGGGATCTTTTCAACTATACTCAAAAGTACTTGAGGAGGAACAGCAATATCAAATACTACATCTTTTTCTGCTAATGCTTCTTCTTCACTAGAGTAAATCTTTTCTATAGAATAATTTTCAGAACACTTTTTTGCTTTTTCTATATCAGGGTCATAAATACCCTTAACAGTAAAGTTTGCTTTTTTATAAGCTGGTAAATGAGCATCGCTTACTATTCCACCTGCACCAATGATTACAATTGGTTTTTTATTTTTTGGAAGCTCCCAAACAGTATTTAAATTTGCAATATCATCAGTACTAATTTTTTCCATAGGAAATATTTCTAACTAAATTTTTTAAAAAAGCAATAAATCATACAGTAATAAAAATTTAGATCAGAAAAAATTATGAATAACTAATGATTTTGTTTCATTTCATTGTAAGTTCTGTGTTAAGTTAATAAAAATTTAAGGAGGTTGTATGGCTATACAAAGATATGGAATGGCTGTCAGGCTAAAAGATGAGAAAAGACAATATTATATTGACAATCATGCAAATGTTTGGCCTGAAGTTTTAGAAGAGTTAAAAAAAATTAATGTTCAAAATTATAGTATCTTCTTAAAAGAAGATTTTATGTTTGGATATCTGGAATACACAGGGAATGATTTTGATGGCGATATGGGAAAGATGCAACAAATACCAATTGTAGATAAATGGACTAAACTAATGATAGATTGCTTTAATCCTTTCCCAAATAATGATGACAATGAATCCTGGGTTATGATGGATCAAATTTTTTTTATGGATTAATTGATGACTGTTTTAGTTACAGGTGGTTTAGGATTTATTGGATCTAAGGTTGTTTTGCAATTACTAAAAAAAGATATTGATGTTTTAGTGACAGATCTAGATATTGTAAAAAATAAAGACAAACTTGAAAGTAACATATTAAAAATTGGGAAAAATAAAGACAAAGTAAAATATCAAAAATTAGATATTACCAATTATAAAGAAATTGAAAATATTTTTCAAAATAACAAAATAGATTCAGTTATTAATTTAGCGTATGGAATAGGAACTATATGCGAAGAAAATCCATTACTTGCAAGTAAAATAAATATTGTTGGTACTACTTCAATATTTGAAATGATTGTGAAGTATAATATTAGACGATTAGTATTCGCAAGTAGCGAAACTGTTTATGGTGCTCATCAAGAATTTTTTGGAAACAGAGCCGTTACAGAAGAAGATTACTCAGGTATTAATAATCACTTTTATACATATGGTGTGATGAAACTTCTTAATGAGTTTATGGCTGAAAAATATATCAAGAAGCATGGATGTAGTATTGCGTATACTAGACCATCAGTTGTCTTTGGTTATGGAAGGCAAAATACTGCAATAAACTGGGCTGAAGATTTTGCAGCTAAACCTGCTTTGGGACAAGCAGCACATTTACCATTTTCGAAAAAAAATAGAGACAATTGGATTTATGTAGATGATTGTGCAGAGCAACTTGTTCGTTTAGCATTAAAAGAAACTCTAAACTATTCTTGCTTTAATACAGGTGCTGAAACTTTAGATGGTAGTCAATTAGAAGCAACTGTTAAAAAAATAATTCCAGATGCAGAAATCTATTTTGATGAAAATGTAAAATCAACACCCCTAATTGATGATCAAAATGATGAAAGAATTCGAAAAGAAATAGATTTTAATCCAAGGTCCTTTGAAGAAGGTGTTAAAAGTCTTATACAAGATGTAAGAGAAAGTAATTGATATATGAGTTACACAACAACAGTCACAGGTAGTTATCCAAGGAAAGAAGTACAAAAAGATACACTTCGCAAACCAAGTGTTTCTGAAGAAGAGTCTTTTGAAATGATTAAATGGGCAGTTAAAGAACAGTCTGATCTTGGTCTAGATATAATTACTGATGGTGAAGGATACAGAGAAAATATGTATTGGTTCTACCAATTACGACTGGATGGGGTAGATGCTATAAATAAAATTCGTAAAGATTTCACACTTGGTGGTTCAATGAAAGGTGTGGATTTAAGTAAGACTCATGGAACAAAAGGTTTTGGAATTGAGTGCGCAGTTGTAAAAGATGAAATTAAAAATTTGAAAACTGGTTTGGCCAAAAAATGGAGGGTAGCGAGGGATAATACTCCTTCAAACGTGAGAGTGAAACAAACAATAACTGGCCCTCATATGCTAGCAAGATTTAGTGTAAATGAAAGACCTGACCTTTATCCAGATGATATTGCTCTTGCAAAAGCTTATGCGAATGCATTAACAAGAGAGCTAGAAGAAGTTGTTCATGAAGGATGTGATTATATTCAATTTGATGAACCCGTTTGGACAGAAAATGTAAATGAAACAAAATGGGCTGCTGAAATACTAAACGGAATTATTGAAAAATTTCCTAATGTAGATTTTAATTTGCATGTATGTGGTGGAAATGCTCACAGGAAAAGAGGTTTTTTTGGAAAATATACAGATATGATTGAAGCATTTAAAATTTTAAAAGTTGATGAAATTCATTTAGAGCACTGTAGTTTACATTATACAATGTTAGATGTTTTTAATGATTGGAAGTTTGATGGTAAAGTCTCACTTGGAGTAATCGATCAAAGGATTGATAATACAGAAACAGAGGAGGACATTATTAATGCTATTAAGCCAGCATTAGAATATTTTCCAAAAGAAAAAATTTTACTAACAAGTGAGTGTGGGTTTGGTCATGTACCAATTGATATTGTTAGAAATAAAATTAAGATTTTAGTTTCAACAGCAAAAAAAATATAATTAGATTTTGTAAATTCTTTCAGCATTAGAACTAGCAATTTTTTTTGCTTCGTCGTCTGAAAGATTACCCAATATAGTATGAGTTACTTTTATCCATTCTTGTATCCCTTTTCCAGCATTGACAACGGGCCAGTCACTTCCCCATACCATCCTATCAGGACCAAAACATTCTAGCACATGATCAACGTATGGCTTAATTGTTTCGTAAGACGATGTACCCGGCGCGCAATAAGCCATTATACCAGATAGTTTGCATGTTACATTTGGTATTTCTGAAAGATTTCTAATTCCTTTTCCCCATTCATCCATCTCACCAGATGCAATTGGAGGAACTCCACAGTGATTTAAAACTAAATCCATCTGATCACATGCTTTAGCAAATTCTGCTGCAATTCCAAGCTGTGTTGGCAGGTAACAAATATCAAAAGGTTTTCCTGCAGCTCCTATTTTTTTTACGTTTTCTTTGCAAAGAGATGATTGTGATGTTTCATTAGGCATTGTATGAAAGATTCTTCTATAACCAGAAACATTCATTGAAATAGTTTCTTCTAACCATTCATCAAAACCATTTTTTTCTTCTGGTCTTATAGAAACAATTAGACCTTTAATATTGCTATTAGGTTTATCCATTATTGATTTTATAAACTTAGTTTCTTTTTTGTAATCAGAATCATCGACACCCGTTTCCATAAATAATGTACCTTTGATATCAAAATCTTTAGTAAGTTCTTTATAATCTTCGATGGTAAAATTTCCTTTATCAATTGGCGGAAATTCATTAGCCCAACTGTATCCAACTTGATCTCGATACATCAAATGTTGGTGAGTATCTATTAGTTCCATAATTGAACTTACCACAATATTTTTTAGTATAAAACTATTTTTTGTTAATACATGTTCAAATAGTTTAATAATAATTTAAAATGAAGAAATGAATGTTCTTTTAACAGGTGGGGCAGGCTACATTGGTAGTCATGCCGCTCTTTCTCTTCTAGATGCTGGTCATAATGTTCATATTATTGATAATTTATCTACTGGTAACGAAAGTCTTATTCCTAAAAATGCATTTTTTACAAATTGTAATATTAATGATGAAAAAGTAATTTCTGAGCTTATAAAATCTAATGGCCTTGATTTGTTAATGCACTTTGCTGGTTTTATTCAAGTTGAGGAATCTGTAAAATATCCGCAGAAATATTTTGATAATAATACTGAAAATGCAACTAAACTATTTGAAACTTGTAAAAATAATGGATTAAATAAAATAGTATTTTCTTCAACAGCTGCTGCATATGGATCAGTAAATGAAAATAAATTAATAGATGAAAATACAAATTTAAACCCTCAAAATCCATATGCTGAATCTAAAATAAAAACAGAAAATTTTTTATTTGAAAATAAAGATGACTACAAATTTATTATATTACGATACTTTAACGTTGCTGGTGCTGATAAAAAATTAAGATCAGGTCAAATATCTAAAAGATCAACACATTTAATAAAAATTATATCTGAAGTAGTTGTAGGTAAAAGAGATCATATTGAAATATTTGGGAATGATTATAATACGCCTGATGGAACAGCTATCAGAGACTATATTCATGTCTCTGATCTTGCTGATATCCACTTAGAAGTTGCAAAATATTTATTAGAAAGTTCAGAATCTAATTTATTTAATTGTGGGTATGGAAATGGTTTTAGTGTTTTAGATGTTATAAATACTGCAAATAAAATTTCAAAAGATAAAATTGATTATAAATTTTCAAACAGAAGAGATGGAGATGTTGAAAAATTAATTGCAGATACATCAAAAATATTAAAACATATTGATTGGAGACCAAAACATAATGATCTAAGTGAAATTATAAATTCTTCAATTAGATGGGAAGAAAAAATTAATGAATCAGATACATAAAAGAATTTTTATAAGAAATGATAAAAAAGAACTTTATCTTTATGGGTATAAGGAACACATAGAGTCCCCAAGCCAAGAACTTGAGATAACAGAAATTCCTAAACCTCATATGAGATGGAACCCTTCAAGAGAAGAATGGGTTACCTACTCAGCAGGAAGAAAAGATAGAACTTCATTTCCACCAAAAGAATATTGTCCACTTTGTCCAGGAGCAAATTTAAATTATCCGACAGAAATACCATTTTCAAACTTCGAAGTTGCAGTCTTTCCAAATCGTTGGGCTAGCTTTAATCCCAATGGAGAAAATATATTTTTAGAAAAAATTTTTAGTAAACCTTCAAAAGGAGAATGTGAAGTTGTTGTCTATTCCCCAGCACATCTTGATACAATTTCTGAAATGCCTTTAGAGAGAGTAGAATTATTAACTAAAGTTTGGATTGATAGATATACGGAGTTGCAAAAAAAACCTGATGTTAAATATATTTTGCCTTTTGAAAATAGAGGGGAAGAATGTGGTGTTACTCTTCATCATCCACATGGTCAAATTTATGCTTATCCTTTTATTCCTCCTGCAATTGAAAAAGAAATAAGGGCATTTAAAAAAGAGAATTTTTTAATTAAAATTATGAAGCAGCTAGAGGAGAAATACTATGTGTATCAAAATGACAATTTTGTTGCTGCTGTACCACCCTTTGCTAGATATGCTTATGAGGTATGGATAATACCAAGAAATCAAATTGAAGGTCCATGGAAATTTAATGATGACCAAATTGAAGATTTTTCTAAATGTATTCAGCAAGTCGTTAAAGGATATGATAATTTTCTTAATAAAAGATGTCCATACATAATGGGTTTACACGCATCTCCTGAATTAAATGATAGTGACTTTCATTTTCATGTAGAATTTTATCCACCATTACGACACGGGGATAAACCAAAAATTTTAGCAGGTTCTGAGTCAATGGCTGGTGTTTTTATAATGGATGTATTGCCTGAAGATTCTGCTAAAGTGTTAAGAAAATTTATGTCATGAAAACAATAGAAGAAAAAATAAATTACTACAAAAATAGCCTAGATTTGTTCGACGATGGAATGGATAAATACAAATTTTTAATTGACCAAGCAAAAAAAGCAAAAAAATTTCCAGAAGAATATAGAGATGAAACTTTTAAAGTCTCTGGGTGTCAAGCACAGGTATGGCTTGTTCCGAAATTAAATGAAAATATTCTTTCTTTTTATTATGACTCTGATGCTTTTATATCAAAAGGAATGGTAACCATTTTATGTGATATTTATGGTGATAGAAATCCTGTTGAGATAAAAAACTCTGATTTTAATATGCTAAATATTCTTGAATTAGATACGCTCTTAACACCGGGTAGAAGAAATGGTGTATATTCAATGCTAGAAAAAATAAAAGAGTACGCAAAATCATACTCAAAGAATTAGAATGTTTTACGAACCCAAAAAAGGTCATCCATTTAAAATTGATCCATACAAGGCTCTTATTTTTCCTAGACCTATTGGTTGGATTTCTTCTGTAAGTAAAAATGGAGTTGCGAATGTAGCTCCCTACTCGTATTTCAATGCCATTGCAGATGAACCTCCGCAAGTAATGTTTTGTTCAAATGGAGAATCTTCATATGGTGGCTATAAGGATTCACTTACAAATATACTTTCAACAAAAGAATTTGTTGTTAATTTTGCCACTAAAAATACAAGAGATGCGATGAATATAAGTTCATCAAATTACAAACCTAATGAAGATGAATTTGTTTTTGCAAAGTTAAAAAAAAGAAAATCAAAACTTGTTAAACCCCCATCGGTTAATGATAGCCCAGTTAATTTAGAGTGTAAGTTACTTAAAACATTAAAACTTAAAACAAATACTAAAAAACTTTCTACCATGGTTATAGGTGAAGTTGTTGGAATTTATATTAACAATAAGTTTATACAAAATGGAAGAATAGACAGTGTATCAATGCGGTATATTTCTAGAATGGGTTATTCTGAATATTCAACAGTATCTTCAAAATTTAATTTAAAGCGCCCCGAATAAGAAATTAAAGATTAAATAATATGTGTCGGACTTTATCCGACACATTTATTAGAATTTTTAGATTATTCAAATCCACATTTTTTTTGAGTTGCAACTTCTTGAAGTGCAGTAACTTCACCTTTCAAGCGTCTATACTCTTCGGCTTCAGGTCCATCATTTCCTTCAAGGAAAAATAATGTTGGCCAAAATAAAAATAAACCTACTCCTGTCTGCCATGCATCAGCATCAGCTTCATCTTTTAACTTACTATATAGCTGAGATAACCTAGTATTTTTAGTTCTCAGAGCAGTTTCAACTTGAGAACAATCATAACTTGAGTACGCAGCTGGTGAAACATATATGGCGCCAATGTCATCAGGTTGACTTGCACATGAAAAGACAAAAAGTGTTAGTAGTAATATTGCACCTAATTTCTTCATTAACCCTCCTAGATAAACAAAGATTGACCTTATTGAGGTTTTTAATAAATAACAACAATTATAATGTTAATATATAGAGTTTGTTGATTAAGTATTATTGTTGACCTACAGCATAAACATTTTGAATTATAGATTTAATAATTCTGTATATTTTTTCATTAATTTATTAGTAAGGTTTTAAATATCTTTATTTGTTTTAGCATAAATAATCATAAGAAATTTCCAATTGAAATTTTACCCTTTTGTTGCCCTACGATATTAATTTCTTGAAATAAGTCCATAGACTTAAAGTTAAAAACCAAGTAATACTTAGAAAAATTTCTTGGGAGTATGGCGGAACTGGTAGACGCGCCGGATTCAAAATCCGGTCACTTCGGTGGTGTGGGTTCGATTCCCTCTACTCCTACCATCAAAAACTGACCTTTCATCTTTTTAAAATAAAGTAGCGACACTCATATGACACTCTTCATTTTAAGTTTGATTTAATTAATGTTTTATAACCTACTTGATAGTGGCTAAAAATAAATTTCAGAAGAAATTCATAATTATATAATATTTTAAATTAATTTTATTACATCATCAATTACTGAGATCCAATTTCCAACAGTTTTTTGTCTTAAAATAATATGATTTGGATAGTCTGGGCTTTTTTTTTCTTTTACTCCCCAATAAAATGATCCTGGTTTACGTAATAGTAAATAGTTTTTTTTACCTAAATAACCTGCAATATGGGTTACTGCCGTATCTACCGAAATAACGTATTTAACAGAGTTCAGAATATTAAAAGTATCAATAAAAAGATTCGACTTATCCAAATTTTTTACAAAAGATATATTTTTGAAAGACGAAAGAAATGAAAATTCTTTCTTATCAAAATCTTTAGAAAGTATTAAAAAATTAATATTTTTTTTTTCAAAAAATAATTTTTCTAATAACTCGTAATCTATCGATTTAGCCTTACTCGTATTAGTTTTATAACATAAAGCAACATGATTTTTGAATTGTTGATATTTTTTAAAAGGCTGGATCAAATAGTTGTAGTTGAAGCTAGAATATTTTGTGGGGTTGTAGTTCAATATTCTGGGAAGCTGATTCATTGGTAAATGCCAATCAAATTTTTTGGAATTTGATACTATTAAATCTTTATCCTTTAATAAATGACTCATTTTACTATCATAAATTTTAAAATCTATTCTATTAACTAAATGTACTAAAAATCTTAACTGATATATATAATCACCAAATCCACCATCATTCCATATGAGTAATTTTTCATTTTTTTTTATTTGATTAAAATTTATTAAATATTTAATTGAATTGTTTTGCTCATAAATTTTCTTAAATTTATGAGAGTCCTTTATCCAATTATAAACAAAATTATTCCAACCCTCATCATAATAACCAAGTGTTAATTGTATCCAGCTAATTCTTTTTCTAATAAAAAGCTGATCATTGGTTTTTAATTTTTTAAAGAAATTAGAAGATATTACTTTCTTTAAATCAATCAATGATTCATCATAAAAACCCTCGTCCATTTTTTTTAATGAGGCATTTACAAAATTTAAATATTCTTTAGTGTCAATTGGACTCATAATAATTTAAGTAGTGCCCATCATCTTCTAGTAATTAACAATTTTTAATTTTAATCATTTAATTTATATTTAGATCATTAATGATTTTTTTTTTAAATTCTAGAGACACTTTTTTGACCTTTTTTTTAAATTTGCTTAAAAAGCTAATAGACTTAAAACTAAAAACCAAATGTAGATAAAAAAAAACTGGGAGTATGGCGGAACTGGTAGACGCGCCGGATTCAAAATCCGGTCACTTCGGTGGTGTGGGTTCGATTCCCTCTACTCCTACCAACAATTACCAATCATGTGTTATTTTTAAGATCATGTCATTTCCTAAATTTTTATCATCAATCTTATCTAGATATTTTTGAAATTTTTTTAATGAATTTATAGAAATATTTTTAAATTGATCAAAGTATTCATTTTTAAATATTAATGAAGAGAAATAATACATATTTACATAAGAGAAAGTTCTAAAGTAGCAAATCTTTAATTTGTTTTTGCTACAATAATCTTGAATATTTTTTAATTTAAAGTGGTACAAATGGATAGGTAATTCTGAAAGTGATGGGTCAATCCTATAAATGTGTCCATCAAAATTAGGAATACAAATTAAAATCTCACCATTTTTTTTTAATTTTTTTGAAAAAAATTTAAAATATTTTGCTGGATCGTGAACATGTTCTAAAGACCAATTTAAACGAATTTTATCAAAAAAAATATTTTCTTCAATATCATCTATTGAGTGGAAAGATTTTAAAACATAATTTTTTAAAATTTTATGTGCTTTTTTATTAGGTTCAACAGCGTATATTGTCTTATTCCATTTATTATATTCCTTTAATGATTCCTGTGGTCCCCACCAGTGAGTATTGCCAACACCACTACCTGAACCTATATCAAGAAAAACATCGTCTGGCTTAATTTTTTGTGGGCATTTAAATGACTTTGTTTTTAGGTGAAATATAATTTTTTTCCTAAACCAAGGTACTTTATTAAAAATATAACAAAGGAAATCTTTTTCTGAAATCCAAATAAAAATTTTCCGATAGATTGACTTAAAAATATTATCATCTTTAAAAAATGAATAATCAGATGAATAATATTTATCTATTTCAGTAATTGGAGGTCTAGGATTAGTAAAATTTAAACCACATTTTAAACATTCTACAATTGAAAAAATTTCATTTGATGTATTGTGTATTAAATCTTTTGAATTGGTAATTATTTTGTAATTTGACGAATTACAGAAGTTACACTTTACATATTCCATTAAAGTATTTTTATAAAAATAATAATTTTTAACAAGTTAAAATTTTGAAATTTATTTAATTTAATTTTATTGTTTAATACTAATCATTACTGATCATGTTTTTTTATTCATAATAAAAAACATTAATAACGAAATTAAAAACATTATAAATCCTAAAGCATACATATTAAACGTTAAACCAAAAGTTTCAGCTGATATCCCAACAACAGCCGGCCCAAATATAGCGCCAACAAAAGCAATGCTGGATACATGAGAAATAGTAACTGGGATTGGATTTTGAGAATATTTAACAGCCTGCCTAAATACGATAGGCATAACGTTGGAAATTAACATTCCAAAAAGTGTTATAGCTGTAAAGATAATAAAAATATTTTGAGTAAAAATACTTAACACTAATATTATTGAACCAATCATTGCAAAACATGGACCAACAATTACTTCACCAAATTTTGTAATTAGTTTTGATGCAAATATATTACTTATGATCTCACCTAAATTAAAAAAAATAACTATTGAGCCTACTAAAAAAATTGGAGCAGAAAGATCAGTAACGAGCCATAAAGGTGACCATTGAATTATTATTCCCATAAATGCAATAATACACATGTTAATTGATGCAAACATGATAATTTTAAAATTTGGAATTGAAAATCTTGGGTTCTTATTAACAACATCATATTTTATATTCAATCCAAAGAAATGCATAGTCAAAGTTGATATAAAAACAAACAAACCTACAATAAAAGTAGTATAGACAGGGTCAATTTCTAAACCAAGACATAAACTAGATATTCCTGCCCCAATAAGAAAACCAAAATTAAAGGATGATTTAAATATTGGATTAAGAATTTTTTTTGTTTTCTCTTCTATTATCGCAACTTGTGTAAAAATATTTGGTGCTTGTATGCCAATAGAAATACCCCACAACATAGATACAAAAATAAAAAAATTATAAGAAGAGAAGTAAAAAATAGAAAATGGAATAAATGCGTACAATAACCTTGCTATTATTAAACAGTTTGTGCTTCCTATTTTTGGGAGTAAAAAACGTGTTGTTAGTTGGTTTGTAATTACATTACAAATACCAAAAATAATAAATCCTATAGAAAATTCTGTTTTTGTCATATCAATCAAATCAAAAAGAATTGGTGAATTTACCATGAACATACTGAAGGTTAATGTTGCAAAGAACCCTTGTGAAAAGGTTGCATAAAATGCAGTTTTTAATTCTTTAATCTCTATATTTTTCATTTAGGTA
Organism: uncultured Alphaproteobacteria bacterium; assembly: GCA_902580765.1. Taxonomy (GTDB): domain Bacteria; phylum Pseudomonadota; class Alphaproteobacteria; order HIMB59; genus CACPNW01. The sequence goes on along the minus strand of CACHLW010000003.1, from coordinate 9,101 downwards.
ATTTTTATGATAATTTAGATTTAAAATCATTAATAGTATAAATCAAAATTATTAAAAAAAATAAATAAAATGAATTTTCTTAAAAGAACTTACAATTGGACTTTAGAAAAAACACAACATAAAAATGCAAAGTGGTATTTAAGTTTAATATCATTTGCCGAGAGTTCATTTTTTCCAATTCCACCAGATATACTTTTGATACCAATGGCATTGGCTTCAAAAACGAAAGCTTTATTTTATGCTTTTATCTGTACTTTGTCTTCAGTTCTAGGAGGTATCTTTGGATATGCAATTGGATATTTTTTTTTCAATTCAATTGGTTTGTATATAGTTGAATTTTATCATTTAGAAAATTCGTTTAGTATTTTTGAAAATTATTATAAAGAATTTGGCATTTTGATTGTTTTGGGCGCTGGTATAACTCCATTTCCTTATAAGTTTATTACAATTGCAAGTGGTGTATTTGGATTAAATATTTACCTATTTGTTATAGTTTCTATAATTGGTAGAGGTCTTAGATTTTATTTAATTGCAATATTGTTGTATTTTTTTGGTGAAAAAATAAAACTATTTATTGATAAATATTTTAATATCTTATCTATTACATTTTTTATTTTACTTGTTGGAAGTGTTTTTATAATTAGATTTTTATGATCATTCGTAATTGGACTTTGCTTTTATTTATCATTTCCCTAATTTCGATATCATCCGCTTTAATTGCAGAGTACTTCTTTAATCTTCAACCATGTGAGTTGTGTTTAAAACAAAGACATCCATATTATTTAATTTTAGTAAGTTTAGTTTTTATTATTATTATTAAAAATTTAAATAAATTTGTGTTTTATTTATTGATTCAATTAGCTTCAGTTTACGGTCTCTTTTATTCTATATGGCATGTTGGAGTTGAAAATAAAATTCTTAAAGGACCAGCAGGTTGTTCTACTTTGTTAACAAATAGTGAGAATACTTCAGATCTCAAAGCACAGATATTATCAAAGCAGGTAATCAATTGTGATGAAGTTATTTGGAGTTTTTTTGGCATTTCTGCTGCTTCAATTAATACGCTTGTTTTACTAGTTATTTTTATTTTAAATGCTATTTATTTATTTAGGTACTATGGCATTAAAAAAGAAAAAAACGTCTAATAAAAAATCTTCATCGAATAGAACTACCCACAGGGAGGTTTTGGAAGAAATCATAAGAGTTGATCATGCTGGTGAATATGGTGCCACTAAAATATATGATGGTCAAATAGTAATATTTGGGAAAAGCTCAAAACTTGGCAAAACAATTAAGCATATGGCTGACCAAGAACAAGAGCATATTGATAAATTTAATGAATTAATATTAGAACATAGAGTTAGACCAACTGCTCTCCTTCCTTTATGGAATGTTGCGGGTTATGCGCTTGGCGCATCTACTGCCTTAATGGGTGAAAAAGCTGCTATGGCGTGTACTGTTGCTGTAGAAAAAGTTATTGGTGAACATTATCAAGAACAACTGGATCTTTTAGGTGATGATCAAAAAGATTTAAAAAAAACAATTTCTAAATTCCGAGATGATGAACTAGAACATCATGACATAGGAATAGAGCATGACGCAGAAAGTGCTCCAGGGTATAAAATTATGTCAAAAGTAATTGAGCTTGGATGTAAAACAGCGATTGCAATTTCAAAAAAAATTTAATTTTCTAATTCTGTATCCCAATACAAATAATCTCTCCAAGTTTCATGTAAAAAATTAGGAGGGAAATTTCTTCCATTATTTTGTAATTGAATTGATGAGGGTCTAAGAGGTTTTTTAAAAAGTTTCATATCTGTATTGTGAATTAATTTTCGTCCTTTTTTTAAATTACACGATGTGCATGCAGAAACCACATTCTCCCAAGTAGTTTTTCCATTTAAACATTTAGGGACTAAATGATCAAATGTAAGCTCATTAGCAGGAAAACGATTAGTACAATACTGACAAGTAAAGTTATCTCTTAAAAATACATTAAAACGAGTGAATGCTGGTCTTCTTTGAGGTGTTACATAATCTTTAAGCGCAATTACACTTGGTAATTTAAAAGTAAGGTTTGGGGAATGAACTTCATGTTCATAATTTTCAATCACTGAAACTCTTTCAAGAAAAACGGCTTTGATGGCATCTTGCCATGAGCATAACGAAAGTGGGTAATAAGATAGTGGTCGAAAATCAGCATTTAGGACCAAAGCTGGATTTTCTGCAGTACTCATTTTAGTTTCTACTCACCCAAGTCATATTATTCAGATAGTAATATAATATTAAGATTCGATTACTTTAAATATTTTTTTTAATAAAATTTTGGAATAAAGTTATTGTTTCTTGCGACATAGTATGCTCATCATTTGGTGAAAGATGAGATTCAAATTTGAAATTATAACTTTTTAGGATTTCAACTGATTGATAAAAATTTGAAACAGGCAATACATTATCTAGTCCACCATGTGAAATAAATATTGGTGTTTCTAAAAATGAATTTTTCGGAACAAATTCTCTTGAAATTATTCTTGAAGAAATAATTCCTATGCCAGCTAATTTTTTATTAAGAGATTGACCCAATTCAAAGGCCATTATTCCTCCTTGGGAAAAGCCCATAACAAAACAATCACTCATCTCAATATTTAAATCATTTATAAGCAGAGATATCGTATTAGAAAGTTTTTTAACATTTTCATTTATTAAGTTTCTAACATTTTCAAATTCTTTTGGACCAACATCAGAGATATAAACACCGTTCAGGTATAAATCAAACCATTGATACCCCATTGGGTTGCCAGGCATAATACTTGGTGCATTTAAAGCTACATAGTGCATTCCCCATTTATCTTGATCTAAAGGTTGTGCTAAATGAATAAAATTAGCAGCATTGTCACCATAACCATGAAGCATTACCATTAGTTTCTTAGGTTTGTCGTGTTTTGATATTGATGGGCCTATTAATATATTGTCCATATTGACCTTATGTATGAATTCTTGCTTCATTCAAGAAAAGTTTTATATAGATAGATATATGGGTACAATGCAGATAGTACTAGTTTTATTTATGGCTGCAACTCTAGCAGTCGTGGTCATTGGGGTCATAGCCATGGCAGTAAATGGCAAACTAAATAAAAATCATAGTAATAAGCTAATGCGTTTAAGAGTACTTTTTCAAGCTATAGCTATATTTGTTTTTGTATTAATTGTCTGGCTTGCCAGAAATTAAAATTTAGAGTCTAGATAAATCATTAAATTTTTAGTATATAGACGCACATTATGGGAATCCATTTTAATCACAAATCAAGAGCGGGAGACCGCAAAATGCAGAAAGAACTTAAGCTGAAAATGAAAGCTGAGGAACGTAAGAAAAAACGTGAAGAACAAGAAAAGCTTAAAATGGAAGAAGAAATGCGTAAGCTTGAAGAACTAACAAGACCCGATACTGAAGAAACTAAATAGTTTTATTATTTATTTAATTGGATCGTTTTCTAAAATAAATTTTTTAAGAATTTCTAACGTTTGATCAGCTTCTTCAAGAAGCATCATGTGACCACAATTTTCAATTACATGAACTTCCGAACCCTTAATATAATCTGCTAAGATTTTTCCATCTTTTAATCGACACATCCTATCTTGTGCGCCTAATATTGAAAGAGTGGGTAGATCTAATTTTTTTGCTATTTCAGGTCCATTTTTATAATTATCACATGCTCTAAAATCTACACCTAAGGTATCTTTAATTTCTTTATTTTGAACGATCATAGATCCAACATTTAAATGATATAAACCTGGAACAGGATGACCTCCAAAATGTCCAGCTGGTCCATGCGCAAAATCCATCATTAAATCTACAGCTTTAGGGTTGCTTTCTTCTGCTAAGCTTAGTAATTCTGGATTCATCGGAATGGCAGAGGCACCACCCATAAGAGTTAATGTTTTAATTTTTTCAGAATGTTGTGCAACACATTCCATAGTTACCAAACAACCTTGAGAATGACCTACGAGAGATGCTTGCTTACATCCTACTGCTTCTATTGCATCACCAACCCAATTTCCCATTTCCTCGATTGTTTTTAAACTTTCTCCAGAAGATAAACCATGACCTGGTAAATCGACTGCTAAAACACTGTATCCGCGAAATGCAAAATAACGTGTTTGAAGAACCCATACCATATGACTAAGACCACTTCCGTGAACAAAAACAATTAGTGGCTTGTTTTTATCAAAGGGTCTGCCTCCAGTGGAGGCAAACGTATCAATTCCTCTGACTTTAAACTTCATTTATTTATTTGCAACTAAACGAGGTTTTTTTGCTGCTCGAAAACCATCTTCAAAATCATTCACAATATCTTCGAAGTCTTCTAGACCAACAGAAAGTCTAATCATGTCATGAGATAATCCAGCAAACTTCAGAGTAGCCTCATCCATTTGAGAGTGCGTTGCAGATGCTGGGTGTATAACTAGTGTTCTCGCATCACCAACATTTGCTAAATGTGATGCAAGTTTAACATTGTTAATAAATGCAGCTCCAGCCTCTTTGCCACCTTTAATTCCAAACGCAATCATTGAGCCAGTACCCTTAGGTAGAATTTTTTCAGCAAGTTCCTTATCTGGATGTCCTGGCGCACTAGCGTGTGAAACCCATGCAACACTTTCATGATTAGATAAGTACTCAACCATTTTCAAAGCATTAGAACAATGCTTTTCCATACGTAGAGAAAGAGTTTCTATACCATGTAAAATATTCCATGCATTTTGTGGAGCTAAACATGGTCCCATGTCTCTCATCCCTTCAGCTCTTGCCATCATTGTAAAAGCTGTTGGACCAAATTCTTCTGCAAACGATAATCCATGATAGCCTTCATACGGTTCAGTCATAGAAGGAAATTTATCATTTTGCATCCAATCAAAAGTTCCACCTTCAACTAATATCCCTGCCATTGAAGAACCATTACCACTCATCCATTTAGTTAGTGAGTGCACAACAAGGTCAGCTCCGTGTTCAAAAGGTCTACACAAATAAGGAGTTTGATAAGTACTATCAATAATTAGTGGAATACCAGCTTCTTTTGCTATGTTTGAAACTTCAGGCATGTTCATCAATTCATTACCAGGATTGCCAACAAGCTCACCAAAAATACCTTTAGTATTTGGTTGAATTGCTTTTTTAAAACCTTCTGTATCTCTTGGTTTTACAAAAGTTGTTTTAATACCAAACTTAGGAAGGGTTAATCTAAATAAATTTACAGTTCCACCGTAAAGCTGAGAAGAAACAACCATGTGATCACCGGCGTTACAAAGGGTCATAATAGTTAAAAATATTGCACTCATTCCAGATGCAGTTGCAAGAGCAGCTGTTCCTCCTTCAAGTGCACAAACTCTTTCTTCTAGAACTTGTACTGTTGGGTTGGACATACGACTATAAATATGACCACCTCTTTCTAAATTAAAAAGTGCTGCCGCATGATCAACATCATCAAACATATATGAAGTTGTTTGATAAATTGGTACTTGCCTTGAGCCAGCGTTTTTACTTGGTTGATAACCAGCATGTAGACTTAGTGTGTCAAATTTATAAGTTTTTGGATCCATTTATAACTCCTTTGCTTTTGTTCTTAATTCAAACTTTTGTATCTTCCCAGTTGATGTTTTTGGTAATTCACCAAAGATTACATGCTTTGGTCTTTTAAATCCAGCCATATTTTCTTTACAAAACTGAATTATATCCTCTTCTGTGGCATTTTTTCCAGGAGCTAGTTCTACAAAAGCACATGGTGTTTCACCCCACTTCTCATCTGGCTTGGCAACTACTGCAACCAAGGAAACAGCTGGGTGTTTAGCAACAACATTTTCAACTTCCACAGATGAAATATTTTCTCCTCCAGAAATTATGATATCTTTCGATCTATCTTTTATTTGAATATATCCATCAGGATAGACAACCGCTAAATCACCGGAGTGAAACCATCCATTATTCATGGATGTTTCAGTCGCCTCTTTATTTTTATAATATCCTTTCATTACTACATTACCTCGAATTAAAATCTCTCCCATGGTTTCTCCATCCATCGGAACTTTTTCATAGGTCTCTGGATCAGCAACACATACTTCTTCAGTATTTGGGTAACGAACACCTTGTCTTGCTTTAATATCAGCTTTTTCAGATTTTGATTGTGATTCCCATTCTTCATTCCAAGCACACTGAAGGATATGACCGTATGTTTCAGTTAATCCATATACATGCATAACTTCAAAACCTAAGTTATCCATCTTTTCAAGAATTGCACTCGTTGGTGGAGCACCAGCAGTTAATACATATACTTTATGATTTATTTCTTTTTTATCTTTTTCATCAGCATTAGCAATTAAACTTAAAACTATAGGAGCGCCTCCAAAATGAGTTACTTTGTATTTATCTATTAAATTATAAATATCTTTTGCAACAATGTACCTGCAGCAAATAATTTTTGCATGTATTAAAGCGGCTGTCCAAGGGTAGCCCCATCCGTTACAGTGGAACATTGGAACAGTATAAAGAAATGTTAATTTATTAGGCATGTTCCATGCCGTAACACTTCCTGTAGACATTAAATATGATCCACGGTGGTGATACACAACACCTTTTGGTTTACCAGTTGTGCCTGATGTATAGCTTAGTGAGATTGCTTGCCATTCATCTTCAGGTAAAGACCAATTATAATTGTCATCACCTGTTTGTAAAAATTCTTCATATGTCATTTCTCCTATTTGTTCACCCTCACCATCTTTAAAAACTGCCTGATCATCATGAATGTCAATAATAGGAATATTCTTCCCATATATTTTTAAAACCTTTTTCATTGTAGGTGAAAATTGAGTATCAGTTATAAGAAGTTTTGCATCACTATGATCTAGAATATACGCAATTGTATCTGCATCAAGTCTAGTATTGATCGTATTAATAACGCCACCAGTCATTGGGATAGAATAATGTGCTTCGAATAATTCTGGAGTATTTGCCGCTATGATTGAAACGGTACTTCCTTTTGTAATTCCTTTTTTTGCTAATGCACTAGCAAACTTGGTACATCGATTATAGGTTTCAAGCCAAGTGTAACTTCTTTTTCCATAAACTAAAGAGTCATAGTTTGGATAAATATCTTTCACGCGAGTTATAAAACTTAATGGTGATAGTGGAACAAAATTGGCTGAATTTTTATCTAGGTTTGTATCAAAATTACTCATCTGTTTCCTAAAAGGATCAAATACTACAAGAAATTAATTTAATTTACTAATGGTTTTCCAGTTTCAAGTGTATGTTTTATTCGCTCTTGAGTTTTAGGCATCTGGATAAGTCTCATGAAAGCTTCCAATTCAAGATTATAAAGATCATCTTCACTTAATTCATTATCAATATTTGTATTTCCACCACTAAGTACAAAAGCAATTTGCTTACCTACTTCTAATCCGTGGTCTAAAATTTTATTTTCATTATATAGTGCTTCAAGTTTTTCAAACATTTTATCTCTGACAGCACTACCGCCTAAATTGAATTTAGGTTGAGATGGTTTTTCATAACCTCCCTCAATATTATTTAATAAATCGATAGCTGTTGATAATTGTCTGTCTCTATTTATTACCACCTTATCCTTTTCTAAAAAGAATTGATTTGGCAGCGCTTCATTTGGTGAGGTAGCAGTAATAGCATAACCAATAAGATCAAAAACTTTCATAGACGCATGTTCAGAATTTTCTTTACCTTCTGGAGTTTGTAACCAACGCCACAGCATTTCCTTACAACCCCCACCAGCAGGAATGAGTCCAACTAAAGATTCAACTAGTCCAAGAACAACATTTGTATGAGCAACGTTATAATCACAATGCAATACCACTTCAAAACCACCTCCAATAGCAAGTCCTGATGGCGCAGCAATAAAAGGCTTATCTGCATATTTTATTGTTTTACACGTTTGTTGGAAATCAATTATAAATTTTTCAATTTTAGACCATTCATTATTTTTAGCAAATTCCATGACATAATTTAAATTTACACCAGCAGAAAATTGCATTGCATCATTAATCACAATTGTGCTTTTATTATTTTGAGCAGCTTCTTTTAACGCTAACATAGAGTCAGTATCTAAAGCGTTTGCCTTAGTAGTAAATTCAACAATCTGATATGATGAAGAATTTTTAATATTAGCAGAAGGGTTCTCAAAAGTTTTTTGTAAATTTAACGATCTTAAATTATCAACACTTGAATCTAAATATCCAGGTCTTTTTTTAAATTCAAAAACTCCCTTTAGATCTTTAAAGAAGTTAATATCAGTATTTTGATCAATAAAATTTTTTGTATCAATATTTGAAAGCATTTCAAAAGGGCCAACAGTCCAATTAAAACCTAATCTTAGTGCATCATCTATGTCTATATATTTTGATGATACATCAGGGATTAAATATGCAGCATACCTAATTACTTTTGTCAGAATTGATTTTGCATATTCACCGTATTTGTCTTTTCTTTGAATGAGTTTATTTATGTCAATTTTATCTCCCATGCCTAAATTAATTTTCTGACTTGGGTGATACTCGCCAGTTTCTAAATTAATTGCTTCAAGAATTTTTTTACCATCAGATTTATTCATTCTATAAAAACCACCCTTACCTTTTCTTCCTGTATACCCAGTTTCAATAAGTTTTGTGACCAATGGAATTTCTTGTGCAACCTCGTGGAAAGGATCTTCTTTTGGGAGTTCTTTGATAAAACTTTTTAAAACATCAGCCATCAAATCGATACCAATTAAATCGTATAGCCCAAAAATTCCAGTCTTCGGGATACCCATTGGTCTTCCAAATACAGCATCAGCTTCTTCAATTGATATCTTCATTTTAAAAGCTTCAGTCATAGCAACTTGCATTGCATAAACTCCAATTCTGTTTCCAATAAATCCTGGAGTGTCGTTACAAATAATTACACCTTTACCAAGTTTTTCATCACAAAATTGTTTTAATAAATTTATTTTTTCAATGTCATTAACTTCTTCAGTTACTATCTCGAGCAATGCCATATATCGAACTGGGTTAAAAAAATGAGTAATGCAAAAATTTTTTTTCATTTC
>CACHLW010000002.1 GCA_902580765.1 uncultured Alphaproteobacteria bacterium | reverse complement strand
CTAATACCCCTACCTTTTGCAACTAAAGAAATGCCTTCTAATATATTGGTTTTGCCACAACCATTATCACCAAATAAAATATTTAACTTATTATCAAAGGATGTTTTAAAATTTTTAAAATTTCTGAAGTTTTTGAATTCAATATTTTTAATTTTTACCAAATTCTAAACTCTCATTGGCATTAATACATAAACAAGACTGGTATTTGAATTTTCTTGCACAATTATAGGTGAGGAATTATCTTTAAAGTTAATAATTATTTCATTATCCTCTAAATTATTCATCATATCCATTATGTATTTTGAGTTAAATCCTATTTCAATATCATTTCCTTCATAATTTATATTTAAATCTTCCGAAGCAGTGCTACTTTCATTGTTAATAGTATTTAAATTAAGAATATTTTGTAATATTTTAAACTTAATCACTGGTGATTTTTCGTTTGCAATTGTACTAACCCTATCAACAGCCGACAATAATTTTTCTCTGCTAATTTTTAATAAATTATTATTATCTTCTGGAATGACTCTTTTGTAATCTGGGAAATTACCATCAATTAATTTTGAAATAAAAATTATATCTCCTATGATAAATACAATTTTATTAGAGTTTATTGAAACTGTAATTTCCATATCTATTTCAGATAACAATTTAGATAATTCATAAATTGTTTTCTTTGGAATAATTACACCAGAGACTTGATCAATCTTACCATCAATTGCATTGCTAAACTTGGCAAGCCTATGACCATCGGTACCCACTAATGTTAATATATTATTATTATTTTCATTAGTTATATTAAAATATAAACCATTTAAAAAATATCTAGTCTCTTCATTTGAAATTGCAAATTTTGTTTTATCTATTAATTTATAAAGAACTTTTGAATTTATTTTAACTTGAATACCGGATTTATCTTTTTCAATTATAGGGTAGTCTTCCTTAGGTAAACAAGCTAGAGAAAATCTTGATCCATCAGATCTCAAAGTTAGTAGTTTACCATTATTTGAAATTATTTCTATTTCACTGTTCTCATCAATTTTTCTAACAATATCATATAATATTTGTGAGTTTAGAGTTGTAGCTCCTTCTTCCATTACATTACAAGATATCTTTTCTATTATAGAAATATCCATATCCGTTGATGATAAAACTATTTGATCATTTTTTGCTTCAATTAAAATATTAGCTAAAATGGGAAGTGCATTCTTCTTGTCAACAATACCTTGCAAATGTGAAAGAGTTTTAAAAAAATTAGAACGTAATATTTTAAATTTCATACCTAAACATATGATAAAAAGAATTAAGAATCTATAAGTCTTTTTAATAACTCTAGGTCTTCATTAAAATTAACATCAGATAGCTTAAGTTCTTCTATTTTCTTAACAGCATGCATGACTGTAGTGTGATCTCTTCCACCAAATTTTCTTCCAATTTCAGGTAATGATCTTGATGTTATAGATTTTGCAAGATACATTGCTATTTGTCTAGGTCTTGCAACAGAGCGAGATCTTCTTGGAGAATGCATGTCCGTAATCCTTATGTTGAAATGCTCAGCTACTTTTTTTTGAATTTCTTCAATTGTAATCTTTTTATTTGATGATTTTAATAAATCTTGAAGAACTAATTGTGCAGTTTCTACAGTAATTGCTGTTCCGACTAAAGTTGCATGAGCTACCAATCTATTTAGTGCTCCTTCCATCTCTCTAACGTTAGAAATAATCCTATGAGAGAGAAATTCAAGAACTTTTGGTGGTATTTCTACACCTCGTTTATGAGCTTTTTCGATTAAAATACCAAGTCTTAATTCATAAGTTGTTGGATGAATATCTGCAACCAAACCACAACCTAATCTTGACTTCAATCTTTCTTGTACACCATCAAGATCAGTTGGTGTTTTGTCAGCAGATATAACTATTTGTTTATTCTGTTCAATCAATGCATTGAATGTATGAAAAAATTCTTCTTGAGTATTATCTTTACCGCTTATAAACTGAACATCATCAATCATAAGCACATCTATTGATCTAAATTGCTCTTTAAAAGCAGAGGTATCCTTGTATCTTAATGCTCTAACAAATTGATACATGAACTTTTCTGCTGAAAGATATATTACTTTCCTTTCTGGTTGCTGTTGTTTAATCTTCCATCCAATTGCATGCATTAGATGTGTTTTTCCTAATCCAACACCACCACATAAAAAAAGTGGATTGAATGTAATTTTATCAGCTTCAGAAACTCTTTGAGAAGCTGCAAATGCTAGTTCATTAGGTTTACCCACAACAAAATTTTCAAAAGTGAAGCGAGGATCTAAAGGAGCTCCAAATTCATTGGGATAATTTGATGATTGATTAGATCTTAGATCTAAAGTGGATTTCCAATGATTATCACTACTTTTAATTGTACGAGCAGTACCCGGGACAATTCTACCACCAGTTGGTTTAACAACAAATTTTATTGTATCTAGTTTATTTAAAAGATTTTTAGCTTCATCTTTAATCTTATCAGAATAATTATTTACAATCCAATCTCTTAAGAACTTTGTTGGAACAGAGAAAGTAATTATACAATCTTCTACTGAAACGAATTTTAAATGTTTTAACCAATTATTAAAAGCAGAGTCACCAACATTTTTTTTAAGATTTTTTTTAAAAGATAACCATTTACTTTCGTCAAATATAGTAGATGAATTATCCATTTTCCCCCAACAAGACGATTTTTACTAAATGAAATTCTACGCAAAAAATCTAAAGTCGTAAAATTAAATCACCAAATTAATTTACTTAATCAACACTCTTTAAGTATTTTTAGCAAGAAGAAAAGTGAAAAAAATTAAAAAAAAATTATTTTTTTGAAATTTGTTTTGATAAGGAGGATAACTTTCTGGATATGTATTCTTTTTTGAAAATCCCTTTTTTTGATGCTCTGGCCATTATTGAGTTGACATTACTAAAGGATTTTTGAATTTCCTCCTCATTTTTTGCTTCAACGGATGACTTAAATTTATTTAGAGCGTTTCTAAACTTAGACAAGTATTGAGAATTAACAGTATTTCTAGTTTTGTTCTGTCTTGATCTTTTTTTTGCTGAAACATGATTAGCCATGACGGAGCTATAAATTCAAAATAAATTAAGTCAATTAATATTTATTGATGAATTACCAATTATTTTGAATTTTTGGACAATAAAAAGTAGATCGACCATACTGAACAATCTTTTTGACCTTGTCATTACCAATTTTTTTTCCTTCTTTATTGTATACCCTAAAATTTGACTGAAAGTTTCCTAATGTACCGTCAGCAGACCTATAATCTCTTATGGTCGATCCTCCATATTTAATTGCTTTCTTTAAAATTTTTCTAATAGACTTAATTAGTTTCATAATGAGACTAATATCTAAATTCTTGCCTAAAGTAAGTGGGGAAATTTTAGAATCAAATAGAATTTCCGATGCATAGATATTACCTATGCCAGCAATTATTTTTTGATTTAGTAAAATTTGCTTTATTGGCACCTCAGATTTTGAAATTTTTTCAAATATCATTTGCGCTGTAAGATCTGGACTCAACGCATCTAAACCCAGGCTCATAATATACTTTTGTTTTTGTAGATCTCTTGTTTTTACTAAATCAATAAATCCAAATTTCCTAGGATCATGGTAAATGAGTATCTTTTTACTTAAAAAATATATAACAAAATGATCATGTTTTGCTCTTTTATAGTTTGAAGATACAGTTTTTAATCTTCCTGACATCCCTAAATGTATAACTACAGAATAATCTTTATCTAAATCTATGATAATGAACTTTGCTATGCGTCTTAAGTTGGATATCTTGGAGTTACGTAGTATATTAGATATATTATTAGGAATTTTAAAACGCAGTTTTGATGTATGAATTTTGACATTAGATATTTTTTGCTTCAATATTACACTAAGTCCTCTAATTGTAGTTTCAACTTCAGGTAATTCTGGCATAATGAAAAAAGATTATAATTTTGGTTATACAAAAGTAAATTCAAAACAAAAGACTAAACTTGTTCAAAAAGTATTTTCAAGCGTAGCTCCGAGCTACGATATAATGAATGATTTGATGAGTTTTGGTATGCACCGATTATGGAAAAAAAGATTTGTAGAAATTATGGATATAAAGGAAAATGACATAATCTTGGATGTTGGTTCTGGTTCTGGTGATATCGCTAGTGAAATTTTAAAAGAAGATTTAATAACCAGTCTTTATCTTTTAGACCTGAATGAAGAAATGTTAATAGAAGGGAGAAAAAAATTAAAAAATGAAAAAAATATAAAATATTTTATTGGTAATGCTGAAAGGTTAAATTTTGAAAATAATTTTTTTGATATATATACTATTTCTTTCTGCTTAAGAAATGTTACAGAGTATTTGTTATCCATAAAAGAGGCTTACAGAGTTCTTAAACCTGGTGGTAAATATTGTTGCTTAGAATTTAGCACACCCAAATCATCTTTGATATCAAGTTCATATAATATCTACAAATCAAGGATTTTACCTCTGTTAGGAGAAATAGTTGCTAAAGATAAGAATTCTTATAACTATTTGAGTGAAAGTATTGATTTATTTCCATCACAAGAAGAGCTTAGCAAAAATCTACGTGATTGTGGATTTACTAAAGTCGAGACTATTAATCTATTTAATGGAATTGTAGCTATACATACTGGTTATAAACTTTAATGAATAAAATTTTATTAATAATAACTGGCTCTATAGCTGCATCTCGATGTAAAGAAATTATTACTTTGCTGAATATTAATCAAATCAAAATTAGTTGCATTCTAACTAAAGAAGCGAAGAAATATATAAAAATATCAGATATAAAAAAATTACTTAAAAATAAAATATTTACTGATGAAGATGAGAAGAAAAATAAGATGCTTCATATTAATTTATCAAGAGATAATGATATAATAGTTGTATGTCCAGCTACAGCTAATTCTATTGCCAAGTTTGCTAATGGATATGGAGATAATTTAGCCTCTAATACGTTACTTGCTTCAAATAAAAAAATTTTGTTTGTCCCTGCAATGAATAGTTTTATGTGGTATAACAAAATCAATCAAAAAAATGTGAGATTATTAAAGGATAGCGGTCATGAGTTTATTGGCCCTAAAGTTGGAAATCTAAAGTGTGGAGAATTTGGTTTAGGCAGAATTGATAACTCAAAAAATATTGTAAATAGAATTTTAAACAGACTAGAAAATGTTAATTTATTAAAAAATAAAAAATGCCTAGTAACTGCAGGACCAACAATTGAAATGATTGATCCAGTTAGGTTTATTTCAAATCAATCTTCTGGAAAACAAGGCTATGAAATTGCTTCACAATTAGTTTTATATGGAGCGAATGTAACCTTGATATCTGGACCAACAAATTTAGATCCTCCACCAAATTTAAAATTTATTCAAATAAAATCAGCAAACGAAATGTATCAAAAAATTAGAAAAATTTCTAAAATTGATATAGGAATTTTTACTGCTGCAGTATCTGATTTCAAAAATAAAAATATAAATAAATCCAAGATTAAAAAAAATGAAAAATTAAATATTAGTCTTTATAAAAATATTGATATTTTAGAAAAAATTGGAAAAAGTAAAACTCAAAGGCCTAAATTTTTAGTTGGTTTTGCTGCAGAAACGGGGAGCATTGATAATGCCAAAAAAAAATTAGTTAATAAAAAATGTGATATGATGGTTTACAATAAAATCGATAGTAAAAATAAAGTTTTTGGTTCAGATTATAATCAGATATCAATAATTACAAAAAACCAGATAAAAAAATTTAAGAAAATGACAAAGGTAAATTGTGCAAAGCAAATTATAAAACAAATTTATAATTCTATATAAAATTATGAATAATTACTCTGAAGAAGAATATAAAATTTTCAGTAGATTATTTATTTTAAAAGAATTTTCTGAAGAAAACCTAAAAAAATTATCAAATATAAAAATTGGTATTGTGGGTATGGGAGGTATAGGATGTCCTTTAAGTCAATATTTAGTCAACTCTGGAATAAAAGAATTTTTAATAGTAGATGGAGACATTGTTGAAAAAAGTAATCTTAATAGACAAATTTTGTTTAATTTAAATGATATTGGAAGAAAAAAGGTTGATGTAGCTAAAAATAAATTACAATTAATCAATACTGAATGTAAAATTGATACTATTGATGAAAATATTAATTCTTTAAATTTAAATTCTCTAAAAGAATGTTCAATAATTGTTGATGCAACTGATGATTGGGTAAGTTCTAAATTATTAAATGAATATTGCCTTAAAAACTCAATCAATTTTTTATATTCCTCTGCATTAAGACACGATTTACAAATAATTCTTTTCAATAATTCAAATAAAAATAATCATGTATGTTTAAATTGTATATTTCCTAACAAAGATGATGTTGATCTTCCCAGATGTAGTGTAGTAGGTATTTCAGGCATTTCTGCAGGGTTAGCAGGTTTGATTGCCGCTCAAAAAATAATTAATTTCTATTTAAATTTAAAGGATGAAACTAATATAATGACAATTTCTGATGGAAAAAAATTAAGCATTGATAATATTGTTATTAAAAGTAAACATGATTGTTATTTAAAATCAGTTTAAGTTAATTGATAAATACATAAAAAAAGTTTAATTAAAATTATGAAACAAAATACATTTACCTATGATCAATTAATTGATTGTGCAAAAGGTGTTCTTTTTGGAAAAGGGAATGCACAACTTCCAATGCCTCCTATGTTAATGTTTGATAGAATTACTTCAATAAATGAGAATGGAGGAGTATTCGCTAAAGGTGAGGTTATTGCGGAATTAGATATTAAAGAAGACTTATGGTTTTTTGAATGTCATTTTAAAGATGATCCAGTAATGCCGGGTTGCTTAGGTTTGGATGCTATGTGGCAATTACTCGGTTTTTATTTAGGATGGCTTGGTCAACCAGGAAAGGGTAGAGCTTTAGGAGTTGGTGAAGTTAAGTTTACCGGTCAGGTATTACAAAAAGTCAAAAAAGTAACTTATCACATATCTCTTAAAAGACTTATACTAAGAAAATTGATTTTAGGAGTTGGAGATGGTGTTTTAAAAGCTGATGGTGAAACAATTTATGAAGCTAAAGATATGAAAGTCGGTTTATTTTCACCTGAGAAATAAGTAATGAATAGAGTAGTAGTAACAGGTTTAGGTATAGTATCATGTATTGGTAATAATCAATCGGATGTTATAGACAGTCTTAAAAATTTGAAATCTGGAATAACAAGTGCAGAAGAGTATGAGGAGTTTTCTTTTAGAAGTCTCGTACACGGTAAACCCAATATAGATATTAGTAACGAAATTGATAGAAGATTACTAAGGTTTATGGGTGATGGAGCTGCCTACAACTATATTGCGATGAAAGACGCTATAGACGACTCAGGGCTGGAGGAAAGTGATATTTCAAATGAAATGACTGGTATAATTGTTGGTTCAGGTGGTCCATCTACACAAAATTTATTTAAGTCTTCTGAAATTGGGAAGAGTTCGGGTTCAAAAAAAATTGGACCATTTATGGTGCCTAGGGCAATGTCTAGTACAAATTCTGCAACTCTTGCAACTCCTTTTAAAATTAAAGGAGTTAACTATTCAATTACTTCAGCATGTTCTACAAGTTCACATTGTATTGGTAATGCGTACGAACTAATTCAGATGGGAAAACAAAATATTGTTTTTGCTGGAGGAGGTGAAGAACTTCATTGGACTTTGTCAATTTTATTTGATGCAATGGGTGCTTTGTCATCAAAATATAATTCTACTCCAAAAAAATCTTCAAGGGCATATGATGCAGATAGAGATGGTTTTGTAATTGCTGGTGGAGGTGGAACTTTAGTACTTGAAGAATTAGAGCATGCAAAAGCTAGAGGTGCTAAAATATATGGTGAAATAACAGGATATGGAGCAACCTCAGATGGATACGATATGGTACAGCCTTCTGGAGAAGGAGCAGAAAGATGCATGAAGCAAGCATTAAAAAATATTGATGGTAAAATTGATTATATAAATACACATGGAACAAGCACTCCAATAGGAGATGTAAAAGAATTGGAAGCAATCAAAAATGTTTTTGGTTCAAATATTCCTAATATGAGTTCAACAAAATCTTTGACTGGTCATTCTTTAGGGGCAACTGGTGTGCATGAAGCAATTTATAGTTTATTGATGATGAAAAATAATTTTATTAGTGGTTCTGCTAATATTGAAAATCTCGATGATAGTGCCAAAGATTGTAATATTCTTTTAAAAACGGAAAATGACTTTGAAATTGAGCATGTTATGTCAAATAGTTTTGGTTTTGGTGGTACAAATGCAACATTAGTATTTTCAAAATATCATGCTTAAAAATAAAAAAGGTTTAGTATTTGGTATTGCAAATAATCATTCAATTGCATGGGGAATAGCAAAACAACTAGCTGAAAATGGTGCTGAAATAGCCATTGGTTATCAAAATGAAATATTATTGAAGAGGGTGAAACCACTTTCTGAAGAAATTAATTCAAAAATATTAATAGAATGTGATTTTAATAATGATGACTCAATAAATAAATCTGTAGAAATTATAAAAAAAGAATGGGGCACAATTGATTTTATAATTCATGCTGTTGCATTTGCAGATAAGTCAGAGTTAAATGGAAGATATGTTGATACTACAAAGGATAATTTTATTAATTGTTTGGAAATATCATGTTTTTCTTTAACTAGTCTTGCAAGAAATTTTGAACCTATAATGAATGATGGTGGAAGTATTCTCACCCTTACTTTTTATGGGTCAAATAAAGTAATACCAAATTACAATTTAATGGGAATTGCAAAAGCCGCTTTAGAAACTAGTGTAAAATACTTGAGTGTGGATTTAGGCACAAAAAATATTCGTGTTAATGCAATCTCAGCAGGACCGATGAGAACAATTGCTGGTGCAGCAATAAATAATGCTAGGGAGGTGTTTAAATTTACAGAAGAACATTCAGCATTGAAACGAAATGCAAAACTAGATGAAATTGGTAAATCTGCTTTATACTTTGTTAGTGATTTATCTTCTGCTGTTACTGGTGAAGTACATTATGTAGACTGTGGTTACAATATTATTGGAATACCCAATAAGTTCTAAAATTTTCCCAATAAATCTAAAGGATTATCAACAAAAATACTATCAACACCTATGGAGAAAATATCAGTAGCGCTAGATAAATTTATATTTTTATCTGAATAAACAGTTATTGCCATATTGGATTTTTTAATTTTTTTTATAATATCAGCAGTGACAAGATCTATATTTAATCCACAAATTTTTAAATCATGATTAATTGATATGCTAATCAAATCATCAATATTATATTGTTTAAAATCATCTAATAAAAAACTACGTATAGATTGAGGGTAAAGTTTTGAAATTTCTAAAATAGAAATCATATCAAAAGAGGAGAAAAAAATATCTATTTGATTAATATTTTTTGTAATTTTATATATCTGATAAACATTTTCTTTTTCAAACTTTTTATTGGGTTTTAATTCGATATTTAAATTACCATTATTATTAGTACACAAACTAAGAATATCTTCTAACTTTGGAACAAAAATATTCGTATTTTCTTTATAAAAAAATTTTCCTGCATCAAGTTTTTTTATGTTCTCATAATCATAATCAATTGCAAGTCCACTTCCATTAGTAGTTCTATCAAGTGTGTCATCATGTAGTAAAATTGGAACTCTGTCTTTAGAAATCTTAACATCTATTTCAACATAAGTTAAGCCAAGGTCAAATGCCTTAGTAATGGATTCAATTGTATTTTCTGGACACAGATCTTTTACACCTCTGTGTCCTATTAATTTAGGTAATTTAAGCGTTTTCTTCTGCGTCAACTGCTTTCATAGAAAGTTTTATTTTTCCTCTAGAATCGATATCAAGTACTTTTACTTTAACCATATCTCCTTCACTAATAACATCTTCAACTTTCTCTACTCTTTCATTTTTTAATTGACTAATATGAACAAGTCCGTCTGTCGATCCCATGAAATTAACAAAAGCACCGAAGTCCATTATCTTTATAACTTTACCATCATAAATTTTTCCAATCTCTGGTTCTTCGACTATACCTTTGATCCATTCTAATGCATCATTTCCAGATTTTTGATCTACGGCTGCAATGCTTACTAAACCTTCATCATTAATTTCAATTTTAGCTCCAGTTGTTTCAGATATTTCTCTTATTACTGCTCCTCCTTTACCAATAACTTCTCTAATTTTATCTTTATTTATTTGAAGATTAGTTATTGTTGGTGCATATTGAGAAATTGATTGATTAGGTTTGTCTATTGCTTTAGCCATTTCACCAAGTATGTGGAATCTTCCATCTTTAGCCTGCGCTAATGCTTCTTCCATAATTTCAGCTGTGATACTAGTTATTTTAATATCCATTTGTAATGAAGTTATTCCTTCAGAAGTTCCAGCAACTTTAAAATCCATATCACCAAGATGATCTTCATCACCAAGTATGTCTGATAATATCACATATTTATCATTCTCTTTAATTAAGCCCATCGCGATACCTGCTACTGGTCTTTCTAAAGGCACTCCTGCATCCATTAAAGACATTGAGGTACCACAAACAGTTGCCATAGAACTAGATCCATTAGATTCTGTAATTTCGGATACAACTCTATAAGTGTAAGGAAACTTTTCTTTAGAAGGTAACATTGGGTGAATAGCTCTCCAGGCTAATTTTCCATGTCCTATTTCTCTTCTACTAGTAGAACCTATTCTTCCAACCTCTCCAACTGAGTAAGGTGGAAAATTGTAATGAAGCATAAAATTCTCTGTATATTCACCATCAATTGCATCTATTCTTTGCTCGTCTTGTCCAGTTCCTAAAGTTGAAACTACAAGAGCTTGTGTTTCTCCTCTTGTAAATAATGCAGACCCGTGAGTTCTTTCTAAAACTCCAGTTTCACACACAATTGGACGGACTGTTTTTGTATCTCTTCCATCAATTCTATTACCAGTATTAATTAATTCTCCTCTAACTATATCTTTTTCTACATTTTTTATTGCATCTGAAACCAATACTGGTGAGAGTGTTTCACTTACAAATTTTTCAGAAATTTCATTTCGTAACGAAGATAATTTTTCTGATCTTTTTTGTTTTTCAGTTATTTTATACGCATCTATAAAATCTTTACCAAAATCTTCGTTGATCTTAGATGGTAGATTTTTAATTTCTTCATCTTTTTCTTTAAGTTCCCAAGGTTCTTTTGCTGCTTTTTTAGCTAAGGAAATTATTGCTTCAATTACTGTTTTATAATTTTCTTGACCAAGAACGACTGCATCTAGCATTTGTTTTTCTGAAAGCTCGTGAGCTTCGGACTCGATCATTAGTACACCTTCCTTAGTCCCTGCCAATACTAATTCTAGTTTAGAATTTGATAATTGACTCTTACTCGGGTTAACAACAAACTCATCGTCTATAAAACCGATCTTAATTGCTCCGAGTGGGCCTAAAAATGGCAAACCAGATAAAGTTAATGCAGCACTTGCAGCTACCATTGCTATAACATCTGAGTCATTTTCTTGATCATGTGATAATACAGTACAAGTAACTTGGGTCTCATTTTTAAAATCTTTATGAAATAAAGGTCTAACCGGCCTATCAATTAATCGAGAAACTAATGTTTCTTTTTCAGTTGGTCTAGCCTCTCTTTTGAAAAAACCACCAGGTATCTTTCCTACAGAATAATATTTTTCTTGATAATTTACTGTTAAGGGGAAAAAATCCATATCAGGATTTGCTTCTTTTGCAGCAACTACATTACACATAACTGTCGTACCACCATAAGTCGCTATAACTGTTGAGTCAGCTTGTCTTGCTACTTTTCCAGTTTCTAATTTAAGTTTTCTTCCAGCCCATTCAATTTCTATATTTTTAACATCAAACATAATTTTTATTTATCCTCTTTATTTAACCTCTAATATTTAATTTTTTTATTAAATCTGAATATTCAGACTTATTTTTTTTAGATAAGTAGTTTAATAATTTTTTTCTTTTATTAACTAATGATACTAGTCCTCTTTTTGAATGATTATCTTTATTGTGAGTCTTAAAATGTTCAGTTAAATTTTTTATTCTTTCTGTTAAAACTGCTATTTGAACACCTGTTGATCCGGTATCTTTTTCATTTTTAGAAAATTCATTAATAAGATTCTTTTTATTTTCTTTTGTTATCGACATCGGTTCTCCTATAATAATATTTTATTTGGTTTAAACAAATTACCATCTAATTTGCCTATTGAGACAATGTCTCCTTTCTTAAATAAAAAAATATTTTTTTTATCTAAGTTTATTGACGAAGGATTTATAATTTTTCTTTCATCAATTTTAATAGATCTTCCAAAAGATAAATTTTCAATATCTAATTTTTCTTCAATTTCATAAGCCAAGATGTCGTCCAGCATAGAAATTGTAGTGGAGATACAATTAATTTCTTGGTGCATTTGTCCTATTTTTAGGAGATCGTCCAGTAAAATCGAATTTTTTTCACTGAATTTACCTACTTTTGACCTTTTCAATGAAGAAATGTATCCATATGTTTTAAGATCTATAGCTAAATCACGAGCTAGACTTCTAACATAAAAGCCCTGCCCACATAAAATTTTAAATGACGTTTTGTTAATACTGTGATCTGTAATACACAGATCTTCGATAAAAACTTTTTTTGGTTGAATCGTAAATTTTTTATTTTCTCTAAATAATTTATAAGCTCTTTTACCATTAATTTTAACTGCTGAAACTTTTGGAGGTACCTGACTTATAAAACCAATATAATTAATAATTTTTTTTTCTATTTCTTTTCTTTTAGGGAGGTAACTTGATTCAAATAAAATCTCACCCTCTGCATCATCTGTTGTTGTTTGAATGCCCCAAGTTACTGTAAACTCATATTCTTTTTTCATATTTCTAATATATGGAATTAGTTTTGTTGCTTTTCCTATAGCTATTGGTAACACACCTTCTGCCATAGGATCTAAAGTACCCGCATGACCAATTTTATTAATTAAAAATTTTTTTTTTATTGAATTAATGGCTTTAAAAGATGTAATATTTTTGGGTTTGTATAAATTTATCCAACCTTGTTTTGAAATCATTATTTAATATCTCTTAAGACATTTTTATTTAATAAAAGGTTTTCAATTTTTTCTGCTTCATCAAATGTATCATCTAAATAAAAAGAGAGTTTTGGCGTAAATTTTGAATTGATTTTTGCTTTTGATAGAAATTTTTGAAAAATATGTTTTCTATCTTTTAAAGCTTCTAAAATTTCGATTTTATCCTTACCACCAAGAGGCATAAAATATACATTTGCAATCTTTAGATCTTTAGACATTCTAACAAAAGATATAGTAATGGATGAAGAGTTAATATTATGGTCAAAAAAATCTTCTTTTAGTAAACAATCACTTAACAATGATCTTATTAGTTCACCAAATCTAATTTGCCTCTGTGTATCCATTGTAAAAAAACATTATAACTTTCTACTTGTAGAAACTTCTTCAAATGTTTCGATAATATCACCTACTTTAATATCACTATAATTGTCTAGCATTACACCACATTCAAAACCAGACTTGACCTCAGATACTTCTTCCTTAAATCTTTTTAGACTACTAATTTGCCCTTTATGAATTACAATATTGTCTCTTAGAATTCTAATCTGAGATTTTCTAGAAATAAGACCGTCCTTAACCATACACCCTGCAATATTTCCTACTTTGGAAATATTAAATACCTCTCTAATTTCCACATTACCTGTAATATTTTCTGAAATATCAGGTTTCAGTAAGCCAGTTAAAAGATTTTTTACATCGTCAATAAGTTCATAAATAATTGAATAATATTTTATATCTACACCATCTCTTTTTGCTATATCTCTTGCATGAGGTAGTGCCCTAACATTAAAACCAACAATAAAACCTTTTCCTGAACCAGCCAATGTAACATCACTCTCAGTAATTGCACCAACACCTTTATAAATAACATTAACCTTAACTTCATCAGTTGAAAGTTTAGTTATTGAATTTTCAATTGCTTCTGCAGAACCTTGAACATCAGTTTTAATTACTACTGGAAGACTTGTTGCTTCACCTTTATTAATCTGAGCAAACATCTCTTCAACATTTGATTTAGCAACTGTATTTTTTTGAATTTGCAGTTTACTTGATCTAAATTCTGCAATTTTACGGGCAATACTTTCGTTTTCAACTACAATAAAATCATCACCAGCTAATGGATTCGAATCAAATCCCAGAACTTCAACTGGTACTGAGGGTTCAGCTTGTTTTATATTTTTACCTTTGTCATCAATTAGAGCTTTAACTTTCCCCCACTCAGATCCTGATACAAAAATATCACTTACTTTTAGTGTTCCTTTTTGTACTAGGATTGTTGCGACTGAACCTCTTCCTTTTTCTAGTTTAGATTCAATTACAGACCCTCTGGCTTTTCTATTGGGATTAGCTTTGAGGTTAAGAAGATCTGCTTGTAAATGAATCGCTTCTTCTAACTTATCTAAATTTGTTCCTTTAGTTGCTGACACTTCAATATCTAAAACTTCACCACTTAGTTTTTCAACAATTACTTCATGACTAAGTAATTCATTTCTAACTTTATCTGGGTCTGCTCCTGGAAGATCAATTTTGTTAATAGCAACTATTATTGGAACTTCTGCAGTTTTTGCATGAGCAATTGATTCAATTGTCTGAGGTTTAATTCCATCATCTGCAGCCACAACAAGTATAATTATATCAGTTGTTTTTGATCCTCTAGCTCTCATGTTTGAGAAAGCAGCGTGACCAGGGGTATCAATAAATGTAATTTTTTTGTTATTATTGTTTGTTTGATAAGCACCAATATGTTGTGTAATACCTCCTGCCTCACCAGATACTACATTACTTTTTCTATAAGCATCAAGTAAAGAAGTTTTACCATGATCAACATGACCCATAATTGTTACTACAGGAGCTCTTTGAATAAGGCTATCTTCAGGATCTTCAAAATCTTTAATTTCATTTAATACATCATCATCTTTAACTACTGTTACTTTGTGACCTAATTCTTCGGCAACTAATTGCGCGGTATCAGATTCCAAAGATTGCGTAGCATTTGCCATAACTCCCATTTTCATTAGAACCTTAACTACGTCTGCAGTTTTTTCTGCCATTCTGTTCGCTAAATCTTGAACAGTAATAAAATCAGGAATTGAAACCTCTCTGGAAATTTTGCTCTCTTCTTCATCTTTTGATGATTTTAGTTTTTCTTTTTCTCTAGCTCTTTTTATTTTAGCTAGACTTGGAAATTTATCAAATTCTTGTTCTTCTTGTTCTAATATTTTTTTTGCATCTAATTTACTAAAATCATCTTCAAGTGGACGAAGGGTTGATTTTTTTTGCTGAGTTTTTTTATCTACATTTTTTTTATTTTTATTTTCAAAATTCCTAGTTTTATTAGGAGAGGAAAAGTTTGGTTGTGGTGAGGAATTTATACCTGGTCTTGGAGTCCTTAAACTAGATGATCCTCTAAAATTAGACTGTGTTGTAGATGAACTCTTTTGTTGATTATTTTTATTTTTAAAAACAATCTGTATTGTTTTTTTACTACCGCTGCTCCTAGCTTTGTCACCAGCTGGACCAAGATTTTTTCTTATTTGAAGTCTTCCTGATGACGATAGTTTTAGTGGTTTTTTCTTATTACCTTTGTCTTTATCCAATTTTAATCCTTATTTTGCTCTTCAGACCAGAAACTTCGTGCCTCCATTATCATGTTGTTGGCTATTTCTTCATCAATGTCTAATTGTTTTAAAATACCTTCTTCTTTATCTATGAGTTCAAATGTAGCTAAATCAGCAAAATCATTAACATTGAGAATATTAGATTTTGCAAGTTCTGCTAAAATACTATTATTCATTCCTTTTAAGTTTTTTAATTTTTCATCACTAATTTTTTCTTCAATTAGTTTTTTGTCGGATTCTTCCTTTTCTTGTATAAAACTTTTTGATCTATCAATTATTTCTTGAGCTAAGCTAGAATCAAATCCTTCTATTCTTTCCAAATTTTCTAAAGTTTCTGAAGCAATAGACTCAACAGTTGTATAACCATCAGTAACAAGCAACTGAGCAATAACATCTTCAACATCCAGAGTTTCAGCTAACAAAATACTTTTTTCCTTAAATTCTTGTTGTCTTCTTTCTGCTTCTTCATCTTCAGTTAAGATATCTATTTCTAAACTAGTTAAATTAGAAGCTAGTTTTACATTTTGTCCTTTTCTTCCTATCGCTAAACTTAACTGATCATCAGGTATTACAACTTCAACTTTATTTTTTTCTTCATATAAAAAAATCTTACTTACTTCTGCAGGAGCAAGTGCATTTGCTAAAAAAGTAGCTTGATTATCTGACCATGTAACAATATCTATTTTTTCACCTTGTAATTCGTTAACTACGGCTTGTACTCTTGAACCTCTCATTCCAACACAAGCACCTACCGGATCAATGGTGGAGTCCTCTGTAAAAACACTAATTTTTGCTCTTGAGCCAGGGTCCCTAGCAACACTTTTTACAACAATTACACCCTCATATATTTCAGGAACTTCTTGAAAAAATAATTTTGATAGAAATTGAGGATGAGTTCTTGATAAAAAAACTTGATAGCCTTTAACATCATTTTTTACCTCATATATATAAGCTCTTACTCTGTCTCCATTTTTAAATGTTTCTCTTGGAATGAGTTCTTCTCTTTTAATTATTGCTTCGCTCTTACCTAAATCTACAATTAAATTCCCAAATTCAGTTCTTTTAACTATACCGACTGCTATTTCACCAACTTTATCTTTATATTCTTCATATTGATTAGATTTGTCAGCCTCTCTTACCTTTTGAATTATTACTCCTTTTGCATTTTGTGCAGCTACTCTTCCTAATTCAATAGGTGGTAATGCTTTTATAACAAATTCTCCTAAATTAATATCTGGATTAGTTTTTTTAGCATCCTCTAAAAGAATTTGTCTAGATTGTAATTCTTCATCAATACTTTCAACCACTTCAAGATATGAATTTAACTTAATATCGCCAGTAGCTCTATCTA
The DNA here is from genome assembly GCA_902580765.1 of uncultured Alphaproteobacteria bacterium. GTDB lineage: Bacteria > Pseudomonadota > Alphaproteobacteria > HIMB59 > CACPNW01. The sequence continues at coordinate 103,407 of CACHLW010000002.1, read as the reverse complement.
TAGAAATTCTTATATCAATTTCTTGACCGTATTTAACCCTTGCAGCTTTTTCTAATGCTTGTTCCATTGCTGAAAAAACTGAATCTTGATCAATGTTTTTTTCTTGCGCTACATTGGACGCAACCTGAAGCATTTCTTCTCTAATTACATTATATTTTTTTTTAGCCATAATTATAAAAAAAAGGTGGGATAACCCACCTTAATAATATTGCGTATATAAATATTTTACAGAATTTCAAGCTTATAATTTTCTCAAAATGAATAAAGATGGTTTTCTTTGAGAATTAATTGCTTTTTTATAATATTTTGTCTCAATATCAAAATAATCTTTTATACCTAAATTAGTTTTGGATTGGTTAACCCATAGAAAATAGTCCTTACATTTGTAAATTGAGTTTAAAATAAATCTTACATAAATTACTGAATCTGTAGCTATATATATCTCACTATTCTCTTTCATGTTTTTATGAAGTTTTACTAAAAAATCACTAGTTACCAATCTACGTTTAGCATGTCTATTTTTTGGCCAAGGGTCAGGGAAAAAAATCCATATAAGCTTAAAGTATTTGTTATTTAAACTTTCTAAAACATCATAAACATTTCCATTATGTAATAGAATATTTTTTATCTTATTGTTTTCAATATTTTTAAGTAAGATTATATTTCCATCAATATATTTTTCACAAGATATAATAACTTTATCTGGAAATTGCTTTGCAAGAAATATACTGGTTTCACCATAACCCGTACCTACATCCAAGATATATTCTGTTTCTTCATTAAAATTTTGAAACTTGTATTTATTTACTGTTTCATAATAATTTTTTAAATTAAATCTTTTCTTGCTTCTTCCCCTTGTCCTTCCAAATAACCGATTTGAATAATTGCTACTCAACATTTTTTCTTAAATAATATAAAGTAATTACAATAAAAATAATTAAAAAATAAATTTTTAATATTAAATGTAAATTAACAAAATTAATATTTTCTTGAAGATGTAATTTATATTTAAATTTACCAGTCTTATTTAGTTCAGTGTGTTTTATTATGTTACCTTTATTATCTATCACAGCAGATATCCCATTATTAGATACACGTATTATTGGTTTATTAAACTCTGCAGCTCTAATTTTAGTTAAATAGAAATGCTGATATGGACCTAAATATTCACCAAACCAAAAATCATTTGTTATATTTATAATAAAATTACTATTATTATTTAATTTATTTAAGAGTTTCCAATAAAAAACTATCTCATAACAAATTACAGGAATAAAACTTATATTATTTGGTAAATTAATTAATCTTTGCTCGTTACCATTTGAAAAATTATTTGGACCAACAATTCTCTCTAAAAAATTAAAAGAATCTCTTAGAGGTAAAAATTCTCCAAAAGGGACAAGTATTTTTTTGTCAAAGTAATTTACTTTTGATTTAGTAATACTGATTAGACTATTATAATATTTATTGTTCTCAAATCTTGTAGCACCAATAATCAATACTTGATTTTCTTTTAAAGAATCTTTTAAGATTTTTAGATTAAGATTGTCTAAAAGGTAAGGAAAATTATTTTCACCAAATATTAACAAATCTGCAGTACTTTCTTGAATATTATTAATTATTATATTTAGTTTTTTTTCTGGTACTAAAGATTTGTCATTATTTTTAAAATTTAATTGAAAAATTTCTAAATCTATAGCTTTGGTTTTTATATTATTACTTTTAAAGTTAACATTTAAGATCAATAAAATAATTATTGGTAAAACGATAAAAAATGAAAAATATCTCATTTCCTTTTTTAGATTTACTTTGGTAATAAAAATAAAAGGTATGCAGAATATTTGAATTATTATATAACTTGAGATTAATGTTCCAAAAGATTTTAATGAAAAAAATAGATATTCATTACTGGAAATAACCAAAGAGAATGTAAACCAGGGAAATCCATAAAAAATAATTGAGATTATATATTCAGTAATAGTGAATATAAATGGAATCAAAAAAAATATCGGAATATTTTTTCCTAAATTTAAAATTATTGTAAATATTAAGCTTGAAATTAAAGAGAGTAATATTATTAATAATAAAAAAACTAGGAAATAATTTTTTGTTTCTTCAAAAACAAAAAAGGGATTTTTAACCCAAAATAAATAATTTATAAAAAACCCAAAGCCAAAGAGTGAAAAATTTTTAAAAATATTTAAGTTAATATTATTCTTTCTGTTTGTATCTAATAACAAACAAAGAGAAGGAAAAATTATAAAACCTAATGGCAAAAAAAAATAAGGAGGAAATAAAAGTGATGTTAGAAGTCCTAATGTTAAATAAATTAAAATAATCAATTATTTTTATTTACTTCAACTATTTCAATTTTTCTATTGTTTGATTTAATAATTTTAATCCTAAGTTCATCATTAAAATCTATTATTTCATTATTTTTTGGTATCCTATTTATTTTTTCATATACTAAACCGCCTACGGAAGAAGTTTCATCATCCTCATTTCTAGGAATATTAATAGAAAAATATTCCTCTAAATCTTCTACTCTGTAGCTAGCATTTACAGTTATTGAATTATCTGATTTTTTATAAACTAATTCCTCCTCATCCTCTGCATCATGTTCATCTTCAATCTCTCCAACAATTTCTTCAACTAAATCTTCTATCGTAACCAATCCGTCTACACCGCCAACTCCATCTACAACTAGCCCTATATGAATCCTCGATGATCTCATAGTTTTTAGTAAATCTAAAATTGGTGATTTTGGTGCCACATATAAAACATCTCTTATAATTTCATTCATTTGAAAAGTATCTTGTGATGATTTAATAAAATCTTTTATATGAAAGAAGCCGATTACGTTATCAATATTTTTCTTATAAACTGGAAATCTAGAATGCCCCTCATCTTTAATGATTTCTAAAATTTCTTTATAAGATTTGTCATGATCTAGAGCTATAATTTCACTTCTTGGTATCATTAAATCTTCAACACTTTTTTCATTTAAATTTACAATGTTCTTGATTAGATTTTTTTCATTATTATCGTTAAGATCTTCAAGATTTTTATCATCTTCATCGTTAGCGATAAAATTTAAGATATCTTCTTTCGTTGAATCATTAGATAACAATTTTTTTATTATCCAATTTTTCCAGCTCGATGTTTTATCAGCGTTATTTGTGTTCATTGAATTATGTAAGGATTACTAATTCCAAATAATCCTAAAATTTTAATCTCCTCTCTTTTCATTTTTTTAAATTCTAAATTTTTTTTATGATCATATCCGTTAATATGTAATAAACTATGAATTAGTAAATGGTTAAAATGATCATAAATGCTAATTTTATTTCTGCTTATAAATTTTTCAATAGTATCAATTGAGAAAAAAATATCACAATATAAAATTTTTCCAACATTTTTATTTGAAATCTTAGAAATAAATGTAAGGACATCTGTGTCCGATTGTTTATTTTTATAGATTTTGTTAAGTTTTATCATTTTTGATTTATCTGTTAAAATTATATTTAGTTCAAATCTAAAATCTTTTTTAAAATAAGAGCTCATCTTATTTATAGTTTTTTTTGAAATAATCTTAATTTTAGGTATTCGCCTTGGCCATTTTTTCGATTCAGAAAAAAAATCAACTTTTATGTTTTTCATATGCATTAATAATTTTCTTAACTAAATCATGTCGTACAACATCTTTTTCTGATAATTGAATAAAACCTATATCATTTACTTTGTTTAACTTTTTTAATGCATCTTTAAGTCCTGAATCTTTTTCACTTACAAGATCAATTTGAGTAACATCTCCTACGACTACCATTTGACTATTTTTCCCTAATCTTGTTAAAAACATTTTCATTTGTGTTTTTGTTGTATTTTGAGCTTCATCTAAAATTATAAAACAATCCTCAAGTGTTCTTCCTCTCATAAATGCAATAGGGGCTATTTCTATAGTGTTGTTAAGCAATTTTTTTTCTACCTGTTCATAAGGTAACATTGAATATAAAGCATCGTAAATTGGTCTTAAGAAAGGGTCTACTTTTTCTTTTAAATCTCCAGGAAGAAAACCTAATTTTTCGCCAGCTTCAACAGCTGGTCTGGATAAAATAATTTTATTTACTTTGCCATCTTGAAGAGCTGAAACTGCTTTAGCAACAGCTAGGTAAGTCTTTCCTGTTCCAGCAGGGCCAATAGCAAATGTTATATTTTTATTATTTAGTAATTGAAGATATTTATTCTGTATTTCAGTTCTTGGTATAATTTTTCTTTTTTTGGTTTGAATAAATAAATCCATCTGTTTGTCTGTCTTAATATTCATAGATATTAAACTTTTATTATCTCTAATTCTATCCTCGTCTATTTCTGCACCATTTTGTGCTTCTTTAAATAAATTAAGAATGGTTTTTTTAGTTTCAAAAATTGATTTTTTATTACCTGATATTTTAATTTTATTTCCACGATATTGAATTTTAACTTGATTAATTTGTTCTATGAGAGATAGGTTTCTATCATTAATACCAAATAAATTACTTAAAATTGTGTTATCATCTAATTCCAATTCTAGATTTTCGTTCTTGTTTACTATATCTGACATTCAAGAGCGAAATTAGTTGAGTTTATAATTTTAACATTCATAATTTTATTTAATAAATCTTTTTTGGAATTAACAAATGTACTTTGGTTATAAATTGTACGTCCTATAAATTGATCTTTGTGTCTTCCAATTTTTTCAAATAATACTTCCATGCCTTTATTAACAAATGACTTATTAAAATTGATTTGTTGTTGTGTTAGCAAAGATTGCAATGCACTTAAACGTGCTTTTTTATCTAAAATACTAATATTATCTTTATTTTGAGCAGGTGTTCCTGGTCTTGGACTATAAATAAATGAATAAGCAATAACAAAATTAACCTTTTCAATAAATTTCATTGTATCTTCAAAATCTTTATCTGTTTCATCTGGAAAGCCAACAATAAAATCTGATGAAAGGGCAATATCGGGACGAACATTTCTTATTTTTTCTACAATTTTTAAATAATCATCAACTGTATGTTTTCTGTTCATTTTTTTTAAAATTTTATCTGATCCAGATTGAATAGGTAAATGGAGAAATGGCATTAGTTTTGAATTATTGGCATGGGCATTTATTAGAGAATCTTTCATATCTATGGGATGAGATGTCATATATCTAATCCTCTTAATTTCTTCAATTTCACCTATCTTGTTAATCAAATAAGCTAAATCTTTTGATTTTCCGTCAGACGCTATACCATGATATGCATTAACATTTTGACCTAGCAAAATTATTTCTTTGATTCCATTTGAAACATATTTTTTTGTCTCTTCCACAATATCATCAACTGGTCTGGAAAATTCAGGACCCCTAGTATACGGAACTACGCAAAAAGAACAGAATTTATCACATCCTTCTTGAATAGATAAAAATTCAGATGATACATTAGAAGAATTGAAAATTAAGTTTTTAAATTTTTCATTTTGTAAAAACTCACTATTTTCAATTTCATCTACTTTATCAATCATATCAGGTAATTTGTGATAAGACTGAGGTCCTACAACATAATCAACTGATGGTGATCTTTTTTTTATTTCAAGACCTTCGGCCTGTGCAACACAACCAGCAACTACTAATTTCATGTTCTGTTTTTTATCTTTAATTTTTTTAACTCTACCAATATCAGAGTAGACTTTCTCAACTGCCTTTTCTCTTATATGACATGTATTCAAAACAGTTAAATCTGCCTTTGAAATATCGTCTGTTAATTTATATCCTTTATTTGAAAACAAATCTTTAATACGATTACTATCGTATACATTCATCTGACAACCATACGATTTTATATAAATATATTTATCACTCATGATTAATTTTTTTTATAAAGCATTTAGCATGAATATTTTTACCATTATACCTATAATAGTTATGTCTAAAGTTTAAAAAAACAAAGTTGTTTTTTTGATAAAAACTTATTGCATCTAAATTATCTTCAGCAACTTCAATGAAAATCTGTGAAAATTTAATTATATTTGTTTCAACATAATTTAATAATTTTGTCGCAATTTGTTTTCTTCTTTGGTCTTTTGATACAAATAGAATATGTAATTCTAAATCATAATCTTTGTCGTTTTTAATTACATCACCAATTAAAAGCCCTACTAGATGATTAGATTTAAAATATCCAAAAGAGTAATTATTAACTTTATTAAATTGACTTTCAATATTTTTTAGATTCCATCCTATCTTTTTAAAATAACTGTATTCATCACTATTATCATCCATAAACTTTATTATTGAAGATAACTTCTCTTTATTTATTTGATTAATACTGTTCAATTTAGCAATAGATTATTTGATACATAAATAGGATTAATAATAATATTTTTTTTAAAGTTTAAATTATTATAATTTTTGTAAAATTCTTCAAAAAAAGAAAAATGAATTTGTTCTAATTTATTATTCTCATTAATTTCAGTCTTATTAAAAAGAATTAACTCGATATGTTTTGGAATCGAGCATTTATTATTTTCAATTTTATTATATTCCATTTCGTTATCTTCATTTTTGTAACACAAGAATTCCTGATTATTAGATGATGTTATAAAAACTCCTAAATTGTTTTTAGATGATTTTTTTGAATTAAAATTTAAAATGTCTTCAATTGATAGTGGATAGTAAGGTATTTTACGAGATATCATTAGGCCTGATATAAATGCTGAACCAACTCTTAAACTTGTATACGATCCAGGTCCAATTGTAGTAGAAATTTTTTTAAGATTTTGTGTTAAGTTTAAACGCTTATCTATTTCTATATAGGACTGTATTATATTATCACTTAACCTATCTGTTTCATTTTGAACAATTTTCTCCTTTAATATTACTTTGTTGTCATCAATTACACAAAACTCTGGTATTGGTGATATAATATCTAAAAACAATAACATATGAAATTACATAACTACATTCTATTACTATTTTTAAAAAGTATTTCTTTAACTTTTTTATTAGTAACTGGAACTTTTGCAAATGAGATAAAAAATTCAGCTACAGTATTTATGTATCATAAATTTGGAGTCTCAAAATATCCTTCAACAAGTGTTACAATTGATCAACTTAATAGTCACATTGAAGAACTGACTAAAGAAAAATATACGATTAAATCATTAGATTTTATCATTGATACGATACTTAATGATGGAGATCTTCCAGAAAACACTATTGGTATAAGCGTGGATGATGCTGATAAGTCTTTTCTAGAGGTTGGATGGCCTTTATTTAAAAAAAATAATATTCCCGTAACCTTATTTGTAACAACAGGTACAATTTCAAATAATGAAAAATATATTAATTGGGATCAAATAAGAAAACTTAAAGAAGAAGGTGTAATAATTGGTGCTCACTCACATACACACGCTCATATGCCTGATATTAGTATTCAGGAAGTAAGAAATGAAATAGAAACTTCTAATAAAATTTTTCTTAAAGAACTTGGACAAATACCAACTTTATTTGCATTTCCTTATGGGGAGACAACAGATGAAATAATTGAATTAGTAAAAGAATTTAAATTTAAAGTTGCTTTTGGACAGCATTCTGGAATAATTAATGAAACATCTAACATGTATTATCTGCCAAGATTTTCTTTAAATGAAAGATATGGTGAAATAGATAGAGTAAAATTTGCTGCTTCATCAAAGGGATTAGGGGTTTATGACTTCATACCTCAAAACCCAACAATTACACAAAACCCGCCATTCATAGGTTTTTCTCTTCTTGATGATAAGAAAGCTCAATCTCTAGATTGTTTTATATTTGATAGCAAAGGTCAGGTGGATAGAGAAATTTATAAATTTAATGAAAGAATTGAAATAAGACTTGCAAGAGAATTGTCACCTGGAAGATCTAGAATGAATTGTACTGTTAAAGATAGTGAAGGAAACTGGAGATGGTTTGGTCACCAATTTTATTTTTAACTAATAAGTGATAATTTTTTGATCAAAAATACTAAAGTTATTTGTTTTAATAACTTGTCTTATTGTTTTAATATAATTTTCATCTTCTGCATAAGTACTTAGTTTATTAACAAGTAAGTTAACGTTTGAAAAATTATTTCGTTCTCTCATTATATTTCGGATATCACGGAAATCTTCATAGGCATTATGAGAGTTAATGTTATCGAAATACGATTCGACACTGTTACTATATGAACTGAATGCTTTAATTAGATGTGTATCACCATTTTCTCTTTCAAGCGGGATAACACCTTTAGAATTATCATATGTATACTCACCAAAAAGTGCATTATATTCTTTTGCAAATCTAGACTTACCCCAACCACTTTCTATTGCTGCTTGGGCTAATGCTATTGAATTTGGTATTATATCAACATTTGAAAGTATCTCGTCAACCAGATCTAATTTATGTTTGTTATGATGTTTAATGTTATATTTTTTAGCAATTTCATTGAGTTTTCTTATTTCTTTATTGTCCAGAGTTCTAAAGGTTTCTAACTTATCCTTAAGTTCACTAACGAAGCTTCTAATCATCAAAATATTTTGATTTTCTTTAATAATTATTGGTAAAACCGTTTTTACAAATTCTTTTTTATTTGAATTAAGGTAATCAAAATCTTTATCTGATAATGTTAGCTGCATACTAGGATTAATTTGCTCTTCAATCTTTGATGTGATTATAGGATTAATAGGCTTTAATCTTACTTTAACAATTAATTTTTCTTTCACTATTTCTGTAATAGGAGGACCTTTAAGGGTAATTTCCTTTTCAGATGGTGTAATTTCTTTTTCAGAATATAATTTGTTTATTTGATTTGCAGTTTGACTGTTATTCTTAGTATCATTAGTATTGTTTTCTACAAACCCAACAAAGCCATTACTTATAAATATTAATCCGAGTAGTAACAAGGGAAAGCAAAAAAAATTATACAGTCTATCCATCAATAGGCCTTACTTCTTGTACTTCAGGAACATAGTGCTTTAACATATTTTCAATACCCATTTTTAACGTAGCGGTTGAGCTTGGACATCCGGAACATGCTCCTTGCATATGGAGATATACGACACCATCCTTAAAACTATCGTAAATAATATCACCACCATCCATTGCAACAGCTGGTCTTACTCGTGTATCCAATAATTCTTTAATTTGTTTTACAATATCGGTATCGTTTTCATCAATCTCTAATGATTTATCCTCGCTTTTTTTACTAATATTAATTGTTGTATCGCCAGAATTATAATGATCCATTATTGAGCCTAAGATCAATGGTTTCATAACTTGCCAATCTAAAGATTGATTTTTAGTAATAGTAATAAAATCACTTCCAAAAAAAACTCCTTCAACTCCCTCAACATCAAATAAGCGTTTTGCAAATGGTGAGTCAGCAGCTTCACTAATATTTTGGAAAAAGGCCGTTCCATCATCCATGACAACCTTTCCAGGTAGAAATTTTAATGTTTGTGGATTGGGAGTTTGTTCAGTTTGTATAAACATATGCACTATATATAGTTATTAATATGTCTTTAGTATGAATTTTCTAAAAAAAATTTAAAATTTGGGGAATTTTTTAGGATAAAAAACCAATAATTTCTTTAGTTTTTTGCAAAACAGGTTCTGCTACTGCTATAGCATTCTCTTTACCCTGATTTAAAATAGAATCGATGTAGGAAACATCACTCATAAGTTTATTCATCTCACTCGTAATTGGCTCTAATTTAGATACTGATAAATCTGCCAAATCTTTTTTAAAGGTGGAGAATTCCTTCCCTGCATAATCTTTAATAACATTCTCAATAGATGTGTCTTGCAAAGAAGCGAATATCGAGATTAGGTTTTCTGCTTCTGGTCTTTTTTCTAAACCAGTTTTATCTTGTGGTAATGGTTCAGGATCTGTTTTTGCCTTTTTAATTTTTTGAGTAATATTCTCTGCTGTATCAGTTAACATGATTCTTGAATAATCAGATGGATCTGATTTACTCATTTTTTTTGACCCATCACGTAGACTCATAACTCTTGTAGCCTCACCTAAAATTAATGGTTCAGGAATAGGAAAAAAATCTGTCTTAAAATCATTGTTAAATTTTTGTGCGATATCTCTGGTCAGTTCCAAATGTTGCTTTTGATCATCACCAACTGGTACATGAGTGGCTAAATAGATTAAAATATCTGCTGCCATTAACGTTGGATAAGAAAATAAACCAACAGAAACATTTTCGCTATTTTTACCAGCCTTATCTTTAAATTGGGTCATGCGGTTTAACCATCCCATCCTCGCAACACAATTGAATAACCATCCAAGCTGTGCATGTTGAGGTACTTGTGATTGAACAAAAATATTATTTTGGTTTGGATCAATCCCTGATGCAATAAAGGCAGCAGTTACTTCTCTTGTTTTATTTGCTAAAACTTTTGGATCCTGCCAAACGGTAATGGCATGTAAATCAACAACACAAAAAAAACATTCGTATTCTTTTTGAAGAGAAACAAAATTTTTTATAGCACCAAGATAATTTCCTAAATGGAGGTCACCAGATGGTTGAACGCCAGATAAAATTCTTTTTGATGGTTTTTCCATATTATTTTTTAAAATATTCTTTTAACTGATTTACCGATAGGACTTTTAACACAATTACTAATCCAAAATAAATAATTATAGCTAAAAAGATCATCAGAAGTAAAAGTGCCGAGTTTAATAACACTGAATTACCACTAATATTTGTAAAGAATAGTCCATTTAATACATAGATTCCTACAAATAATAGAAATGAACTTAGTAAAATTTTGATGGAATTCCTTACTAAAAGATCATCAAATTTCATAAGATTTCTAATAGCTAAAAAGAGGTACAATAATAAAGCATTCACCCATGCACTAATTGCTGTTGCAACAGCAATGCCCATTTCTCTCATTGATCCAATTAGAAGTAGCGATAACACAACATTAGTAATCACACTGACAATAGATATATAGAGAGGTGTTTTGGTATCTTCTCTTGCAAAGAAACAGGAAACTAAAACTTTAATTATAATGTAAGCAGGTAAACCTAAGGCAAAGTAACTTAATACTTTAGCGGTATAAAAAGTATCTTCTGCTACAAAGGCACCTCGTTCAAATAAAATGTGAATAATGGGTTCTGCTAAAATAAATAATCCTATGGCTGATGGTAAAGAAATTAATAATGAAAATTCAATAGATCTATTTTGAATATTATTTGTTGTTTCTTGATCTGATTGTTTAATTGCTTTTGATAAACTTGGTAAAAGAACAATACCAAGTGCTATTCCAAAAATAGCAAGCGGTAATTGGTTAAGACGATCCGCATAATAAATATGACTGATTGCACCAACAGGTAAAAAAGAGGCAATGATTGTTCCAATGACAATATTTAATTGAATTACTCCTGAACCAACAACACCTGGTAAAAATAATTTGAAAAACTTTTTTAACTTTTCATTTAAAACTGGGATACGAATACGTGGTCGATAAAAATTTAAAACCGCTCTGTATAAATATAAAAATTGTAAAACTCCTCCTATTAATACACCATACGATAATGCGTGACCTGCAGTAGTTACAAAAGGTGTTAAAAAGAATAATGACAGAATAAAACTTATATTCAAAATCGCAGGAGCAAATGCACCAGCAGCGAAACGTTCATGAACATTATTAATTGAAGTAAAGTGAGCAGCTAAGGATATAAAAATAATATAGGGGAAAATTATTTTTCCAAAATGCACAGCAAGTTCATAGGCTTCTTTATTATCAGTAAAACCTGGTGCTAAAACTTGAATGATATAAGGCATCCCAAAGAAGAAAATGATCGTTAAAACGACCGTAGCAAATAGTAACATGGAGGTTGTGTTTTCAACAAAATCAGAAGCTTCACGTTCATCTTTTGGATTGAGAACAACACCTGAGAAAACAGGGATTAATGCAGCACTGTATGCTCCTTCTGCTAGGACACGGCGAAAGAAATTAGGAATACGAAATGCTACGAAGAATGCATCAGCAATGACTGTCGATCCAAGATATCTTGCTATTAATATGTCTCGAATAAAACCTAATACTCGACTTAAAAATGTATAGAAGCTGACAGTAAAGAATGATCTAAAAAGACTCTTCATATGGTGGTTTTATAGTTTGGTAAGTGATTTGTATAAGTGAAATTTATGGCTTAATTACGAGCCAAAACAATATCCTGCTGATCTCACGGTTCTTATAAAATCTTCTTTTACGTCATTATTAATGGCCTTTCGCAGTCTTCTTATATGAACATCAACTGTTCGAGGTTCTACATAGGCATCATTTTTCCAAACATGATTTAGTAATTGTTCACGGCTAAAGACACGACCAATATTTTCCATGAAGAAAGCTAATAAATTAAATTCTGTTGGACCAAGATGAAGAGTTTCGCCATCTCGTGATGCCGAGTGAGATACAAGATCAACTACTATTCCTTTATAAGTTAAAACTTCATCTACAAACATTGGTCTTATTCGTCGAAGAACAGCTTTTACTCTTGCCACTAATTCGTTAACTGAAAAAGGTTTTGTTATGTAATCATCTGCACCAGTTTCTAAGCCACGAAGTTTATCTTCTTCTTCACCTTTTGCTGTTAACATTATGATAGGAATATTCTTATGTTCTTTATTTTTTCTAATTCTTCTACAAAGTTCAATTCCTGATAGTTTAGGTAACATCCAATCAAGAATAATTATGTCAGGTGGTTTATATAATATTTTTTCTAAAGCAGTTTCACCGTCCGTTGCAGTATCTATTTTATATCCTTCTTTATTAAAATTAAATTTAAGAAGATCTAGTAATGCTTCTTCATCTTCGACGATAAGCATTTTTAGTTTCATGAATCTTTACTATTAAAATTTTGTTACAATAATATTACAATTTATTTCTTCTTTGGAAGAATTGCTTCCCAGGTTGGGTCTGGATTACCATCAAATAGGGGCTCACCAGAAACTGCGTAATAAATATCTTCTGCAATATTTTGAACATAGTCACCTATTCGCTCTAGGTCTTTAACCATATATAAAAGACTTGTACATGCTGTGATTCTTTTTGGTTCTTCCATCATGTAGGTTAATAATTGTCTTAATATTCCAAGATATTCTTCATCAATTTGTCTATCCATTAACCAAACTTTTTTTGCGGCTTGATCTGAAAATTCTAAAAAAGCTTTTATTACTTCACTGATCATAATATTAACTTGTGCACCCATATTAATAATATCTCTCGAAGGTTTTTCTGGCAAAACTATTTCTGCTACTGCTACTCTTTTGGCAATATTTGTTGCATGATCTCCTATTCTTTCTAGATCTTTATTGATTTTAATTGCTGAAAAAATTGTTCGTAAGTCTGCAGCCATCGGTTGTCTTTTGCCAAGTATTTCAACTAAGTTTTGATCAAGAGCATTATATGCTTTATCAATTACATTATCGTTTTCTATAATTTTTTCGGCAAATTCTGTATCTTTATCCTTTAAACATAGAAGTGAGTCTTTTAGTTGATTTTCAACTAAACTGCCCATATCAACAATATTATTTTTAATTTCTCTAATTTCTTCATCGTATGATTTTACAATATGTCCTTCTTGTTTCATTATCCAAATCTCCCTGTAATGTAATCCTGTGTTTTTGTATTATCAGGATTTGTAAAAATTTTGTTTGTCTCGCCCGTTTCTATTAATTCTCCTAAATGGAAGAAACATGTTTTCTGCGAAACTCTTGCTGCCTGTTGCATAGAATGGGTCACTATAATAATTGTATAGTTTAATCTTAACTCATCAATTAATTCTTCTATAATAGCAGTTGCTATTGGATCTAAAGCAGAGCAAGGTTCATCCATTAGGATTATTTCAGGATTAACAGCAATTGCTCTTGCAATACATAATCGTTGTTGTTGACCGCCTGATAAACTTGTTCCAGGTTCATTTAATCGATCTTTTACTTCATCAAATAGACCTGCCTTTTTTAATGATGAATGTACAATTTCTTCTAAGTCATTTTTTGAGTCAACTAAACCATGTATAGTTGGGCCATAAGCAACATTATCAAAAATAGATTTAGGAAAAGGATTTGGTTTTTGAAATACCATTCCAATTTTAGATCTTAGACTTACAACATCGGTTTTATCACTAATAATTTCTTCGTTATCAACTTTTATTGATCCTGATACTTTACAAATTTCAATTAAATCATTCATTCTGTTTATACATCTTAAGAAAGTTGATTTACCACATCCTGAAGGACCAATTAATGCCGTAACTTCTTTCTCCTTGATATCCATTGAGATTCCAAAAAGAGCTTGTTTGGATCCATAATATACATCTACACTATTTGCCAATATTTTAGAGTTACTCATGTTTTACCACTTCCTTTCAAATCTATTTCTTAAGAACACTGCAATGGCATTCATCATGAACAAAAATATTAAAATTACCATTATGGCCGCAGCTGATTTTTCCTGAAAACCTCTTTCTGCACTTTCCACCCATAGATATATTTGAACAGGAAGTGCTGCTGAAGGTTCTGTTAAGCCAGTTGGAATATTGGGAATAAATGCAATCATACCAATCATTATAAGTGGTGCTGTTTCACCTAATGCTTGTGCTAATCCAATAATAGTCCCTGTTAAAGTACCAGGTAGTGCAAGGGGTACGACATGATGAAATACCGCTTGTGTTTTTGTTGCTCCAACTGCAAGCGCTCCTTCTTTAATTGAAGGGGGAACAGCTTTCAATGAAGCTCGGCAGGCAATAATAATAGTTGGTAACGTCATTAATGCTAACACGGAACCTCCAACTAACGGTGTGCTCCTTGGAAGACCAAAAACATTAAGCAATACACCTAACCCAAGTAATCCAAAAACTATTGATGGGACTGCTGCAAGATTTGAAATATTTACTTCTATTAATTCAGTTATTCTATTTTTTGGAGCAAATTCCTCAAGATAAACAGACGCTCCTATAGCAATTGGAAAAGATAAAATAAAAACAGTAAAAAGAGTAAATAATGATCCCATAAATGAACCAGCAACACCAGCAATTTCAGGATGCCTTGAATCTGCTTTAGTAAAAAAGAAATTATTAAAAACTTGTTTAACTCTATTTTCTTCAACTAATTGATCAACATAACTTAATTGAATATCATTTAATTTTCTTCTATCTTCTGGCACATCCCTTCTTGAATTACCTTTTAATAGTTGATCCACATCACTGTGGGCAGTTACCCAAATTTGTTGCTTTGTATTAATAACTTCAGGATTATCTAAGAAGTAGTCTTTAATTTCGTTATCTGCATTTATAGAAAATAATTTTTTTACTAATTTAATATCTGATTTTGAGAGATCGGGGAAAAAATTTTCAATTGCCTGTTTTTTAACTCTAAAAAATTTTCCTTTTTCCATTTCTTCATCTGAGGAGTCAGGAGTTAGTTTTAAAACATCTTGATTATAATCAACTTCTAGGAGAACAATTGTTTTTTGGAAAGCAGTGTATCCTTTAGAAAATATTGTATACAAAAGAAAAACTAAAACTGCTAAAGATAAACACATAGCTGTAAAGCCATAATACTTAAATCGCATATCTTCTAAACTTCTCTTTTTTCTCAAAGAAACAATTTTTTCTTTAGCAACAGAATTATTCATAACGCTCCCTGTATCTCTTTACTATTTGTAGAGCTATAATGTTAAGAAATAATGTAATAACAAATAAAACTAATCCTAAAGCAAATGCTGATAATGTTCTTGGGTTATCAAATTCTTGATCACCTATTAAGGCCACAACAATTTGCACTGTAACTGTTGTTACATTTTCAAAAGGATTGCCCGTAAGATTGGGAGCCGTACCTGCTGCAACTACAACAATCATGGTCTCCCCTATCGCTCTGGATATTGCTAATAAAAATGCTCCTACAATTCCAGGTAAAGCTGCTGGTAAAATTACTTTTTTAATTGTTTCTGCTTTATTAGCGCCAATACCAAGCGATGCTTCCCTTAGACTTTGCGGGACAGAGTTTATTACATCATCAGATAGGGAAGAAATAAAAGGAATAATCATAACTCCCATTACCATACCAGCTGCAAGGGCGCTTGTTGGTGAAGCATCAATTCCAATTGATTGTCCAAATGCTTTAACGAAAGGGGCAACACTAACAAAAGCAAAGAACCCATAAACTATTGTTGGTATCCCTGCTAAAATTTCAAGAAGAGGTTTAACAGTTTTTCTAACTCTTTGACTTGCGTATTCTGCTAAATAAATTGCAGTTAATAATCCAAGAGGTACTGCAACACACATAGCTACTACCATAACTAAAAATGTTCCAGCAAATATTGGTACTGCACCAAAGGATCCCTCTGCAGCTGTTTGACCTTCTCTAATTGGAATAAAAGGGTACCACTCGGTACTGAATAAAAATTCAAATATTGATACTTCTGCAAAAAAGCGAAGGCTTTCAAATATTAGTGAAAAAACTATTCCTATTGTAGTAAAAATAGCAACAGATGAACAAAATATAAGTATATATTGTATATATCTTTCAATTGTATGTTGAGCATGAAATTCAGGTTTTAATTTTTGTGAAGCGTATAAGGCTCCAAGTAACATTATAATGATTATTGAGGTATAAAAAGATATTTGACTTATTTGTCTTAAGGAAGAATAATGAGATGCAGCATTAATTATTTCTATAGATTTACCATCAGCAAAAGAAGGGTTATTAGCAACATTTCTAATCTCTGCTAACAATAATCCTTCGTTGTAGACCGCGCCCTCAATAAATTCAAAGTTACTAATAACTATGTTTTGAATAATCTGCTCTTGAAAAATAGCCCATGAAAAATAAACAATTAGTGCGGGAAACAAACACCACATTAAAACGTATTGTGCGTAATAAGTGGGAAGAGATTTGCTTTTCGTACCTTGTTTTTTAGAGTTTAATTTAATTCTTGATCTTCCGTATATAAAGGATGAGAAAATTCCGACTGCAATTAAAACTAAAGACCAAAAAAACATTTATAACTTAGTATTAAAAAAAAGGGGGCTTGTATGCCCCCAATTTATAAAAATTTAAGATTTTTATTTATAATTTGTTTGATTAGAAATAGCATCAAGAACAGTTGCTCTATCCGCAGGACTTAGTTGAACAAGTCCAGCATCTAGTAAGTAACCTTCTGTTGCTTCTTCACTTACAAACTCATTAACATAATCCATTAAACCAGGAATAACACCAATGTGTGCTTTTTTAATGTAGAAGAATAAAGGTCTTGCTATTGGATATGAATAATCTTGGATACCTTCCATAGAGATTTCAACACCGTTAATCATTGATGCTTTAACTTTATCAGAATTATTAGATACAAAACTATAACCAAAGATACCGAATGCACCTTGTTCTTTAGTTATATGCTCAACATACAGTTCATCATTTTCACCACCTTCAATAACATGGCCATCTTCACGATACGCTTGACAATCACCGTCAGCAACTAACATATCTTTAACACAACCCTTTTTCATTACAAGTGAGTCAAATGCATCTCTTGTTCCAGAAGTTGGAGGAGGTGCCATGATAGAAATTTCAACTTTTGGTAATCTTTTATCTATTTCATACCAAGTTGTTGGAGCATTTGCATTATCTCTAGCCATTGCCTGCCAGATTTCTTCTTTAGTTAAATCAATGCCACCTTTCATTGTAGCACCATTAGTATATTTCCATTCATAATCTGCAGCGTATGCAAAAGCTATACCATCATTACCAACTCTAACTTCGATGATATCGGTTACACCACCATCTTGACAAAGTTTGAATTCTTTATCTTTTTGTGCTCTTGAGGAGTTAGTGATATCTGGATGTTCAACACCAACGCCAGCACAAAATAATTTGTGTCCTCCACCAGAACCAGTTGATTCAATTACAGGTGCTTTCATTCCTTCTGATGCCATTTTTTCAGCAACTAAAGTAGCGAAAGGATAAACTGTAGAAGATCCTACAATTGAAATATAGTCTCTTGCTGAAACTGAAGAAGTTCCAAATAGAGCAAGGACAGCAATTAATTTGATTATATTTTTCATATTTAGCCTCATTTAAATTAAGGTTGTCCTACAGAATATATATTAAGGATTTATTACAATTTGCTGAATTACGGGTAAGGAAATAGTAAATGTTGAGCCCTTATCCACCTTGCTTTTTATTGATAATTTACCATTATGCTTATTAGTTATATGTTTAACAATAGATAAACCCAAACCGGTACCACCTTGATTTCGAGATCTATTTTTATCTACTCTATAAAATCTTTCAGTAAGTCTTGTTAAATGCTCTTTTGATATACCTTCTCCGTTATCTATAAAACTTATTTGGCAAAAGGCGGTATTGTCATCAATGACTCCCTCAATCTCAATACTAATAGTAGAATTTTCTCTACTATATTTTATTGCGTTATCAGTTAAGTTTAAAAAAACTTGAATTAGAGCATCTTTGTTTGCTGATATTGTAGACTTATCAAAATCATCCTTGATTTGAACTTCAATTTTTTTTGCCATTAATTTGTTTTGTAAATTATCTACTACGCCATCAATTAATTTCCTTATATTAGCTTCTTGAAATTCTATAGGCTTATCTTCAGTCTCATATTTACTTAGTAATAATAAATCTTCGACAAGTCTAGTCATACGCCAAGCCTGATCTTCCATTGTGTCTAAAAATTTACCAACCGTTTTGTCTTTGTTCTTATCTTCATTGAGTGAATTTTTAATTGTTTCAACATAGCCTAGAATTGAGGAAAGAGGAGTTCTCAATTCATGGCTTACATTGGCCACAAAATCTGTTCGCATTTGTTCATAGTTTTTAAGAAGACTTTGATCATTTAGTGATATTAATAATTCTTCATAATCTTTTTCAACAAATATTAAGTCAGCAATAAAATACATATCACTAAAATTAGATGGGGTGAATTCAAACTTAAAATCTTCCTTCTCCCTAAAGGCTTTATCAATAAAAGTATTTAACTCTGTTGATCTAATAATATTATTAAGATCTCTTCCTTCATCAATAAATAAAAATTTTTGTTTAGCTGCATTATTGTAAAAAATTATTTCCTTATTTGTATCAATTGCAATAATAATCGAAGGTATCTTACTTAGACTTAGTCTTAGTTTTTTTTTCATATTTTTTTAATTTTGGCCAATCATTGTCACTTAAAATATAACCTACACAATTTCTAGAACCACACTTACAAATGTGATCCACAAAATCTGTATCAAAAGGATAACCATAGTTATAGAAAAGTTCGTCTCCTTTTTTTATTCGTTTAATAGAAGAAATCCAAATCTCATTATCTATGATGTCTACTTCACAATTCGGATTACATGAGTGATTAATAAATTTTGCAAAATTATAATCGACATCACCGTCTATGTCGTATCGCTTGTTTAGTTCAAAAACATAGACCATGCCGTTATTTTTATCTTTTTTTGCTTTACGGATTTGTTTATCTGCTCTTTTGTCACCCTCTCTTTTAGTAACTTTATCACCAATATATTGGATTACTTTCTGACCTTTTTTAATATTAGTTTTTGCAAATAATCCAGAACCGTGAAGGGGTGATTTTTTTTTAAACCAAATTTTCTGCGTCATACTGTTATTTTTTTACAATACACACATATAATAATAAATTGTATTATAAAATGCTACTTTTATGTATAAGAGCAATTCTTTAATTAATGAAATTTGAAACAAATAAAAAATTTTACCGCACAATTTGGATTTCGGATACCCATCTAGGAACTAGTGGCTGTAAAAGCAACATGCTTTTAGAATTCTTAGAGGAAACAGATTCAGAATATTTATTTTTAGTAGGCGACATTGTAGATGGATGGCGCATGCGTAAGAAAATGTATTGGCCTCAAGAACATAATGATGTGGTTCAAAAAGTTTTAAAAAAAGCGAAAAATGGAACTAAGGTAGTGCTTATCCCAGGAAATCATGATGAAGTATTAAAAGATTTTACAAATTTTTCCTTTGGAGAAATTTCAATCAAAAATGAAGATACACATCAATTAGCTGATGGAAGGAAAGTACTGATTACACACGGAGATGAGTTTGATGCTGTGATCATTAATGCAAGATGGTTAGCCAAAGTGGGATCAGCACTTTATGAATATTTGCTAAAGTTAAATAATGTATTTAATTTTATTCGACGAAAGATGGGTTTATCTTACTGGTCACTGTCTCAATATTTAAAAAAGAAAACAAAGCATGCAACAAACTTTATTAGTAATTTTGAGTTTGCTGTATCTGATAGAGCAAGAAGAGAAAATGCCGATGTCGTTGTGTGCGGGCATATACATAGACCTGAAATAAAGGAATTAAATGGTGTTCTCTATTGTAATGATGGTGACTGGATTGAAAGTTGCACAGCACTCGTTGAAGATGAAATTGGAAATTTATCTATTCTTAATTGGCCCGAAGAAAGAGAAAAATTAAAATTAATTTCTTTTGAAGAAAGACGAAAAATAAAAGAGGATGCAGCCTAAAAAAATCGCGTTAATTAGTGATGCGTGGGTTCCTCAGGTAAATGGCGTTGTTACGACATTTCAAAGCATTATACCTATTCTAAAAAAAAAAGGTTTTGAAATTAAAATATTACATCCTGAGATGTTTAATAATTTTAGTTATCCTTGGTACAAAGAAATAAAAATTTCTTACAATACTAAAAAAGTTACTGAAAAATTTTTTAAAGAATTTAATCCAGATGTTGTTCATATAATGACTGAAGGTCCGGTAGGTTTTGCTGGTCGTAAGTACTGTCTTAAAAATAAACTACAATACACTTCTTCCTTTCACACCCGTTTTCCTGACTACATTAAGCAAAGAGCTTTTATCCCAAAGAGATTTACATACTCCATATTAAGAAGACTACATAGTGATTCAGAAAGAGTTCTTGTTCCATCAGTTTCAATGCTAAATGAGTTAAAAAAGTATAATTTTAAAAATTTAGTAGTTTGGAATAGAGGTGTTGATACAGAATTATTTAATCCAAATAAAAGAGACACAAACAGTAAAGATAGGCAACTGACTTATGTTGGTAGAGTAGCAATTGAAAAAAATATTGAAGAATTTTTAAAACTTAAAGGAAATTATAATAAAACTGTTGTGGGTGATGGTCCCGAATTACAAAAATATATTAATAAATATCCTGAAATAAATTTTGTCGGTGTAAAAACTGGAGATGAACTAGCGAAATATTATGCAAACGCAGATGTATTTGTCTTTCCTTCTAAAACAGACACTTTAGGAAATGTAATACTTGAAGCATTGGCTAGTGGAACACCAATTGCTGCATATCCAGTAACCGGGCCCATAGATGTATTAACAGATGAAAAGATTAACACTTTAGATAATGACTTGTTACAATCAGTTAAGAAGGCACTTAAAGTAAAAAGAGTTGATTGTAGAAATTTTACTCTTAAATTAACTTGGGAGAAATGTGTGAATGAATTTTTAGAATTCATGGTAAAAGTTTAGTTATTTAAGGTAATTTTATAGTGACATTTTCTTTAAGACAAAAAATACTAGCAGAATTTATTGGGACATATTTTCTTGTACTAACAGTTGTAGGTAGTGGAATTATGGGAGAGTTAATGTCAAATGACCTTGGTATAATATTACTAGGAAACACTATTGCAACAGGTGCCATTTTATATGTAATTATTTCTATGTTTATTAATATCTCAGGAGCGTACTTTAATCCTGCTGTTGTATTAAGTGATATTATCCAAAAAAATATTCCTATTAATTACGGAATAATTTTTATTTTTACTCAGATTATTGCTGGTATATTTGGTTGTTTAACTGCAAATTGGTATTTTGAATATCCTATAATTGAATGGTCACTCAATGAAAGAGTTGGTGTATTTAAATTCTTTTCAGAAATAATTGCAACTGTTGGATTATTATTAACTATTTTTATATTAAAAGAGGTAAACAAGGAAAGAATAGCTATTGGTGTAGCTCTATTTATTACCGCAGGATATTGGTTTACTTCATCAACAAGTTTTGCAAATCCAGCAGTAACTATAGGGAGAATGTTTACAGACAGCTTTAGTGGAATAAGTCCATCAAGTGTTCTAGGTTTTATTTTAGCTCAGATTATTGGTGCTCTTATTGCTACATTTATTGTTAGATTGTTTTTTAAAAATTAGTTCAACATATCGTACAAGTAGCCTTCACGGATTCCATATCTTACAAAAATAATATTTTTAATGTTATAAAATGAAGCAAGGCTAAATAAAATATATGTAGATAATTTTAATTTATCTAATCGATTGGGTTGGACAACATTCAATTTTTGAATTTGTTTTTTTTCCATAGAGTATAATTTGTGATAAAATATTTCTAACTCTGAAAATGGTATCATGTACCCATGTAATTTATTTTTCTTGATTCCATTTAGGTGCAAATGAAGTTTTGCAAGGTTGCGCCACATGCCTCCAATAACATAAATATTTCCTATGTTTTTAGAAAATTTAAGAGATTGGTTTTTAAATTTAGAAAATAAAAAATTACCAAATTTAATTTTAGTAGTTTTGTACATCTCAGATTCACTTCTTAAGATGCCAATTTTTAAACTTTTAGTTTCAAGTATGTTTTCATTTTTTATAGTACTAAGTTCTAAACTTCCACCTCCCAAGTCAGCAACTAAACCGATTGGATTTTTTATTGAACTAATTACACCTAGAGATCCGCATTTAGCTTCATTTTTTGGTGAGAGCACTTCTACTCTAACTGACTTTTTTTTCTTGAAGGGTTCAATAATTTCTTTTCCATTTATTGTTTCACGAATTGCGGCCGTTGCAATTATATGAATATCTAAGGACTCATAATCTTTTGCAATCTTAATATATTCTTCTAAGCATTTTATAGCTTCTTTTATTTTTATCGATGGGAGTTTACCTATTTTAATACTTTCACCTAATTTTAAGAATTCTCTTTTTTGATAAAGTATTGGAAAAGGATGAATAGCTTGCGCATATATAACTAGTCTAAATGTGTTAGAGCCTAGATCAATCACTGTTATGGGATTTTTATTTTTCTTTTTAGCCATGGAAATGTATACATCTAAAGTATTAAACTCGAATGCTACAAGTCTATTTATTACGTCACGCCAAATCTAGTTGGGATAATTTAGAACTTGATGACATTGATAGGCCACTGAATAAAAGAGGTGTGAGAAACGCAAAACAATTTTCTAAAATATTAGATAAAAGAAAATTTCAAATTGGTCAGATAATATGTTCTCCTTCTAAAAGAACAACTAGCACATATGATATAATTTCTAATTCATTTGATCGCTCAGTAAAATTTACAATTGATAACGATATTTATGAATGCCCACCAAATATACTTGTAAGCAAAATTAAAAAATTAAAGAAAAATACTCTTATCATTGGACACAACCCTAGTTTGATAGATTCAATTAATATTTTATGTAATTCAAATATTGAACATTTTCCAACCTGTGCTTTTGCTATAATATCCTTTAAAAATAACTGGACTATTGATAAAATTTTAAAACCAAAAAATAAAAATTATTAAAGAAATATGAATTTTTTATGAACATGTTTTTTTTATACCTAAAAAATATAAAAAAAAATTATGTTAAAAAAAAATACTGCTTATAACTATGCAAACAGGGAATTGTCTTGGCTAAAATTCAATGAAAGAGTCTTAAGTCAGACATCTGATAGTAAAATTCCACTTTTAGAAAGGGTTAGATTTTTATCAATAGCATTCTCTAATTTAGATGAATTTTTTATGGTTAGAGTAGCAGGATTGAATGTTCAAAAATTTTCACGAAATAAAAGTTTTGATGGATTAACACCACAACAACAACTCAAGCTGATAGATAAAGAAACATCGAAAATGATTTCAAATATAAAATCAATATGGATAGATTTACTAAGAGAGCTTTCAGAAAACAAAATCCATATAGATGTAGAAAAAACACTGAAAACAAAAGATAAAACATTTATTAAAAATTATTTAGAAGAAAATAATTGGGGGGTTTTAACGCCAATTATTATTGATCCATCTCACCCATTTCCTTTTATACCAAATAAAGAAACAACCTTAGTATGTCGTTTAATAAATAATAAAAAAACTTTTTATGGAATACTGAGAGTGCCAGAGGGATTAGAAAAATTTATTAAATTACCTGGTAAAAAAATACGTTTTGTATCTATGGAGACAGCCCTACTTATTTCTTTAAAAGAAATTTTCCAGTGTGATAGGGTTTTGGATAAAGGTGTTTTTAGACCAATTAGGAATAGTGAATTAGAATTAGGAGATGAAGGAGAAGATTTATTTTTAGTATTTCAAAAAGCTATTTTTGAGAGAAGAAGACAAGAGGTAATAAGAATTGATTTTGATGAAAGTATATCTAGTCACTTAATTAAATTCATAAATAAAAAACTTAACTATAAGGATGTAAATACATATAAACTGCCAATACCCGTTAATCTTTCGAGTATAGAGTCAATTTTTTTGAAAGATTTTAAAAAATTATTATTTCCAAAATTTAAGGTACGGTTTCCTGAAAGAATTAAAGATTTTAAAAATGATTATTTTAAAGCTATAGCAAATAAAGATATTGTTATTCATCACCCTTTTGAATCTTTTGAAGTAGTGACTCAGTTTATTGATCAAGCTGCAGATGATCCAAAAGTCTTATCAATAAAACATACTTTATATCGAACTACTGATGACTCACCAATAGAAGCAAGTTTAGTTAGAGCAGCACAAAAAGGAAAATTAGTAACTGTAATTATAGAGTTGCAAGCACGTTTTGATGAAGAGCGTAACTTAAAATGGGCAAAAGAATTAGAATTAGCTGGAGCGCAAGTTATTTTTGGCAATATTGATATGAAAACTCATGCAAAAATTACACTTGTAACAAGGAAGCAAATGAATTCTGTTGTAAATTACGCACATTATGGAACAGGTAATTATCACCCGAGAAATGCAAGAGTTTATATGGATTTATCTTACTTCACCTGTGACAAAACATTAACAAATGATGCTGCAAAAATGTTTAATTATTTAACTAGTTATTCAGAACCAATCACAATAAAAAAAATAGTATATTCTCCAATAACTGCAAGAAACAAATTAAATGAACTAATTAGAAATGAAATTACAAATGCTGGAAAAAATAAACCATCTGGAATAGTTTGTAAGTGTAATTCTCTTGTTGATAAACAAATTATTGATGAATTTTATAAAGCATCTCAAAAAAATGTAAAAATTGAATTGTTAATAAGAGGAATTTGCTCTCTAATACCTGGTAAAGAAAATCTATCGGAAAATATAGTTGTTAAAAGTATAATTGGTCGTTTTTTAGAACATACGAGAATATATTGTTTTTATAACGGTCATAAATTCCCTCATAGAAAAAATATCTTGTTTATTTCTTCTGCCGATTTAATGCAAAGAAATCTAGATAGGCGGGTTGAAACATTTATTCCTATTGAAAATGAAACTGTACATGAACAAATATTAAATCAGATCTTAATTGCCAGTATGACAGATAATACAAATTCTTGGCAAATGTTAAGTAATGGCAATTATCAGAAAAAAGAAATATCAAGCAAAGAGAAAAAATTTTCCTCTCACAATTTTTTTATCAAAAATCCAAGCTTGTCTGGGAGGGGTTCAGCAAAACTCAAATCTAGAGCTAAGTCTAATTTAAAAATTGGAAAATAGAATTTAACCACTCACAATAATTGGACATAAGCAGGAAGAAATAATACTGTGAGTGGTAAAAAGTATTTAAATTTTATTTTTTACAGACGTATTAATAGAATATTAAATTTTTATAAATTAAACTAATATTTAAATTTATTAGTTTTCAAATAAATTTTTTAGTTCTTTCAATTTAATAAAAATTGAGTCTCTTACTTCTCTAAATTTATCTAATTGGTTTGAACTAAAATGATCTGATGCTGGATCATCAAATGGTATTGAAAATATCTGAGCTTTGGAATTTAAAACTGGACATACCTCTTCTTTACAAAGCGTAAAAACGGTATTTAATTCATCTCTAAATTTTTTGTCTAAACTTTCAAAATCTTTTGAATAATGTTTTGATATATCAATATCGATTTCACCCATAACCTCGATAGCATTGGGATTAACTTCTTTGGGCACTGATCCTGCACTTTGAATGATACAATTAGGATATAATTTTTTTGCAATTCCTTCAGCCATTTGACTTCTTGCTGAATTAGCAACACACATAAAAAGAATATTTTTATTTTTCATGTCAGCAAATAAATATATCCAAAAATAAATAGTGGGAGTTGTAAACCAAAGTTTGTGAGCAGAGCTCTATCTTTTGTCATATAACCAACAATTGACCAACCAACAGCACCTGTACCGTGAATAATTATGTTAATTGGATACGCATTTAAATTGGTTAATAATATTCCTGATAAAATTAACGCGGTGCTAAACCACTTAATTCTATTAATTGATAAATCTGTCATATCTTCTCCTAAATTCTATAGATTGCGAATATTACACTTTACTTAAAGATAAAGATATTAATCAAATTGTAACAAAAATTTAACATTTCTTTCTTTTTTTTTGAAAAGTTCTATAAGCACGCCATGTTTGGATTAAAAAGTGCATCATTATTTGGTGATACCAAAAAGCTTGAAAGAGAAATTGATGAGTTTGTTGATATTGTCTCTGAAGTGGGCTTAGTATTTAAATCGATAGTTCCAACTTATCTCAATCATTCCGCCAATGGTAAATTTGAGGAAATGGTTGAAAAAGTTAAAGAAATGGAAAGTAAGGCCGACAAAATTACGAAAGATGTTGAGCATACTCTTTATGAAGAAACACTAATCCCAGATGCAAGAAGTGATGTGTTACGACTTCTAGAACACATCGACGAATTAATTGGAATGTACCAAGGAAATTGCTATCACTTCTCTATTCAAAAACCTAATTTTCCAAAAGAATTTCATGAAGATCTTATTGAGTTAACAGAGACTGTTGTAAATTGTGTTGAGTCACTTTGTTTGACTGTCCGATCATTTTTTAGAGATATTAAATCTGTTAGAGATAATGCTCATAAAGTAACTTTTTATGAAAAAGAATCTGATATAAAATTTAGTGCACTTGCAAGAAGAATTTTTGATTCTGAATTACCTCTAGATCAAAAAATGCATCTTCGATATTTTGTAGAGAAGATTGATCGTATTTGTGATCAAGCAGAAGACATAGCTGACGAGGTTCAAATTTACGCTATTAAACGCTCCGTTTAATTTTCAATGGAAATTACAATTCTAATTTTTTTATTTGGTGGTCTTTTTTTAGGTTGGTCACTTGGCGCCAATGATGCAGCAAATGTTTTTGGAACTGCTGTTGGAACACGAATGGTTAGTTTCACAAGTGCAGCAATTATTTGTAGTGTCTTTGTTATTCTAGGTGCAATTATTAGTGGAGCAGGAACAACAGAAACTTTAGGTAAGTTAGGTGCTATTAATGCATTACCTGGTGCCTTTGCAGCATGTGTGGCTGCAGGCATATCCGTTTATTTAATGACCAAAGTTGGCTTGCCTGTTTCTACAACGCAAGCGATTGTTGGAGCAATTGTTGGTTGGAATTTATACACGGGATCTTCAACTAATCTTCAAGTTTTAATTACTATTTTAGGAACATGGATACTCTGTCCTATCATTGCAGGAGTTATTGCAATGGGTTTATTTACTTTTACAAAAAGAGTTATACTCAATAGAAAGTTACATATTCTCAGACTTGATGCCTATACAAGAACAGCTTTACTTTTAGCGGGTGCTTTTGGTGCTTATAGTTTAGGTGCAAACAATATTGCCAATGTAATGGGTGTCTTCGTACCTATGTCACCGTTTACTGATGTTACTATTGGAAATTTATTTGTCTTTTCCTCAAAAGAACAACTATTTCTGCTGGGTGGTTTAGCCATAGCTGTTGGTGTTTTTACTTACTCGAAAAGAGTTATGTTTACCGTGGGTAATGATCTCTTAAAAATGACACCAGTGGCAGCATTTATTGTTGTTATATCGCATTCTATTGTTTTATTTTTATTTGCATCTCAGGGTATAAGTGCTTTTTTACAATCTATAAATCTTCCCTCTATACCTTTGGTACCAGTATCAAGTTCCCAAGCTGTTGTTGGCGGCGTAATTGGAATTGGTCTTTTAAAAGGAGGAAAAGAGGTTCAATGGTCAATTGCGGGTAGAATTTCTTTGGGTTGGATGACGCTACCTATAATTGCAGCTTTAATTTCTTTAATTGTTTTATTTATTCTAGAAAATATTTTTAATTTAACGGTCTCTTTTTAATTAACTGCTCGATAAGAAAAAATAAAATCTTCCTGAATTTTAGATTCAATAGCCCCTTTTCTTCTTGCTCGCACTAGATCAATAGCTTCTTGTTTTTCATAATTGAATTCAACAAGTAAAATAGCAGCTATAGTGCCAGCCCTTCCTTTACCTCCACGGCAATGTAAAACTATATTTTTTCCATCTATCAATTCGTTCTTTAATAAAACTTTTGTTGTTTCCCATTTATATTTAAAATCTTTATCTGGTGCTCCCATGTCATAAATGGGTAAATGGTACCAATGTAATTTATGTTTATAAATACTTTTGACAAACAAAGTTTTATCACACAATTTTTCAAATTCGCTATCTTCAACAAAAGAAATAATAGAACTACAATTATTATTTTTAAACATTTCTAATTCGTTTGTTAAAATTGTTTCTTCAAATAAACCATTAGAGTTAAGACCTGGGAAAGAAGTTAATATAATTTTTCCTGCAAATGACTTAGAGTCAATAAAATCATAATTGCTAAATTGCATTTACGCTTGTTTAGCTAAAAAAGACTGTCTTGCTTCTTCTAAATAGGGGCGAAAATGTTCAACATCGGGAGTTTTTTTATCTAGAATTTTTGCTAGATCATCAAATCTTCTAAGCTCTACTGCCTCATCCATAAAAGGTTTGCTTATAAACGCATCTGCTTCTTCTTTTGTAAAAGGACCGCCTTGAACTTTTAACGAAAGTTTCGATGCTTCTGATAGACTATCATAATAACCTTCTTCAACACTTGATAAATATCTTTTTGAATCAACATGTGCTCTAATTGGTAAAATAACATCTTCACCAAAATATTTTTTTAAAAAATCAGCACCTAAGTTTTCATGATGACCATCTTTGCCTTCATGAATGGGATCGCCGTCCTCATAAATAAGGTGGCCAACATCATGCAGTAATGCTGCAGCAATTGTTGGTCCTGGTAATTTATGTTTTTCAGCAAGTTCAGCACATTGGAGTGCGTGCTCAAGCTGAGTCACATCCTCATTACCATATTGAATATCAGCACCTTTTGTTTTCAAAAGATCTAAGAGATAATCTACGATATTTTCTTCCATTCTCATTTATAATTAACTTATTAGAAAATAAATTCAATTCCAACTTTAATAAGATTGATCAAATTTATAATAATATTTATTAAGTAAATATTTAATGGATAAAAAATTATTAACCCCTGGTCCTCTCACGACATCGATGTCAACAAAAGAGGCTATGCTTCATGATTGGGGTTCAAGGGATACAAAATTTATTGATCTCAATGCATCAATTAGAGATTCCCTTGTTAAATTAATAGACGGTGAAGATAAATATCAATGTGTTCCAATGCAGGGAAGTGGAACTTTTGCTGTAGAGTCGATGGTGAGCTCTCTTACTCAAAAAGATTCTAAAATTCTGATTCTGATCAATGGTGCTTACGGACAAAGAATGAAAAAAATGTGCACATATTTAGGGAGAGATTTTATTGAATATGAAGTTGCTGAACATGAAGTACATGACATCAATAAAATTGAAGAGTTAATTGATAGCAACAACTTAACACACGTCTTTGCTGTATATTGTGAAACAACATCGGGTATTTTAAATCCTATTGAAGACATTGCAAAATTGGTTGAAGGGAAAAATTTATCGTTATTCATCGATGCAATGAGTGCCTTTGGTGCATTACCCTTAAGTTCTAAAACAATTACTTTTGATGCTGTAGCCGCTTCATCAAACAAATGCTTAGAAGGTGTGCCAGGTGTTGGTTTCATTCTTGTAAAAAATGAAGTTATTCAAAATGCAAAAGGCAATAGTCACTCACTAAGTCTAGACTTGTATGATCAATGGCAAGCAATGGAAAAAAATAAACAATGGCGATTTACACCTCCAACACACGTATTAGCTGCATTCAACCAAGCTATTGAAGAACATAAAGAACAAGGCGGTGTAGAAGGAAGAGGTAAAAGATATAAAAAAAATTGTGAAATTATTTGTAATGGAATGAAAGAGTTGGGATTTGAGCAACTACTTCCTGATAATTTACAAGCACCAATTATTATTACTTTTAAACAACCTAATGATCCTAAATTTAACTTTGACCAATTTTATAATGCTCTTAGTGAAAAAGATTTTTTAATTTATCCAGGAAAACTAACAGTGGCAGAAACTTTTAGAATTGGGTGTATTGGTAATTTAAATGAACAAGACATGATGGATACAATAAAAGCTGTAAAAGAAGTTGTTACTGAGTTGGGACTAACATTAAACTAACAAAACAATGACAAAAGAAATTGAAATACCTTTAGTTAAAGCAACAAATGAAAATCTTAAAGGATATGGGTATTTAATCGATAGTTTTGAAAATAGTGATATTGAAATTGTTACTTGGCCAAAACAAGGATGGCGTGACATAGAAGAGGGAACTGGTAATGAAGGTGGAACTACCGAAGGTTCTTTTGATACCTGGTGGCAAGGTGACGTGCTTTATGGGCAAAATAATGCTGTTCAACATAAGAGCGATTATGAAGTAGATGGAAAATATATACTGGGTTATGCCAATAATCCTGATCAAGAATTACAAAAAGATAAATATTCAGATCCAACAAAAATTTTTTTATGGCATGCAAATTATCATCCTGATGGAGGTCAGCTTTTCTTTCCTGAAGAAAATAAACCATTTATTTGTCCTTTAGCCTTACCTACAGACGACATTGAACCAGAACATTTTAAAGCATTTTATTGTGACGGATCAAAAGGTTTGTATATTCATCCAAATATTTGGCATGAAGGGGTGTTTCCAGTTACAGAAAAACAATCGTTTCAAGGAAAACAAGGTAAAGTACATGCAAGAGTTAGCATCGACTTAAAAGAGGAATTTAATAAGTATATTTATTTTAAAACTGCGATCTAATTATAAATTTATATTTAATAATGAAAATTATTCACCTTTCAGACCCTCATATTTATATAGATAAGATTCATGGCATAGATCCTGTCAGTAAATTTAAAAAAGCATTAACTCATATAAAAAATAATCATGGTGATGCAGATTTATTTGCCATCACTGGTGATATTACAGACTTAGGTGATAAAGATTCTTATCAGTTATTTTTAAAAATAATTGATGAAGCAGGTCTGCCGAAGAATTTAAATCCTCAACTAATTATAGGTAATCATGATAACAGAGATGAATTTAAAATAAACTTTCCTAATATTGAAACCGATCCAAATGGATTTATTCAATACTTTAAGGATATAGATAATAAACGTTTAATTTTTATAGATACTAATCTGATTAACACTCACCAAGGACATTATTGTGAAGAGAGGCAAGAATGGTTAAATAATATTTTAAGTAAGACTAATACGGATACGTACATCTTTATGCATCATAATCCACTGGCATTAGTAAAAGAGGAAAGTGATGGAATAGGATTACAACAAAAAAAAGAGTTTCAACAAATTTTAACTAAAAATAATAATATAATAAAACATATTTTTTTTGGTCATCAACACATTACAAGTTCTGGCTCTTATTGTGGTATTACTTTTTCCTCCCCAAGAAGTACTTGGTCTCCTCTAATACCTAACTTCTCAAATGAATATCGTTTAGGAACGGCTAATACAGATACAAATTATAATGTTGCAATAATTCGATCTGACGCCTTAATTATTCATACAGAGGATTTTTTAAAAACAGAAGTTAATTGGTTTAAATAAAAAATTATTTTTTTTCGATTACAAATATTTCATTGTTAAAATAAAGGCCTTTATTTTTTGCAACAATATTTTGAACTACTTTTTCGTAATTTTTTGTTTTTTCTACCTTCATTACTTTATCATCATCCATTTGATTGACATATATGGAAGCATTCCAAGCAGAAAAAACTAATGATGTAGCTATGCCTCCACTGATTTCTGTTGGTAGAGCTCTCAATTTACATTTAATAATTCTTTTTTCTCCAAAAGATAAACTACTTAATAAATCTTTATCTAAATTTTTCTTAAGATAAGAAATGATACTATTTCCAAGAGAAGGAAAAGGGTCCTCTTTTGGCCAAATTTTACTAATTATTTCATTAGCAGGATCTTTTCCTGAAGCATGAATGGTTAATAATTTCCCTTTTGATTTTAACGCTCTAATCATTGGTTCGATAACGTATTTTGATTTCTTTTCTGCTGAAATTCTTGAACGATAAGGCTGTGAAGCAATAATAAGATCAAATTTATTATCTGATTTTTTTTTGGTAGGAATTAATTCATTAACATTAAATTCTTGATCTTCGCGGTAGATAACCATGACTGAAGGCTCTTTATAAGTATGGTTACCTGACTTTTTATTAATTTCTATATTCCATTTTTTTTCTAAAAATTCATTTTGTTTTCTTAATTGTTGAGCAAATTCAAGAGAAGTGTCACCTTTTAATTTAATAATATTCCAATTAATTTTTTTCTGTTTAACTTCATTTTTTGATTTTAGGTTTGCGGCTTCAGCGTAGTGTAGATTTGAAATGACAAAAACAGTATTCTTATGTTCAACAAACCTATCGGGTAATTTTTCTAGACCCAATCTTACATCTTCTATGCTTATTTCTTTTGTGCAAACTAATAAAGGTACGTTAGGCCTGGCCTCGTGGCACTGACGCATAACATTCATAAGTAAGGAACCATCACCCATACCAGCATCAAATATTTTTATGCCAGGTTTTTGAGGTTTAATTTTATTTACGTGAGGGCGTATCGCATCGGCAATTTGATTTTTTTCATTTGTTGTTGTGACAAATAATAAATATTTTTGTCTGTTATCATAAAACCTAAAATTTTTTTTCATTACTAATAAAGTCCCATTGATTTAGCAGAAGAGATGAAGGCTTCTTTATTGCCAATAAAGTTTTTACCTCGTTCCCCTAAAAACGCATCATCTACTATATTATTCCATTCTTGAACAGGAACTTTTATTTCATTTAAGTTAAGAGGAACCTCTAAAGAACGCATAAATTCACTCAGATGATTTGCAGCATTCTCTAGATTATCGTTAAAAATTAATTTTAGTCTCTCCTCAGCGACACTATCAATTCCAACCATACTTTTAGTAATCATGGGTAAAGTAAATGAACAAGCAATACCATGCTGAATACAGTAATTGAGTGTCACGGGGTATGATAGATTATGCGCAATAGCAGTTTTTGTATTGGAAAACGCTAAGCCAGCATGAACGCATGCCAGTGCAATTTTTGAACGTAATTCAATGTTTCTTAAATCTTTAGCGAGAAGTGGTAAATTTTCTAATACTAATTTTGATGCTTGTATTGCATGAGAAGCAGAAACTGGATTTGCATTAATATTCCAAATACTTTCCATTGAATGGGAGAGAGCATCTAAACCAGTTGAAATGGTCAAGCCTAAAGGCTTATCAACCATAATAGATGGATCGATAATTGTTTTTTCTGCATAAAGAGATTTATGCGCCAAAGATAATTTATTGTTTTTTTCTTTATCCCAAATTGTGGCCCAACACGTAAGCTCACTTGATGTTCCTGAAGTTGTAGGTATTGCAATAATCTTGATTGGATTTTCGACTCTTGGACTTTTCTTATTGCGAACAAAATCTGTTAGATATTCATGTTTATCTTTAAAT
Source organism: uncultured Alphaproteobacteria bacterium (assembly GCA_902580765.1). Classification (GTDB taxonomy): domain Bacteria; phylum Pseudomonadota; class Alphaproteobacteria; order HIMB59; genus CACPNW01. Next base: position 69,315 of record CACHLW010000002.1, on the reverse strand, counting down.
GCAGCAATTGCTTTAGCTGTGTCTGTAACAGAGCCACCACCTATAGCTAAAATATAATCTACCGATTCATTGATTGAAGAAAACTTTTTTTGTAGCTCTAAAATATCCTTATAATCTGGATTAGGCTGAACATCCGTCATAATGGATAGTGGTGGATTTGAAGAAGATTTTAATTCATCGCTATATTTTTTAAAAATTTCTTCTGGATGAGTGATTATGATGTAGTTCTTATTTTTAAGAGCATCATGTACTTCTTTAAATCTATTTTCTCCAAAAATAATTTCAACAGGGTTAAAATAATTCCACATTATATTAAATTGATTTTGCCGCTTTAGTTAAAATTGTCATTTTCTCAATTGCTTGTTCTCGTGTAAAGAAACCTAAACCACAATCTGGTGCAGCTATTAAGCGGTGTTCATCAATATGTTCAAGTGAATCTTTGATACGAACTCTTACCTCTTCAACAGACTCCATTCTACTTTTTGCAATATCAATAAATCCAAAAATTACTTTTGTTTTAGTAAATTTTTCTAAAAGATTTAAATCATTATGCCTATGTGAATCTTCTAAAGATACTTCATCAATAGTTGAATCATCTACCAGTGATGCAATTCTATCATAAGCATCTAAATCAGCCTTTTTATACCCTTCTGAATCTAATGAGTTAGGATAACCACAACAAATATGGCAAACGCGTTGCACTTCTTTAGGAATACCATGCATCATTCTTTCTAAATTTTCCATACCATATGAATGAGCTTCATCGGGTTTTCTAGCAAATACTGGTTCATCAATTTGAATATACTGACAACCTGCATCTACAAGTGCTTTAACTTCTTTATTGAGGGCTAATGCTAAATCAAAACCAAGTTTTTTCATGTCATCATAGTAATTGTTGGCAATTGAATCTGTAATTGTCATTGGTCCAGGTAGCGTAATTTTAACTGGGTTTTTTGTAAATTGTTGTGCACTCTTCCAGTCTAAATGCATACGTATTTCTTTACTTGAAATTGGTGCAACAATAGTTGGAAGGTCAGCTTCAAACGCACCCTGTCTTACTGACTTATGTGTAACTTCCTTAAAACTTACACCATTTAAAAATCGACATTGATATAATACATAACTCTCGCGTCTGACTTCTCCATCTGTTGGAACATCAATACCCGCACTTACTTGATCAGTTATAACTTCTTTAATTGCTGCTAAAAATAATTTTTCAGCATCCGCACCTGCAGACTCTAATGCTTTTTCATATGCGCCAGGTGACCAATTTGATAATAATCCTTTTGATGCTTTTCTCTCTTCTTCTGATTTTGTCCCTAAAAACCAATCTTGAATGGGTGTTTGTTTCGGTTTTGGATAAGCACCTATTGTAGTTGTTGTAAGAGGCATCTATTTTTACTCCCATTTAAATTTAAAATAAAACAGCGGCTTTTATAAAGCCGCTGTAATAAAAAGTTAATAATAAATAATCTCAAATTACATAAGATCGTTTATTTCTTCCATCATTTCTTCTTGAAGATCTGCCATATCATCAGCGTCGCCTGTAGCAATTTCTTCCGTGTAATCATAGATTACCTGTGTAACAGCTAATCCATTTTCTCCAGGATACGCAAACCAATCAGCAAGAAGTGGAAGTTGTTCAACAGCAGTAAGTTTATTAGGGTTTTGACTATAGAAATCACCTAATAATTCATTCGCTGCTTTGTTTGGTGGAACATATCCAGTTGTTTCAGCAACTAATGCAGCACCGATACCTGATGTAATGAACTTTAAGAAAGTCCATGCAGCATCAACTCTTGCTGGATCATCAGATGTAGACACTAACATTGCAGCGTTTCCACCTGCTGGTAATCTTGCTGGTGTTCCATTGTTTACTCCAGCCATTCCAGGGAATGGTGCAGTTTTTAAAACAAAGTCTGCCTTTGCAGCATTAACTGAACCCAAACTTGAAGTAGACCAGAACATCATACCAATAGTACCTGCGTTAAACGCAGCTTGACCATCAGCAATTGAATAGTTTGGCATATTACATCCGCTCATGATTGCTTTCATTTGCTCTAACGTTGCAAGTCCTGCATCACCACCCATATTTACAGCTCCATCTTTAACCATTGGAACATTCTGAGTGTGCATTAATGCTTGGTGGAACCAGTTACCTGTGATGTTCCAACCAAAGTATAGAGTTCCTTTACCTGCTGCTTCCAATTTATTACATGCTGCAATAACTTCGTCCCAGTTAGTTGGAATACTATTTACACCTGCTTCAGCTAATAAATCCATGTTATAATATCCAACTGGCGTTGATACAGAAAATGGTAATCCATAAACTTCACCACCAAATGTTGAAAGACTTAACATAGCAGAATGGTAGCCATCTTTTTCAAAAGCAGCTTCTTTTGCAATAAATGGCTCTAAAGACTTAGCAATACCTTTGTCAACTAGAGGTGCTTGTCTGTTAAGACCTTGCATTGTTACATCTGGTAAATTACCTGAAGTAGACTCTCTGAAGATTGTTGCAGTTGCATCCTCATAGTTTTCATAAGTTGCTCTAAATTTAACTTGAATATCTGGATGTGCTTTTTCAAACTCTGGCATAATAGCTTGAAAAGTTACATCGAATAATCCTGAATAAGGATAAGCTACTTCTATTTCAATAGACTTAGCTGAATTAACAGAACCATAAAAACCAAAAGCTAATACGGCAGCTAATCCTGTAATTAATTTTTTCATTTAATCCCTCCGATTCAAATATAATAATTAATCTAACACGTAGCCTCAAAGGGTTACAATTTTATTACGAAAATATTACTAAAAAATAAGCTTATTTTTCCACAGCATTAAGAAAAATTAGAGAAAAACTGGTTTATTTACCAAGGTAGCGAAAAGGTTTTTACATTAGTAAAACTTTTCATTGCTTCAATAACACCCTCTTTGTAACCAAGACCTGAATCTTTAATTCCTCCAAAAGGAGACATTTCAATTCTATAACCTGGAACCTCCCAAATATTTACCGTACCAACATTTAAACCTTGAATATATTTTTTTGCTCGCATGAAGTTATTTGTACATACACCAGATGATAATCCGAATGCGGTTGAATTAGATATTTTCATTACAGATTCATCGTCATTAGGCACACGAATGATTGGGATAACTGGACCAAATGTTTCTTCTAAAACTAATTCACTTTTAGGACCAACATGATCTACAACTATTGGAGGTAACAAAGCACCCTTTCTTCCAGGGTGATATAAAATTTTTGCGCCGTCTTCTTCAGCCATAGAAACTCTTTTATCAAAAAGTTCTGCAGCTTGAGCATTAACAACTGTACCTAAGTCTGTTTCCATATTCATAGGATCACCAAATTTAATTTTCTTAGCACGCTCAAGAGCCATTTCAACAAATTGATCTGCAATAGATTCTTGAACCAGTATTCTTTTAACAGCTGTACAACGTTGACCAGAATTTTTCGTTGCTCCCGTAACAGCTAGCTCAACAGCTTTTTTAAGATCATCACCGTCTAAGTCATTTAAAACAATTAATGGATCATTACCACCTAGCTCAAGAACTGTTCTTTTGTATCCAGCTTGTTCAGCAATTAATTTTCCTACACCTACACTACCTGTAAAAGTAATGAGATCAATATTTGGATTCTTGATCATTTCTGATCCGATATCTTGAGGCCATCCAGTTACAACTGAAAACATTTCTGGTGGCAGACCTGCTTCATATAAAACATCAGCGAGTACCATTGCTGTTAAAGGTGTTAATTCTGTCTGCTTACATACTGTACAATTATTAGTTGCAATTGAAGGAGCAATTTTATGCGCTACCATATTCAAAGGGTGATTAAATGGAGTGATTGCTGAAATTGCCGTTAAAGGTTCTCTTATGGTAAATATTTTTCTCGCTTTTCCATGTGGAGTTAAATCACAAGAAAATATTTCTCCATCATCAAGAATACAAAGTTGAGCCGTTAATGAAAATACATCAAAAGCTCTTCCTACTTCGTATAGAGAATCTTGTTTTGAAATACCAAGTTCTAAAGTAATAATATCAGAAATTTCTTCTTTTCTTTTAACAAGTACTTCTGCAGCAGTTTGAAGAATTTTTTGTCTCTCGTATCTTGTAAGTTTAGGTTGGTAATTTGCAGCAATATCTAAAGCCTTTCTTGCATGCTCTGCAGTACCGGCAGGAACAGTTCCGATTACTTCACCTGTAAAAGGGTACTCAACATTTATTGTTTTATCTGAAGTAACTTTTTCTCCAGCAATACGCATTGCTTCATTAATCATTTTTTTGTGCATCATAGGGCTCCATTTATTGCATAATAAAATGCATCATAGTTATATAATTGTTTGCTAGTATCTAAGTTTTGTAATTTTAAATTTGATATGAATGGAACTTCTCTTTCATGGAGTCCTCCATGAGAACGTAAAGGTTCATTTAATCCAGAAAGATTGTGTTTATCTTCCGATGAACCAATAGTCATAAATTCTGAAGACATACATATAATATCCCCCATTCTATCAGGAGGTAAATTATAAGTAGAACATCCTTCATCTTTTGTTAAAACAACTTCTATATCTTTTATTTCTTGAATAGCGTTTACAACTAAATCAACCTTGCTCTTGTCTTCTAAATAAATTGTTGCAAAAGAACCAAGTGAACCATGATGAACGACATATGGATCTGTAATTGGTAGGATGACTTTAGCCATGTTTGGTTCAAATTTTTTATCTAAATAATCTTGTAAAAATATTGCATTAGGTGAACCATCTTCTTTTGATTTTGGTTTCATTCCGTGATCTGCTGTGATGATTATAGAAACATTCTCCTTATTTAAAAGTCCAATATATTTATCAAACATTGCATAAAATTTATTTGCTGTTTCATTTCCCGGTGCATATTTGTGTTGAATATAATCCGTAGTCGATAAATACATAATATTTGGTTTAAACTCCTCAAGAAGTTTTACACCTGCAGCCATTACAAATTCAGAAAGTCCTTCAGAATATACTTCTGGAACTGGCATCCCCAACCAATCGTTTACATTATCTATACCATTGAGATCTTTTGTTGCTTGATCAGATTTTTCAGCAGAAAAACAAATAGCTCTCTCATCATCAAAACTTAATCCGTTTCCTAAAAGTGTTCTCAACTTGTCTTTTGCAGTAACAAGAGCAATTTTAGAACCAGAATTGTAAAATTTTTCAAAAATAGTTGGTGCTCGCATATATTTTGGGTCATTCATCATTACTTCTTCACCCGTCTCAGGTGTATAGAAGAAGTTTCCGCATATACCGTGTACAGAACTTGGTTGGCCTGTTACAATCGAAATGTTATTTGGATTTGTAAAACTTGGAATAGCGCTGTGAACAAGTAGGTTTTCACCACTTGCAATTAATTTATCAAGATTTGGTGTAAGATTAGATTTTGATGCTTCTTCGAGATACTCTTTTTGACTACCATCAAGGCATATAACAATAGCAGTTTTTGAGAAAGAGCTTGGATATTCTCTTTTATTAATTTCTAAATTATCGGACACGAATTCAACTAATATATATTATTAAAAATACGAATTTATAGTTATCTGCTAGTTAAACTCAATCATAATTTGAATATTTGTTAATAAAATTGAAATAAAACTGAAATAAATAGATTTAAAATATTCTCAAATTTAATAAAATTTTGTAGATTAAAGTTAAGATACAGGGGGAATGAGTGGGGACAATATCACTTAAAAATATTTCAAAGTCATTTGGGTCTACCCAAGTACTGAATAATTTGAATGTTGATATAAACGATGGAGAATTCTTAACGTTAGTTGGTCCATCTGGTTGTGGTAAATCTACATTACTTAGAATAATTGCAGGATTGGAACAGCAGACTTCAGGTGATGTATTAATAGATAATAAAAATGTAAATAGAGTTAGAGCCAGTGAAAGAGATTTGGCAATGGTATTCCAGTCATATGCTCTTTATCCTCATCTTACAGTAAGAAGAAATTTGGAAACTCCATTAAGACTTAGAGATTATAATGCATTTGAAAGACTTCCCTTAATTGGTAATTTTTCACCAAGCAAAAAAGAGAAAACAGAATCTATAAATCAATTAGTAAATAAAACTTCTGAAACTCTAAAAATTTCAGAACTATTAGATAGAAAACCTGGACAATTGTCAGGTGGTCAAAGACAAAGAGTTGCTCTTGGTCGTGCTATGGTTAGAGAGCCTGTTGCCTTTTTAATGGATGAACCTCTTTCAAATTTAGATGCGGCTTTGAGAGTTCACATGCGTTCTGAACTATCTGAACTTCATAATTCACTTAAAACTACTTTTGTGTACGTTACACATGATCAAGCAGAAGCATTAACTATGTCTTCTAGAATGGCTGTTATGATTGATGGAAATTTATTACAACTTGATACACCTCAAGAAGTATATGACAATCCTTCCTCATTAAGTGTGGCTCAGTTTGTTGGAAGTCCAAAAATAAATATATTTAAAGGAACTTCGGACTCAAGTGGGACAGTAAGTTTTCTCAACGTCAATTTAAAAAGAAAAAGTTCTGAAAGTAATACAGATTTACATATTGGTATTCGACCAGAACATTTAGAAATTACAAATGAAAGTAATGAAAATACATTTAGTGGAACAGTTGCATATAGAGAAAATTTAGGTTCAGATATTTTCTTTCATGTAAATATTGAAGACGGTTCAAATAAAATAATTGTAAGGGGCTTGCCACAATTGACACACCAAATTTCAAACGGTTCTAGTGTGAATATTAAAAGAGTTTCAGATAAAGCATTACTATTTAATCAAGCAGGAATGAGAGTTCAATTTACTAATGCATAATTCAAAAGCTCACATATGGTTTATTGCACCAGCAATTATACTGATGATAATTATTTTAATTTTTCCTCTTTTTCTTGCAGGAGGAATTTCTTTTACTGACTATAATTTAGGAAACAAAACATTTGAGTGGGTTGGACTAGAAAATTATGACAAAATGTTCAATCGAAAAACATATGTCAAAATGATTTGGGCCACAGCGACGTATGTTATTGTTGTCGTTCCAATTTCTGTTGTACTTGGATTATGTGCTGCTATGCTCTTAAATTCACTAAGGTTTGGCGCTGATATATATAAAACAATTTTCTTTCTTCCAGTTATGGCAACTCTTCTTGCAATGGCAATTGCATGGGAATTTACTCTTCATCCAACATTAGGAATTGTAAATAGTTTTTTAGCAAATGGGTGTGGAGGAGTAAGAGAATTCATTCTTGGTTTTCATTGGTTACCATGGGTAGACTCACAAGAAAGCTGGTACGCTGTAGCATGTGCAAACAACATGGATTTTCCATATTGGTTAAAACAAAAGAATACTGCGATTTGGACAGTATGTTTCATAGGAATTTGGCAGGCATTTGGTTTTAACATGGTTTTATATTTAGCTGGTTTAACAAGCATACCAAGAGAGTTATACCAAGCTGCAGAAATGGATGGTGCTAAATCTACTTGGGAACAATTTAAGCTTGTTACATGGCCAATGCTTGGTCCAACAACGTTGTTTGTTGTCACTATTACTACAATTAGAACGTTTCAAGTATTTGATACCATCGAAATACTCACCAAGGGTGGTCCATCAAAAACAACGTATGTCATGATGTATGCAATCTTTGAAAAAGCTATTCAACAAAACTTAACAAGTATCGGTGCAGCAATCACTGTTGTCTTTATTGGATTTATTCTTGTGTTAACGTTTTTCCAAAGATATGTCATTGAGAAGAGGGTTCATTATTAATGGAAGCTAAACAATATATTGGGGAAGGTTGGAAGCATGCAATCTTAATTATTGGTGCTATCGTAGTGATGCTCCCTTTTTATATGATGGTTTCAATGTCATTAAAATCTCAGCAAGAAATCCAATCAATTTCTGGTGGTCTTATTGGTGCGCAAGAAACTCAAACGTTTCCTGTATGTGTTAAAACTGGTTATTCAGAAGAAACATGTACAATGAAGCCATATCAATACAACTATTGGTTTGCTTTTGAAAAAGCGCCTATTCCTAGATACTTAATGAATGGTGTCATTGTTACTTTATCAATCTTCATTATTCAGGTTTTAGTCGCCTTACCGTGCGCGTATGCACTCGCTAAGTTACGGTTTTACGGGCGAGAATTTGTTTTCTCAATGGTTTTATTTTGCTTGCTCATTCCAGTTCATGGAATTGCGCTTCCATTGTATGTTATGTTGGCCCAGGCAGGATTAGTTGACACCTATTCCGCCTTGATACTTCCCTGGACCATATCGGTGTTTGGAATTTTTTTAATGCGGCAATTTTTTATGACTGTGCCCGATGAATTAATTGATGCCGCCAGGATGGACGGCATGGGAGAGTACGCAATCGTATGGAAAGTAATGCTTCCAACTGCAATACCAGCGTTACTTGCTTTTGCAATATTCTCAGTTGTTGCACACTGGAATGATTATTTCTGGCCTCGTATGGTAATAACAGGAAATAGAGATCTCTTTACTCCGCCGCTTGGTATAAGAGAATTTAGAGGTGGAATTGATAGTGACGAATTTGGTCCAATGATGGCATCGATAGTTACAGTAACAGTTCCACTTATTGTTGCTTTTATAATCGCGCAAAAACGATTTATTGAAGGAATTACTTTGACAGGCATGAAGTAAATTCTTATCTACTGATGACATTGTCAGTAAATTTTATTTTTATCTTAATTCTTGTTTCTGCTCTATGTCATGCAGTTTGGAGTGCTATAATAAAATCAAGTAAGAACCCATTATCTTTAATGGGTATAACATCTGTCTTAGAAGTTACTATTTTTTTACCTTTAACATTTACTGTTCCATTTCCAACTTTAGAGGTTTGGTATTTTTTAATTGCAACCGTTATCATTCATGTCATTTATAGATTAAATGTAATTTATTCTTATAGGTACGGTGATCTCTCTTACATATATCCAATTTCTAGAGGAAGTTCATGTTTGTTTGTAGCAATCATTAGTATTTTATTTTTAAGTTCTGATATTAGTGTTGCTGGTTTTGTTGGAATATTAATTGTTTGTATTGGATTATTTTTAATTTCTTATGCTAAAAATTTATCTTTTAACTTTAGAGGTTTTGCTCTCGCAATATCAACGGCTATTCTAATTACTGCTTACACTTTAGTTGACGGGGTTGGGGTTAGGCTTTCTGAAAATGGTTTTTCCTATATTTACTGGCTCTTCACACTTAATGGAATACCTTTACTAATTATTGGTTTGATCTCGAAAGATGGTTTACGAAAAAGAGAAACGTATACTTTTAGATCGGGGATTGCTGCTGGTGTATTTGCAACAAGTAGTTACGCAATAGTTGTTTGGAGTATGCAATTTATAGAAATAGCTTATGTCTCTAGTATTAGAGAAATAAGTATTGTGTTTGCTGCAATTATTGGAATGCTTTTCTTATTTGAGAAAAATGCAAAATCTCGAATAATACCTTCTATTTTAATAGTGAGTGGTATTTCGGTTGTTTATTTTCAAATTCTATAAGGAAAAAATATAGACTTTTTGTATGAAAATTTTATATGACTTTTATGACTGAGGATATTGTGGAAGTAGATCCAAAAACCGAAACTATCTCTTGCGATGGTGGTGAAGATGGTTTAGGACATCCCGCAGTTTATTACACCTTCAATAATGAGAACAAAATTGTTTGCGGTTATTGTGGCAAAATATTTATAAAAAAAGAAGAGTAGAAATGTACAAAGAATCTTGGGGTTTAAAAAGAATATGTCCAATGTGTAGTAAGCAATACTACGACTTAGGAAGAACGGAACTGGAATGTCCTGAGTGTGGTAAAGAAATTGAAGTTACTACCATGACTAGACCAAGACGTGGAAGAAAACCTGGAAGTACTAATGCTGCTCCTTTAACTAATCCTATCCCGCCAAAACCAAAAGAAAAAGATGATGATCTTGATATCGATAATTTGGATTTGGATAACAACGAAGACAATCTTGAGGATGATACTGTTTTATTAGAAGATGAAACAGAAATTGATCCAATAGCCGAAGGTATTAAACCTAAAGAAGACGGCGAAGAAGAATACTAGAATTTCAATAAAAAGTTAGAAGATGTTTAAGGTACTACAAAACACTTGGGCCCTTTTTTTTGGCTTTGCTTTAATTAGTCTTGGTCATGGTTTGCAAGGAACACTTATCGGTGTTCGTTCTGTTTTAGAAGGTTTTAGTTTTTTTGCATCAGGACTTATTATAGCTGGTTATTACGTTGGATACTTAACTGGCGCATTAACAATTCCAATTTTTTTACAACGTGTTGGTCATATAAGAGTTTTTGCCGCTTTAGCATCGCTTGCTTCTATCGCTATACTATTACACTCAGTATTTGTTCATCCTTATTCATGGATGTTTATACGAATATTAACTGGTTTAAGCCTTGCTGGTATTTATGTAATCATGGAGAGCTGGTTAAATGAAAAATCAACTAATCAAACTCGTGGTCAATTACTTTCCGTTTACATGATTATTACTTTTGTATTTGTTGGAGCAGGACAATTTTTATTAAATTTAGGCGATCCAGCTAAAGTTGATTTATTTATTTTAGTATCAATTTTATTATCATTCGCACTTCTTCCTATTCTTTTATCTTCAACAGAACAACCTAATACAGAAAGTCCTAAATTTTTTTCTTTAAGAGAATTTTATACTGTTTCACCTTTAGGTTTTGTTGGCGCATTAGCAACTGGTTTATCGCATAGTGCAGTTTTTGGCTACGGTGCAATTTATGCATCATCTATTAATTTAAGTTTATTTGAAATTTCTCTCTATATGATGATTATAACGTCAGCTGGAGCCCTATCTCAATGGCCTATTGGATATTTGTCAGATAGAATAGATAGGCGTATTATTCTTATTGGTGTTTCTTTTATGGCTTCAGGTTTGAGTTTATTTTTTGTTTTTGCAAACTTTATGCCACTAACGTTATTCTTAATTTTTACTGGTCTTTTTTCAGTTGCCTGTTTACCAATGTATTCACTTACGGTTGCTCATACAAATGACTTCTTACAACCTAATGAGATAGTATCAGCAAGTGCAACCTTTGGTATACTGATTGGTATTGGATCAATTATCGGACCTTTGTTTGTTTCTGGATTTATGGAAATGTTGGGAGCGTTAGGTTTTTACATCTATTTATTTTTAATACATGGACTGCTAGGGCTGTTTGGTTTGTATAGAATGACACAAAGAACTAAACCACGTGATCTTGAATCACAATACAATCCTTTACCACGAAATATTAGTCCTGCTGGTATGGAAATGAACCCCGTTACTGAACCAACTGAGGACGAGTAAGTCTTTTAAATATTCTGTGAAGTAACAAGAGGATAATTATTCCCATATAAATGACTGGTTCAGTTTTATCAGCACGAACTAAAACATAAAAATGCATACTAGCCAGAATGGCTACTGGGTAAATTAAATAATGAATTTTCTTCCATAATTTAAAACCTAATCTTTTAATCATATTGTTTGTTGAAGTGCTAGCAAGCGGGATTAAAAAAAGAAAACTTATAAAACCAAAAGTTATAAATGGTCTTTTTATAATATCTTGTATTATAAATTGCATATCTAAAAAATGATCTAAAACTATGTAAGTGGAGAAATGCAAACAGACATAATAGAAAGCAAAAAGTCCAATCATTCTTCGTAATACAACTATCGATTTTAAAGGTCTAATATTTGATAGAGTAGTAATCATAAGAGTTATTATTATTAATCTGAGTGCCATTAGACCTAACTCATCCATTAGTTTTTCAATTGGATTTACTCCAAGATTACCAGTAACAAATTGGTACGCCCATAGTAGACTAGGAAATAGAATTAAAATAAATAAGACAGGTTTACTGCGGTTAAAATTTCTTGTTGAAAACATTCATTAATAAAATTTAGTCAAATCTAAATCTTTATAGAGATGTGCTACCTGTTCTTCATAGCCATTAAACATAAGTGTTTCTCTTCTTTTAAACTCTCCAATTCGTCTCTCTGTTCCTTGACTCCACCTTGGATGATTAACATTAGGATTGACATTAGCATAAAAACCATATTCCCAAGGAGCTAAAGTTTCCCAAGATGTTTCAGGTTGAGTATCTAAAAATCTAATTTCCACAATTGATTTAATTGATTTGAAACCATACTTCCATGGAACAACTAATCTTATGGGTGCACCATTTTGATTAGGCATTTCATGACCATACAATCCAGTTGCTAATATTGTTAAAGGATTCATTGCTTCATCCATTCGAAGCCCTTCTCTATATGGCCAAATAATTGTTCTCTTTTGCTGACCTGGCATTTCTTCCGGCCTGAATACAGTTACAAACTGAACATACTTTGCTGAACTTAAAGGTTCGGCCATTTTTATAAGTTCAGATAACTGAAAACCTTGCCAAGGAATAACCATGGACCATGCTTCAACACATCTTAATCTATAAACCCTATCTTCTATTGTTACATTTGATAAAATTTTTTCTAAGTCAAATGTTTGAGGCTTTTTAACAAGACCATCTATTTTTATTGTCCATGGCCTAGGTTTAAAATTTCCAGAATTTAAATGTGGATGTTTTTTATGAGTCCCAAACTCATAAAAATTATTGTACGTTGTGATTTCTTCGTAAGAATTAAGTTTGTCGTTTTCATTTAGATTTTTAGTATAAATTGAAAGATCACTATCGTGGTTTGCAAATGCTGATGAGGTAACCGTTGCTAGCATGGCGCTAGCTAAAGATCCCTTTATAAACTTACGTCTATTTAAATATGTCTTATAGGGTGTGATTTCAGATCCTAAAATTTTCATTATAATAATATATATCTTAAATATTAAAATTGAAGATTTGCTTCAATAAACTTAGCTTTTAAAATGGGAGTTATATTTATTTAGTATTTTTTCTGGCCATGTACTTTTAATAAATTCAAGAATAGACCAAACATCTTCATCTGATAACGCATCATTACCAAGCATTTTACCTTCATAATCAGGATTTGATTTTTTAAAACCATATTTAATGACATGAAATAGTTGTGCAGGAGAGTGGTGCCAAGTATGCCCAGTGCCATTAAGAGGAGGTGCTCTTCTATGACCATCTTCATCTAACGATTTATCCCACTCTTCATGACCTGCTAAATTACCCATATGACACCCTGCACAATTTTCAGTATATAGTTTCATACCTTTAAAAATATCAACTTCTGCTGCATGAATACTATGTCCAATACATAATATTATAAGTACCGAAATTAATTTAAGGCTTTGCATTCTATTTATATAATTTTTTAAATTTATATTTCATTACAAATCTGTCTTTTTTTTGATAGGATGTATTTATGAAAAAATTTCTAATCGCATTTACCATTTTAACTTCAATAATTGCACTTAACAAACATGCGTACAGTGAAAAAGTTCACGGTATTGCAATGCATGGAACACCAAAGTATGCCAGTGATTTTGAAAATCTAGATTATGTAAACCCAAATGCACCTAAAGGTGGAACGGTGAAATTTGGATCATATGGTTCTTTTGATAATCTTAATAGAGTAGCTTTTAAAGGTTCTAAAGCTGCTGGTCTTGGGTATGTTAATGATACGTTAATGAGAAGAGTATGGGATGAAGCATTTTCTCTCTATGGTTTAATAGCTGAGAAAGTAGAATTGCCTGAAGATAGATCGTCTATAACTTTTTATTTAAATTCAAATGCAACATTTCATGATGGCTCACCAATAACACGCAATGATGTATTGTTTAGTCTAGAAACATTTCAAACAAAAGGTACTCCAAATCAGAAAAAAACATATGGCAAAGTTGTTGAAACTCAATTGATTGGAAATGATGGAATAAAAATGATTTTTGAAAATAATGAAGATAAAGAATTGCCTCTTATTATTGCAGGCTTTCTTCCTATCATTCCAAAAAAGTTTTATGAAAATCTTGATGTTACAAAAACATTTTTAGATATCCCTCTAGGTAGTGGTCCATACCAAGTTGACAGTCTCGATCCAGGACGTCAAATAAAATACAAACGCGTAGAAGATTACTGGGCAAAAGATTTGCCTGTAAATAAAGGTCTCTATAATTTTGATACAATTATTTATGATTATTACAAAGACTCAAATGTCTTAGTTGAAGCTTTTAAGGTTGGTGAATACGACTTTAGAAGGGAGTACAACGTTAAACGTTGGTTATCAGAATATGATTTCAAAGCTGTGCAGAATGGTGAGGTAATACTGACAGAAATGAATAACGATAGACCTGTTGGAATGAATGGTCTTGTGATGAATACAAGACGTGACATATTTAATAATAGAAATGTAAGACTTGCTTTAAGTTATGCCTATGATCATGAATGGATTAATAAAACAATATATCAAAATGCATATGTGAGAACAGATAGTTATTTTGATAATTCTCCATTAGCTTCTTCAGGCTTACCGTCAAAAAATGAGTTAGAATTGTTGAATGTATGGAGAGATGAAATTCCAGCAGAGGTGTTTACGGAAACATTTACTCCACCTATTACAGATGGCAGTGGTAATGACCGTAAAAATTTATTGAAAGCAAAAGAAATACTCGAAAAAGAGGGATGGTTTGTTGAAGATGGAAAACTGGTAAAAAATGGAAAAGAATTCAAGTTTGAGTTCTTGATTGTCAGTCCATCTGATGAGAAGATTGCCTTAGCCTATCAAAGTAATTTAAAAAAACTTGGCATTACAATGGACGTAAGAACTGTTGATTCATCACAGTATCAAGAACGTTTGTTAAGTTATGATTTTGATATGATTAAAAGATACTGGGGCGTCAGTCTAAGTCCAGGAAATGAGCAACAATTTTACTGGGGATCAGAAGTTGGTCAAAAAGATGGAAGTAGAAATTATCCTGGTATCAATAGTCCAGCAGTCGATGCATTAATTGAAAAACTAATTAGTGCAACAAATAGAGAAGAATTAACAACGGCGATCCACGCACTTGATAGAGTATTGTTATGGGGTCACTATGTCGTTCCTCTTTATCATAGCAACAAAGACAGAATTGCTTATTGGGATTTTTTTGAATATCCAGATGAAATTCCACTTTACGGAATTGTAATTGAATCTTGGTGGATCAATAAAGATAAACAATAAAATAAGTAATTAAAAATTTTTATGAGTCATACAAGGGCTAATATACTCATGTTAATTGCCTCACTTATATGGGGAACAGCTTTTGTAAGCCAAACCACTGGAATGGGCGCGATAGGTCCTTTTACTTTTAGCTTTGGAAGATTCTTTTTTGCTTTTTTAACAGTGATTCCATTTGCGATTTATCTAGAACAACAAAATATTTTTAAAATATTAAGTGATAGAAAAAAAGTTTATCTTTGTTTGGCTACAGGTTTTTTTCTTTTTGGTGGTATGGGGCTTCAACAATACGCTTTACAAAAATCATTAATATCAAATGCTGCTTTTCTTAGTACTCTTTACGTTCCTTTTGTTGGTATAATTTCAAGATTCATAATTAAAAAACAGGTACACTGGATTATCTGGATTGCCATTTTACTTTGTTTGTATGGATCATATCTTTTGTCCTCTAATCAATCAGTTGAAATTCAACAATCAGATTCACTCTTGTTTATTGCTGCTTTGTTTTTTGCCTTACATATTATTTGTATCGATATTTTTATGAAAGAACTTAACAGTCCTTTTTTATTTGGAAGCATTCAGTACTTTATTGTTTTTATTTTATCTATGATCCTTGCTTTTATGTGGGAGGAACCAAAGCTCTCCAATATGCAAATTGAATGGTTTGAAATTTTATATACGGGTATTTTTTCTGCTGGCATTGGATATACACTTCAAATTATTGCTCAACATAAAGCTAATCCTGCTCCTGCTGCTATTATTTTATCAATGGAGTCAGTCTTTGCTGCAATAGCAGGTTGGATACTTTTAAATCAAGTTTTAGACACACAAAAAATACTTGGATGCCTTGCAATATTTATTGGAGTCATTATAGTACAATTAGTACCAATAATTATTAAACAAAAATGAGTGATAAATTAGACGTAGTTGGAATTGGAAATGCTATGGTAGATGCCATAATTCCTTCCAATCAAAGTGAAATTGAAAAACATGAAATTAATAGAGATTCTATGAATCTTATTGATGAAAATTTAAAAAATAATTTGCATGAAAGTTATTCCATCAGAGAAATGGCTGGTGGAGGTTCGCTTGGTAATTCCATGTTTGGTATCACCTCTTTTGGCGGTAATGGAAGTTTTATTGGAAAAATTAAAAATGATGAAATTGGAGTATACCTTCAAAAAGATATGATCCGGGAAGGACTAAAATTTCCATTGGGATTTACATCTCCTGATATTTCAACTGGATGTTGTACAATTTTTGTTGAAGAAGATGGAACAAGAACAATGTGTACTTTTCTTGGTGCTGGAACATTAATAGGACCTGAAGATATAAAAGAGGATGATATTAAAAATCATAAGATTGCATATTTGGAAGGTTACTTGTGGGACAATGAAAATGCAAAAAAGGCTATGAAAAAAATGGTGGATATTTGCAAAGCTGATAATCAAAAAATTGCATTTACTTTATCTGATCTTTTTTGTGTTGATAGACATAGAGATTCTTTTAAAGAATTAATAACTGAGAATGTTGATATTCTTTTTGCTAACGAAGATGAAATCAAAGCAATGGCACAAACAGAAAGTTTTGAAGAAGGTCTAGAGTATGCAAAATCATTAAATATAATTGCTGCGATTACTAAAGGAAGTAGTGGATCAGTTATTGTTTCTGGTAATGACATCACTGAAGTTGCTGCAAAAAAAGTAGAAAAAGTTGTAGATACAACTGGAGCTGGAGATTTATTTGCAGCTGGTTTTTTATTTGGTTATTCTAAAGGTAAAGCAATGGATGAATGCGGTAATTACGCATCAATTGCTGCCGCAGAAATTATTTCGCATTATGGTGCAAGACCTTTAGTAAAATTATCTAATTTAATTTAGATAATAATTTATTTTTATTTTCTTCATCACAAAAAGAATACTTAATTGCGTTATGAGTAAGTGAAGTAAGTTCTTTTTCATTTAAACCTAAATCTTCCATAACCTTATACTCACCGTTTATTGTTGCATTGAAAAAAGGAGGGTCATCCGAATTGACTGTTACTTTTACTCCTTGATCAAATAATGTTTTCACAGGATGAGCTACATAATCTTTGTAAATTTTAGTTGCAACATTACTTGTTGGACAAGTTTCTAGAATAATATCTTTCTCAATTATTTCTTTGATTAAATCAGGATCCTCTAT
Organism: uncultured Alphaproteobacteria bacterium; assembly: GCA_902580765.1. GTDB lineage: Bacteria > Pseudomonadota > Alphaproteobacteria > HIMB59 > CACPNW01. Next base: position 51,926 of record CACHLW010000002.1, on the reverse strand, counting down.
TGATCTAACTCCGTGACCTAATCTTGTTGGATGCAGAAGGTTAATAGCATTTCTTATATTTACAGGACCATCCCATTCACCTGCATGAACAGTAATTGGAAAATTTTCTTTTTTTAACATATCAAATGTTTCAACAAATAAGTTTGGAGGAAAATGCAATTCATCCCCAGCCAAACCAAAACCAACTAAACAAGGATGGGGATTATTTAAAACTTCCTCTGCAGTTCCTTGTACTGACTCTGGCCCTAAATGTCTGATCCCATTCATTATATAACGTGAAACAATTCCAAAATCCTCTTCAGCTTTTTTAGAACCTTCATAAACTCCTTCAATAAAAGAATGATAAGTCATGCCTTTTTCTTTAGCATGAGTTGAGGAAATCATCGCTTCAACATAAAGAACATTGTTAGCTGCGCAATCTTTTAAATATTCATACGTTAATTCAAAATAATCTTCTGGTGTATGTATAACAGAAGTAACAATGTCATATTTTTTTATAAAATCATAAAAATCATCCCATTGGTATGCGTACTTTGAACCAAACATTTCTTCAGCTATTTCATAGTTGTTTCGTTTGGCAAATTTTTTACATAAAGTTGGAGTTATAGTTGCCTCTAAATGAACATGGATTTCTGCTTTTTTGACTGAATTAAAAATATTCATATAAAAAAAATACCTATATAATAATAATATGGAAGCAAGAATAAACAGAAGAAGCTTTGTTTTTGGCGCAAGTTGTTCTTTATGTGGTTCCATGATTTTACCATCTTGTACACAAGTACCATTAACTAATAGAAGTCAGCTTAATTTATATGATAGCAACCTACCTATAATTTTAATGGGTGGTGGTGTAGCAGGTCTTCCAAAGATTTATCCTAATGAAAAAGCTCTTAATCAAGAAGTTGATAAAACATATTCAAGATTTTTATCAAAAGCTAAAGAAGATAAAATTCTTTTAGATAACACAGATGAATCAAAGAAAATTGAAGAAATCGGAAAGGAAATTTATACCTCTCTAGATACATTTTATATTAATAAGCGTGAAAAAAATCCTGTAGAAAATTTTAACTGGCAATTTGCTCTAATTGAATCTGATACAAAAAATGCTTGGTGTATGCCTGGTGGAAAAATTGCTTTCTACACTGGTATACTTCCTGTTTGTAAAAATGATGATGGGATTGCTGCAGTGATGGGGCATGAAATTGCGCATGCATTTGCTAGACACACTGTTGAAAAATTAACCCAAGCATCTATGATGCAAATGGCAACAATTGGAATATCGCGAAGTAAATACGCTGAACTTTTAAATAAATCTTTTAGAGTTGGTAACGTAGGTGGGAATGTTTACAACTCAGTGGTTAAGTATGGTATTTTTCTTCCATTTAGTAGAAAAATGGAAAGTGAAGCTGATTATTTAGGTATGGGATTTATGAATCTTGCTGGATTTAATATTAAAGAGCCTGCTAAACTATGGCAAAGAATGATGGCAGGTCAAGAAGGGAAGGTGCCTGAATTTATGGGATCACATCCAAGTCCTGATAATAGATCAAAAAAGTTTCTTGAATGGGAAAGTGAAATTTTAGATAAATTTCCCCAAGTTTAATTTTAGTGTAATAGGTATTTTATGATTGCTGTTGAAGTTAAAGATCTTACCCATTCGATTAATAATAAGAAAATTTTAAATAATATTAATTTTAATCTCAATAAAGATAGTATCTCTTGTATTTTGGGACCGTCAGGTAGTGGAAAAACTACTTTATTAAAGCTCATAGCAGGTCTTGAAAAAGTACAGTCAGGTAAAATTATTATTAATGGTGAAGAAGTAAGTAGTACTGCAAAACACTTACCTACAGAAAAAAGAAAAATTGGTTTTTTATTTCAAGATTACGCTTTATTCCCACATTTGACAGTAAAAGAAAATTTGAGATTTCCAACTAATGCTAACAATTCAACTAATAATGTTGATGAAATTATTGAATTAATAAAATTACCTAATTCACTAGATAAATACCCACACGAGTTAAGTGGTGGTGAACAACAAAGAGTTGCACTTGCACGATCTATAATTTCACAACCCGATTTACTTTTATTAGATGAGCCTTTTTCAAGTTTAGATTTAAGTCTTCGAGAAGAGGTGAGAGATGATACGCTGCATCTATTACAAAAATCAAATGTGTCTGTAATAATAGTCACTCATGATCCTTTCGAAGCAATGTTTATCTCAAATCATATAAATATTTTTGATAAATCAGGTTCGATTGTACAGTCAGGAACTCCGAATGATCTCTATAACAATCCCAAAAATTCATATGTTACAGGTTTTTTTGGTGAAACAAATAAATTTGAGGGTGTTGTTAAAGAATCTCACATTTACACACCGGTTGGGAAAATTAAAACACCTGGAAATTTAGAAGGTGAGAAAGTTGTAGTACACATAAGACCTCAAGGTATAAAACTCAACAAACAACCAACACCAGTTAATGGAATTAAGGGAACTGTTATGGCGTCAAAATTAATGGGGTCATTTAGTTTTATCCATTTATCTGTGTTAGATAATAATAATGAAGTTGTTCATGTGCATAGCCACATGCCTGCTGACTTTAATCCAAAACAATCGTCTGCAGTCGAAATAGAAATTGATAATGATCAGGCTTATATTTTTAAGAATTAAGTTTTAGTTTTTTATTGATTTAGTAATTGTTCTGTTAAGAAAAATTACTGGTCCTAATCCAGCAATAACTATAATTAGAGCTGCAAATGCTGACTCCTCCAACATTTCATCAGAGGCATATTGATAAACATAGGTTGCTAGTGTCTCAAAATTAAATGGTCTTAATAATAATGTTATTGGAAGTTCTTTTAAGATGTCTACGAAAACTAATATTCCACCAACTAATAAATTTGTATACAGCAAGGGTAATATAATTTTTCTTATACTTTTGAAAAAGCTAACACCCATTGTTCTTGATGCATCTAATAAGTTTGGATGAATTCTTGAAATACCTGATGTAATTGCTCCATTACCAACAGCTAAAAATCTTATACTATACGCAAATAATAAAATTATAAATCCGCCAACAGCATAACTCATACGAAAATAAATCAAATCATTAAGCCACCCAACAAATACAACTATTCCAACAGCAAGAATTGTTCCTGGAAAAGCATAACCAGAAGAAGCAAAAAATATTAAAATTTTTTGGAAATTATTTGATTTATATGCTCCAACTATAATCATTAATAAGGATAGCAACATAATGAATGATGAAGAAATAAGTGCTAAAGATATACTTGATAGTGTTATTTGAAAAATTTCAAAAAAATTTATTATAGAATAACCTTTAATTACAAAATTCAATAAAATTGAAACAGGTATTATAAAACCAAGACTTAAAGGTATTAGGCAAATTAAAAACAATAAAGAATTTTTAACACCAGAAACAGTTTGGGTTGGTGTATAAGATGCACCACTATATTTTTCATGAAATTTTCTGCTACGCCTACCCAAATACTCTAAAGTTAAAAGTACTATAACAATCATAAATAAAATACTAGAAATCTGTGATGCGCCAGATAGACTATTCATTCCTAACCAAACATTAAATACGCCTAAGGTTAATGTTTCAATTGCAAAATAATCAACTGTCCCAAAATCAGAAATTGTTTCCATTAGTACTAAGGCCAAGCCAGCAATTATACCTGGACGACCAAATGGAATAGCAACATTGAAGAAGGAATTCCTTCCGTAAATAGAACTAGTTTGAAAAAAAGATATAGGTGTCGTTATAAATGATGCTCTAGTCATTAAATATACGTATGGATACAATACAGAAGACATTACCAAAATTGCACCTCCCATTGATCGCACATTTGGAAACCAGTAATCTTTTGAGCTTGTCCAACCAAATATGTCTCTTAGCAATGATTGAAGAGGACCAGCATATTCAAAAAAGTCGGTATAAGTATAGGCAATAATATAAGCTGGTACAGCAGCTGGTAATAATAACATCCATTCAAAAAATTTTTTCCCAAAAAAATTATATCTTGTCACTATCCAAGCAGTAGTCAAACCAAAGACTAAACTTAATCCTCCAACACCAAACATTAGAATTATTGTATTGGTAAGATATCTGGGCAAAACAGTAGAAAATAGATGTGGCCATAGTGATGTATCACCTAAGATCGCGTAATAAAATATTGAAAAAATAGGGGCGATAATTACTAAAGCAATTATCGCCACAGAATTAGACCATAAATTAAAATTTATCAAAACAGTTAACCTATAATTTACCAGCCTACTCTATCAATGATTTTCTGAGCTATGGGAGCAAGTTCTGCTAGTTTTTCAACAGGCAGTTTATCTTCTTTAAATTCACCCCATGATTTTAACTCATCAGTTAATTGCATATCTGGATTAACCGGATATTCATAGTTTATAGAACTGTAGAGGACTTGGGCTTTTGGTTCAGTCAAAAATTCAAGTAGTGCAATCGCGTTGTCTTTATTTTTAGAGTACTTAATTACACCTCCACCGGCAACATTTATGTGATTACCTCTGTCTTCTTGGTTAGTAAAAACTAACTCTATTGAGTTAGCCCATTCTTTTTGTTCTGGATTCTTTTCATTAAATTTCATTTTTCCAAAATAATAGGTATTCATTACAGCAATATCACAGACAACTTCATAAATTGCTTTTGCTTGCGCTCTATCATTACCCTCAGGTTTACGTGCTAAATTTGCAACAACGCCTGCAGCCCATTCTTCAGCAATAACTTCTCCATTTGCAGCAATTATTGAAGCTAGAAGTGATCTATTGTAGTCATGGCTGCCAGGTCTTGTACAAATTTTACCTTTCCATTTTGGATCAGATAAATCTTCTATTCTTTTAATTGAGTCTGGAGATACTCTTTCTTTTGATATTGCAACAATTCTAGCTCTCTTTGAAAGTGCAAACCATTTATTATTACTGTCTCTTAAATGATTTGGAATATTCATATTCAAAATATCTGAGTTAATTGATTGCAAAATATCCTTTTCAACAAATTGGTTTAACCTTGCTATATCAACTGTTAATACCAAGTCAGCAGGTGTATCTTCACCTTCAGCTAAAACTCTTTCTAGCAATCCTTTTTTTGCATGTAAAACGTTTACCTTTATGCCAGTCAATTTTGTAAATTCCTCAAAGAAAGGATCTATTAAAATTGGCTGCCTGTAAGAATAAACATTAACCTCTTTGGCAAATAAGTTTAGTGAAATGGTAGATGCAATTAGTATCAATAGTAATCTAAAAATAATTTTCATATGACCTTCTTTTTTTTGTAGAGATAATAAATATCTCCATGTTCTATGATTAAGAATCTTATTAAAAATTATCAGAATACGAATGTAGATCTATATGAATTTTTTTTTAATATCAGTGTTGTTAAAATTCATAAAATTAGATTTATTCTAAATTTAAAGTTAAAAATGTTGGGGCCACTTTGGGCCCCTATCAAAACTATTTTATTGAAATAAGTCTAGCTTTTTTTTCTTCTGGAATAATTCTCTCCAAATCAATCGCTAAAAGTCCATTCTTCAATTCAGCATCTTTAACTTTGATATCTTCTGAAATTGTGAACGATCTTTCAAACTGTCTTGTTGAGATTCCTTTATGGATTACACCATTACCATTTTCATTAACCACTTTTTCTTTAGGTTTATTTCTAACAGTTAGGTTGTTTTCTTTTAATTCAATCTCAATATCTTCTTTACTATATCCAGCGAGAGCAACTTCAATTTTATAGTTATGCTCATCAACTCTATGAATATTGTAGGGTGGATAATTTGTATTGTATCTTTCCGTAGACTCCAACATTCTATCAAATTCATCAAAAATTGAGTCAAATCCAACAGAAAATGGTCTTAGAGAATTCCAAACGGATAGGTTTCTAGTCATAATAACTCCTTTATTAAGCAAGTTTATTTTGCCCGCACCCACAATGGCATACAGACAAATATTATGTGGGGATGATTGTGTTTAATTCAAGTCTTTGTTATTTTTTTCTTATAAACGACAATCCATCAGAGAGTGGTAAAAGAGAGAATTCCACTCTTGTATCATTTTGTATTTTTAAATTTAAATCACGGATAGTTTTTGTTTGAGAGTCTTGTTTAGTTTCATCTGCCACATCACCATGCCAAAGCATATTATCAATAATTATTATCCCATTAGAGACTAATAAATTCAGAGATAATTCATAATAATTTGGATAATTATTTTTATCAGCATCTATAAAAATTAAGTCATAACTCTGTTGACGGTCTATCATGCTTTGCATTACCTCAACACCATCTCCAATAATCGATTCAATTTTTGAGCTCATTTTATCTAATTCCCAATATTTTTTTGCTAAGGATAAAAATTCATCTGAATTATCAACAGTTACGATTTTTCCTGATTCAGGTATACCTCTAGCCAAAAACAAAGTGCTCATCCCTGTAAACCTTCCAATTTCTAAACAGTTTTTAGCATTAGAAATTTTAGTTATCATTTCTAAAAACTGACCTTGTTCTTTTGCAATCTGCATTTGGGAAACACTACCAAGTTTTAAAGTTTCATTTTCTAGTTCAGTAATTATTTTATCTTCTCGGTAACCTACGCTTTGTAAGTATTGCACAAGTGCTTCATTAATTTCAGTTTGAGTGCTCATTAATTTATGGTTTCAAATATTTCAGGTAGTTTTTGAGTTTTTTTATCTGAAATAATGAAACAGCCTTTTATTTTATTTATTAAATTATCATCTATATTTTTACTTGAGTATAAACTTAACAGAGGAGTTGAGGAATTTACTTCATCGCCTATATTGAGAACATTATCATATCCAACTCCATAATTTATTTTATCGGTAACCTGTTTTCTTCCACCTCCAAGTTCAATAAGTATAAGGCCTAATTCTCTGGTATGAATATTTTCTATCCACCCACTCTCAATAGAAAATATATCTTTTTGAATAGATGTATTGGTTAGATCTTTTTCATAAGATGTTAAAATATTTTTTGGTCCACCCAAGGCTGCAACCATCATTTCAAATTTTTCTGCAGCTAGTCCATTATTAATAACCGTATTAATTTTATTATAAGCCTCTTCTTTTGAAATTTTATAAATGTTTACTAACAGCGAAGATATTAATTCATTAGTGATCTTCTCTAATCGATGATCTCTAAAATCATTTTTAATATATTTTATGCATTCTAATATCTCTAGTGTATGACCAGCACTTTTACCTAGGACCTGATTCATATCCGTTAATATAGCTTCACAATGTAAACCTGCTCCTTTAGCGACTCTTACTAAGGAGTTGGATAAATCTCTTGCTATATCAATAGTGCTATTAAAAGATCCATTACCAACTTTTACATCAAGTACTAAAGATGAAAGACCGCTTGCAATTTTTTTTGAAAGAATAGATGATGTAATTAAAGGTAAAGATTCTACTGTACCTACAATATCCCTTATTGAATATAATTTTTTATCAGCTGGTGCTAAATTAGAGGTTTGACCAATAATTGCACAACCAACGTCTTTTACAACTTTTTTAAAAGACTCTAAATCAGGCCTTGTATTGTACCCAGGTATTGAATCAAATTTATCTAGGGTACCACCGGTATGCCCCAAACCCCTACCTGAAATCATAGGTACATACAGTCCACAAGCTGCAAGTATTGGCGCTAATATAACGCTCGTCTTGTCACCAACACCGCCAGTTGAGTGCTTATCACAAACCAACTCAGAATCTACAATCTCAGACCAATTTAGTGTATCGCCTGAGTTCGTCATCGCTTCAGTTAAACAAACAGTTTCTTCAGGAGTCATTCCATTTGAAAATATTGCCATGCTCATTGCTGCAATTTGCGCATCTGAAAAAGATCCATTTGTTAAACCGTCTACAAAAAAGTTGATATCTTCTTTTGATAGATCTTTGTTGTCTCTTTTTTTTCTAATTATCTCTTGAGGTATCATCGAATTGAACTTCTTGTATAAATTGTTTAATTAAATTTAAAACATTGTTCTCTGCTAAACTTGCATTCTCTAAAGTTTCCTGATGACTTAATTTTGTTTTATTCATACCAGCAGCTAAGTTGGTGATTACGCTGATACCAATAACGGGAAGTCCGCAATGATTAGCAACTAAAACTTCTGGTACTGTAGACATTCCAACTGCATTTCCACCTATTACTTTTAAGGCATTGATTTCAGCAGGAGTTTCAAAATTTGGTCCTGAGTACATACAATAGATACCTTCATAAATTTTTTGATCTATTTTTTTAGCGACTTGTATTAACTGATCTCTATAAAACTTGTGATACCCATCACTCATATCATGAAAGCGAGGGCCATACTCTTCAGCATTAGGTCCAATAAGTGGATTAAAACCACTCCAGTTAATATGATCTTTAATCGCCATTAAACTGCCAGCCGGCATAGCTTCATCTAAACTACCTGCTGCATTTGTAATAACTAATAACTTAGACCCAATGTCCTTTAATACTCTTATGGGTGAAGCTAAACTTTGAGGATTATGCCCTTCATAAATATGTGATCTTCCATACATACAAACAACATTTAAAGTATTTATTTTTCCTAAAACTAATTTACCTGCGTGACCTTTGACAGTTGGCTGTGGAAAATCAGCTAACTGTTCATATGAGATTGATTCTTGAATATCTTTTTCTTCAAAAAAATTAGTTAGTCCACTTCCTAAAATTACGGCAATATCGGGTGAAGTATTATTTGTTATTTCTAAAAATTTTTTTGCCGAGGGTAACATTAAAGATTCTCTGGGCCAAAAGAATCTGGAAGTAATTCTTCGAGCGTAGATGTTTTCATATGACCATTTTCATTACACATATGAATCTTAGTATCTAAAGTAGCAAATTCTCTTAACCTCTGTCTACAACCACCACAGGGTGAGCATAATAATTCACCTGAACCTATAACCACAACTTCTAAAATTTTTTTGTTTCCATTAGATATCATATTTCCAATTGCAGTTGCTTCGGCACACTGGGATTGAGGATAGGCAGCATTTTCAACATTACAACCAGTAATAATTTTACTATCTTCTGTTAGAAAAGCTGCTCCTACTTTAAAATTTGAATAAGGCACATGAGCTTGCTCTCTAACTTTTTTTGCAGCCTTGAATAAACTATCAAAATTTTCTGAAACCATATTGTTGTTTAACATGAAATTACTAAAAAAATTATTTATTTCTAAATCTTAAACAATTCTTGAGACAAATCAGGAAGTTCGTCTCCCCAAAAAACTTCTTTACGTAAAAATTCTGGATCTTGGTTAAAACAAACAGACATTGCAGAATTATAAACAGCCCTTGAGTCAATAGTCGAATTTAGATCTCTTCCCTCAAATAATTCTTTCTTTTTTAGTCCAGGCCAATCTGTATAAACTTGAGATTTTTTTAGCAAGCCTCCAGCTATTAGTATTGCACTTCCATATCCATGCTCAGTTCCATAGCCTCCATTTTGTTTTATAGTTCGGCCAAATTCAGTTAGAGTAAGAATAAGAGTATTATCAAACGCTTGACCAAGATTTTCATGTAAAATAGTAACAATTTTATTTACTTCTTCTAGTTCATCAGCATGCGCTCCATCAACGCCTCCTTGAGCAGCATGGGTATCAAAACCATCTAAATCAAATACAGCAACTCGAGGACCACTTTGATCTTTTAATTGTTTAGCAGCTTCAAGAGCAAGTTTTTTTCTATCATCAGAGTCAGTAGCTATTTGCATAGACAATGGTCTTTGTCTAATTGTATCAAGTGTAGATTTAATTAGCTCGTTATGCTCACCCTTAAATTCATTATAAATTTGATCTATTAACTTTGTTTCAACAAAATCTGGTGATGGGAAGAAGTTATTATTCTGTGGCACACCTCTTAATAAGAGTGGCATTGGTAAAGATATTGCCAAACCTTTTCCTATAATATTTGAAGCTAGTAATCCCCTACCAAGCCATCCCGTTTTTTCTTTGTATGGAATGTGTGCTCCAGTTTCCATTAAATTTTGTCCATCAAAATGTGATCTGCCCGTGTAAGGAATATTTGTTGCATGAACAAATGCCGCTTGATTTTTTTGCCAGAGTTTATGAAAAATTTCTAATTTAGGATGAAGGCCGAAGTCGCTGTTCAAATTAAGAACGTCTTCCAAAATGAGTTTTTTTCTTAATTTTTTGAGACGTTTATCTCCAATAACAGGAACAGCTGTTAAACCATCCATTCCTCCACGAAGTGATATAATAATTAGATTTTTTTTCTGCATTGAAGCGAAACTTATTTTTGGAAAATATCCAGAAAGAAACAATGTTGTTGATCCTCCAATTAAAAAATTTCTTCTTGTGCAGTTCATATTTTTAATACTCCTGGCAAATTACAAATGACTCCATACTTTTGCCCTAAATCATAATCTGATGTGCCAAATCTAAAATTATCAATAAGAGACGCCATATTTTTATGATCTTCAAAATTATTTTTAAGACAAGATAAAATAAAACCATGGGATCTGTTTCCAGATTTAACAAGCATTGGAAGTTCAACTGAAGCAAACCAAAAGCGGCGTAATAATAATTCTGGCGATACCCAATCTACCTCCAAATCACTCCAACCATTAGGTTGTTTGGCACGATAAGGTGAATGGCCTATTTCTCTAAGTATCCATGATAATTGTCTTTGTCTGTTATTTGGCTTTGACTTGAAAGTATAATTCATTTTTTCAAAAGAAAGTGGAATATTTAAATCAAACATTCTTGATAATTGCATTAACCATATTTCAGGTGGATGAAATTTATGTGTAATCTCATTATACTTGTAAGCTTGCGTTATAACTGCTTTGTGAATTTCAATTAAGCTGCCATTGTATTTGTTCCATGCTTCTATAACTGGGTTTATCATTTCTTCTGTTGGTTCATCTGTAATAAAATGCCTGCATAATTTTGTTGAAACAAATTTGATACAGATTGGGTGAGTTGCCAAATCATGAATTACTTTAGCAAGTTCTCTTTTTGCGTCATTTTTATATTTAACTCCTAAAACAATTTTATCTCCTTTTTGATGCATTTCTTGATCAAACCATATATCGCCGGTTTCTAAATTTTTTCTATCCCATTTGTGAGCCCAACCTGTCATGATATAGGCTAATTGAATCACATCTTCCTGTGTGTATCCAGCATTTGGAGATACTGTATGTAACTCTAATAATTCTCTTGCATGATTTTCATTTATTGTTTCTCCCCACTCCATTCCTTTTTTAGAATTAGGACCAAAAGATTCTGAATTATCAAGGTGGTGAATCATACACCATGAAGTTGTAACTGACTGAACCATTTCTTCAAAAGTTTTAACCATGTTAGGTCTAATAATTTCACGTTGATAAGGTCCGGTACTAAACTCTGCTAGAAAATCTTTTTCACTTATTGCAAAATGATTTCCCCAAAAAAGCCAGAAACGCTCGAAAACAGGTTGTTTGGAATACTTTGTTTGAAAATGACGAATAGCATGTTCATTTAATTCATAATATCTTTCACCAGTTTTTATTCTTAATTCATCTTTTGCTTTTCTATACGCATGTTTATCATTTTTGAATTTTTTTCTTAAAACTTCTCTATCTCCGTAGACCCATTCACCATATTTTTTTCTTAAACCTTTTTCTGTTGGGATTGTTCCAGGCCACAACAGATCAGGTATGGTATCTAATTGATTTATTGCCCAATTAAGAGGATCTTTATCTGGTTTTTCATTTGGCGACAGGCCAAAGGCTACTCGTCTATAAAAACTTAATGACATATATAAAAAAAATAGTTTACATATATTTATAATTTTTAAAATAAAATTTAATGAAAAATATACCTCTAAAAATTTGTGGCATAACAAATGTAAAATCTGTTGAAGTGGCACATAAAAATAAAATAAAATCATTGGGTTTTGCAAGTAAAAATTTGAATGGACCAAACACAGTTAGTGATAAAAAAATACAATCATTAATTAAAGAATGTAAAAATTATAAGATAGAATCAGTGCTTCTGACTCGGTATGTATCTTTAGACAAGCTAATAGAGCAAATAGATTTTACAAAACCAAAGACAATTTCATGTTCATATCATTTTCCCAAAAAAGATTTATTAAAAATAAAAAAAATATTTAGAAGATTAAAAATTGGTATTGCAATTAATCCAGAAAATTTTGATAAAAAATACATTGAATCAATTAGAAAAATTGTTGATGTTATTTATTTTGATATGAATGTTTATAGGAAAAAGAGTATTAAAAAGTATTCATTGAGAAAAAGTATTAAACAAATACAGTTTATAAAAAGTAAAAATATTCCAGTTTATATTGGTGGCGGTATAGATAAAAAAAATGTTTCCAATATTCTAAAACAAATAACACCTTTTGGATTAGATATTTCTAGAAGCTTGAAAAATCAGAGAAATTTAATTTCCAAATCAAAACTCAAAGATTTTTTAAATCAAATTTCGGTAGGATAAACGTTTAATAATATATTTATTTTGCAACTCTTGCGATAAGACTTTTACTGATTTTTTTTCAAGCGGATGTCTAAAAAATGGATCAATATCAAGTATTGGATATAATACAAAATCCCTTTCAGCTGCTCTTGGGTGAGGAATTATTAAATTTTTTTTATTAAATATTTGTTTGCCAAAAAAAATAATATCCAAATCAATGTTTCTTGGACCATTGATAATTTTTTTATTTTTTTTTAATTTTTTTTCAATTTCATAAATATTATTTATTAATTCTAATGGCTGCTGGTTGGTTAATAGTTTTATTGCGGTGTTAAAAAAATTACTTTGCGATTTGTATCCATAAGGAGAAGAAACATAAATATTTGCAAATTTTTTTATATTACCAATATTTTTTAACTCTCTAACAGCACACCGTAAATTAAATATAGCATTACCTAGATTTGAGCCAAGTGCGATTATTGTTTCAGTTTGATACACTTAGTGAGTCAGCTCCATATTTTTTTGCTACAGCTGTTTTATTAATTGTAATTTTAACTTTTTTAATTTTAAATTTTTTTTCAAGAACATTGGATGTTTTTATTATTAAATTCTCAAGAGTATGTGATTGAGATTCCTTTATGAAAGTTTTTAAATATTTAGTAATAGATGAATAATCCTTCACATTATTTATATTATTTAAATCTAGTGAGTTTTTAACAGGATAACTAAATTCTAATGTTACCTTTAACAACTGTTTTTTCTTTCTCTCTTGAGCAGTGATACCTATATTTGCACTGATGGATAAATTTTTAATTTCTACTTTGAACATAGTTTTTCAAAAATTTTTAATGATTGAGACGTTTCTTTTATGTCGTGAACTCTAAATATATCAACTCCCTTTTGATAACAATATAATGCAGAAGCGATTGAACCTCCCAATCTTTGATTTGTTTCACTCTTATCTATGAAGTTGATCCAGCTTTTTCTAGATGATCCTAATAATAATCCATATCCCTTAAACTTAAATTGATTAATTTTTTGCATGATTTCTATATTTTGTTTTAAATTTTTACCAAAACCAATACCTGGGTCAAACCAAACTTTGGATGAAGGAATTTTTATTTTTTCTAATTGTTTAATTTTCTGAAGAAATATTTTTTTAATATCTTGTACAACGTTATTATATGAGTGTATTTTCTTTTGCATAGTTTTGGGTGGCGCAGGTGTGTGCATTAAAATTAAACCAGTTTTAAATTTTTTAGTTAAAAAGAATAAATCTTCTGAGCCGCCGAAAACATCATTTATAATATGTGCTCCCATATTCAATGCATATTCTTGAGTTTCAATTTTATTAGTATCAACCGATATAATAAATTTATTTTTTGGTAATTTTTTTAATATGGGGTCTAATCTTTTAACTTCTTCTTTATGTGTTAATGGATCTGAGCCAGGTCTTGTACTTTCTGCCCCAATGTCAATAATACTTGCTCCATTTTTAACCATTTCTTTAATATTATTTAGTGCATCTGAACTTTTAAAACTCTTTCCACCATCACTAAAAGAGTCAGGGGTAACATTGCATATTCCCATTACCGTTGGACTAGTTAGTTTAAAATTATATTTCCCTAATTTCATTTCAATAATATTTTTGAATATTTTTTTGATAAAAAATTATATATTTTCATTGAAGACCTATACCAATTAAATTGTTTAATAAAAGAAATACTAACCACACCTTTACCAGAGCCAACTAAAAGTATTTCACTAAATTGATGTAGACTAGAAATATTTATATCTGTTCTATGAATTTTATAAGGTAGATTTTTAATTAGGTATTCTAAGGTAATTCCATGATAATAGTAATTTTTTGGAATGAATAATTTATTACTGTTTACAAAAATTAAATTGGTCGTAGAACCTTCTAAAATTTTATTGTTAAAATAAAAAAGGATCTCTTCTTTTTGTAAATTAATTTTTTTTTGTAAAGAAATTATTTTTTTGTACTGTAAGTTTTTGAAGTTAGGTAAAGCCCGTTGGAATCTAAAAAATTTTGCAGTAAAATACTTATGATCTTTGTTTCGTTTACGTACAGATAATGAGATTATTTTTTTTGTGACTGCAATTCTTAATAGGTGGTCGTAATTTTTAATTTTAGAATATTTATTTAAAAAATTAGTTAAAAAATTTTTTGAAATTTTAACATCAATGCCAAAGTATCTTAAATCTTTATTTAGTTTTTTTAAATGCTGATCAAATAAGATAAAATTTGGCTCTTTGCCAAAAAGTCTAATGGTTGTAAAGATACCCTTATACCCCCAAAGAGAATTGAACTTAAGTAATTTAAAATTCTTAGCGTGAAAGGATTTTTTTAATAAGATATTTTCCATGTGGAGTTAAAAATGAATCTGGGTGAAACTGTAATCCATAGACTTTATTAATATCATCTTCAACCGCCATTGCTACATTTGTTTTTACACAACGCATTGTAATTATCATTGACTGAGAAACAAATGGTTCAGCCATTTTTAAGGAATGATATCGACCTCCAAGGAAATTAAAATTTTTTTTAAAAATTGATTTTTCGTTAATAACTTTTATTTGACTTTGATAACCATGAAGAATATTTTTTTGTTGAACTATTTTAGCTCCTTCACAAAAAACTATTTGTTGGAAACCTAAACATATACCTAATATTTTTTTCTTTCCTTTATATTTGTTATAAATCTTGGTTGTTAATGGATAATCTTTAGGTTCACCAGGGCCTGGTGAAAGAACGATGGTCGAAGATTTTTCTAGTTTTGTTTGATCTATTTCATAATAATTTGAAACAAATGTTGGCTCAATACTATCTAGTAGATGAGCTAAATTGTATGTGAATGAATCTTCGTGATCGATGAGATAAATCATTAGTTAAATAGATCTAAAAGTGATTTAGCTTTAATATAATTTTCATTATATTCTTTTTTTGCGGTACTGCCTAAGATCACACCACTAGCAACTGATAATTCGATATCATTTTTAAAATTAAGTAGCGTTCTAATCATTATATTAAATCGCATATCACCATTTGAATGTATAATTCCAAAACTGCCTGTATAAATATTTCTGTCAAATTTTTCTTTTCTATTTAGAAGTTGAATAGTACTAATTTTTGGACAACCAATGACTGAACCGCCAGGCATTAAAGAAGAAATTATATCATGGTTACTCATTTTATTTTTTATAACTCCCTTGATTGTCGTAACGTAATGAAAAAGATCTCGATACTCTTCAACTTTTTTTAGTTTATCTATTTTTACAGATCCAGTTTTACAAATTTTAGACAGATCATTTCTTTCCATATCAACAATCATATTATGTTCTTTGGTTTCTTTTTCATTTCTTCTAAAGAATGCGAGAGCTTTATTTTTATTTAACTGCTTTGTTTTTCTTAATGTTCCAGCAATAGGTTTAGTTCTAATTGTGTTATTTTTTTTCAATATGAGTGTCTCTGGTGAACAACTTACGATATTATAGTCTTTATCCCTGATAAGAAAGCTTTCAGGCGATTCATTCATTTTCATTAGCTTCCAAAAAAGATCAATAGAATTGATATTACCTTTTTTCGAATATGTTTGAGCTATTTTAATTTGATAAGTTTTTCCCTGTTTAATATTTTTAGAGAAATCATTAAATATCTTAGAGTACTGCTTTAAAGATAAATTAAGATTAAACTTTTTATTTAACTGTAAATATTTTTTTGTATTTATACTTATATTTCTAAAATTGGGTTTAATACTTTTGATTATTATTTTTTTACCAATACTAATTTTAGTTTGTGGCTTGTAAAATACACTGCTATGAAAATTTTTAGATCGCTGTTTTGGAAACTTTATTCCTATATTTTCACAAAGAAATTTATAACCAAAGAAACCAACATAACAATTCAATTCTTCAATCTTAGATTTTTTTGATTTTGATTGAATATTAAGAAAATATTTTAGATTTTTTTTATTAATAATAATTCTTCTAGAAAAATCAGTATAGATGTCATAACCCTTATCAGTTTTATAAATTATAAGAGGTTTATCTGATTGATATAGTCTATTTAGATATTCTTTATTGTTCAGCACTTGATTCTATTATAATTAGGATACTTATATGAAAAGTTTTTTTACTAAAATATTCTTTTTTGGCTTAACAGTCACATGGTCTTTAGGTCTTTTTGCACATGGAACTATCATTTTTCCAAATGTAGAACATGGTGATGGCTACATTGATGTTAAGATATATGACTCAAAAGAGAGCTTTTTGGATGAAGAATTAGCAATTGAGAGCCTTAGAAAAAGAGTGCAAAAGGGTAAAGTTGTAGTTCCTTTGAGTAAGATACATGAAGGAAAAATAGCAATTGTTGCCTATCACGATGAAGATTCAGATGGAAAATTAAAGACTGGATTATTCTGGAGACCAAAAGAAGGTTTTGCCTTTAGTAATAATTATCAACCAAAAGGTCCTCCATCATTTGAAAAAGCCGCAATCATTTTAGTTCATGGCGAACCCGTGGTAATAGAACTTAATTATTAAAAATTATATTGATGTCATTACAGTTACAAAACACATTAAGTGGTAAAAAAGAATTTTTTAAACCAGTTAATCCAGATCATGTAAGAATATATGCTTGCGGTCCAACTGTTTACAATTTTGCGCACATTGGTAATGCGCGTATGGCAGTTGTAAATGATTTATTAGTCCGTGTATTAAAAACACAATTTAAACAAGTGACCTATGTATCTAATATCACTGATATTGATGATAAGATTATAGAGGCTTCTAGAGAAACAGGTGAGGACATTAGTGTTATCACAAATAAATATACAGAGATTTACAATAATGACATGAGTGCACTTGGCGTTAATCTTCCTGATGTACAACCAAGGGCAACTGATCATATTAAAGAAATGATCGAGTTGATAAAAAAATTAATTGATAAAAATAAAGCTTATGAAAAAGAGGGTCATGTTTTATTTCATGTACCAAGTTTTAATAATTATGGAATTCTTTCAAAAAGAAATAGAGATGAACAAATAGCTGGAAGCCGTGTTGAAGTAGCGCCGTTCAAAAAAGATCCAGCAGATTTTATTTTATGGAAACCATCTCCCACACCCTTACCTGGTTGGGATTCACCTTGGGGATTTGGAAGACCAGGATGGCATTTAGAGTGCTCCGTTATGTCAGAAAAATCATTAGGCCTTCCTTTTGATATCCATAGTGGTGGTATTGACTTGGTGTTTCCACATCATGAGAATGAAATAGCACAAACTTGTTCCATATCTGAAAATAAAGATCCTAAAGATTTTGCAACTTATTGGTTTCATAATGGATTTGTTAATGTTGAGGGAGAAAAAATGTCAAAGTCAATTGGCAATATTAAACTCGTTCATGATCTCAATAAAAAATACAAGGGAGAGGTTTTGCGATTAACATTGTTGTCAGCTCATTACAAACAGCCACTGAACTGGACAGAAGAAATAATTGAACAAAATAGCAAAATGATAGATCGACTTTATAGAGTTCTATTAGAGCTGTCAGAAGTTGAAATAGATTCTAACTTACCTTCTGATTCTATAATGGAGTCATTTTTAGATGATTTGAATACACCTAAAGTAATTGCAAAACTTAATGAAGAAGCAAATGATGCTTCATCTGCATCTGATGAAAGAAAAAAAGAAATCAAAAAAAATCTTCTTTCTGCCGGTAAAATATTAGGTATTCTTGAAGATGATCCAGGAAATTGGTTAGGCTATAATCAAAAAAATACTGAAAATACTGAAGAAATTGAAAGGTTGATAAATGAACGTAATGAAGCTAGACGCAGTAAAAATTTTAATTTGGCAGATACTATTAGGGACACATTAAAAGATAAAGGCATAGAAATAGAAGATACTGATAAAGGAACGATTTGGCGGAAATCTAGATGAGTGAAAAGATATTAATTACATTTCCAGATGGAAATAAAAAAGAAGTTGATAAAGGCATCAATGGTCTTGAATTGGCATCGCAAATTTCTAAATCTCTTGCCAAAGAATCAGTTGCTATAAAAATTAATAATGAGATAAAAGATATTAGTTTACCTATTAATAGTGATGCATCTGTAGCGATTTTAAAAAGAGATAGCGAGGAAGCACTTGAATTAATACGACATGATTGTGCTCATGTAATGGCAGAAGCTGTCCAGGAATTATTCCCTGGAACACAAGTTACAATTGGTCCAGCAATTGAAAATGGTTTTTATTATGATTTTGCAAGAGATGAACCTTTTACTGTTGCAGATCTTCCAAAAATTGAAAAGAAGATGCACGATATCATTCAAAGAAATAAAAATTTCATAAGAGAAGTGTGGTCTAAAGAGGAATCGATAAAATATTTTAAAGACAAAGGTGAAGACTATAAAGTTGAACTAATTAATGATCTGCCTGATAATGAGGAAATTAGTATTTACAAACAAGGTGATTGGTTAGACTTGTGCCGAGGCCCTCATATGGTTTCAACAAAACAAATTGGTAAAGCATTTAAATTAATGAAAGTTGCTGGCGCTTACTGGCGAGGTGATTCATCTAATACAATGCTAACAAGAATTTATGGAACGGCCTGGGCAACAGAGAAGGATCTTGAACAACACCTTTTACAAATTGAAGAAGCAGAAAAAAGAGATCACCGAAAACTAGGAAGAGAAATGGATTTATTTCATTTTCAGGAAGAGGCTCCTGGAGCGGTGTTTTGGCATCCTAAGGGTTGGACATTATTCCAATCGCTAATAAATTATATGCGAAACAGACAAGACAAGGCAGGTTACGTAGAAACTAATACGCCAGACATGATGGATAAGTCTCTATGGGAAACGTCTGGTCACTGGGACAAATTTAGTGACATGATGTTTAGAACTGAAGCAAAAGACGATAAAATTTATGCTATCAAACCAATGAATTGCCCTGGTGCTGTAGAAATTTTTAAACAAGGATTAAAAAGTTATAGAGACTTACCATTTCTATTATCTGAATTCGGAAAAGTACATCGTTATGAACCATCAGGTGCTCTTCATGGATTAATGAGGGTGAGAGCATTTACACAAGATGATGCACATATATTTTGTACAGAAGATCAAATTACAGAAGAGAGTAAAACGGTATGTGATTTGATACTTAGCATCTATAAGGACTTTGGTTTCGATAATGTTAGAATTAAATTTTCTGACCGTCCTGAAAAACGCGTAGGGGATGATGCTATTTGGGATAAAGCTGAGGCTGCATTAATGCAAGCCATGGAAGCAACAGGTCTCGAGTATACACTCAACCCAGGAGAAGGTGCATTTTACGGTCCAAAATTAGAGTTTGTTTTACGTGATGCAATTGGCAGAGACTGGCAATGCGGAACACTACAAGTAGATTTAAATTTACCTGGAAGATTGGGAGCCACTTATATTGGAGAAGATGGTAATAAAAAAATACCAGTCATGTTGCATAGAGCTCTATTTGGTTCCTTAGAGAGATTCACTGGCATTCTAATTGAACATTATGCAGGCCATCTTCCGTTTTGGCTTTCACCATTGCAAGCTGTAGTTGCTACAATTACATCTGATACAGATGAGTATGCTTATGAGGTACAAAAAGCATTTGTATCAAAAGGTATTAGGGCCGAAATAGATACACGTAATGAAAAAATTGGTTATAAAATACGTGAACACAGTAATAGTAAAGTGCCAGCAATTATTGCTGTTGGAAAAAAAGAAGCTGAAGATAAAACAGTATCTGTTAGAAGAATTGGATCCTCTGAAACAAAGACCTTTAAATTAGAAGATATTGTTACTAGCTTATCTAAAGAAGCAAAATCACCAATAGAATAAAAAATGAATAACATGCAAGGCAAGTTTCCAAGTACAAGACTTAGACGTAATAGAATGAAAGAATTTTCTCGTCGTTTAGTTGCTGAAAATACACTTAGTGTTAATGATTTAATCTTGCCTCTATTTGTATGCGAGGGAAACAAGGTTGATGATCCTATTAATTCGATGCCTGGTGTAAGCAGATACTCTATTGATAAACTATTGGGTGAAGTAGAAAAAGCTGTTAAATTTAATATTCCTGCTATTGCAATTTTTCCGCAAATTGAAAGTGGCCTTAAAAATTCTGAGGGAAGTTTAGCTGTAGATGAAAACAATTTGGTATGCAGATCAATTAAAAGTATCAAAAAAGATTTTCCAAATATTGGTATTGTATGTGATGTTGCGTTAGATCCTTTTACGGACCATGGGCATGATGGTTTAGTTATAAATAATAAAATAGATAATGATAAAACGTTGGAGGTTTTGGAACAACAGGCTCTAGTCCAAGCGAATGCTGGTTGTGATGTAATCGCCCCATCAGATATGATGGACGGTAGGGTTGGAAGAATAAGAAGTGCGTTAGATTCAAATAATTTAACTGATACCCTAATACTTTCTTATGCTGCAAAATACGCTTCAGGTTTTTATGGACCTTTTAGAGATGCTATAGGTTCTGGTTCTAGTTTAGGTAAAGATGGTAAATTAACATATCAAATGGATCCATCAAACAGTGAGGAAGCGATTAGAGAAGTTGGATTAGATATAAGTGAAGGAGCAGATATGGTAATGGTTAAGCCTGGTATGCCCTATCTTGATATTATTTCTAGAATAAAATCAGAATTTAAAATTCCAACTTTTGCCTACCAAGTATCTGGTGAATATTCGATGATAAAAGAATCAATTAATAAAGGTTGGCTCAATGAAAAAGTTATAATGGAATCTCTTTTATCTTTTAAAAGAGCTGGGGCAAATGGTATACTAACTTACTTTGCATTAGAAGCTGCTGAAAAATTAAAAAATGAATAACATTCAATTTGAAAAAAGGAAATCTATAGAACAAGTTGAGGAGTCAAATGAGCTTGCTCCAAAATTTGACTCAAATGGGCTGATACCAGTTGTAACAACAGATTTTTCATCTGGTGAACTACTTATGCAAGGTTATATGAATAAAGAAGCTTTTAAAAAAACTATAAGTTTGGGCGAAGCTGTTTATTTTTCTAGAAGTAGAAATACCCTTTGGCATAAGGGTAAAAAAAGTGGATTAACGCAGAAGATAAAAGAAATAAGAATTGATGATGATCAAGATTGCGTTTGGTTAAGGGTTGATGTCAAAGGTGGTGCTAGCTGTCATGTAGGATATAGATCATGTTTTTATAGAAGTATTCCATTGGATAATTCTAGCTCTAAAGTTGTTCTTAAATTTGAAGAGAAAGAAAAAGTTTTTGATCCTGAAGAAGTATATAAAGGTGCCCCAAATCCTACTAAACTATAATGTCAGACACATTAAAGTTTATTGAGACTAGTAAACTTCCAACAGATATTGGGGAGTTCACTGTACATGCCTTTACAGATGAAAATGAATCTAAAGATCATTTAGCAATATGTATGGGTGACTTGCTTACCGATGAGCCAGTTTTATCAAGAATTCATTCGCAGTGTATTACAGGGGAATCTTTTTTTAGTATGAGATGTGATTGTAGATTCCAACTAACTGAATCATTAAAACAAATTGCTCAAAATGGAAGAGGGGTTATTTTTTATCTTCAACAAGAAGGAAGAGGCATTGGTCTTTCAAACAAAATTAAAGCATATAGTTTACAAGATAAGGGACTAGATACCGTTGAAGCTAATCATCAATTGGGTTTCAAAGATGATGAGAGAACATATGAAAATATTGCTGGAATGGTAAAATATTTAGCAATCAAAGAATTAGATTTGATGACCAATAATCCAAAAAAAATAAAAGCGCTTGAAGATATGGGTATCAAAGTAAATCAAAGAATTCCTATTTTCTCAGACACCAATAAGTATAATGAAAAATATATATCAACTAAGAAAAGTAAACTTGGTCATTTAATCTAAGTGGAAGCAGATAATTTAATAAAAAAACTCAATATGTTAAGTCATCCTGAAGGAGGACATTATGTTGAAAATTTTAAGAACGAAAATGTTAGTCAAATTTATTACTTATTAAAGAGGAACGAAAAATCCCACTGGCATCGATTAACTAAAAATGAAATATTACATTTTTATTCTGGAGATCCTCTAGAAGTTTTCACATCAAATGACGGAATTAATTATGAAGTCTTTTCTTTAGGGTCAGATAATAATTATATTTACACCGTAACAGCGAACACATGGTTCGCTATGAGATCTTCTGGTGCTTTCAGTTTAATTGGATGCACTGTCGCACCTGCTTTTGATTTTGATGATTTTGAACTTGCACCTGCGACGTGGCGACCTGAAAATTTCAAAATTGAGTTATAGTTTTCACTTTTCTTTAATTTAAATTCTTTATATATTAGTATTAAATAACGGAGGTTCTAAATGGATGCAGAGAGTAAATGCCCTGTAATGCACGGAGCAATTACAAAAAATATGGGAGAAGGTACATCAAACCGCGAATGGTGGCCAAATCAACTTAACTTAAACATACTTCATCAACATGATCGTAAATCAGATCCAATGGAAGCTGGATTTAACTATAGAGAAGAGTTCAAAAAATTAGATTATGCTGCATTAAAAAAAGACCTCCATAATCTGATGACTGATTCTCAAGATTGGTGGCCAGCTGATTATGGTCATTATGGTGGTTTCTTCATTCGTATGACATGGCATGCTGCTGGAACTTATAGAACTGGTGACGGCCGTGGTGGTGGTGGAACGGGAGCTCAACGTTTTGCCCCATTAAATAGTTGGCCGGATAATGGTAACTTAGATAAAGCAAGAAGACTTCTTTGGCCGATAAAGAAAAAATATGGAAATAAAATTAGTTGGGCTGATTTATTTATTTTAACAGGTAACGTTGCAATTGAATCTATGGGGGGTAAAACTTTTGGATTTAGTGGTGGGCGTCCTGACATTTGGGCACCAGAAGAAGATATTTACTGGGGTGTAGAAGAAGAATGGCTACAAAATAAAAGGTATACTGGTGATAGAATTTTAGATAATCCACTTGCAGCAGTGCAAATGGGATTAATTTACGTAAACCCTGAAGGACCAGATGGAAAAGCTGATCCTCTTGCTAGTGCAAAAGATATAAGAGAAACTTTTGCAAGAATGGCAATGAACGACACTGAAACTGTAGCACTAACTGCAGGTGGACATACTTTTGGTAAAGCACATGGTGCTGGTGATCCAGCTCTAGTTGGAGCAGAACCAGAAGGTGCTCCTTTAGAACAAATGGGTTTAGGCTGGAATAACTTGCATGGTTCAGGTGTTGGTCGTGATACCACAACAAGTGGTATAGAAGGTCCGTGGACACCTAATCCAACTCAGTGGGATAATGGATACTTTGATATGCTTCTAGGTTACGAATGGAAGTTAGTAAAAAGTCCAGCAGGTGCTCAAATCTGGCATGCTATTGATCAAAAAGAGGAACACATGGCACCTCAAGTTGATGATCCATCTGTAAAAGTTCCTACAATGATGACAACAGCAGATATGGCAATGCGTGAAGATCCTGAATACAGAAAAGTATCAGAAAAATTTCACAAAGACCCAGAATATTTTGCTGATCAATTTGCTAGAGCTTGGTTTAAACTTCTACATAGAGATATGGGTCCAAAAACTAGATATATGGGACCAGAAGTTCCAGAAGAAGAATTGATTTGGCAGGACCCTGTGCCTCAAGGTCATTCAAACTATGATGTTGAAACAGTAAAAGCTAAAATTTTAAGTAGTGGTTTAACAACTCAAGAAATGGTTGAAACTGCGTGGGCAAGTGCCTCTACATTTAGAGGATCAGATATGAGAGGTGGAGCTAATGGCGCAAGAATTAGGCTTGCACCTCAAAAAGATTGGGAAGTTAACAAGCCTGAACAATTAAAAAAAGTTCTTAGTATTCTTGAGCCTATTGCAAAGGAAGCAGGAGCTTCAATAGCTGATGTAATCGTTCTTGCAGGTAATGTAGGTATAGAACAAGCAACTGGAATGGAAGTTCCTTTTACTCCCGGTAGAGGTGATACTACTCAAGAGAAAACTGATATTGATTCTTTTGGTGTTCTTGAACCTGAAGCAGATGCATTTCGTAATTATTTAAAAATGAATTACGATGTTACAGCTGAGGAACTAATGCTGGATAAGGCACAACTATTAGGACTAACTGCTCCTGAAATGACGGTACTTGTTGGCGGTATGAGATCTATGGGTATTAGTTCAGATCAAAGAGGATTATTTGTTGATACAAAAGGTAAGTTAACAAATGATTTTTTTGATAAGCTTTTAGATATGGGTGTTAGTTGGAAACCAACTGGAAGTAATTCATATGAAGCTACAGATAAGATTACAGGAGAAAAAGTAAGAACTGCATCTAGAGTAGATCTTGTTTTTGGATCCAATTCTCAATTAAGAGCGATAGCAGAGCTTTATGCAAGTGATGATAGTGAAGAAAAAATGAAAAAAGACTTCATCAAAGCTTGGAACAAAGTGATGAATGCTGATCGTTTCGATTTAGAACAATAAAAATAATTTAAATTAATTTAAAAGTGGAACTTAGAGTTCCACTTTTTTTATTTTGGCATATTGGTTGCCCCAGTTTCTAATGAAATTATTTTGCCATCTTTATATTTGTATACTGCCATCACAGCTTGGGTGTTTCCATCTTTAAAAGTAACGAAAGAGTGATGTATCCCAATCTCGTTATTTTCGTATACAATTCTAGACTTATCATCATTAATGTCGTCACTCATAGCCCAGCCTATAACGTCGGACTTTGATAAAACATTTCCACTAGAATGCATTGTAAATTTGAAATCATCATGGATAATTTCGTTCATTCCTGCTTCATCTTTTTCATTAAAAACCTTCATGTATTTTTCTAGTATTGACATATTTTCTCCTAGTATCAGTAATTTATATAGGAATTTTTTTTAAATAAATATTTAATTATCTCTCTTTTATGTAGGGTTGTCCAATAGCATTAGGCGCAATTGCTTTTCCAACAAAACCAGCAAGCAATACTACTGTTAGTATGTATGGAAGTGCTTGTATTAATTGAACAGGTATCTCGCCAATTGCTGGTAGCTCAACACCTTGAAGTCTTATTTGAAGAGCATCTGTAAATCCAAAGAGTAAGCAAGCAATTAAAGCTGTTTTTGGGTGCCACTTTCCAAAGATCATTGCTGCTAGAGCTAAGTATCCTCTACCCGCTGACATTTCTCTGAAGAAATTTGCATTAACAGCAGTTGATAAATGAGCACCAGCAAAAGCAATTAGGACTCCGTTGATTGCTAGCGCTTTATATCTCATAGTAAAGACATTGATTCCAGCAGTATCAACGGCACTTGGATTTTCTCCAACTGCTCTTAAACGCAAACCAAAGCTAGTTTTAAATACTATCCAAAAAACTAGTGGAACAGAAAGATATGCTAAATAAACAAAAACATAATGACCACTTAATATATCACTATAAAGTGTTCCAATAACCGGAATGTCTCTTAGTGCGTCAGCAAAAGGAAGATGAATTTCTAAAAAACGCTGATCTTCATTTAATGTTGGTGTTAGACCTGCTTGCCCAAACCACGCAGCTGCTAAAGCAGTTGTTAATCCAATAATTAAAATATTTATAGCAACACATGATACTACTTGATCGCCTTTGTGCGTAACCGAAGCAAATCCATGTAACATTGATAAACACACACAAACAATTATAGCTAATAATAAACCTAACCACGGGTTACCTAAATAATAAGAACCAACAGCTGCTACAAAGGCGGCCATAAGCATTTTACCTTCTAAGCTAAAATCTATTACGCCAGATCTTTCAGCAAATATACCAGCCATTGCTGCAAAAACTAAAGGTGTAGATATTCTTAAAGTAGAGTTAATTAAAGAAGCAATATCAGATAAAAATTCCATTACGCATTTACCTCTCTATTGAGTCTTCTAACAAAAAAGCTTTCTATTTGTGGTCTGAAAAGATTTTCTAATGCACCACTAAATAATATTATTAACCCTTGAACAGCAACAAACATGTATCTAGTTATGTTTGGCATTTCGAATGTAACTTCTGAACCTCCTTGGTATAAAATTCCAAATAAAAATGCTGCTGGTAAAATACCAATCGGATGATTTCTGCCCATTAGTGCAACTGCAATTCCTGTAAATCCATATCCTGCTGGAAAACCTGCTTGAATTTTATGGCTTACACCAAGAATTTCATTGACGCCAAGTAGACCTGCTAAACCTCCAGAAATACACATCGCAATGATAATATTTTTATGTGGTGATATACCTGCATATATTGCTGCTTGAGTATTGTGTCCTACGGCTCGCATTTCATAACCCCATTTAGTTTTCCAAACTAAAAACCAAACAAAGAATAATGATGCAATTGCTAATAAAAAAGTCAGGTTAAGAGGTGAATATCTTATTTTTACACCAAGAATTCCAGAGAATGCCTCAAAGCTCGGTAGCCAAATTTCTTCTGGCAGCTTTACTGTATGAGGTGCCATTTGATTTGTATCTCTAATCACATCTACAAGTAAGAAAATCATTAAAGATGAAGCAATGAAATTAAACATTATTGTTGTAATAACAACATGACTTCCTCTTTTTGATTGAAGATAAGCAGGTATGTAAGCCCATGCTGCACCAAATAAAAATGCACCAAAGATTGCTAAAAGCCAAACGATTGGAACAGGGAGAAAACTTAAATTTATTGCTACTAAAAAAACACCTAGGCCGCCTATGTATGCTTGACCTTCTCCTCCAATATTAAATAATCTACAATGAAAGGCTACAGCAAAAGCTAGTCCAGTAAAAATAAAATTTGTTGTGTAATAAAGTGTATAAGCAAATCCTTGGATGTAACCAAATGATCCATAAATAATTAACTTAACAGCCTCTATTGGATTTTCACCTGCAATAAAAACAAAAAGTCCTGAAACTAATAACGCTAATGTTAAGTTTACTAATGGAACAATAACATTAGAGACCCACCATGGAACTTTTGATTTATCGACTACAATATTACTCATTATGCAACACCAGCCATTAGCAATCCTAGTTCACGATCAGTAACATTTTTATTTTCCTTTTCTCCAACAATTTTTCCATCAAACATCACGATTATTCTGTCAGATAAGGATAGGATTTCATCTAACTCAACTGATGCTAATAGTATTGCTGCACCTTTATCTCTCATATCAATAAGACGTTGATGAATAAACTCGATTGCTCCAATATCTACACCTCTTGTTGGCTGCCCCACTAAAAGAACTTTTGGATTTTCATTAAGCTCTCTACTCAAAATAATTTTTTGTTGATTACCTCCTGAAAAATTAGATGTTATTAAATTTGGAGAATTAGGTCTGACATCATATTCTTGCATAACCTTATTTGAATATTCAGTAATTTCTTTATTGTTCAAAATTGCAGATTTTGAATATGGCTCTTGATCATGATAACCAAAAATTAAATTTTCATGAGCCTTGAAATCACTTATTAAACCCATTCTTTGCCTGTCTTCAGGTACATGTGCTAAACCTTTTTCTTTAAGCATTCTTGGGTTTAAGAAATTATTCTGATCAGAAATTTTTTCACCAAATAATTCAATGTTTCCAGACTCTACTTTTCTAATCCCAGAAAGTGCTTCTAATAATTCAGTTTGTCCATTACCAGTTACACCAGCAATACCCAGAATTTCTCCAGAACATATTTCTAAGTTTACATCTTTTACACGCGTTACATCTAGATCATCTTTGACTGAAAGATTATTAACTTTGAAAATGGTTTCCCCTTTTTTTATTTCTTTTTTATCAACTCTAAGTAAGACGCTTCTTCCTACCATCATTTCGGCTAGTTGTTCTTTGCTTGTATCTTCAGTTTTTGTATGCCCAACCATTTCGCCTTGACGCATCACTGATACTTCGCTTGTTAAATCCATTATTTCAATTAATTTATGCGTAATTAATACTATGGTTTTGCCTTCATCTTTTAATGATCGTAGAATTTTAAATAACTCATCTACTTCTTGAGGTGTAAGAACTCCTGTTGGCTCATCAAGAATTAAAATTTCTGCTCCTCTGTATAAAGATTTTAATATTTCCACTCTTTGACGAAAACCTACAGATAAATCTGAAATAGTGGCATCAAGATCAATATTAAAATTATATGTTTTACATAATTTTTCTAAATCTTCTTTTGCCTTTTGTAATTTTTCTCCAAATACTGTTTCACCTTCAAAACCAAGAATTATATTTTCGAGTACAGTAAAATTTTCTACCAACATAAAATGTTGGTGAACCATTCCAATGCCGTTTATTATTGAATCTCTTGGTGATCTTAAGTTAATTTCTTTTCCATTAATTTTAATTGAGCCTGAGTTAGCCTGATAAAGACCAAAGACTATACTCATCAAAGTAGATTTGCCTGCTCCGTTTTCTCCAATTATGCCGTGAATTGTTCCTTTATTTATTTTGAGATTAATATTTTTGTTGGCCTGAACATGGCCAAATGATTTATTTATATCCGTTAATTCTAAGATAGGTGAGACCATAAATTATTTATTAATCTTTGGTCTCACCAAATATTTATTTTAGTATCTACTCTTGCGACCAGTCAGCAACAACTAGAGCACCGCTCGCGATGTCAGCAGCAGCAGCATCTGCGGCAGCAGCCATTTCAGATGTTACCATTCCATCTTCAGTTGCATAACCAACCATTCCTTCTGAAAGACCAAGAATGTTTATGCCAGATTCAAATCTGCCTGATTCAACATTTTTAGCTTGTTCAAAAATTGTTAGATCTAATCTTTTCAACATTGATGTTAACATGTTACCTGGGTGCATCCAGTTTTGATTAGAGTCAACTCCAATACCCATAATGCCGGCATCAGCCGCAGCTTGAAGAACACCAATACCTGTTCCACCAGCAGCTTGGTATACAACATCAGCACCACCATCAATTTGAGCTTTTGTTAATTCTGCACCTTTTGTTGGGTTATTCCATGCCTCGTTTGTAGTTCCAGTCATATTAGCTAAAACAGTTATATCTGGATTTACATATTGTGCACCTTGCTCATAACCACCTTGGAATTTTCTAATCAGAGGAATATCCATTCCACCAACGAAACCTATTGTTCCACTTTTAGAAGCCATAGCAGCCATCATTCCAACTAAGAATGAACCTTCATGTTCTTTATAGCAAGCTTGATAAATATTATTATTTGGATCGTCTAACCAACAAACATCAACTGCAACAAATTTTATATCTGGGTAATCAGCTGAAACTGCTGCAACTGCATCAGCTTGAGCAAATCCCATTCCTACGATCATTGTTGCTCCTCTATCAGCAATCTTACGCATACCCTGCTCGATCTGATTGTCGTTTGCAGATTCAAACTCAATCATACCCCAGCCAAGTTCATTAACAACTCTCTCAGCTGTATTGAATGCTAACTCGTTAAATGATTTGTCAAATTTTCCACCAGAGTCATAAACAACTCCTATCGTGTTTGCGAACGCACTTGAAGAGAAGACAAGAGCGAAAGAAACTGAAAAAATACTTAAAATTTTCTTCATACCAAAAATCCCCCTTAAATATGAATTATAGATATCCCATTGATAACATTTTCTTGATAAAAAAATGCATTAAAAAATGAGATTATGGGTAAATAATAGGATTTTTTATGGATAACTTCAAGTACCCATATACCTATCGCCTGCGTCACCTAAGCCCGGTACAATGAACTTATTTTTATTCAATTTAGCATCAATGTTACAAGTGAATATATGAATGCCTTTTTGCTTTTTTTGAATATTTTTAATACCCTCAGGAGCAGCTAGCAAAGACACTAAAAATATATCTTTAATATTAACGCCTTTGTTTTTTATTAAATTTATTGCAGCAATTGAAGAATTACCTGTCGCCAACATTGGATCTAGAATTAACACTTTTTTATTTTTAACTCTTGGAAGTTTAAAGAGGTATTCTACAGGTTCATAAGTTTGTTCGTCGCGGTATAAACCTATGTGACCTTTTTCAGCTTCCGGTAAAAATTTAGCAAACCCCTCAAGTAACCCTAAACCGGCACGTAAAATTGGGACCAAAATTATGGATTGACCCAAGACTGTACCACTCATTTTTTTTAGAGGTGTTTCAATTGTTTGTTTTTTAAAGGGAACGTATTGAAGAACATCAGAAGCAATGAGGTAGCTTATTTCATTCATAGTTTGTCTAAAAACAGTATTTGATGTTTTTTTATTTCGTAAAATTGTTAGTTTGTATTGAACGAATGGTGATTTAATTACTGTAATCATATGCGATTACATATATAGAAATGCCACTAAGAGCAATGCGGTTATCAATTTATTTTTTAACATTAGTGTTTTTATCTAGCTGTACGACTATTGAAGTTGGAAGAGAAGTTGTTAAAGTTGGGGTGGTTGTAAAAGACAAAGTTGAGGAAACTATTACAAAAAAAGAGCCAGAAATTATTGAAGATAAAACTATTGTTGAAGAACAACAAATTATCACTGAAGAAAAAGAAGAGGAAAAAACTATAGTTAAGGAGCAACAAAAAATCTCAGAAATAAATTTCATGGGAAAACAACTTTCTGAGATAAAACAAAAACTAGGACAGCCTAATTTAGCACGATCTGATGGCTCAGTGCATATGATGCGATATGATAGTAGCTCATGCAGATTATTTATTTTCTTTAATATAAATTCAAATATTAAGAGGGTAGAATATTTTGAATTTCGAGACTCTTTGGGAGAACTTATAAATACAAAGAACTCGATAGAAGAATGTTATAAAGAATACGACTTTACTAGCTAATTTCAACAAGCAAATCTTTGGTCTCCACATTATCACCAGATGCAACATTAATTGATTTGATGGTTCCACTTTTATCAGCATTTATTGTAGTTTCCATTTTCATAGCTTCGATTACAAGTAACTTATCACCTTTAATCACCTTACTGCCTGATTGAACAAATATTTTAGCAACTTGGCCTGGCAAAGGAGATCCAACATGATCCAAATTATTATCATCTGCTTTAGCTCTTTGTGTTATATTTTTTGAAAATTCTTTATTTTCTATATCTATTGTTCTTGGTTGTCCGTTAATTTCAAAAAACACGGAGCACTTTCCATTACTATTAACTTCGCTTTTCGCTAAATATCTTAAGATAAGGTTTTTTCCTTTATCAATTTCTATTGTGTATTCTTTATCTTGTTGAGGACCATAAAAAAATAATTCTGTTGAAAGAATTGATGTATCACTAAACTCCTTAAAGTGATCAACATAATCTTTAAAAACTTTTGGATACATTAAGTAAGAAGCTAGATGTGTTTGATTAATTTTCATCCCTATTTCATCTTCTAAATTTTTGGATTCTTTATCTAAATCAATTGATTCTAAAATTTCCCCAGGTCTTTTTGTTAAAGGTTTAGTATCACCAAGAACTTTTTTTTGTAGTTCTTTTGGAAAGCCTCCTTGAGGTATACCAATCTCCCCTTTAAAAAATTCGATAACTGAAGCAGGAAAAGAAATTTCTTTTTTTGGGTCTAACACATCTTCTTTAGATAAATCATTAGCAATCATATAAAGCGCCATATCGCCTACAATTTTTGAAGAAGGTGTTACCTTCACAATATCACCAAAAAGTTGGTTTACCTCTGCATATTTATTAGCAACCATTCCCCACTTATCAGTTGTAATTCCCAATGATCTCGCTTGTTCTTTTAAATTTGTAAACTGACCTCCAGGCATTTGGTGAAGATACACATCAGAACTACCACCTTTGAAATCGGTTTCAAATGCATGATAATTTTGACGAACTTGTTCCCAATATAAAGATAGTGTTCTTATAGCCTCTTCATCAAGTTTTGGGTCTTGATGATTTTGTTTCATTATAGATACGATTGATCCAAGTGCAGGTTGTGAAGTTAAACCACTCATCGAGTCAATTGCAAGATCAACGATATCTACCTTTTCTTCTATAGCAGCTAGAACTGAAGCTGATGAAGTACCAGATGTATCGTGAGTATGAAAATGAATTGGAAGATCAGTTGTTTGTTTGATTTCTTTAACTAATTTTTTTATAGCATTAGGTTTTGCTAATCCCGCCATATCTTTAATAGCGATAATATGTGCTCCTGCTTTCTCTAAATCTTTTACAAGATCAATATAATATTTTAATGTATATTTTTTCTCATTTTGATCAGTTACATCATTTGTATAACAGATAGTTCCTTCACAAATTTTATTTTGATTGCGTACTTCATCAATTGCAACACGCATATTATCAATTAGATTTAATGAGTCAAAAACTCGGAATACATCAATTCCAGCTTCTGCTGATTGTTGAATAAAATGTTTAACAACGTTATCTGGATAATTTTTATATCCAACAGCATTAGATCCTCTAAAGAGCATTTGTTTAAGAAGGTTAGGCGCCCTTTTGTTTAATCTTGCTAGTCTATCCCAAGGATCCTCTTTTAAAAAACGCATCGATGTATCGAAGGTTGCACCGCCCCAACATTCTAATGAGAACAAGTTGCTTAGATTTTCACTATAATATTCAGCAATGTTAATAAGATCATCTGTTCTCATTCTTGTAGCAAGAAGCGATTGGTGTGCATCACGCATCGTTGTGTCAGTAATTAACGTATAGGGTGTTTTTTTTATTTTTGTTGCAAATTTTTCTGGACCCAAAGTTTCTAAATCCTTTACATAATTGTTTTTTTCACTTTTAATATTTGAAATAGGAATTTGAACTTCTACAGTCGAATTGCTACTGTCTCTTCCAGATATATCATTGTGTCCATTTACAATTATATTTCCAAGATAAGATACAATTTTAGATGCTCGATCTTTTTGAGGATTATAGGTATAAAGCTCTTTTTTAGTGTCAACAAAGTTTGTATTGTAATTTCCTTGAAGGAAATCTTTGTTATTTATAAGAGACTCAAGAAATACTAAATTTGTTTTAACACCTCTAATTCTAAATTCTCGTAAAGCCCTATCCATTCTTTTAATACAATCGTCTTGATGCTTTGCCCAAGTTGTTACTTTTACAAGTAAAGAATCATAATATGGTGTGATGATTGAACCTGAAGAAGCATTTGCTGCATCTAATCTGACACCAAAACCGGCGGCTGATCGATATGTCATTATCTTCCCATAATCTGGCATAAAATTATTAAGCGGATCTTCGGTGGTAACTCTACATTGAATAGCAAATCCATTTAGATGAATGTCTTCTTGTTTAGGAAGTGCTGGGTGACTTCCAATTTTTTCACCTTCTGCAATTTTAATTTGGGCTTTTACAATATCAATACCAGTTACTTCTTCGGTTACAGTGTGTTCAACTTGAATTCTCGGGTTAACTTCAATGAAATAAAATTCACCAGACTTTTTATCAAACAAAAATTCAACAGTTCCTGCACCAAAGTATTTAACTTGTTTTGCAATTTTAATAGCAGCGTTACAAATTTCTTCTCGAGTTTTATCTTCAAGAAAATGTGCAGGCGCTCTTTCAATAATTTTTTGATGCCTTCTTTGAAGAGAACAATCTCTTTCAAAAAGATGTAAAATATTTCCATGTCTGTCACCTAAAATTTGAACTTCAATGTGAGCAGCATCTTCTAAAAATTTTTCTATAAAAACCTCATCTTTTCCAAAAGCTTTAAGTGACTCACTTTGAGCAGTAGTGATTTGATCTATTAATTCGTTGCTTGATTTAACAACACGCATTCCTCGACCTCCACCACCCCAACTAGCTTTGACAATTACTGGGTAACCAATTTTCTCAACTTCTTTTCCAACACTTTTTAAATTTTCTTTTGTTACAGGGACAGACGGAACTGTGTCCACCTTTGCTTCTTCTGCAACTTTTTTAGCTTCAGTTTTATTTCCAAATCTTTTTAGTATTTCTTTACTAGGACCAATAAATGTTATGTCATTTTTTTCACATTGCTCAGCTAGTTCAGGACTCTCAGATAAAAATCCATAACCAGGATGAATTGCGTCCACCTGAGCGTCTTTAGCAATTTTAATTATGGAGTCTATATCTAAATATGCTTGTATTGGACCTTTACCTTCACCAACTAAATAACTTTCATCTGTTTTAAATCTATGAATAGCAAAACGATCTTCTTTAGAATAAATAGCAGCTGTTTTAATGCCAGACTCTTCGGCAGCTCTGAAAATTCGAATAGCAATTTCACTTCTGTTTGCTGCTAAAATTTTACTAATCTTTTTCATCAAACCACCATTAAATAAAGATTATTACTTAATATTTTTTCGGTGATGCATCTATATGTTCCTTACTAAATTAGCAAGAGATCAAAGGAATTTAGCCATTTTTTAGGATTTGGAAGCAATTATAAATTGATAATAAAATGCAAATTATCGATTTAATATCTGTGCACATATGTCTCTTTATCACAAGGGTTTTTTTATACTATTGTAACAATATGAATTCAATGAATGAAAATGTAAGACCTTATCAAAGTTGCTCTAAATCAGTCTTTTTAGTTTTAGGAATTATTTTTATAAGTTGGATTTCATTATTCTCTATTTTTCTTATTGTACAAGGTGCTTGGCCCGTATCTATATTTCTTGGGCTTGAATACTTAATAATTTTTTATTTAATCCGCTTATATTTCAAAGAAAAAAATATTAAGGATGAAATTAAAATTAATCAAAAAGAAATATCTATAAAAAAATATAAAGGTGATAAACTTTTACATTCATCTAAATTCAACACTTATTGGTCAAAAGTTTTTTTTACAAAATTTAAAAATAAATCCAAACTATCAATAAGAGAGTCAAATAAAGAAACAGAGGTAGCTACGTTTTTACACTCTGACTTAAAAGAAAGATTATACTTTAGGATCAGGGAAAGATTGTCATCTTAAATTTTAAAGAATTTATCTTAATATTTTATCTTTAGTTAAATATCGTAAATAAGATTGCATAGATTCAAATACTATTTGATCTGAATATTCATTTAATAAAATAAAATTTACAAATATGTAAATTTTATTAGGATTGTTAGTAATAAATTTTTCATGAGAATTATTTTTAATAATATCAACATAATCAATATTGGTTTCTACATTAATTTCAATTTCCTCAACTTTTGACTTATCAAATCTATTTAAATCATCGTTAAAATGCTCAACCAATGATTTTTTAAAATTATCTATAGATGTATAATCAAATCTTTTGTTTTGCTCTTTGTAATTTATTTCATCTGTTTTGTAAGAGCATGAAAAAATAAAAATAATTGAAAATATTAATAGTAATTTATTTTTCACTAAAATTTATATTTGAATGATGTGATTAGTGAAGCATCAAAAGTATCCTTTGCTACATGAGAATAGTCATCTATTATCTTTCCTTGAAAAGAAAGCATCATGTTTTCATTTAAATTCAGGATATAATCTAATGAAAAATCAATCTGTCTGCCTGAAGGTTTTAGTTTCGTTTCATATTGATTATAATTAAGCGTTCCGTCTTTATCGTTTAATTGTGGCACCAAGTATCTCATTCTTCCATTTTCAACTCTCTGGGGTTGTGAGATAGAAAATATAAATCTATCTTTTTTATTTAGTAATTCTTTTCTACTTAAATTAATGGAGAAACTTGATGTATTTACGTTATCAACGTTTGTAATGAGTGAATTTGGCGATGTTGAAACTTTGGTAGACCCATAAGAAGAAACGAACATAAGTTCATTTTTTCCTAACTTCGCATTTTGTCTAAAACTAATAAAATTAGTAGGATTATCATTTTTATCTAGTGAAAATGCACCGCTAAACTTGTTATCTAAAAACCCATCCCTTTCAGTAGTAATACCTGCCAGAAAAGCATTATCTTTTTTAAGGTTTACATAAGACAAAACATAACCTTTTTTATCCAAGGAAAACTTATCTTCTGTCTGCATGTAACCAAGACTAATATTGGAATTTTCATTTTTAAAGATATTAGTGCTCAGATTATATATGTTATCTTTGCTACTTAAATAATGTAATAATATATTATCGTTATTATTAAATGTGTTAATATCCTCTGAAGAAACAAATCCTAAATTAATATCTAGGGGATAATTATAAGAAGTATTTAGGTTGTGATTATTGCCACTAACGGAGTAAGAAATGCCTTCTTCTGGTAACAAATAATTATTTTCATCAACTACAAAAGAATAATTTAACTTTTTTTCAGAATTATTTAATTCAGTAGAAAAAGACTTGAATTTATTTTTATCAAAGGAATTTTCTAAATTAGTAGTTTTTTTAGATTTTCCATTAACTAAATGACTATCAAAATTATATTCAAATGCTCCGTATAGTGCATCATAAAAGTAACTTTTTTTACCTCTAAATGAATTTGAA
Organism: uncultured Alphaproteobacteria bacterium; assembly: GCA_902580765.1. GTDB lineage: Bacteria > Pseudomonadota > Alphaproteobacteria > HIMB59 > CACPNW01. The sequence continues at coordinate 14,984 of CACHLW010000002.1, read as the reverse complement.
ATTGAATCACCAAATATTAGTCCATCTATTAAATTTGATTTGTTCAAATTGTGAACTGAAGCATTCTCTATATTATCACCAATTAAAATTGACTCCTGCATACGTGATGAAGTTATTGGTCTTAATGCTGCATAGATATCCATGATACCATGCCCATATGTAGAATTATAAGCATGTGTTATACCGTTTGCAAATGAGACATTGCCTGTTGCTGAAAAAAAAGAGTTGTCGGCAGATGCGAGAAGTCTATCAGTCCATTGAGCTGGAGTTTGAGATGGAAAAGCTTCAGCTAGTATTGCAATAGCACCTGATATTTGAGGAGCAACAAATGATGTGCCAGTAAGACCAGAAGTACTGAAGTAACTAGATCCTCCTGCATAATATGCCCCACCCCCAATGTACCAACCATCTGCTCCTAAACAATATTTAGCTGTAGAACCACATGGAGCAGATTTGATTGAATATGACTCACTGCCTGCCGATCCAGTAACATCAACATTTACAGCAGTAATCCAAGCTTCATTAAGTTGAGTATAAATTTCAGGAAGTGCTGCAGGTACATCTGCATCGCTTAAACTGGTAGTGTTTGATAATGCATAAACAATCACTCCAGTATCTTGAAATGAATTTAGTGCAGTTATGTAAGCATCAATTGATGATGCGTTAGAGGTAAGACCTGCATTAGTAGCAAGAGTTGCAACTGATGCCGAAGTATAACTTGTGGAAGAACTGTAAGCAGTATTTGTGAAACCCCAGCTGTTATTTTGCGCTACTGTGGCAGATGATTCAGCATCATCTGTGGCATTAGCCCAATGAGTAGCATAATATGTTTCTCCACCTTTTTGAGAATAATCTGATAAATGAAGATCTGCATCATATGCAACTCCATGAGAAGCCACAGTTCCAGAATAACTAGTATCTAAATACCCAGCAGCGACTCCAGCTACTGAATTACCATGATAATTACTTGAATTGTCTGCAGTTAGTGTACCGTACGTACTAACGTCAGTTTTATTAGTATATACGTAATGTTGAGCATCAAAATATTTGTCAAGAATTGCAATTCTTTTTCCACTTCCACTAAAACCATATCCATATGCTTTATACACATTGGTGACATCAAAAGGATTTTGGTGGGAGGATTGAGATGTTCCTTTTACATTCTCGTACGCATCATAACCTTGGTGATTAGATGCAGTTGTTGAATTATAAGTTGCAGAATTGTTACTATCTAAAAACGTCCCTCCAGAAGAAGATGATCCTGAATTATAACTATTAGATAAGCCGCCGCCACCACCACCACCGCAGTTAAATAAAAATAGTGATAGAGAGGCAAATAAAATGCTGTTGAGAAACTTTTTCATAAATTAAAACTAAATCAATTTAAAAAAAATTTAAATAATTATAAATTAATAAAATTAAATACTTTTATTTTAGATTGATTCTAAAATATATCTTTTAAATTAAACAAACCCTGCTTTTTCTTTGAAATAAACTTCGCTGCCTCAATTGCTCCACTAACAAAAATAGACCTGTTGTTAGCCTTATGAACTAAGTCTATTCTATCATTAACTCCTATAAAACTTACTATATGTTCGCCTGCTATTTCTCCACCTCTTGTAACTGAAAAACCGATGTCACCTTTTTTTCTAGATGTAAGTTTTTTTGTACGATCTAAAACTTTTGATTTATTTAATTTAGCTTTTCTTCCTTCAGCAGCATACTCGCCTAGAGATAATGCAGTTCCAGAAGGGGCATCTTTTTTATGTTTGTGATGAGTCTCAGCAATTTCAATATCATAATCAGTATCTTTTAAAGCTGATGCAGTTTGTTTTACTAAATTAAACAATAAATTGACACCTACACTCATATTGGAAGACATAAGTATTGGAATTTTTTTTGAATAACCTTTTACTTTCTTTTTTTGCATATCTGTCATTCCAGTTGTACCTATAACAACAGCTGTTTTGTTTGCAGAAGCAATCTTTAAATTATCTAACGTAGACTCCGGTGTTGTAAAATCAATTATAACATTTGCTTCTTTGATCAATTGAGTTGAATTAGCAGTAACCAATTTTGAAGATAGTATGTCTGAAACTTTATTTAATGGTTTATTTATATGTTTATGTTTATTGTGTTCAAAGCCACCCAAAAATTCTAAATTTTTATTTTGTAAAATTTGTTTTGATATTTCCTGACCCATTCGGCCAAGACAACCTGCAACTGCTATTTTAATTTTTGCCATAAAAACTTCTTATACTTTGGTGATTGTAAGTTGAAAAGAAATTAAGTTAAATCTTCCCAGACTTCTTTTAATTTTGAGAAAAAACCTTGTGATTTTGGACTATGTTTTTTTGAGGTTCCGCCTTCATTTTCGAACTCTCTCAAAATATTTTTTTGTTTAGTATTTAGATTGACTGGTATTTCAACGTTTGCTTGCACATACATATCTCCGCGTCTGCTTTGTCGAAGAATACTCATTCCTTTACCCCGCAGTCTAAATTGAGTCTCAGATTGAGTTCCCGCTGGAATATTAAGTCTGGCTTTTTTTCCTTCTATTGTTGGTACTTCTATTTCACCACCTAAAATTGCAGTAGTGATTGAAATTGGTATTTCACAAAATAAATTTTCTTCTTCTCTTTCAAAGAGTTTATCCTTTTGAACCTCAACAAAAATATACAGATCTCCATTAGCCGCACCTCTTTCACCAGGCTCTCCTTCACCAGCTATTCGAATTCTTGTACCCGTATCAACACCAGCAGGGATAGTGACTGAAATCGTTTTTTGTTTTTTAATATTTCCAGTTCCAGAACATTTAAGACACGGATTTTTTATACTTGAACCTTCTCCGCCACATGTAGGGCATGGTCTTTCAATAGAAAAGAAGCCTTGTTGAGATCGTACTTTTCCTGCACCACCACAGGTAGAACAAGTACTCGGCCCAGATTTATCTGCACTTCCAGTTGCTGCACAAGCATCACAACCAACATAAGTTGGAATTCTTATTTGTGGTTTCTTTCCAGTGAAAGCTTCGAATAGTGAAACGGACATATTATAACGAAGATCACTTCCTCTTTGAGGTCCTCGTCTTCTTGACGATTGTCCTCCAAAACCCCCACCAAAGAACTCTTCAAAGATATCAGAAAAGCCCCCTGCAAAATCTCCAAAGCCTTGAGCTCCACCCATTCCACCTTGTTTGAAAGCGTCATGTCCATATTGATCATACGCTGATCTTTTTTCTGAATCTTTTAGAACTTCGTAAGCAGCAGCTGCTTCTTTGAATTTTCTTTCAGCTGTTTTGTCATCCTTGTTACGATCAGGATGATATTTCATGGCCTGTTTTCTATAAGCTTTTTTTATTTCGTCTTCACTGGCATTTCGTTGAACACCTAGTATCTCATAGAAATCTTTATCAGCCACATCTCCTCCTTATAAAAATTATGGAGCGTTAATCTTTTTTATCTTCGTCTACTTCTTCAAATTCAGCATCTACAACTTTTTCATCTTTAGTATTATCAGCTGATGGTTCAGCACCAGATGGATCAGGTTGAGGTCCAGCACCTTGAGGGTTTTGTTTATAAATTGCTTCACCCATTTTAAGAGATGACTGAACAAGTGCTTCAGTTTTAGATTTTATAGCTTCTAAATCCTCACCATCTTTTACTTTCTTGAGCTCTTCAATATCTTCAGTGATTTTATTTCTATCAGCTTCAGGAATTTTATCTCCGTGCTCTTTTAAGTTCTTTTCAGTTTCATTAATTAAACTATCGGCATGGTTTCTTGTATCAACAGCTTCTCTTTTCTTTTTGTCAGCTTCAGCGTTTTCTTCTGCTTCTTTAACCATTTTTTCAATCTCTTCATCTGATAATCCGCCAGAAGCTTGGATTTTGATTTGTTGTTCTTTACCAGTTGATTTGTCTTTAGCCGAAACGTTTACAATACCATTTGCATCGATATCAAAAGTTACTTCAATTTGAGGCATTCCTCTTGCGGCAGGTGGAATACCCACTAGATCAAACTGACCTAGTAATTTGTTATCAGCAGCCATCTCTCTTTCACCTTGAAAAACTCTAATAGTTACTGCACTCTGATTATCTTCAGCGGTAGAAAATACCTGGCTCTTCTTTGTTGGGATAGTTGTGTTTTTATCAATAAGTTTTGTAAATACACCACCAAGAGTTTCAATACCAAGTGATAAAGGTGTAACGTCAAGTAGTAGTACATCTTTGACATCACCTTGTAATACTCCTGCTTGAATTGCAGCACCAGATGCAACAACTTCATCTGGGTTAACACCTTTATTAGGTTCTTTACCAAAGAAGTTTTTCACTATCTCCGTTACTTTAGGCATTCTTGTCATACCACCAACCAAAATAACATCATCAATTTCAGCAGCTTGTAATCCAGCATCTTTGAGTGCCATTTCGCAAGGTTTTAAACTTTGGTTTAAAAGTTCACCTACAATAGCTTCAAGTTTTGCTCTCGATAATTTAATCGTTAAATGTTTAGGGCCAGATTGATCAGCTGTTATGAATGGCAAGTTAACTTCTGTTTCAGTTGAACTTGATAATTCAATTTTTGCTTTCTCAGCTGCCTCTTTCAAACGTTGAAGGGCAAGTTTGTCTGATCGTAAATCGATACCATTATCTTTTTTGAATTCGTCAGCAAGATAATCAATAATTTTAAGATCAAAATCTTCACCACCAAGATGTGTGTCACCATTGGTTGATTTAACTTCAAAAACACCGTCACCAATTTCTAAGATAGAAATATCAAATGTACCTCCACCAAGATCGTAAACAGCAACTGTGCCTGTTTTCTTCTTATCTAAACCATATGCTAACGCTGCAGCAGTAGGCTCGTTAATAATTCTCAAGACTTCTAGTCCAGCTATTTTTCCAGCATCTTTTGTTGCTTGTCTTTGAGCATCATTAAAATATGCGGGAACTGTTATAACTGCTTGTGTAACAGTATCTCCTAAATAAGACTCTGCTGTCTCTTTCATTTTTTGTAAAATAAATGCACTAATTTGACTTGGACTATATTTATCTCCACGTGATTCTACCCAAGCATCGCCGTTATCACCTTTTACTATTTTATAAGGTACTAGTCCGCTGTCAGACTTAACAGCTTCATCCTCAAATGTTCTTCCAATTAATCTTTTTATGGCAAATAAAGTATTTTCAGAATTAGTTACTGCTTGTCTTTTAGCTGATTGTCCAACAAGTTTTTCTTTTGTGTCACTGAATGCTACCATTGACGGTGTTGTTCTTCCGCCTTCAGAGTTTTCAATTACTTTTGCTTCCTTACCGTCCATTACTGCAACGCAGGAGTTTGTAGTACCTAAATCAATACCAATTACTTTTGCCATATTTTTTATCCTCTTTACTTAATTATTTACCAATCAACATTGGCTACATTAGATATGGGAAAAAAGTTTTAAAATACAAGGATGTTTGCGATTTATATTAAAAAAAACAAGTAATTCAGGGCTTTTTATGACTTTTCTTTACTCTCATTTTCGGGTTTATCTTCTTCATTTTCTTCTTTTGGTTCTTCTGTTTTAGCGACTGGTTTTTTGGAAACTCCGACCATTGCTGCTCTTAATAAACGATCGTGCATTGTATAACCTGATTGGACTTCTTGTACTACTGTTCCTTCTTCAACTTCATTATTTTCAACTTCCATCATTGCCTGATGAAAATTATGGTCAAATTTTTGATTTAACGTTTCAATTTTTTTAACTCCGTGTTTTTCAAGAGTACTTTTGTATTCTTTAAGCACCATTTTTAAACCATCGATAAGGTTTTTTATACTTTCTGGATGATTTTCATCTTCTGGTAAAGCATCTAGCGCTCTTTCTAAATTATCTCCTGGCGATAGAATATCTCTTGCTAAATTTATACTGCCAAACTTTATTGTTTCAACTTTTTCTCGTTCAAATCTTTTTCTAAGATTTTCCATTTCAGCAAGTAATCGAATTTTTTCTTCTTTTAGTGTTTCTATTTCCTTTTCTAAACTATCTTCTTCTGTATTTTCATTTTCGCTTGTCTCTTCTGTATCTGTGTTTTCTTGACTTTCATTATTGTCTTCTTCATTTTCAATATTCTCAGAATCAGGTTCTTTTATTTCTTCTTTTTGGTTATCTTCTTCTTTTTTCTCAACCATTAATCAATCACCTTTCCAATAATTTTTGATGTATAATCAACAAGAGGTACTATTTTGGAGTAGTTTAGTCTTGTTGGCCCAACTACACCTATAGCTCCTATAATTTCTTGATCATTATTTTTATATGGGGCCATTACCATAGAAAGACCAGAGTGTTTAAACAAAAAATTTTTAGATCCAATAAAAATTTGAACTCCTTTTGCTTTTCCTGCAGTTTCTAATATATCTACAAAACTAGATTTTTTCTCTATTTCATCAAAAAGATTTCGTATTTGATCTAAATCTTTTGAAACTATTTCATCTTTTAATAAATTTGATTGACCATGTAAAAAAATATAAGGATTTTTGCTATTAGGTTGGGTTTCTATAATGCCCTGTTGAATTAACTTTGAAGAAATTAATTCTAATTCATTTTGTGAATTTTTTATTTCTGTTTGAATAAGTCTTTTTATTTGAGAGATAGTGTTGTTAGTAAACTTTGATGTAAGATAGTTTGAGGCTTGTATTAATAATGAACTATTATATTTTCCATTGTCTTCAATGATGCGGTTTTCTACTTCTCCATTCTCATAAGCAAGAATAAGCATTAATTGACTTCTATTTAATCTAATAAACTCAACGTGTTTTATATTTTTTTGAAATTTTGGTGCAATAACTATTCCTGCATAACTCGATAATCCTGAAATTGCCTTGGAAGCAACATCGAGCACTTCTTCATAAGATTTGCCCTTTGTTAAACACTGTTGTTTAATATTTTCTTTATCTGTTTTTGAAATTCTTCCAAATTCTAGTAGTCCATCAACAAAAAACCTCATACCCTTCTCAGTGGGCATTCTTCCAGCTGATCTATGAGGTGCATATAAAAGTCCTTCCTTTTGTAAATTTGATAAAATAGATCTTATTGATGCTGAGGAAAGATTTAATCCTCCCATCTTCATGATTGTTTCTGATCCTGCTGGAGATCCAGTTTTAAGATATGACTCAACTAATTTTTTGAAAATTAATTTCGATCTATCATTAATTTGTGCATATACGTTATCAGACATAAGAATTTTATTTAAAAATAATATTTATCTACTATTATTAAAATTATATGAGAAAAGAAAGATCCTTCAATCAAATGCGTGAAATTTCATTTGAGAAAAACGTAAATATTCATGCTGATGGTTCGTGTTTAGTAAAATTTGGAAATACTCATGTACTTTGTCTTGCGACAATTGATGAAAAAGTTCCTCATTGGTTAAAGAATACTGGAAAGGGTTGGGTCACTGCTGAATATGGCATGCTACCAAGGTCAACAAATACTAGAATGGACAGAGAGGCTGCTAAAGGAAAGCAGTCGGGTAGGACACAAGAAATACAAAGGTTAGTTGGGCGAAGCTTAAGATCAATTGTGGATCTTTCAAATCTTGGAGAGCGTCAGATTAAAATAGACTGTGATGTAATTCAAGCAGATGGCGGGACAAGAACTGCTTCTATCAGTGGTGGTTTTATTTCTTTATATCTAGCAATAGAAAAATTAAAAAATAATTATAATCTCCAAAAACCAATTATCAAAAACTTTATAGGGGCAGTATCAACTGGCATAGTGGAAAATAAAGCATTATTGGATCTAGATTATAGGGAAGACTCCGAGGCTCAAGTAGATGCAAATTTTGTAATTTGTGAATCCGATGAAATATCTGAAATTCAAGTTACTGGTGAAGAATTTTTTTTTAATGATGCTCAGTTTACAGAAATGTTTTCACTAGCAAAAATTGGAGTTAAAGAAATAATTTCTAAACAAAAAGAGGCTTTGAAATAAATTGAGGCAATTATTATTTTTCTCAAATAATAAAAATAAAATAATTGAAATTAAGAAAATTTTTAAAAAATTTGATCTAAAACTTCTTTCATTAAATGATCTAAATATAAGTAATGAGCCAGAAGAAACTGGTAAGACTTTTGAGGAAAATGCAAAAATTAAATCAGACTATGGATTTCTTAAAACTGGCATTCCCTGTTTTGCTGATGACTCAGGGATATGCATTGAAAGCTTAAATTGGAAACCAGGCGTTCTTTCAAAAAGATTTTTAAATAATTTCATAAGTAATGAGGCTTGTTTTGAAAGTATTATTAAAAGTACTAAAAAAAATAGTAAACAAAATGCTTACTTTAAAACTTCAATAAGCCTAACAGTGAGAGATAATCAAAACGTAATATTTAATGGCAAAATTGATGGAAAAATTTCCGAACAAGCTAAGGGTAGATATGGTTTTGGTTATGATCCTGTATTTATTCCTAAAAATTTTAACAAAACGTTGGCTGAATTAAACGCTGAAGAAAAAAATGAGATTAGCCATAGGTCTATAGCTGTAACAAAATTGATTAACTTTTTGATTAATTAATTACAAAAGAGTTCCCGTTATTTATTTTTAATATATTTAGATCTCTTTCAATTATATTATTTTTAAAATAAAAATTTCCATCAATTCCATCAAATTTTTTATTTGGATTATTTAATAGGTCAATTAAATCGTCAAACTTATATTCTTTTGAATAAATGAAATTTATTAATCCAATTAAATCATACGGAAGAGTTGAAATTCTTAAAAATTCTTCATCATACATCTCAATATAATTATTGATTAAATCTATTCGTCTTATTTCTGGAACACCCGGGAATATTGTGCCTTGCAACGATGGTTCGTAAAAAAAAGTTTTATCATCTATTACTCCAGTACCCATAAACTGTACAATATTGGGGTCTATATCGTAGTAGGTTAGAAGAGGCGCAACTTGTAAAAGGTTTAAACCATAATCCGCAATAAGGATATGGGTAAAGTCATAGTCGCTTGTTGTTTTAAATCTTTCTAACTTTCTCAATCTTTTTTTTGATTTTTCATCTTTTTTAGAAGATAAAATTTGTTTTTGTCTATTTAATTCGTATTTTCTTAATTCATATTTTCCTAGCTCTTTTATTGATTCTCTTACATTGGATAAGTCATCTTTATATGAAGATCTATTTACTAAAATTGCTGCACTTTCAAAAATTATGTCATCAATTAAGCTATTTATTAAATATCCATATTCATTTTGAGGATAGAGTAATGCTACCTTTGCATCCTCATTTAAATTTAACATCAGTTGTGAAAGTTCATTTTGCGGGAAAAAATTTATTAGATATATACAATCCTTGGCTAATGAAGATTTAGAAGAATATGAAAAGAATATTACTTCATTATCACAATAATTACCTAGTATTTTTGAATACTTTGATTGAATCGGTCCTAAAAAAATTTTACCGGGCAAAAGATTTTTTTCAATAATTTTTTTTAAATCTTTTTCATTTTTAAAAAATTCTATTTTTATAGTAACATCATTAACACTAAGATTATAAATTCCCAACTCATAAGTATTTAAAAACTGTTTAGTGGTTTTTGTGTCATCATCTTCTGCAAATAAAGCAATAATTGTTTTGTTTAAGACAACATTATCTAAAATCTTATTAACATTAATTTGTTTATTTTCTTTTTTGTCTATCTCAATATTTTCACTCGCAGTAATACTCGGATTTGCAGAAATAGTTTTTTCTTGAGTATTTTTTGTATCTTGTTTAGATAAATTTACTGGAGTACATGAAATTATAAATATAAATAAATAAATAATGAATAAAATTATTAATGGTCTTTCGATTATAGCTACACCTATTGGTAATTTAGATGACATAACTTATAGGGCTGTCAGTACTCTTAAAGATTGTGATATAATAATATGTGAAAATCCTAAACATTCACTCAAACTACTAAATAAATTAGGCATTAAAAAGAAATTAATAGCCTTACATGATTATAATGAACAAAAAATTATCAATCAGGTTGAGAGTTTGTTGAAAAATAAAAATTGTGTTCTGATTTCTGATGCAGGATCTCCGCTTATATCAGATCCAGGGTATAATTTGGTACAATACTGTATAAAAAAAAATATTAAAGTTACATCTGTTCCTGGGCCATCATCTATAATTTCTAGCTTACAATTATCTGGTTTACCATTATCAGAATTTGTTTTTTTTGGGTTTGTTCCAAAGTCAAAAAAAAAATTGCAGGAATTTGTTAAAAAAGTTTCACAAGAAACAAAAACGTCCGTATTTTTTATTTCAAGTCACAAATTAATTGATTTTTTAGAATATTTAGAAGAAACTGCACCTAAAAGATCAACTTCAATATGTAAGGAGCTTACGAAGCTAAATGAGTTTGTTTTTAGAGGTACAGCTAGAGAGGTAAAATTTGATATTTTGAAAAATAAAGAAAATTTAAAAGGTGAATTTGTTGGAGTTATTGACAAACTATCATTAAAAAATCATGATTTTGACAATATTGATTTGTATGAAAAAGAATTAATAAAATTGGCTTCAAAATTTACTTTGACCGACATCGTGGAAATAGTACATAAATTTACAAAAATTAACAAAAATAAGATTTACAAGTGGTTACTAAATTTAAAAAAATAAAAAATTCTTTAATTTATTCAATTTTAATATCATTTGTATTTATCAACTATGCTTGCTCACCTGCAAACATTCTTGCTACAGGTGGTGGTAGTGCAATGGTTGTTGCGGAAGGTGAAAGATCACTTGGTACTGTTATTGATGATGCAACAATTAAAGTAAATATAGCAGCTAAATTTTTAAATGCAGAAAATAATCTTTTTGTTAATATTAACACTAGTGTTTTAGAAGGTAGGGTTTTACTTACAGGATTAGTTGAAAACCAAGAAATACGCATTGATGCTGTGAGATTAGTTTGGGAAGTTGAAGGAGTTCAAGAAGTTATAAATGAAATTGAAATTGGAAATAGAACATCATTAAAAGATTATGCGGGTGATTTATGGATTAATACACAAGCTAGAGCAATAGCTGCAAAAACTGTTGGGATTAAAGCAATAACGTTTAACTTTGAAACTATAAAAGGTAAAATTTATATTGCAGGTATAACAACCCGACAAGACTTATTAGATGAGATGATATCAGCACTTAAAAGCATTAAGGGTGTAAATGAAATTATCAACTATGTAATTATTAAAGAAGAAGAATAAACTACCTAAGGCCTCCAATTTTTTCACCTGCCAAAATATGAATATGAAAATGTGGTACTTCCTGGCCACCATTTTCTCCAGAGTTAGTAATTAATCTATATCCATCTTTTTCAATATTTAAGTGATCTATTACAATTTGAACACTTTTAAAAAAAGATAAAATTATATTATTATCTGCTTTTTTTAAGAATTCAGAAAAAGTAGTTGATTGAAATTTTGGTATACCTAAAATATGAATTTTTGCCTGTGGGTTGATGTCTTTAAAAAACAAACTGAATTCATCTTCATAAACTTTATCACAAGGTATCTCTTTCCTTAGTATTTTGGCAAATATATTATTATCATCGTACATATTGTTTTATTTTCTTTTATCTAATTCTTTGTAGATGTCTTGCATTGTAATTTTTTTTGACTTTAATAAAACTAAAAGGTGATAAATTACATCAACAGCTTCTTCAGTTGTTCTTTTCTTTGATCCCTTTAAGAAATCAATTATTAGTTCTGAACTTTCTTCTCCAAACTTTTGGGCTATTTTTGTTGGCCCTAATTTTAGTAACTTATTTGTGTAAGAGTTTTTTTTTCTTGTTTTTACTCTATTATTTATAATTTCATTTAAATCTTCAATTTTCATAGTGTTTAATCTCTGATGTTTATATTTCTTTCTCTTAGGTATTTCTTTACCTCTTTAATGCTAATTTCATTAAAATGAAAGACTGAGGCAGCTAATAGTGCGTCAGCTTTACCTTTAACAACACCATCGTAAAAATGATCTAATGATCCAACGCCTCCACTAGCTATAAGTGGAATTTTTAAAAACTCTGAAACTTTACTTAATAATTCATTATCAAAGCCAGATTTTGTTCCATCTTTATCCATTGATGTTAAAAGAATTTCACCAGCACCAAGATTTTGAACTTTTTCTATCCATTTCAAAGCAAGCAAATCTGTTTTTTTGGTTCCTCCGTGTGAATAAACATACCAATCATTTTGACTTTTTTTTGCATCAACAGCTACCACTATACATTGATTCCCAAAATAATCTGAGGCCTCTCTTATAATGTTAGGGTTTTTAATTGCAGCAGAATTTATAGATACTTTGTCGGCACCAGCTTTTAGTAAAGCGTGAATATTTTCAATTGATGAAATTCCACCACCAACAGTAAGAGGAATAAAAACTTCATTTGCAGTATTTTCAACCACACTTACCATAGTATCCCTATTTTCCAATGATGCACTGATATCTAAGAAACATATTTCATCTGCCCCATTTTCTGAGTAATGCTTTGCTTGTTCAACAGGATCACCAGCGTCAATTAAATTTAAAAAATTAATCCCTTTTACTACTCTTCCATCTTTGACATCTAAGCATGGAATGATTCTTGTTTTTACCATTTTAGTTTAGAATTTTTTGTGCTTTTACTAAATCTATCTTTCCTTCATAGAAAGATTTACCTGAAATTATTCCTTCAATGTTTTTGAAGTTAAGTTTTTTTAAATTTATTAAATCAGGGTAATCAGTTAACCCCCCTGCGATAATAATTTTTTTATCAAATTTTTTAATTAAGTAAATTTTTTTAAGAAAATTATTAACAAAATCTAAATTTAAACCTTTCAACATTCCATCATTTTGGATATCTGTAATTACATATCCTTTAATTTTTGATCTAGTATAAATATTAAGAATATCTTGTATTTTTTTTCCAGAATTTTTATCCCATCCTTTAATCATTATATTATCTTCAAGAATATCTAATGATATATATATTTTATCTGCATACTTGTTTGATAAATTTAAGGCTTCATTTGGGTTTTCAACAGACATTGACCCAATAATTAAATTATTTATTCCAGCCTCAAAATATTTTTTTGCTAAATCTAAATTTCTAACTCCACCACCCAATTGTATTGGTATTGAAATTGACTTTCTAATTTTCTTTATTGTTTCAAAATTAACATTTGATCTGCCAAACGCAGCGTCTAAATCAATCAAGTGTAGTTTTTTACAACCAATTTGTTCAAAGTAGATAGCTTGTTTTTCCGGGTCTTCATTGTAAACAACACTAGAGTTATCTTTACCTTTAGATAGTCTTACACATTTATTATCTTTTAAATCAATGGCTGGAATAATTTGCACTACAGATTTTTATAGTAATAATAACCCTTAATAAAGCTTCCATTAATGTAAGCATAATATGGGTTTTCACCCCATTTAGTATAATTTTTACCTGTAAAAAGTTTTATTGCTGCATCTTGTGTTTCTCTTACAGCTAATTGTAGAGACTTAATATTGTCTTCTTTTGCAATTTCTTCAGTGTAGTCAATCATAGTCTTAGCCAAACCATAACCTCTTGCCCATGGAGCAACAAATTGTCTTCTTATTCTTGCAATATTTTTCCTAGACTCAATATTGGGAGCTTCATAAGCAAGCTGAAGTGTTCCAGCTATAACACCATTTAGCCTTCCAACTATAAGTTTAATATATTTATCATTAGTTCTTTTAGTCCAGTAATCTATTAAAATATCTCTTGTAGGAACTCTTAACCAACCAAAACCTCCCCCAGCCTTAATTGCTTGTTCAGTGATATTACAAAGATCTGCCAAATCTACATCAGTAAGCGTTTCAATGTTATCGACTGAAATATTAATTTTTTCTTTTAATTGTGTAGACATGTTCATACTTTAATAAAACCTTTTAATAAGTTTAATCCTTGGGAGGAACTTTTTTCAGGATGAAACTGGACGCCGTATATATTTTCTTTTCCAACAATTGAAGCAAAATTTGTTCCATACTTAGTTTCTGCCAAAATATTGTCTTTATTAGAACAATCGAAATAGTAAGAATGAACAAAGTAATAATCATTTTTATTAGAAATTAAGTTATTATATTTGGAAATTGTTGGTACTACCAGGTTCCAACCCATATGAGGTAGTTTTAAATTATCTCCAGGTAATAGTTTAATTTTACCATCTATCCAGCCTAGACCTTCATGGACTCCGTTTTCTTCACTCATGTTAGCTAACATTTGCATACCAACACATATCCCTAGAAATGGTTTCTTTTTTATTAATGCAAACTCACAAAGCTCATCAATTAAGCCATCAGTTTTTTTTAAACCATTCATGCATGTAGCAAAAGCTCCTTGACCAGGTAAAACAATATGAGTTGAATCTTTTACATCACTCAGTTTTTTTGAAATCAAAACCTCAACATCAATATTGTTATCTTTTGCTATTTTAACAAAAGATTTTTGTGCAGACAAAACATTGCCTGAGCCGTAATCGACAATAGTTATCTTTTTCATTAAAAATTAAAGAGTGCCTTTTGATGATGGTATATTGTCTTTTCTTCTGTAATCTATTTCGACAGCAAATCTTAAACTTTTAGCAAAGGCTTTAAAGCATGATTCAATAATATGGTGATTATTTTTTCCATACAGATTTTCAATATGTAAATTACATTTTGATTCATTTGAAAAAGCTTTAAAAAATTCATGGAATAGTTCTGTATCCATTTCACCAATTTTTTTTAAACCAAGATTAACATTCCACACAAGCTCTGGTCTACCACTTAAGTCAATAACACATCTTGATAAACATTCATCCATTGGAACATATGAAAAACCATACCTGCTTATTCCTCTCTTATCATCCAGTGCTTTGTTTATAGCTAAAGCAATTGAATAAGCTGTATCTTCGACTGAATGGTGAAGATCAACATTAGTGTCTCCTTCACATTTTAAATC
>CACHLW010000001.1 GCA_902580765.1 uncultured Alphaproteobacteria bacterium | reverse complement strand
ATATTCTTCCACATAAAAATTCCCTCAAATTGGAAAAGCAAATTAAAGAGTTAAGAAAAGATCGTAACCAAATCGATAAAAGAAGAATTTTATATGAGGAAGCTTTTCAAGATTTGATGGAAGATAGGCCCTATCTTGAATATGACAGTCTTTTACTAGAAAAATTATTAACACAATTTGATCCGTATGAATTTGATATTAGTTTGATAAATAATTCTAGCAATCTTGAATATAGTTATAATTCAGAACATAGCTTTTCAAATAACACTATTGATGTAAATATTTTTGGTCCAACATCAAATATATTTATGTATGGCATAGCAAATCAATATCCTGGAAGTGGATATTTAGAAATTCATAATGATAATTTAATCATTATTTCTGCAAGTGGAATTTTAGGATTTTCAAATATTGAAATAAATAAAATAAAGAGTGATCTTTTTTTTCAACAAATTAAAACAAATATCAGCGAATTTATTGGTATAGAGCAATTTAAAAAATCCCGAATTCATGATTTTGATTGGCTTGAAGGAGGATGGTTTTCTGTAAAAGACATTGAAATTTACAATGATGAAATTTATGTTTCTTATACAAGAGAAGTTTCTAATAATTGTTGGAATACGAGTTTAATTTATGGAAAAATGAATTATCAATTTATTGAATTTAATAATTTTTTTACTTCCGAAGAGTGTGTACATTTTTATGATAATATTGATGAAGAATTTAATGCTCATCAATCAGGTGGTAGAGTAATTAGTTTAGAAAATGATAAAGTATATTTTTCTACTGGTGATTTTAGAAGCAGGCATCGAACTCAAAAAATAGATAGTATGTTTGGTAAAGTTATTGAGATCGATAAAGTTTCTAAAAATTATAAAGTAATTAGTATGGGTCATAGGAACCCCCAAGGTTTATATTATAATAAAGAAGATAATTTTTTAATAGAAGCTGAGCACGGACCTCAAGGTGGAGATGAAATAAATATAATTAAACTAAATCAAAAAGAAATACCAAATTATGGATGGGCAATTTCTAGCTATGGAGAACATTATGGTGGTGCGAATGCTTCATATAATCAGAAAACATATGAAAAATATCCACTTTACAAATCTCATACTGATTATGGTTTTATTGAGCCAATTAAATATTTTGTTCCTTCAATTGGCATTTCACAGATTGTAGGTTTAGATAAAAAAAACCATTATGTTGTTGCTTCATTAAAAGATAGTTCACTTTATTTTTTTGAACTAAAGAATAATAAAGAAATAATAAATATGAAAAGAATTGAAATAGGTGAGAGAATTAGAGATATGATTAAGTATAATAATGAATTATATTTATTTTTAGAAGATACGGCATCATTTGCACAAGTAATTTTAAAATAATTTGTGTTAAAAAAAAATGATAAATGGGTTTGGGATTTCTGGTTAGCAAATGATAATAACAAATGGTACTGTTATTTTTTACAAGCAGATAAATCATTAAAAGATCCAGATTTACGACATAATAATGTTACTCAAGGTCTTGCTACCTCGAAAGATTTAATCAACTGGGAGTATTATGGAACAGTTTTAACACCTTCAAAAAAAGAAAATTTTGATGATTACACAGTGTGGACAGGATCAATATTAAAAGAAAATTCTAAATGGCATTACTTCTATACTGGAAGAAATAAAAAAGAAAAAGGTGTTAAGCAAAGAATAGGTCATGCAGTAGGTAATTCCCCCTACTCTTTTGAAAGATGTGGTAATGGATTAGCTTTAGATTTAGATCCAGATATTTACTTGGAATTTACTGAAAATGGGTTTTGGAAAGATCAAGCTATGAGAGATCCATGGGTAATGAAACATCCTAAAGAAAATAAATATATTATGGCCTACACAGCAAGAGCATCAATAGATGATGATCCTTACCAATGTGGAGTTATAGGGATGGCAGAATCAATCAATCTTTATGATTGGAAATCAAGCAAACCACTTTTTGGAGGATTATTTAGTCAACTTGAAGTACCTCAAATATTTCAAGTAAATAATAAATGGTATTGTTTATTTTGTAATCATCCTGAAGATTGGTCTGATGAATTTAAAAAAAATTATAACGGTCCTATTAGACGAGGTACGCATTATTTAATATCAGATAACTTTGATGGACCATGGGAAATTGCTCCAGGATCTTTTTTAACTTCAGAAGCTGAAGTAGAATTATATGCTGGAAGAATTTTACAAATAGAAAATAATTATTTTTTTATGGCTTTTTTACATGATGATAGAGACGGAAATTTTATTGGTGAGATTTCAGATCCTATACCTTTGTCTTTTAATTCTGATGGAATTATGAGTTTAAATATCTAGATATAATTTTTCCAAGAATATTCAGGTTTGAAACCTAAAATACTCTTTGCTTTCTCATTACTCAATAGTGTTTTATTTTTTCCAATATCTCCTTTAATATTAATTTTTGGAAATACTTTGTCTAAAAGAGATTTATTATCTTCTTCCATAACCGTATCATCAGCAGCTATAATAAAATGATCTGCACCTTTTAATTTGCATTCCATAGCTAACAAACAAGCTTGTGCAACATCTCTAGCATCAATATAGCCCCAAAAATTCCATTTTCTTAAAAATGGATCATTTTGAAATGATTTAAAGTTTTTATAATCATGTTCTTCCATAATATTAGAATAACGGAGACCAATAATTTTCATTTCAGGATTTCTTCTACAAAATTGTCTTGCCATTTCTTCACCCATTACTTTTGAAAGTGAATAGCTTGACTCTGGACGAGGGGCATATTCTTCATCTACAGGTACATAAGGTGGGTAAGTATCAAAAGGTAAACCAAGAACAGTTTCACTTGATGCCCATACAATATTATTTATTTTCATAACTTTAGCTGCTTGGAATATATTATAGGTACTTAAAGTATTTGCTCTGAATGTTTTATGATTAGTCTCTAAGCCAGATGCTGGAATTGCTGCTTGATGTATAACTGCATCTATTCCATTAATACGATCATCTATTTCAGATACAGACTCCATTGCTTCTCCAAAATTTTCTAAATCTACTTTAGTAAAAGGAACTTCCAATTCTGGGTGATTGACTAAATCTACATTAAAGACATTATAATTTTTTTTTAATAATAGTTTTATTGTCGCTCTGCCTGCCTTACCTGACCCACCTGTTACTAAAATATTATTCATTAAATATTATTTTAATAATTTTTTACAAAGAATCATTAAAATTTTGATAAAAATATTAAAAAGGAGATTATATGAATGAATTGGTCAATGAAGCTGGGGGAAATTTAGCATTTTTATTCCATGTTTTGTTTATGCTCTTTAATTTATTTATTATTTATCAGTTTTATTTTAACGATAAATTTTTTAATGAATTAGGATTTTCAAATGAAGAACCTAAATTGGTTTTCAGAGGTCCATTAGGCGCAGTTTTTCTAACAATGCTTTTAATGTCTATATTGTTAACTTTTGATGTAACTGGAAATACTTATGAAGAAAATGTAGTACAATATAAATTTTGGTATTCATTTTTATTTATGCTTATGGCAATAGCATTAATTAGCTCAGTAGTTAGGTATTTTAATCTTGTAAACAACTATGGAATTAAACTAAATATAAGAGGTGTCATTTTTCCATTAGTTGGACTCGTTTTAATAATTCTTAGAACAATATTTGAAGGTTATTAATAAATTACAAGCGGTTTAATAACCGCTTGTTTTAATTAAAATAACTTCTCATCTTTTTTCTTGATGCAAAATGTAAAATTAATGAAACTATAAATAAAAATAAAACAAAAAAGTATTCTCTATATTCAACTTGACTGGAGTAAAAAACAAATAAACAACAAACTGTAAATGATTTAATATAAATTTCTAAAAACTGAATAGGATATAGTTTTTCTGATTGAAAAAAAAGATATCTAAAACCAAAGTAGGCAAAAGTTAGAAAAACAGCTAATCTGACTGAAGTAATTCTATGATATGGTATTTCTTTTTTCTCAACTATAGTGAATGGAAAATAGATAGTTACACCCATTATCTCTGCAATTATAAATACTATTGCCCACAAGCTTAATAAACCAATGATAATTTTAGCTAAAGTTTTTACCATAATCAAATTTATGGTCTTTTTTTTACAAGGGTTTTGACCAACCTAATTATAATATTTTAACTAAATTTTAACAAAAAATACATAAATATTGATTTGATTGCAGAATACTGAGTTATTTTTTATTTAAAATTATCTTTAATTGGAGAAAAATATAAAAGAATCAAAATTGCGCCACTAATTAATCCACCAATTTGATCAAGCATACCACTAAAAGCAGTATAAATAACAGAACCACTAAAATAATTTAAAACTATGCCAGCTACTACTAAAAATAAATACAGTGATTTGGCGTAAGAGATAAATCTATAAAGTAAATTTAAAGTAAATAGATATAGAAAGAATAAACTAATAGATACTATTCGAGAAAAATTTTCAAAATTAGATAATAATCCATCATTTAAATTTTCATAAATATTAGAAATTTCTGATGGTTGATACATAGATGATATAACCATTAAAATTATAACAATAAAATCTGCTAGAATTAAATTTTTAAAAATCTTTTCAATTTCCATAATAAATATAAATTCAAATAAATATGGTATTTAACTTAGATATGTAGTTTGAATATTACAATAGGATTATTAAAATCTATTTAAAAATAAATTAGATATTAAAAATTATATCTACCACATTGAATGGATAATATCTGAACTATTAATTTTTACTAAATTCTCACATTTACTTTCAAAATCACTAAAATCATCTCTAAAAGTAGCTCCATTATTTTGTGCTTGCTCAAAATGATTATCTATTCCTGCTTGATTTTCATAAACCTCTGTTAGGATCAGAGACATATTGCCAGTTTTATTTCCATCTTTAAATTCAGGGCCTATAGACCAATTTAACATAAGAAGTGCTTTATCACCTTCCTTTGTATGTGTTTCCTTCATCCATTTTGTATGATCTTCTGCAATTCGTTTTGCAATATCATTAAGTTCAGGTTTAAAAATCCATAAATACTGAAGTTGTTTTTTATTTTGAAACATATTTCCTCCTTTTTTAAAAATAATACTAGTAAGTTAAGAAAATATTTCAAACAAATTATTGTTGAGAATTATTTTCCAATGTTTGTACATGAATATCTAAGTTTTCTATCACAGCGTCATTATTAATATTTCCATAAAAAACACCCTTAATAGGTGATGCGTAACTTGCATCAAGTCCACAAGAAACACGTACGTATCTTTCATCTGGACTGCACTTATTTGTAGGATCAAATCCCACCCAACCTAAGTCATTTATATAAAATTCTGCCCACGCATGTGTAGATTGAAATTCTGAAGAATGTGAATTGTTATGCATATAACCATTTACGTATCTAGCAGGTATTCCTAAAGTTTTTGCTGCCGCAATCATAATATGTGCTTGATCCTGACAAACTCCCTTTTTCTGATTAAATGCTTCAATGGCTGTTGTTTGATTATTTGTTGTTAAAGGTTTGTATTCAATTTTTTCAGCTACTAGATTCATCAGATTATGAGATGTTTCTAGATTTTCATTTTTATTAAAACCATTTTTAGCTTCAATAGCTAAATTTTTTATATCCGCATTTGCTTTTGTTAAATTTGATTCTCTTAAGTAAACTAATGGATCTATTTTATCAGAAGCACTCTGGTAAATTCCTTTTGTATCAAATGTCTCTACTTTTCCAAGAACTGTAAACTGTATTTTTTTCACCCTGTTTGTATTTGTAAAACTTTGAATATTATTTGCCTCACCATCCTGATAAATTTTTGATTTTTTGGCTGAGTCGTTATGAACATTCCATTCTAGAATTTTTAGACCATTATATTCTGAAGGATGTAATTTTGTTGTTTGAATTAATCCTGAAACTGGATTTTTATATTCATACTTAGTTGTGTGCTCAATGATTAGTTCCATATTAATTAAAAAACTCCTTATGTATTTCTTTATCAACACTAGATATTTTTCTAATAAATTGTGTTACAAATTGATGAAGACCATATTCAACAATAGTTTCTATTTTTTCTTCTTGAATTTTAGAATTTAGATCTTTTAAATTATTATAAATTCTTCCAACTTTTTCTGGACTACATATTAGATTAGTTAAATGTTTGACAATATTCTGAATACAAAAACTTAGAGATCTAGGACAATTATTATTTAAAACTAAAAAGTCAGCAATTTTAGTTGCGGTAATATTACCATCATATGCCCATCTAAAAGCTCTAAAAGAAGATAAAGAGCGAAGCAATATACTCCATTGCATATTATCGATATTACCACCTACATACTGAGGCTTAGGTAATAAAACAAAATACTTTACATCCAATAATCTGGCAGAATTATCAGCCCTCTCAATAAATAAACCAAGAAAAAGAAAATTATAACCATCATTTCTAAGCAAAGAACTTAATGATCCTCTAAATAAATTTACTTGTTCTATTGTCCACTCTGTCAGATCAGGTAAATCAGATTTTGTAAATTGTTGTTCTTTTAAGTTTAGTATCTCTTGATAAGTTTTATTAATTGCTAACCAAGACTCAGGGGTAAAGGAAGTTCTAACTACTAATGCGTTACTTCGTGCATTAAGAATACAATTGTAAACGGATGAAGGATTACTTTCATCAAAAAATAAATAATCTTCCACATTTTTCTGTTCAATTGTATTATATTTATTTTTATATCCCTCAATTACTCCAGCAGCAGATAAAACTGATTCCCATTCATTATTATAACCACTTGGATTTGGAAAAAGAGACATTCTATAACCAACATCCAAAAGCCTGGCTGTAGTTTCAGCTCTTTCCATATAACGACTGATCCAGTATAGATATTCAGCAGTTCTACTTAACATTTTTATTCCTCATTCAGCCAAAACCCATGTGTCTTTCACACCGCCTCCTTGGCTAGAATTTACAACAAACGAACCTTCATTCATTGCAACTCTAGTTAAACCACCAGAACTTAATTGAGCTTGCTCTCCAATTAAACAAAATGGACGTAAATCTACCCTTCTTCCCTCAACTTGATTTTTGATTAGTGTTGGTGAAAATGAAAGATCAAGTAAAGGTTGAGCTATATATCCTTTTGGATTTGTTGAGAGTTTTGTTTTAAATTCATCTATAGAGGATTTAGAAGATTTTGGACCTATTAACATCCCATAACCTCCAGATCCATCAACCTCTTTTACGACAAGTTCATTTATATTGTCTAAAACATATTTTAATTCTTGTTCCTTTTCGCAATTCCATGTTTCAACATTATCCAGGATTGGTTGTTCGCCTAAATAAAATTTGATCATCTCAGGTACATAAATATAAATTGCTTTGTCATCAGCTATGCCTGCTCCAGGAGCTGAACAGATATTGACACCACCTGTTCTATAAACATCCATAATTCCAGGAATACCAATTACAGATTGAGGATTAAAACATAGAGGATCTAAAAAATCGTCATCTATTCTTCTGTAAACAACATCTACTCTTTTTGGACCATCAACTGTTTTCATATAAAGATATTTTCCTTCAACAAATAAATCTGTTGATTCAACCATTTCAATACCCATTTGATCTGATAAAAAACTATGTTCGTAATAAGCGCTATTTAAAGGACCAGGTGTAAGTAACACACATACCGGTTCTGGATTTTCACATTTAATAGGAGCTAAACTCATCAAGGTTTGCAAGAGTCTTGTTGGGTAGTCATCTATTGGTGTTACTCTGTTGTTATGAAATAACTCAGGAAACATTCGCATCATAATTTCTCTATTTTCTAGCATGTAAGAAACACCACTTGGTGTTCGACAATTATCTTCTAAAACAAAATAATCATTGGGACCTGTTCTTACTAAATCTATACCAATTATAGGACTATAAATATCTCTAGGTGGAGAAAACCCAAACATTGAGGGTTCAAATGATTTTTTTTTGTAAATAATTTCTTTAGGAATTATATTAGCTTTTATTATTTCACCTTGATTATAAATATCAGCTAGAAATGCATTAAGTGCTTTAGCTCTCTGAATTACTCCTCTTTCTAATCTTAACCATTCTGTATAAGTAAATATTCTTGGAATTAGATCAAAGGGAATAATTCTTTCCCTTGCTGTTTCATTATTTGTTGAGAATGTTATGCCAATATTTCTAAAATGAGTTTCAGCTTCGGCATTCTTTTCAAGGATAACTTTTGAAGTCATTTGATCCAACCAATCATTAATATTGTTATAATGATTTCTTATAACTGACTCAGATTGATACATTTCATTAAACATCAATGGGTAGACCTCTTGAGATTTGAATAAAATATTTTTTTATTATTTAACTTTTTAACCATAGTTATAACAAACCTTTCTTATCCGTTATAATTCATGCTTAGCTATGGAAATTAATAATAAGATCCGCGTTCCTTCAGCTTTAGCCTACTTCCGATCTGTTAATACAGATTGAACGATTTAATAACTTGCATGCGTTCCTTCAACTTTCGTTTACTTCCGTTTTGAATTATTCAAAATGAACGATGAAATTTTAATAATAAAATTTATTTATTTTTAAAAATGAATTTCATACTTATCTGATATGCATTTTTTGCATATACAAAATAATATTGTATTACTTAAGCTTTTAATAGTTTTTTATAGATCTAAGAAAACAAATATAAATAAAATAGCCCGTACAAATTAACCATATTAAAAGAACAATTGTATCATTTATAATTAAGTTTATTTCTGATTTTGTTACTAATCGTAGTGTTGTTGCTGCCCAAACAACAGTAAAAAAAATCGTTAAATTTCTAAATGATTTTACTCTTAGTGGATGAACAAACTTCCATGGAACGAATGTCAATACTGATAGAATAATTATCACAATTAAGTTTATCCACTCATTGGTATTTAATATAAAGAAATATAAAACCACAACATTCCAGACTGCAGGAAAACCTTGGAAATAATAATCATCCGTTTTCATATTAACATTGATAAAAGTGTACAAAGAAACTCCAAATATAAGAGCAGGTATAATCATTTCAAAACCTGATGGTACCATCTGAAACCAGTAAATCATTAAAGCTGGGTTAATAACGTAATTTAGATAATCAATAATAGAATCTAAAATAATTCCATCTAGATTTGGTGCTTTTTCCTCAACACCAACTTTCCTGGCTAAGGTTCCATCAACTCCATCTACAAGTAGGGCCATACCAAGCCATAAAAAACTACCGACTTGATCATCATTTAATATTGATATTAGGGCTAGAAAACCGAGTATAGCTCCAGAACCAGTGAAAGCATGAACACCCCATGCGGATATTTGATCTTTATCAACTTTCATAAATGATGTTGGTCTTTATCATTAAAATAAAAGAAAATAAAATTTTTGAAAAAAAAGGAGAAAAATTAAGGTTTTAAAGGATTTTAAAATTAGAATTATAATAAGTTTATGATATCACTATCTCCTTCAGCAAAATTATAATTTTTAAATTCATTTTTTGTAACCCAAGCCGAGTCTTCGTGTTCACTCAAAATAATTTCACCATTAGAATGAGAGCATATAAAATAATGTAACTTCACATTTATTTTATCATCTCGATAATTTTCTTCACCTAATTTATTTTTAATTTTTATTTCTATATTTAGCTCTTCTTTTATTTCTCTTTTTAATGCTATCTCAAAAGTTTCCCCTTTTTCAACTTTTCCACCAGGAAATTCCCAGCTTAATCCCATATGTTTATTTCTATTTCTTTTCGCAATAAAATATTTATCATTTTTTATTATAATTGCTGCAACAACATCGAATTTATACATTAATTGGTATTATCACGAATAAACTGATTTGCTTTCTTTATTATATCATTTTTCCTCTCTGTATTCATTTTATCATAAATATTAACCATCATATTTAAACGCGGATTAGATTGAAAAAATTTTCTATTTTTATTAATAAAACGCCAATACAATCCGTCCATAATATCATTCCAATTACCTCTTTTAAAATTCATCATTTTCATAAAATAACTTGAACCACAAATATAAGGTTTGGTACTAAATATACCTCCATCACTAAACAATCCCATACCATAAACATTAGGTGACATTACCCAATCAGAGCTATCTACAAACATTTCCATAAACCAATTATAAACTTCATTAGGTTTAATTTCACATAAGTTCATAATGTTACATAAAACCATTAATCTCTCAATATGATGGGTGTATCCATATTTTTGAGCATTTTTAATTGAGTGATCTAAAGGATCTAATCCAGTTGTGCCATCATACCATTTTTTAGTAAGAGAATTTTTATGTTGAAAGAAATTATTTTCTTCTAATTGTTGATCGTAATTTTGGTAAATTCCTCTAATAAATTCTCTCCATCCAATAATTTGCCTAATATAACCTTCATAAGAATTAATTTTAATTTTATTTTCAACTTTTCTTACCCTCTGAATTATTAGATCTGGTGTTAATAAACCTAAATTAATCAAGGGGCTTAGAACACTATGAAATAAAAAGTTATTATTAGTATCAACTGCATCTTCGTAATCACCAAATAAATTAAATTTTTTAATAATAAAATAATCTAACCATTTAACTGCATCATCATAAGTTGTTGGTAGCCAAAAATTATCAACTTGGCCTGGGTGATTTTTAAAAATTGTGTTTATTTGTTGTTTTAAAGCTTTTGTATGCTTTGTTTCTTTTGCAGTAATCATTTCTGGTATTTTAATATCTTTAGGGAGTTTTTTTCTGTTATCTTCATCAAAGCTCCATTTTCCACCTTTGGGCTTATTATTTTCCATCAAAATATCTATTTTTGCACGGGCAATTTTATAAAAATTTGCCATAAAAGGTTTTTTTGTTTTACTTAAATAATTTTTAAATTCATCTCTTGAATTTAAAAACATAGGTGATTGTATAAAAGTTAATTTAATCTTATTTTTTTTACATAAGGTGATTATTTTTTTTTCAAAAAATTTATCTTCAATTTCATAAGAAATTAACTCTTCGTATTTATTTTTATTTATAAAGTTTTCTAATTTTTTTTCGTATGATATTTTAAATTCCTTTTTTAAATCAATATAATTTACTTTAAATTTATTTTTTTTTAATTCATCAGCATAAGATCTCATTGAGGACAAAAAAAGAATGAGTTTTAATTTATGATGTTTTTGAAAAGTACAAAGATCAAAGCTTTCACACATAAAAATTGTTGAATCTTTGTATTTACTTAGATGTTTATGTGGAAACAGTTGATTTCCAAGAATTAAAAATAAACTTTTCATCAATATTTAGATAGTAAGTTATTAGAAAATTTATATGATTTATTAGAATTAATTGCTTATTTTAGACAATTTTTAACTATAATAAATTATAAATTAATGACCAAATTAATAAAATTATTGCTAATTCCTGTTATAATAAGTTTTGTACTAATCTCTTGTAATACCACATCTCCAAATAAGGTAAAAAAATCTGATGCACAAAAAGTAACTAATATTGAATATGGAACTATCAAAACCTCTCTTCCAGTAAAAATCGAAGGTGAAAGTGATTGGATTGGAGCAACTGCAGGAGCAATGATAGGAGGTCTTTTAGCTTCTCAAATCTGTGGAGAAGAGGAAATTTTAGGAACTAAGTGTCAAGATATTGCAGTAATATATGGAACTGTTGGAGGAGCTGCTATGGGCTCAGTAATACAAGCTAAAATTGGTAATCATGATGGTTTCCAATATATAGTGAATATTGATGAATGTGGTAATGACATTTCTAATTGCCAAAATGATCAAGAAAAAGCTTTTGTGCAAGGAGATGATAATGCCCTGCCAAATGGTCAAAGAGTTGTAATTATTTACGGAGATGTAATAAGAGTTATGCCTTATGAAGAATAGTTTAGTAAAATTAATTTTTGGCATTATTTTATTGTTACCATTTAACCTCAATGCAGAATTAATTTTTGAAGATAATTTTCCTAAGGACATGCAAGGTATTTGGAGTGATGATTGTGATGCAGAATATCAGGTATTCATAATATCAAATAACACAAGTATGTGGATTGACGAAACATACGTTGGATTTAATGTATCAAAAACATCAAAGGTAAAAGATTGGTCAGCCTACAAATGGGGTGAACTAGATGGAAGTTATTATTATTTTTTAAAAAAAAATGGTGATAATTTACTTGAGGTTACTGCTCCCGATGATTGGGATGGTATAGATTATTCTTTTTTAAATTCATCTGATTATTCTATTTATGAAAAATGCGAATCAATACCAAGTGTTTTTCAAATTATTTATGGTGAAATTATTAACTTAATGAATTCTCAATTAATTGAAACATGTAATAATGATACCAATCCTGCAAATTGTATTAATGAAACTTTTACATTTTTAGATGTATCAGAAGATGATGAATTATCTGTAGCAGAATTGACACGTGCAGCAAGAATAGCTATTTATTTTACCTTTATTGACAAAAGACAAGACGAAGACAGAGACATAGGATTTGCAACTTATACAACTACATCACTAATATTTCCTGCATTATCAAAAATATTAATTGGGAATTATGATTATGATAATTCAAATACAATTTCTTTAAAAGAAATATATACGGATCGTATTGATACATTAGACTATCAAAATTTATTTAAAGAAAATTTAAAAGGACTAGATCCAGAAGAATTAAGAAGATTAATTGAAAACTTAGATTTCCTAAAATCATTAATGCTAAATTAATTTAGTGTCTTGACTTTTAAGTATAATTTTAATTATAAATAGATATGAACAAAAAAAATTTATACGCAGCTATTGCGATAGTATTTATCTTTGCTGCTTTAAATTTAACTATATATTTTTTTTATTAAATTATGGTTATCAGAAGAAAATCTAGTATTTATAAAAAATTATATGAAATTAATGGTCAGCAAATGATGTTTGGTCACGATAACATACATTTTAAAACAATTAACTTACCTGCAAAACAGAGATACAAAAACCTATGCAGTAAATTTGGTTTAAAGAAAATTAAATCTTCAGGTAAAAAAAATTTTCAATTAATTAACATTAATTAAGTGAAAAATATTGCAATAATTGGAGCTGGGATGACTGGCTTGTCTCTTGCTTATAATCTTCATGAACATAATATTACAATTTTTGATAAATCATGGAGAGCAGGAGGTAGGGTCTCTACTAGGCAGCATGATAATTATCTTTTTGATCATGGCGCACATTATTTATCAATAAATCATTCTGTAAATCAATTAAATGAGGTAGTTAATAGATATAACTTGGGACAAGTAATAGAAATAGATTTTGCAACAGATTATTTAAAAAATAAAAAGACTAAAAAAAAAATTATTATTGGTCAAAATGGAATGAATTCTATTCCAAAGTCTATTTTTGATAATATTAAAGTAAAAAATAATTTAAATTCAAAAATAATTAAAATTTCAAAAAATAGTAATGATCTCTACTCTCTGTTTTCTGAAAAAGAAGAATATAAAAATTTTGATTATGTTTTAATTTGTATACCTTATTTACAATCAAAAGAACTTTCAAAAGATTTGATTGATTTTACTCAAATTGATAGCGAGCCATCTTATGATCCAATACATACTGTAATGTTAAGCTATAAAGATAATAACAACATTAATATTAAAGCAGGATTAAATCTTCATAAAGATATTAGTTTTTTTATGAATCAGAATATCAAATTTAATGAATTATCCCATGATTGTTGGGTATTAAATATGAGTTCTGAATATACAAAAAATAATATTGATATAGACAAGACTGAACTAGAAAAATATGCTCAATCAATATTTGAAGAAACATTTGATATAAAGAATAATGTAAGTTTTATTAAATCACACAGGTGGTTATATGGGCAAACAAAATTGAGTTATAATGCTATATCAAAAAAAAATTGGATTAATTCTAAGGATAATAAAATATTTTTATGTGGAGACTGGGTTCAAGGAAAAAGTCTAAGCGATGCCTGGGATGCAGGTGAAAAATTATCACATTATATTAAGATTTTATCAGTTTAATATTAAGTATTAAAATATCTTTTAATATTTTTAGCTGCCTGTCTTATTCTTTGAGTATTTTCTACTAGACCAATACGAACAAATCCCTCCCCTCCTTTTCCAAAAGCTAAACCAGGAGCTACTGCAACGTCGGCATTTATCATTAAATTCTTGGCAAACTTCATAGAACCCATTTTTTTATATTTTTTTGGTAAAGGAGCCCATACAAACATTGATGCTTCAGGCTCTGGAATTTTATCCCAACCAGCTCTTTCAAAAGATTCTATTAAAACATTTCTTCTTTTTTTATAAGTCTCTCTTATTTCTTCTACACATCTTTGAGATCCATTTAAAGCAGCAGTGGCTGCTACTTGCACAGGAGTAAAAGCACCATAGTCTACATAAGATTTAATTTTTGTTAATGCTTCAATTAATGTTTTGTTTCCAACAGCAAAACCTATTCTCCATCCTGCCATTGCATAAGTTTTAGATAAAGTCGTAAATTCAACAGCTATATTCTTAGCTCCATTCACTTCTAATATTGATGGAGGTGGATATTTACCAAAATAAATTTCAGAATAAGCTAAATCAGATAAAATATAAACTTGATATTTTTTTGCAATTTTTACTAATTCTTTATAAAAATCTAAATCAACTATCTGAGCTGTTGGATTTGAAGGAAAAGAAACAATAATAACTTTTATTGAAGAGTATTTTTTTAAATTATTAACAATATTTGATAAAAATTTGTTCTTATCGAACTGTCCATTATAAAATGTTCTTAAAGGTGTTAATTTTGCTCCGGCAATCATAAAACCATATGGATGAACAGGATATGATGGATCAGGGCATAATATCCTGTCTCCTCTTGAAGTTATAGCTTGTGCTAAATTTGCTAAACCTTCCTTTGAACCAATTGTTACTATAATTTCACTTGATGGATTTAAATCAACATTAAATCGTTTTTTATAATATTTAGCTTGAGCTTTCCTTAATCCATTAATGCCTTTTGAAACTGAATAACGTCCAACACCTGGCTTATCTACAACTTCTTTTAATTTCTGTCTTATGTGAAGAGGTGTTGGCATATCAGGATTACCCATGCCAAAATCAATAATATCCCTACCTTCTGATCTCAGTTTCATTTTTAATGAATTTATCTCCCCAAATATATATGGGGGAAGTCTATTAATTCTTTCAAATTTAGATTTCACTTTTTAAGCAATAATTAATTATTGATGATAATACTAGTTTAAATAAAATTGATTTTTAATAATATTATTCCTATTTTTATATTGTGATTAAATTATTTTACTATTTTTTGCCAATTATTGTAATGTTTCTACCAAGTTTATGGGTGAATTATATTTTAAAAAAATATAATAAAATTTTACCTGATATGCCTTTCACTGGTAGGGAACTTGGAAAAAAAATTCTTGAAGAAGAAAAAATTACCAATGTGTCAATTAATCCTATTCAGCAATTAGATCATTACAATCCTAAAGAAAAAAAAATACATATCGCTACAGATAAACTTGATAAAAAAAGTATTACAAGCATTGCGGTTGTTGCACACGAAATTGGTCATGCAATTCAAGATAAAGAAAAATACAAACCACTTATTCTTAGACAATCATTAATTGAAAAAACAATGATCTTTCAAAGAATTGGCTCGTTTTTATTAATTATAGGACTACCGTCAATATTTGCCTTCACTAAAAGTCCATTTATCACCCTTATTGCTGCGATAATAATAATGGGATGTTTATCTACAAATGTGCTAATCCATTTGATTACTCTTCCTGTAGAATTTGATGCAAGTTTTAAGAGAGCCTTACCAATACTCAAAAGATTTGTTCCTAGAGAAAATATGTACCAATGCAAATCTGTTTTAAGAGCTGCTGCATTGACATATTTAGCTCAATCCATTGTAAGTATATTTAGATTAAAAATAATACTGTTATCTTTTATCAATATTTTTAAATCAATTATAAGAAGATAATATTTTTCTCTTTAAATAAAATGTGAAATTTATTAAGTTAGATAATTAATGAATTTAAGTGAAAAAATATCTTTAATACTAGTAGATAAAGGTTTTTCTTTGTCTCCAAAAAAAAATACTGAAGATTTAATCAATTCTGGCACAGAATTTCACAAAAGTAATGAAGACATCAAAATTGCAGAACAGCATGGTATCGCAGATCAAATTTTTGTTCTTTTAAAAGGTGAGGCTGAATATGTAAAATATCATAATAATGTTTTTTATAAGTTAGCAACATTAAAGAATGCAGGTTCACCTCTTGGTATTTCAGGCTTAAATGCGCCAGGTAGATATATGTCAGATATATTTATTAAAGGTAATTCAGAATATATTTCTATCAAAATAGAAAAGTTAAAAGAATTGGAAGAAGTAGATCCGGACTATGCAAGTTTTTTTTATTCTTTTTTATTATTTGAATCGATTAATTTAATATGGTCATCTCGCAATTTAGAAAAACCCGTTGAACACAAAAACATTAATTTAGCTGATGGTGTTAAAACTGGTGGAGATATTGTAAATACCAAAAGAATTAAAAATTCAGCATTTTTAGCTTTTCTTGATGATAACGATTTAGATGAATTAATACATTACGCAAACGTTAGATTATTTTCATCTGGTGAATTCATAACATTAGAAGGTAAAAATTCTGATGGAATAAATATTTTGTTAAAAGGTAAGGTTGAAGCCTCTTTTACAAATTTAAAAGATGACCAATTAGAAAACAATTCAAGATCAATAGCTAGACCAGGAGTAGCATTGTCCTTATCTTCAGGATTACATGAAATTGAATCACCCTACTCCTTAAAAGCAACAAGAGATACAACGATATTAAAATTTTCAAATGAATTTATTGATAATTTAATCAAAACCAATCCAGAATTGGCAATCAAATTTTTTAAAAGACAATTATGGCAATTAGGACGCTATATTCAAAGTTCAACAGGTTTAACAACCTATCCAGCTAAAAATGAAAAAGAGTTTTTTCAATATTTATTAAATGATAATTCTGCAACAATACCAAGTAATTCCAAACTTTATACAATACCTCATTTATTAGAAAATCATTTAACTCATTCTTTAGCATTCGATACAATTTATGATTTAATTATCACAGGTAATGATGATGAAAAATCTATAGCTAGTTTAATGATTGATGCATTGAGTGGTATAGAAAGAAAAAATAGATTTTTCAAACAACTAAACAAAATATACAACAGGGTTGCAAATTCATATGATTCAATAAATAAACAAGCATTACAAAAATTAACAAATTCAGATTTTATAAAAGCTTTTGATCAAGTACCTTATGTTATTAAAGGTATGGAGAATTTACCTGATGAAGCCACAAACATATTTTTTTATAATCATTTGGCAAGCATTGAAGAAAATGGTTTAGCTAATGGACATCAATTTAGTATAGATAGTCACTTTATAAGTGCAAAAATTTTATTTCCAAAATATGGTGATGGTGGTCAAAGAATTGCTAGATATTCTAGAAATACAGAATTCTGGAGATATAATTATTATGAGAATTTAGATTATATTTTCGTCCATACACTAGAATCAGATTATTTAAATGAAACTCAAGAACAAAAAAAGAAAAGAAAAAGTAGATTATTTATAGAAACTCAAAATATATTTGATCAAAACAGACCTTTAGTTATAGCACCAGAAGGTACATCTGAGACTGAAGATAATTTAACTCCAAATTCCCCGGGTCCATTAAAACCAGGTGCATTTTTATTAGCAGACCAATTAAAACCAGAGCCCCTTCTTGTTCCAATTGCATTAGCAAATTTTGATTATTCAATTTCTGATACTATTTATTCAGCAGTTATTAAAGAACCAATAAAAATAAAAAATTTTGTAAATGATATGAAAAATAAAAAAGAGTTAGAAAATTTTTTATCTAAATATAGAAAAACTTTTAGAACATATGTTGAGGAAGCAATTGAATTAGCAAAATCTGCTTCAAAAAATAAAATTAATTATGAAGATGTGGTTAGTAACTTAAACTTAGTAAGCCCTATTGAGGAAGAATTTGAAGCAGACGTGAGAGAATTAGAAATTAAATTACATTCAGATCAATATAAAAATAACAAAATAGTCTTATTTGGAAGTTCAACATTTAGAGACTGGGAAAATGCAAAAACTGATTTGTCATTTGATAGTTTATTAAATTTAGGATTTGGTGGTTCCACATTAGTATCATGCCGAACCTATTTTAACAGAATAGTAGTCCCAAATAATCCTGACAAGATGATTTTTTATGCAGGTGATAATGATATAGGCAGCGGAATGAGTGCTGAAGATTTAGAAAATGAATTTTTATTATTTGCTTCTGAAGTTAATGAAAAATTACCTCATACCTTATGTTTTTTTGTTTCTATTAAGCCAAGTGTATTTAGAAATAATTATTTAAATACAATATTAGATGCAAATGAACGAATTAAAAACAAAATTGAGAATTTTAGTCAATGGCGCTATATTGATCTTTGCTCTCCTATGCTTGATGCTGGATTTGAAAAATTTTATTCAGAAGATCCATTACACATGAATGTACTTGGTTACAGTCTCTTAAGTAAATTAATTAGAGATGAAATCTCGAAATTTACAATTTAAACTAAAATAAAAAATTAAATTTTAATTTCTTTTCTTAGTTTATCAGATTTATATGAATTGAAGACTAATGATAAACTCTTTATGTTATCTTCACCACTTGTGTCGTGTTCAATATTATTTATTAGTGAATCAATGAAATGTTTGTGCGTATTAATTACACTTTCCTGAATTTGATCCCAAGGCTTTGAAATCCATTTATATTTCTTTGGTTTTCCATCATAAATCTTCTTCTTATTATTTTTGTGAAGAGTAATTTTGTAATTGTAGTCTAAATCAATTGAACCGTTAGAGAATTCTAAATTAACTAGTGTTTGAGCAAATCTGTCTGGTTTTTTAATTGAAGAAATAGATGCATCAACAATAGTAATACTGTTGTTTCTATTTCTTATCAGGGATATAAAATCAGTTTCACCTTTAAATTTATTATTTGTATTTTGATTTATTGTATAAATACTTTTTGCTTCTCCCATAAAAAATCTACTTAAATCAAATAAATGGATTCCTACGTCTAGGGTTAAATACTCTTTTAAATCGTATAAATATGTTTGATTGGTATATCCAACAGGATTTGCATGTCTAAAAGATATCTTGGCATAATGTGGTTTCGTTAACTGCTCTTTATTTATAATTTCTTTTAATTTTAATAGAGGGCTTTGCCATCTAAAATTCTCATGAACCATAAGTGGTGTTTTATTTTTTTTATATAAAGAAACAATTTTTTTTGCATTAGATAAATTTTCAGCAAATGGCTTTTGTATAGAAGTTGGAATTTTATACTTAGATAAAATTTTGCCAATATTTAAGTGTGTCTCCATTGTTGTTACGACATCAACAAAGTCAATTTTATGTTTTTTTAACATTAATTCTATAGATGAATAAGTATGCAAAATGTTAAATTTTGATTTAAATTTATTAGCTTTTTTTATATCTAAATCACAAACACATATTATTTCTATATTTTTTAGTTCTTTCCAAGCTAAAATATGATTTTCAGCAAAGAAACCACAACCGATTAATGCTCCTTTTAATTTTTTCATTTATCTTCTATAAATTTGATTTCTAATGGCTCAAAAGCATAAGGATTTAAATCTTTTTTAAAGTTAAAAAAAGAAAAATCATTATTAAAAATATCAGTATAATTTTTTAAATTAAGCTTATATTGATTACTAAAATTTATTTCAGGAATATTAATATCCTTTTTTTGTTTTGAGGAATTGACAAATAAATAATAATTTTTATCATTTAGTATGATTTTTAATCCATACACTTCGTTAACTGGATTAAATTTAAAAATTTCTGAATTTGTTAATGAAATAAGAAAATTATTTAAATGATACAATGGTCTTTTGGTATTATCTTTATTTAATATTCCATGATGCCCATAAATAGAATTAAAAGTAAAAAATTTTGATTCTTTATTTATTGATTGAATAAAAATTGCCAGTGTCCAAGTTAGTGAAAATAATTGATCATGCCTTGGATCGCTATCAGCCATTTCTAATCTTATTTTGTTTTTATTACTTACAAGACTTTCACCATACGGATTGAAATGCATACCAATAGAAATTGGACCAATATGAACATTGGTACTATTAGAAAAATTTTTTAGAGTTTTAAGGATATAAGGTATAGTTTCAGGTGTATTTAATACACCAAAATCACTAGAATCATGAACAATTGGAGTGAAGGAAAAACTTACCAAATCATAAAACATTTTTGGTCTTTTTCTATTTAATTCTGTAAAATTAGTGACCATTCCAGAAACAATTTCACTATTAGAAAATATCTTTTTCGCAATTTTATAGTATTCATTTAATTCCGGAGCTTTAGGCCATTCACCAGCTGGTTGAAAACTATTCAAATATATTTTTGGACAAATTAAAATTTTATCTAAATTAATAGTATTTTCAGTTACAAAATTGTAAATTTTTTTTAACTCATCATCAGGATCATTAGTATGATCAACCAAAGCTACAAGGAATACTTTGTTCTGAGATCTTGAAGTTACATTTGTAAAATCTTCAGTAAAATCAATAAGATAGTAATAATAATCAAAGTTATTTATTAAATTATCATCAGGAATAATTAAAGAATCTATTTTTATACCAATTTTAGGAAATTTATAAGGAGTGGTATGATCAATTTTTACAATATTCTTAGACGGGAAAGATATTTGTTTTTTATTTACTATATCTATTTTAACAGTTTGAGAGAAATTAGACCCCCCTTTTTCTAGATACGGAAAAGGATTTAATAAAGAACCACTATATATTTTGTAAGAAGCATCACCCCAGTTTCTTTGATCCTCCATTTCAAATAAAATACCCTGAAAATTAATATTAACAAACAAACTATCATCTAAAGTATAAGCAAGGTTTTTAAATTTAAAAAATGGTTGGTCAGGTTTTATATTTTCTGGAAATTTTTTTTCCTCTTTCAAATCGTTCTCTTTTGTTACAATGATGTTTGAACCAACATGATTTTTTAATGGAATTAATAAATTAAAACCTATTCTATTAGTCCAAAAATCAGTTAAAAATTCTCCTTCAGAGGATAGAGTGATAGAATTATCAGAAAATAATATAACATTTCTTGTTTTAAGAATTTCATCTATACCATATTCTAAATCGAATATATATTCTAAGGATGTATCAAAACTCTCTTCATAATTTATAATTTTAGGATCATAGTTATTCCAATTTTTGTCTCTTACCAAAAATGATATCATCTTTAAAATTTGAAAATTTTGAAAAGTTATATTTCGAAAAAAAAGATTATCTTTTAATAAGGTAAAATTATTATTTGAATTTTTTATAAATTTTTCTTCCAAAAATTTAGAGTTATACATATAATTTAGATACTGATTTATAATCATTATATTCTGATATTAAATCTGATTTATTTTTTTTATATTTTGTATTTTGGATTAAACTTAAAAAAATAAGTTCTCGTTGAGCAAAACTACCTCCAAGGTATTTAAATTGTGATTTAATTATATTTTCGTTCAAAAATTCATTTGTTTTCATACTGTGAATGATTGGCTTTAAGTAATTAATATAATTTTCTTTAAAAGAATTTTCTAAATAATTTTCTTCCATTCTCTCTTCAAGTTGCTGAAAATAATCTTGGTCATTATAGTATAAGTAATAAAAAATAAGATGATAATCAATGAATGGAAGTATGTGTTGATTTTTAAAATATTCAGCATAATCTTTTAATTTATCCATTCTTTCTTTAACATCCACTCCTTTGTAATGAAGTCTTAATAAAAAAGAACAAGCATTACAAAAATCTAAATAAAAAATTTCTGAAGAAGAGAAATAATTATCAAATAGTTTTAAACTTTTCTCATATTCTTGATTGTAGAATAATATTAATGATTGGTGCCACCATATATGTCTTTTTATTGGCCCGTAAATTGACCAATTAATTTTATTGAAATTATCATTGTTATTAATTGAGTTGTTATTCTCATTATCGTGTACATGCAAAAGGGCATGCCAACTCCATAAATCATTTGATGATTGTTTTAGTGAATTTAAAGCTAAAAGCTTAGCTTTATCAATTATATTATTTTCTTCAAAAGCATAGCTAGTCATCCCTAATAGTAAATTATAATGCTGATCATTTTCAGACCACTTACTTAGTATTTCCTCATGTTTATTTAAAAATTTACTATCAATACCCAAGAAAATATTATTAAAATGAAATAATCTGATTGCAAAAATATCTTTGGGATTATCTTTTATAATTAATTCCAATTTATTTAATAAATTTTTTAAATCATTTTTAATCCAGAGATTTACTATCTCTAAATATTGATGAAAATAATCATTTACTTCATCAGTGGAAATTGATTTGAATGTTTCTCTAGCTAATGAAATTTTTTGTACATCTCTAGAAAAAAGCAATAAAACTATTTTTAATAATTTTGGAGCATTAAATTCTGGTTTTTTTTTAATTAATTTGTTAGTTTTATAAAAAGCATCTTTCTTAAAATAAATATATGAATCGATACATTCTTTGAAACTATTTATTTCATCATCTTTATTACTATCTATCCATTTATAAAAATAATTATTTTGCATTTACTAATAATACACATAATCTAACGATGTTAAATATTAATATTATGAATTAATATTTAATCTCTTTCTTGTAATTTCTTTATTTAATTGAAGTTCTCTGTAAGAAATTAGAAGCACACCACAAAAAATTACAGAAGCACCTAACCAGGTATAAAAATCAGGTTTATCACTAAAGACAAAATATCCAATTATTGATGAAACTACTAATCCTAAAAATGAATAAGGTTGAGTCATAGTTACATCAACTAATTTATATGCATGATTTAATGCAATATGTAATATAGTTCCTGACATTGCAGCACATAATATAAAAATAATTGTTTTTAAGCTTGGCTGATTCCAAAAATATATAACTAATGGAAATGAAAAAAGACTCATATAAACATACTGGTGTGATAATATTGTTATAGCACTATCATCCTTAGATACTTTTTTAGTTAAAATTATAACTACTGACCAAATTAGCGATGAAATAAGCGCCATATATATTCCAATAGAAATATCTATAATACCGGGTCGCAATATTATTAACATTCCTAGAAAACCCATCACTAATGCAATTGACCTATACAAATAGATTTTTTCTTTTAAAAATATCACAGCTAAGATTGTAACAATGATAGGAACTATAAAATGAATGGCTGTCATTTTCTCTAATGGAAGCATAGCTAAAGCTGCAAAACCTAGTAGCATTGCAGGTAAGTTAAGTACTGACCGTAAAATATGAATTTTTAAATTTTTTGTACTAAATACTTCAAATTTTGTTTTTAAAATGTAAGGGATGATGATTAAAAATCCAAAGAAAAAACGTAAAAAACCAGTTGTAAATACATTTAATTCTTCTTGAGCTAATTTTATAAATGTACCCATAAGAGTACCAAAAATAATTGATATAATAATTAAAAAAATTGCAAATTGATTATTGTTTAACAAATAATATTCCTAGCTAAAAAGAATTAGGATAATCATAACACAATTTTTCCTTATTTATATCTCTATTAAAACAAAATTTGATTATATTTTAAAGATTGTGGCACTTATTAAAAGAATAGTTCTTTTTTTCATAACATTAATTTTCATTATAATTCTCCTTGTAGGTGCCACGACTTCATTTTAAGATTAGAAAATGTTAAATCTACAAGATGAATTGATAATTTCTAATAATGGACAGGGAATGTATGAAATTACAAATAATGTTCATGATTGGATTCTAAAAAATAATATAATTAAAGGTCAGCTAAATTTATTTATACAACACACTTCTGCTTCATTAACAATAATGGAAAATGCTAGCCCAGATGTATTAGATGATATTAATTCTTTTTTTCAAAGAATAGTTCCTGAAGATGCTTCATTATATAAACACGGTTATGAAGGAGATGATGATATGCCTGCTCACATAAAATCTATGCTTACTCAAACCTCATTAACAATTCCTATAAACAATAAAGAAATGAAATTAGGGATGTGGCAGGGAATATATCTAATTGAACACAGGTACAGTAAATACAAAAGAAAAATAATTCTTAGTTATATAGGTGAGTAAATTATACTCTTACTTTTTTTAAATTACTTTCATCTAAAATAATCTTTGATAAATTATTAGGTAAAAAAAATGAAGCGATTAAAGATAGTAGAGCAAACAAAGATCCAATTAAAAAAACTATTGAATGAGAATTAATCCAAACAAATCCTAAAAGTACTGGGATAAATACTGCAGCTATATGATTAATAGTAAATGAAACACCTGCAGTGCTTGCAATATCTTTTGGATCAGCAATTTTTTGAAAATATGTATTAATTGCAATAGCTAACGCAAAAAACATATGATCAATAATATATAAACCTGCTGCAACATAAGCATTGGTCACGAATGCATAAGATGTAAAAACTATAACGAGTCCAATATATTCAAATATAAGACATTTTTTCTCACCAAATATATTTATTAACTTTCCAATACGTTCTGCAAAAAACCAATTAAAAATATAATTAACTAAAAATAGTAAAGTAACTTGCGATGCTGAATATCCAAATTTTTCTACCATTAAAAAAGCTGCAAAAACTACAAAAATTTGTCTTCTAGCACCTGATAAAAAAATTAAGATATAGTAAAGAGAATATTCTTTTTTTAGAATTATTTTTTTATGTTGTTTATTTTTAATTTCAAAAAAAGGAAAGGATATAAAAAGGTGTATGGAAATAAGAATACAAATTAATCCTGCAATTAAAAATATATACTTATAATCTAAATTAAAGATTTCTAATAAACTCCAAATTATACAATACAAAAATAAAGACGTAATTGAGCTAATAGCTATTAATTTTCCTAGAACTGGTGGAGCTTCTTCTTTTGAAAGCCATTGTAAACTCAAAGAATTTTTGGCCGTTTCACAATAATGAAAGCCAGTACTCATAATAATTGTTGTAAAATACAAACCATAAACAGTTGGTAAGAAACCTGTAATTGCAACACCAAAACCAGTTAAGGCTAAAGAAAAAATAGCAAAATATTGCTCTTTAAAATAGAACAATAAAAAAATAATAGTAAATGCTAGGAAGCCAGGTATCTCTCTGATACTTTGAAGTATTCCAATTTCAACTCCAGTAAAACTTGCTCTTTCAACTGAGAAATTATTTAATAAAACCATCCAAGTACTAAAAGCGATAGGCATGGCTATTGATGATAAAATTAGTAAAGTTATTGGATTTTTATTATTTAATAAATTTTTCATAATAATTTTATGCTATTAAAATATTATCACAAAGTTTTGATTTATAATTATTAATTTAGTGACCTCTATTAAATTGGTCACGAAATCTTGAATCTTCTTTAATATATGGCCTAACCCCTATTTTTGTTTCTCTAATTATTATATAAATTCCACTACCAACAATAATTAAAGATCCTATAATTTCATAAATATCTGGAATATCAGCAAAAAATAAATAACCTAAAATTGCTCCAGAAATTAGTTGTGTATATTGAATAGGAGCAAAAACACTAGACTCTAAAAATTTAGAGGCGATTGTTAAACAATTACCCCCTATTCCACAAATAATACCACAAAAAACAAGTATCATTAGATCATTAAAAGATAATGCGATGTGGCTATTAAAACTCAGTAATCCATTTAAAATAGTTGCAGATAAAAAAGCATAAAAAGTAAATGCTATTGATGATTGATTATTTGAATACTTTCTTACTAAAGTAATATTTATCGCCATTAGTAATGCGGAAAAAAATAAACCAAATAGACTTAATGAAAAATGAATAGTGCCAGGTCTACTAACTATTAATACACCAATAAATCCAACTGTTACCGCTGACCATCTTCTAATACCAACTTTTTCATCTAAAAAAAAATGGGATAACATTGTTATCATTAATGGAGCACTAAATAATATTGGGTAAATTTCACTAAATGCATGTTCTCTAAATGAATAAACTACTAAAGCTCCTGAAATTAATCCAAATAATCCTCTAAGAAGCTGTATATGAATAATATCATTTTTTAGTGAGCTCCATTTGTTTAGAAAATAAAGAGTTAATAGTGTTGGTATAAAACTAAAAAGACAAATATAAAAATTTATTTGAAAAACAGAATATTCATTAACTAGGTATTTTTTAATTATTGTATCTAAAATGACAAATATCGTGTAACCAATAAATCCGATACTAATTCCAGATAAAACATTCATATGATTTGATTAAATAGAAGTAAATTTTTAGATCTCTTATTTCAGATTCTAATAAATAAATATTAATTTTTTCTTATTGTTTCATTATAATGATTATTTAATACTAAAAGATGTTGATAAGCCTCATGATCAAAGTCATCTTTAGCTACTTGATCTGTCTTAAAATTTTTATACTTATCTTCTCCTCTTACACAAATAGCACTATCATTTTTGCTTTTTAGTTGTTTCATATCAGTAGAAATAAATTGAAAATTTAATCCTATTCTTCTGTCATTACTAGAATTAGGTTGAGATGCATGTAATGTTAGACCATGATGAAAGGAAACTTCACCGGGTTCTAACGGACATGATACTGCTTTATTTATATCAATATCTTTTACAGTTTGACCTCTAGATAAAACATTATTTTTATCTTCAGTTGAATGATGTTCAAAAAATCCATTTTTATGGGAACCTGGAATCATTTTCATACAACCACTTTGATCATTAGCTTTGGATAAAGCTAACCATGCACTTACTTGTTTTTCATTATTATCAAAACCCCAATAGGTAAGATCTTGATGCCAACTTACGTGTGTTTTAGTGTTTGGTTCTTTTATTATAAAAGTTGCATTATATAATAATATATTTTTACCAATTATTTCTTCGATAAAATCAAGCAATATTTTATTAGTTGCTATTTCATACACCCATTTCATTATTGTATAAGTTTTCACAATATAATGAAGTTTACCTAATTTTTTTTCTGAATCTTCTAATTTATTTCTAAAAAAATTTGCTTCTTTTGGATTATAAATTTTTAATGGTGAAAAATAGCCATTTAGATCATAAAAATCTTTCATTATTAAAATATTATTTAAATTGATTATTAATTCAATAAAAATTGACAATAAAAAAACCAATTAAACAAATAATTAATAAATCAAATATTAAAACAAATTCCATATTGGTTGTGACACTAATTCTTTATGGATAGAATACATTTACTCACTAAATATATATTGGTAGATTAGTGCCACATATTCTATGTACAAATTAATTTTGGCATAAATTAAGTTAAAAAGAGGCAAATTTATGAAAAAAATCAGTTGGGTAACACACGAAGATTATGACATTCCTCTGCCTGAAAATCATAAATTTACTGCCAGTAAGTTTTCAGATTTATATAATGAATTAAAAACTTCAGATTTTTATCATCGTGCAAAAATTCTAAATCCTCAAAAAGCAAGTGTTAATGAAGTTTCTATATGTCATGATTTAGATTACGTATTAAAAATTAAAAATGGTACTTTATCCGATAAAGAAATAAGAAGATTGGGTTTTAAATGGTCAGAAACACTTTCTCATCGCTCCTTTTTAGCAGTTAATGGAACTCTATTAACATGCAAAGAAGCAATTAAGAATGGTATAGCAAATCATTTAGCAGGTGGCACACACCATAGTCATAGAGATTTTGGTTCAGGATACTGTGTTTTTAACGATATGGCTTATGCTTCATTACATTTAATAAGAACCCATCAAGTAAAAAAAATATTAATTTTTGACACTGATGTGCATCAAGGAGATGGTACAGCCTCAATCCTTAAAGATAATGATAAAATTTTTACATGTTCAATTCATTGTAAAAATAATTTTCCATTTAGAAAATCAATAAGTGACATGGATGTTGAATTAGATGATAATTTAGAAGATAATGAATATTTAGAAATATTATATCAAACACTTAATAGTTGTATAAAAAATTTTAATCCTGATTTAGTAATTTTTGATACTGGAGTTGATATTCATGAGAATGATAAATTAGGAAATTTAAAAATAACAACTGAAGGATTATTAAAAAGAGATATTACAGTGTTAGAATTTTTTAAAAATAAATCAATTCCTATTGCGACAGTAATAGGTGGTGGATATTCAAATGATAAATTAGAATTAGCTAAAAGACATAGTTTAATTTTTAAAGCTACATCAATGGTTTTTAATTAATTACATTTAGTAATAACTACTCGTATAGACTTGTCATTATAGAGATATTCAAAACAAAAATTTTTAAAAGAATTAAAATGATTATTTATGATTTTTAAATTTTGTTTATTGTGATCTAAAAAAATATATTCAAATATAATTTTTTCAAC
Source organism: uncultured Alphaproteobacteria bacterium (assembly GCA_902580765.1). GTDB lineage: Bacteria > Pseudomonadota > Alphaproteobacteria > HIMB59 > CACPNW01. The sequence continues at coordinate 96,366 of CACHLW010000001.1, read as the reverse complement.
AATATCCTTAGAAAAAATTGGCATTGTAATTATTTCGCCATCATTAAATATTGATTTTAAATAAAATACTTCTGAGTCATTATCTACTTTAGAAAATGAATTCTTTTTTATGAGAAAAAGAACATTTTCGTTCCAATCATTCTTTTGAAGATCAAAAAGTATTTTTAAATCAACAAGGTTTATTAATTTATTTGAATCTAAGGCGTGAGTATTTAGTGATAAAAAAATAAAACATAAAAAAAGTAATTTTTTCATAAAAACAAGTGTGAATTAAAGAACGATACTGATAGATATATTAATAATCTATTTATTTTCAAATATTTATGAAAACAAGAAATAAGGGGCTTATACTATCATTAGTTGGGGTTTTAATACTTAGCCCTGATAGTTTATTTATTAGATTAGTAAATTTAGATGATTTTAGTTTAATATTTTATAGAAGCGCTCTACCAATTGTTACGATATTAATTTTTCTCATTTATACTTACAAAAGATCTTTTCTTAAATCATTTTATCTAATTGGTGTACCAGGGATAATCTATGCTATTCTCTATGCTATAACTCATATTTGTTTTGTATATTCAATTCAAAATACTGCAGTAGCTAATACATTAGTTCTAATTGCATCAGCTCCTATTTTTGCTGCAATATTTTCAGTTTTTATACTTAAAGAAATACCTAGTCTTTTTACATGGATAGTGATTTTAATTGCTATGCTTGCAATGATAATCATTGGAATAGGAAGCTTTACAACTACGGGATTATACGGAGATATTATGGCTCTAATTGTAGCAATAGGAATGGGTTTTAGTATGGTTCTTGTTAGATTATTTAAAAATAAAGATTTGGTACCGGCATGTTTATTAGGATGTTTAATATCAGCTCTTTACGCTTTACCATTTGGAATTAACTTTGATTTAAATAATGATCAAATTTTGTTTCTTTTCATAATGTGCTTATTAATACTACCTATTCCATTTATGATTTTAACAATTTCACCTAAATTTGCTCCAGCACACGAAGTAGCTCTAATATTTTTATTAGAGAGTGTTTTAGGTACTGCTTGGGTTTGGTTTGTTATAAATGAAATACCGCCTCTAAATACAATTATAGGAGGAGCCCTACTGCTTGGATCTGTTACAATATTTATTTATCAAACAACTAGAAAAACTAATTAGTTTATTTAATCTCTCTTCTTTCTCTAATAAAAATATAAATACCGCTAAAAACAATTAAAGATAATCCTAAATAAATCCAAATATCAGGCAAATCACCGAAGAAGGCATATCCAACAAGTATATTTGTGGAGATCTCAAAATAACCCAAAGGAGCTAGTTTAGAAGCTTCTCCAAGTCTTAAAGAAAGAATTATTAAAAAATGTCCTAAAGTTCCAATTGAAGCTAATGAGATAAGCAATAATAATTGTCTTAAATCTAAATTTATCCAGTAAAAAGGAACAATAAGAGATATAAAAATACAACCTACGATACCTGTAAAAAGCAAAGTAACAACAGCACTATCTGTAAAAGATAATTTTCGAGTATAAATTATGTAAAAAGCGTATGAAATTCCTGCTGCAATAGCTGAGAAAGATGCAAAATTAATTTCTATAAAACCTGGTCTTATAATAATCATAACACCAAAAAACCCAATCAAAACTGCAGTCCATCGATGAAGTCCAACTTTTTCTTTTAAATAAAAAATTGATAATATTGTCACTATTATTGGAGAGATAAATGCAAGGGTTAAAGCTTCTGCTAAAGTTATAACTGAAATTGCATAAAAGAAAAAAACGGTAGATAAAAATAAAAAAAAACTTCTAAATAACTGTACTGAAATTGTTTTAGGAAAACTAATTTCTTTTCTAAAAAATATAAATGCTAGTGGAAAACTAACTAAAAGCATAAAAAAATACCTACCCCAAACAATTTGTATGAAATGTATTTCTGCAGATAGATATTTTGCAATACCATCCATAAAAGGTAATAAAAGCCAACCTGATATATTAAGAATATATGCTAACATTAATTTTATTTAAAAGATGTTGGATCACAAATCTTACAAATTAAATCTCCAATTGATTTTTTAGGATTATAAGTTTGATAGAAAATGTCTTTTGCAGAAATATTATGTACAGATAAATATTTTTCTATTTCCCAATAATACCTAAAACATTTTGAACATTGTGCAGCACTTTCTTTATGTGATGGTTTATATATTTCATTCCAAAGTTTGGACATTTCATTTTGCTTATCAGGAGAAATATTTTCTGAAATAATTGATGGAATATCCATAAAACACTGAGCGCATTGTATTTCAGATGTTACATTTTTATATGGTTCATCTTTATATTTTTTTCCTATAGTAGTTTTACCACTATATTTATCTGAACTACAATTTGGACAAAAAAAATTGATTTTATTGCTAAGCATTTTATTCTATGAATAAATTTTCATAACATTTATAAATAAAGAATAGAATTATTATTTATAATGAACCTATATCTTTCATATCTATTTATCTTTTTTTGGAGTAGTGCTTTTATAAGTGGTCAATTTATTGTGCAATCAGCAAGCCCTTTTGCTGCATTATGTTTTAGGTTTTGTATTGTAAGTGTATTTTTTTTAATTTTTTCTATTATTTTTAGGGAAAGAATAAGAATAAATCGAAATTTAATCTTTCAAGCTATGATTACTGGAATTCTTTTTCATGGATTTTATTTAGGTGGAGTATTTTTTTCTTATTCTATGGGACTTACTGCAACATTATCTGCGTTAATTGTATGCCTCCAACCTATTTTAACAAATATTCTAAGTGGACCTATTTTAAAAGAAAAAGTTACTGTTACGCAATGGATAGGAATATTTTTTGGTTTTTTAGGTACTATATTAGTTATAGGTTATGATATTGGAACAGAAATCCCAACAATAGGTGTTATTGCTTCTATTGTTGCACTTTTAGGAGCAACTTCAGCTACTATTTGGCAAAAAAAATTTACTCATGAAATAAGTCTTTCAGTTAATAATTTTTATCAAGCATTAAGTGCTGGAATATTTTTATTTATAATTTCATTATTTTTTGAAATATCATTTATTAATTTTGATAAACGTTTTATTTTATCAATATCGTGGCAAATCATTATGGTGTCTTTTGGAGCGTACGCAATACTTATGTATCTAATAAAAAATGGAACAGCTTCTAAAACTAGCAGTCTTTTTTTCCTTGTTCCTCCAACTACTGCTGTAATGGCTTGGTTTGTTTTAGATGAAAAATTATTTATAATTGATATTATTGGACTATTAATTTGTACATTTGGTGTCTATATAGCTACAAGAACAAATGTGAGTAAATAATGTATTTTTTTCTTAAAACTATAATAAGTGCTATTATAATTGTTGCAGTATCTGAAATAGCAAAAAAATATACTTGGACTGCTGCAATAATTGTTTCCTTACCACTAACATCTTTATTAGCTTTTATATGGTTATATTGGGACACAAAGGATTATCAAAAAGTAATAGAGTTATCTTATAGTACAATTGTTATGAGTATTCCTTCTTTTGTTTTTTTTATTGTTTTACCTATTCTTCTGAAATTTAAACAAAATTTTGTTTTTTCACTAATTGTTTCAATAATCAGTACTGCAATAGCTTATGCTATTTTCATGTTTATAATTAAAAAATTGAATTTTAATTTTTAATTACATTCTCTTTATTCATTAAAATTGGCCTTCCATCATGTGCAGTATTTAATGGATAATAATCACCATTATATTTAACACATAATGTTAAACCATTTCTTTTTTCTTCGCCTAAATTTACCTCTAAATCGACTATTACTAATTCAGTTTTTTCTAAAACTTTGATAATTTTCATAACTATCCTTTCAAAATATATAAATATATTTAGTAAGTACTATAAGATGTATCAAGTTTTATGATTAGATTTTTAATTATATTTATTTTAATATTCTTGATTAAGAATGCTCTAGCTAATGATAAACATATAACAATAGCAAGCACAACTTCTACACACGATACGGGTTTATTAGAATATATTAACAAAGAATTTGAAAAAAAATATAAAATAAAAGTCAGAGCATTATCTCTTGGAACAGGTCAGGCAATTAAAGTTGCAATGGATGGAAATGTTGAAATTTTATTAGTTCATCATAAAAAATCAGAGCTAGAATTTATGGATAAGGGATATGGCAACCTAAGATATGATTTGATGTATAATGATTTTGTCTTGATAGGACCAAAAAAAGATAACAAAACATGCTCTTCAATTGAAAATAAAATGATTGAAATAAAAAAATCAAAATTATTATTTGTATCAAGAGGTGATGAGAGTGGAACACACAAAAAGGAGAAAGAGCTTTGGGAATTATCAAATATAAATATACCATTTAAAGAAAATTGGTATCTCAGTGTTGGTCAGGGAATGGGCTCAACATTATTAATAGCTAATCAAAAGAATGCTTACACTCTTAGTGATCGTAGCACTTGGATAGCTTTTAATAAAAAAGAAAATCTACAAATTGTCTGTGAAAATTTACCACCATTATTTAATCAATATGGGATAATTTTAGTAAGCAATAAGATAAATAATAATTTAAATATTGAAGAGGCTAAAAAATATATTGATTGGATTACGTCAGAAGAAGCAAAAAAATTGATTAATAATTATCGAGTAAATGGAAAACAATTATTTTTCTTTAATCATAATTAGTTAATTCTACCAAAAAATGTTAATCTTGCATTTTCTGAAAGCATTGTGCCCTCTTCTTCATTATAATTAAGTGTTACTAATATTCTTGGTTTTTCAGACTCTACTGGTGTTACACGATGCAAATAATTTCTACCATAAAATAATATCAGAGTACCGGCATCAACATCTGCTTTTTGTGGTAAAATTTTTCTATCTAAAATATCTTTAATATATGATTTATCGATATAGTTTTCAGAAAAATTTCTACCTTTACTAACATATTCAAATTCACCACCTATATCTGATGATTGTATCATTAAAGTAATAGCAAATGATGCATTATCAAAATGCCATCCAAGCTGTTGTGATTTTTGATAATAATTATAATTTATGGAAGATAAGGTATCACTGTATGGATAGATATCTTTTAAATTTAAGACACCTTTTAAAAAATTTTTAAATATATTTGATTGATATAAAGTATTTAATTTTGATTGATGATTTAACAAATCATGAGGAACACAACCTTTATCACTTACAACCTCTCTATTTAAAGGATCATTCAAGTCACTTAATTTATCATGTTTATTAAGTAAGATAGTATGATTTTGAGAACAATAGAAAGCTTGATCTTGTAATCCATGTGCTTCAGTAATTAATTCATTTAAGCAGCCATTTGTTAAAAAATCATTTAAAATTAGTATAGAATTTTTTTTAATTTCATTATTGCAATATTGAATATATTCATCGCTATTTATTGGATGTTTTGACTGATTAACTATATCAATTATGGTATTCATCTCTGACTTAATACATATATACTAAAGTTGTAGATGTTAAATTCAAAAAATTTATATATATTTATTTAAAATGGTTTGGAATTTTCAAGACAGTTATACAAAATTACCTAGTATTTTTTATAGTAAAGTTAATCCTGAAAATTTTTGTAATAAAAAATTAGTTTTGTTTAATAGTGACCTTGCTAGGGATTTAAATTTAGATTTTAGTAAATATGATGATGATGAAAAGTGTAATATTCTTTTAGGAAAAAATAAATTAAATAAAAATTACTTTTCTCAAGCTTATGCTGGACATCAATTTGGAAATTTTACAATTTTAGGCGATGGCAGAGCTGTAATTATTGGTGAACATATTACTAATAATAAACAAAGAGTAGATATACAGCTAAAAGGATCAGGCCAAACACCCTACTCTAGAAATGGAGACGGAAAAGCTGCATTAGGCCCAATGATAAGGGAATACATATTAAGTGAAGCTATGCATAATCTTGGTATACCATCAACAAGAGCACTAGCTGTTATTACTACTGGTGAAAATGTATTACGTGATAGATTAGAACCTGGCGCAGTTTTAATTAGAGTTGCAAAATCGCATATTAGAGTGGGAACTTTTCAATTTGGAAGTCTTTTAAAAAATAGAGAGGAATTTCAAAACTTTATATCTTATACAATTTCAAGACTGTATCCTGATATAGATAATAATAATGATAAATATTTAAAATTTTATGAGACAATCTGTGATTTACAAATTAAGTTAGTCGTAGATTGGATGAGAGTTGGTTTTATTCATGGTGTTATGAATACCGATAATATGTCTTTATCAGGTGAAACTATAGATTATGGTCCAGCAGCATATTTGGATGAATATAATCCAAAAAAAGTTTTCAGCTCAATTGATAAAATGGGAAGATATTCTTTTGAAAATCAATCAAAAATAACGTTGTGGAATTTAGCAAGATTTGCTGAAACTTTTCTTCATTTAATTGATCCAAATGAAAAAACAGCAATCAAAAAAATCGAAGATATATTAAATAAATATAAAAAATTATTTAATCAATCTTGGTTAACAATGATGTCTATGAAATTAAATTTAGATACTAATAATAATAACGAAGAAATTGTTAAAGAATTTTTAGATTTGATGCATATTTATAAACTTGATTATACAAATACATTTTTAGATTTAGAAAATAATACTCTTGATAAAAAGATTTTTAAAAATTGGGAAGAAAAATATAAAAATAATAAAATAAGAAAATTTAAAAATGTTAATCCTCAAATTATACCTAGGAATCATATTATTGAAGAAATAATTAATGAAGTGTACAGCAATAATTACAGTCAATTATATGAATTCGAAAAATTACTAAAAAAACCTTATGAGAAAATAGATAATAAAAAATATATTACCGCACCTCTTGAAAGTGAAAAAGTATTTGAAACTTTTTGTGGTACTTAATTAAATAGCTATATTGTATCTAAAATTTTTTTGAAAAGGATAAATTGGTTTTTCCCTAAATAAATTTTTAATTCTTTTAAAATCTTGGGTAACAAATCCATCTGTTAAAATCATAAAATTATCTGCTTTAAGTTTTTTAAGTTCTGGTGAAAGATATCCTGATTTTACAATCAATATTTTATATTTTTTTAAATTTATATTTAATTCCCTAAAATCACTCAGATAATGAAAAGGTTTTCTGCATTTAGTAAAAATTACTGTATTATTATTTGAGATTACAATCGCACTATCATTTTTTAGATAAAATTTATCAATTGAAATAGAAATTTTCTTTTTTGAGATACTATCTTTTATGACAATTTTGTTTTTTTTATTTTTTAGCTCTCTAAAAATTTCTTCATTATAAATTCCTGCAAATAGTGTGTTCTCTATCTTGTTTTTAAATACGTGCTCTAATACATCTATTCTACTACCTACTCCTCCAGCTGTTGGATTGTCTCCGCTATCGGCTAAAATTGTAAATTTTTTTTTATTAACTACATGAAAAATCTTATTTAATTTATAAGATTTCATATCATAAACTAAATTAAACCTATTATTCCAATAACTTAGTGCTATTTTCTTACAAATTTTTTTACCGATATTAACATCTGTACAATTTACAATTGCAGAAGCTGTTGCCCTCTTAGTATCAGCCCAAACATATCCTATAAGTAAATTACAATCATTAATCCCACTAAATTTATTAAAAATATTAAGATTTTTATAAATTTTTTTACATGGCTCAACTATTGTAGATGACATTTCGCCTGAAACTAAAACTGGTATTTTTTCCCAAATAATATGATTTTTTTTATTTTTTAATATTCCATCTATTAACATTTTCAATGATCTTGAATATGTTTGCTTAACGTCAATATGTGGGGCTGTTTTATATGCTGCAAAATAATCGATATTTTTTATAATTGTATCAGTCATCTGCCCGTGAAGATCATAAGATAATGATATTTTACAGTTTTTAGATACTTTAGAGCGAATTTTTTTGATAAAAAAACCTTCGGGATCACTAATACCTTTGACATACATAGCACCATGCATGATTAGCAAAATACCATCAATAGGTTTTGATTTTATTAAATCATTTGTAATATTGTTAATTGTTTTTATAAAAAATTTTTTATCTACAGGCCCACCAGGTAAACTTCTATAAAATTTATTTGGTATAAATGTTATATTATTATGTTTGGAATATGGAAAATTTATATATTTTAAAAGTTTTTTTCCAGTTAAAACTTCAAAATCTTTTTTATTTTGTATTAATGTTGAATAAGAGCAGCATTCAGTACTAATACCGCAAATAAAAATTTTTTTTTTCATTAAATTAACTTTTAATTAAATCAATTTTGGAAGCTAATATAAAATCATTAACTGATAATCCCTCTATTGCGTGAGTATGGACCATAACTAAACAATAACCCCATCCTATTGATATATCTGGATGATGACCTTCATTTTCTGCTACTTCTCCTACCTCATTTGCAAATGATATAGCTTTTTTAAAATTGCTAAATTTAAATTTTTTGAAAATCATTTCTTGATTGTCATTGACTGACCATTCATTAAGTTCAGATAAAAATTTACTAATTTCTTGATAATCTAATTTATGAGTGCTCCCATTGCATGGTTCACACTTTCCTGAAGATAAAGGTTTATTCATAAAATCTGGCGCCTTGTTGATTTAATTCAATTGAATATAAACTAGTTGTGGCTGTTATGTACAAGATATTTCCTTCCACTCCTCCAAATTCTAAATTTGATACTAATTCAGGGATTATAAGTTGTCCAATTAATTCATTTTGAGGATTAAAACATTTAATTGCTTTTCCTGCACTTGTCCAAACATTACCATCTTTATCACATCTAAAACCATCTGAGAAAAAGGGTTTAAAATCATAAATTAATTTTCTGTTAATGGGTAATCCGTCTACAATATCATAAACATACAAATGTTTTATATTTTCTCCAGTATCTGCAACATATAGTTTTTTTTCGTCTGGAGAAATGGCAATTCCATTTGGTCTATCAAGGTCGTCAATCATAACTTTTAAAGTATTTAGTTTAGGATCAAAAGAAAACACATTACAGCCACCATATTCTTGCTCACCAGGATATCCCTCATAATCTGATAGAATACCATAAGGCGGATCTGTAAACCAAATTGTATCATCCGATTTAACAAATAGGTCATTTGGCGAGTTAAGTTTCTTACCATTATAACTATCAACTAAGACTTCCACTTCTAAATTATCATTAGTTTTATAGATACATCTTCCTCCATGTGAACAAGAAATTACATTCTCTTCTTTATCAATAGTATTTCCATTACAATAGTTAGAGGGATTTTTATATTCAGATACTATATCATTTGATAACTTTAGCATCCTGTTATTTGGTATATCGCTCCAGACTAATGTATCTAAATGAGGAATATAAGCCGGACCTTCTCCCCATAACATTCCAGAAAAAATTTTTTTAACTGCAGCAGACTTTACATAGTTATTGAATTGATCAGTATTTTCTACATGTTCATTATATTTATTTTTGTAAGCATAACTTGGATTTCTTGGATCTAAATCGGCAGGTAACAATTTTTTATGTGACATATTATACTTCTACACCTTTTTGTTTTTTTTGTTTATCAATTAACTGTTTTGGGAAATTTTTTGCTCTCAATTTAATTTTTGCATCTTTTTCAATTAATTTAATAATACTAGTACTAAATGATCTTTCACCTAAAATTTTGATACCAAGTTTAAATTTTTTACTTAGATAATTTCCCAGTTCTAATTTTATATTTTTTCCAAGTTTATTAAAAAGATTTATATCTTTATTGACTAGATCCATTGTAAATCCAACATCATAACTGCCTCCAAGTATGACCTTTGTTTCAGTTTCATTTACAAAACTATTCCCAGAGCTTATTTTTATCGCTTTATACGTTAAACCTAAGTCAATTTTATTTTTTTTTGCAACACTCAAAGCCTCACCTATACCTACTAAATGTAATGATGCTAAATAATTTGTAATCACTTTTAATATTGAGGCATTTCCAATTTTTCCACAATATAAAATTTCATGACCAAGCAATGATAAAATTGGGAAACATTTTTTGAAAGTTGATTTTTTACCTGCAGCTAAAATAGATATATTCCCTGATTTAGCTCTATGTTCTCCTCCGGTAATAGGACATTCTAATACTTTTCCACCTTTACTAGTTACTTTTTTGGATAAACTTATCATATCGTTTTTATCTGTAGTACTCATCTCAATCCAGATATGTTTTTTAGTTAAATATTTTAATATAGTTTTTAAAACTTTGCTTACCGCTTTTGGTGAAGGTAAACAGGTTATTATAATATCACTCTTTTCAGTTAATTCTTTTAAGGCTTTACAAGGCTTGTTTTTTAGATTTTTTAATCTTGAATAAGATTGATTATTTTTATCATACACAAAAACATTATTATTTGATTTTAATAAATTATTTGCTAGGTTTGAACCAACGTTTCCTACACCAATGAAACCAATAGATTCTGATTTCATAAATCAATAATCATTCCATCATATCCAGGTTTAACATATGCTGGGCACTTAGTTATTAATTCTTTTTCATCTAGTAAAGCTGTCATATGAGTAAAAATAGTTTGTTTTGGTTTAATATAAGAAATGAAATCCATTATTTGATCAAATCCAGCATGTGAAGGATGCGAATCCTCTCTTAACAAACCAACTATCCATAGATCTAAATTTTTTAATTTATCAATATCTTTATTATAAAATTTTTTTAAATCTGTAGAATAAGCAAAATTTCCAATCTTGTAAGTCTGAACATCAATTGACCCATGATTATGTTTAAATGTTTCAATATTTATATTCTGGAAATTTATACTAGAATCTAATTCTTTAATTTCCATAAATGGTAAATAATCTTTTTCTCCTTTAAAAATATATTTATAATTTGTCTCCATTTCAGGAATCATTTCTTTTGGCATATATGCGGGAATAATTTTTTTATTTATTAATGACATTGCTCTCATATCTGGCACTCCTGATGTATGGTCAGAATGAATATGAGTATAAAGTACCGCATCAATATTTGTACATTTTGCATTATAAAGTTGCTGTCTAAGATCTGGACTAGTATCAATTAAAATATTTGTATTTTTATATTCAATAAGTACAGATGATCTTGTTCGAAAATTTCTTTTATTATCAAGATCAATATTCCCATGTCTATTCCATGCTAAAGGTGATCCAAAAGATCCTCCACAGCCTAAAATTGTTATTTTCATTACAGATAATTATCTCTTTTAGCTTTCGTAAACAAATTAAAAAAATTATTATCAGTGATTTTTTCAAATTCTTCAAAGGATAATTTATAAAATTTTGCCAAATATTCAGCTGTATATTTTACATAAGATGGTTCATTAACTTTACCTCTCATTGGCTCGGGTGCTAAAAAAGGACTATCAGTTTCTATAAGTATAGAATCTAAAGGAGCATCCTTGATTATATCTCTTAAATTTGATGCATTTTTAAATGTTATTATTCCAGATATAGAAATGTAGTAGTTATTCTCTAAACAAAAATTTAGTAGATCATTTGAACCGGTAAAACAGTGAAAAATTAATTTTAAATTATTTGATTTATAATTTTTTAAAATATCTACTATTTCTTTTTCAGAATTTCTTTGATGAATGATAATTGGTAGTGAATGCTTTATTGAAGCTTCAATATGGGTTTCAAATACTTGTGTTTGTTCTTTAAGAAATTGATCATTATGATGCAAGTCAATGCCCGTTTCACCTATTCCTATTACTTTTTCATTATTACAATAATGATCAAAGTTTTGTAATTCAATTTGGTTCATTGATTGAACATCACTTGGGTGAAGTCCATATGAGAGATAAATAGAATTATAATTTTTTATTAGATTTAAATGATCTTGGAAATCTTCAGGTTTTGTATTGATTGATAATATTGAGGTTATATTATTTTTTTTGGAATTATTAATGATATTCTCAAAATTTTCTGATAATTTTTTAAAATTTAAATGACAATGTGAGTCAATCATTCAATATTCTTGGAAATATTGGTTCTGGATTATTTATTTTTATATTTTGATTGATTAGTTTAGTAAAATTCTCAAATTTATTATTGTCCATATTATAATTAAAAATATTAAGAATTTTTTTTGAACTAGTTGGTATTATTGGATAGAGCATTATAGCTGATTTAATAATTATATTTGTAACAATATATAAAACGTCTTCCATTCTAATTTTATTTGTTTTTTTCAGTGTCCATGGTGCTTGAGTATCAACATATGCGTTACCAGCAGATATTAATTCCAAGACAGACTTGATTGCTCTATCAATTTGTTGATTATTCATAAATTTACAATATTCATCAAATTTATTTTGAAGAATATTAATTAAATCCTGATCCTCATTAGTTAAATTTTCTGCTGGCTTTAGTATAGAGTCATTATTTTTTACAACAAATGATGAAATTCTTTGTACTAAATTACCAAAATTATTAGATAGATCTGCGTTAATTCTATTTGCGATAGCTTTTTTTGAAAAATCTCCATCATTTCCAAAGGGTACCTCTCTAAATAAAAAAAACCTAATTTGATCCAAGCCATATTCATTAATAATTTCGTAAGGATCAATGACATTACCAAGTGATTTAGAAATTTTTTGCCCTTCATTAGTCCACCATCCGTGCGCAAATATTCTTTTAGGAGGTTCAATACCAGCAGCCATTAAAAAAGCTGGCCAATACACTGCATGAAATCTTAATATATCTTTTCCTACAATGTGTGTTGCAGGCCAAAATTTCTTGTAACTATTATTATCTGTATCTGGATAACCAATTGCAGTTAGGTAATTACATAATGCATCAATCCAAACATACATCACATGTTTAGAATTATTTGGAACTGGTACTCCCCAGTTAAAAGTTGTTCTTGAAATAGACAGATCTTTTAATCCGCCTTTAATGAAACTTAATACTTCATTATATCGCGTTTTTGGTAAGATTGATTCTGGGTTTTTTTCATAATAATTGATCAACTTATCTTGCCATTCTGAAAGTTTAAAAAAATAACTTTCCTCCTTAACCCACTCTACAGGTGATCCATTATCCGTAACGTATTTACCATCAATCTTTTTTAATTCATTTTCTAAATAAAATGCTTCATCTCTAACTGAGTACCAACCTTCATAATTTGAAAGATATATTTGATTATTTTTTTCTAATTGCTTCCAAAGTTCTTGTGAGGCTTTAATATGTCTTTCTTCAGTAGTTCTTATAAAATCATCTATTTCACATCCTAAAAAAGGTATTAAATTAATAAAATTTACAGAAAGTTTATCGACAAATTCTTTAGGTTTTAAGTTTGAATTAATAGCAGCTTTTTCTACTTTTTGCCCATGCTCGTCTGTACCAGTTAAAAAGAATACATTGTTTCCTAATAATTTGTTATATCGCGCAATAATATCGCAAGCTATACTTGTATATGCATGGCCTATATGAGGAATATCATTAGTGTAGTATATTGGTGTAGTTATATAAAAATTCATTTTATTGAGTTAAAAAATTTAATATAAATATTTTTTTATCAAGATTTAAACTAAATAATTCTTTTTGGTTATTAGTTATATAATCAAATCTATCAATAAGATTTTTTTTGCTAAGATTGGTAGATAAAGACTCTAACTCTAGATAATTTGGTATATTAACCAAGCTTTTATCATCTCTATTTACTTTTAGCTTATTAGCAACAATTAGGATAAATTTTAGCATTGATAAATAATTATTAAATTCATCATTAGTAAGTTTTGATAAAATATTAGATAAATTTATTTTATCATCATCTAGATCATTTGATAAAAGACATTTAATTGATAATTGGAAAATATCCAAAAAATCATTATTATAATAAAGAATAGTGGTTCCAGGTGATCCATAAGTTAATTCAAAGTAAAAATTTATTTCTTCATTAGAAATTTCATCAATATTATTTTTAATGATATTAGTAAAATTAGATAAATCATGAGTATTAAATTTAATTTTTAAACATCTTGATCTAATTGTTGGCAAAAGTAATGAAATTTGGTTTGATATTAAAAAAATATAGGTATTTTCTTTTGGTTCTTCTAAGATCTTGAGCATACTATTTGCAGAACTAATGTTTAAATAATCAGCAGAATCAACAATAACTATTTTAGAAGAATTTTGAACTGTTGTTGTTGAATTTAAAAATGTTTTTAATCTTCTAATTTGTTCAATTGTGATATTAGATTTAATTTTTCCAGTTTTGCTATCAATCTCTTTTTCAATTATTTTTATATTTGGATGTGTATTATTTTTAAATAAATTTAAATGATGTTCCAAATTACTATCTTGAAATTCTATATTTATAATATTTTTTACTAATTTGTTGAGAAAAGTTCTTTTACCTATACCACTCAATCCATGAATTAAAATTGAATTTGGAAGATTATTTAATTTGTATCTTTTAAGGAGATTACTATACTCTTTTTCAAAACCTATTAATTCAATCATTAATTATAACTTTAATTTTTTAATAATATTTTTGTGAATTATATCTTTAGATAAAGAAGCATCAACCGTTATATATCTTTTTGGATTTGCTATTTTTTTATATCCTTGAATTACTTTTTGATGAAATAATAAGTTAGATTTATCGTACTTGTTTTTAAATTTCCTCTGTTTTAATCTTTTAATTATTTCTTTTGGATTAATTTTAAAAATAAATGTATAGTCAGGAAAAAAATTGTTTAGAAGTTCTTTGTGAAATTTTTGAACCCTTTTAATTCCAAATTTATTTACATATCCTTGATAAACAAAAGATGAATCTGCATATCGATCTGAAATGACGATCTTTCCTTTTTTAAGATTAGGAATAATTACTTTATTTATATGATTTGATCTTGCTGCCATAAGAAGAAGCAATTCTTCTAAATTATTAATTTTAGATTTATTATCCAAAATTAATTGTCTTAACTTTTCTGCAAAATTAGTACCTCCAGGTTCTCTAGTGATAACAAAAGGAATTTTATTTTTTTTTAAATATTTTGATAAAAGTAATATTTGAGATGACTTTCCGCTAGCTTCAGGTCCTTCAAAAGTAATGAATAAACCTTTATTTGATTTCATCCAAACTTCTTCCAAAAATTAAGTATTTTGCAGCAGCAAATATTTTAAATAAAGGGTTGATTTCAGATACATCTTTTTCAGCAATAAGCGGTACTTCTATTTTTGGCTTTCCTTCTATATTGATAGTTAATTTTCCTAATTCATCACCTTTTTTAACTGGTGCAGATATTGGTTTTGTATATGTAATAGAAGAATTCATTAATTGAATTTGGTCAAATGATAATGTTGATACTAATTTTTGAGAACTAATTAAATTAATACTACTCTCACTTCCCAGCCATACATCAACTTCTTTAATAAATTGATCTTTTTCAACTAATGTTTGTTGCGAAGTTTGATTAAATGCCCAATTTATTAAATTAGAAGATTCATTTAATCTTGATCTAGAGCTATTGGTACCATTGATAACAACTGTAATCCTTCTATCATTTCTTAATGCTGTAGCAGCTATTCCCCAACCGGATTCTTTTGTAAAACCTGTTTTTAAACCATCTGCTCCTTGAACTTGATATAAAAGTTTATTTCTATTTGGCTGAGTAATATCATTATAAGTAAACTCTTCCATTTTGAAATATGTATAAAGATCTGGAAAATCTCTAATTATTGCATTTGAAAGAATTCCAAGATCATAAACAGTGGAATAGTGATTATCATCAGGCCAGCCAGATGAATTAACAAACTTTGTATTTGTCATTCCTAAACGTTCTGCATAAACGTTCATTAGTTTAGCAAAATCTTCTTCAGTACCACCTAAACATTCTGCTAAAGCTATAGAAGCATCATTACCAGATTGAACAATTATACCTTTTAATAAATCATCAACTGTTACATTGTCATCTATCTCTAAAAATGTTCTGGAACCTCCCTTTTTATAAGCTTTAGGGGACACTCTACATTCATTAGAAATTGCAAAATTGGTATTCTTTATTCTATCAAATGCAACATAAACAGTCATAATCTTAGTCATTGATGCTGGTATAACTTTTGCATTAGAATTTTTTTCAAAAAGGACTTCATTTGTATCAAAATCAATGACAACTGCTTGTTCTGCCTTTGTATCAATGGCGTAAAGTTTTAAAGAAATAATAAAAAATAAAAAAAAGCTAAAAATTTTTACCATAAATATTAATAATTCTTAATTATGACCTTTATTTGTTATTCAATAAGAATTTCAGTCTCCTTATAACCTTTTGAGATAAAGTATGAAACCAAATTATTTGCTTCTGTATTTTCTAAAGGACCAATAATTACGTCATATTTGGAATTATTTTTTTCAGAAGTATATTTTAGATTATTATCATAATTATCTAATACTGATCGAATACTCTCATAGTTTTTAAACCCAGTAACTCTTAAATACAATTTAAAATCAGTTATTTTTTCTGATTTAAGTTCAATTGGCTCTTCTATAATTATAGTAGCTTCATCATTAGAATTCATATTTTCATCAATTTCTTCAATAGATACAATTTCTGTTGGTGCAGACAAGATAGTTTCATCAAAATTTTCTTCATTTAATGAATTTGCAACACTCTTCCATTGTTTACTAGCATCAGAAAGTATTTCTACTTTTACAGTAGCTATTTTAGATTTATAAAATCCAAGAAGTTGTGCAACTTTTCTTGAAACCTGAATAATAACTGCATTATCATCATGTCTATCTATTATTTTTACATTTATAGAAAGTCCATTATCCAAGTTAGTTACTTTGACCATACTTGGTATAGGTAATATTTTATGTCTACCAAGTAACTCTGTAACTTTATTTGTATCATTGTTTACTGTTTTAATATTGTGCAATTCCTTACCGTAAAAAGAAGAAAGTCCGATTTCCGAATAATTATAATTTTCCTCTGGAATGTAACTAACCCCTTCAATAAAATAAGGCTCACCAACATAATAAAAAATATTATCTTTAGTTTTTTTATTGGTTAATTGATTTATTTCTTTTTTATCTTCTTTTTTATTGTCAATTATTTTTTCTATTTTATTTGTGCTATTTTCTACAACATCAGAAACGTTATTGAGATTTAATTCATTGCAAGAAAATATAAATAAAAGAAAAATTAGACTAATTAGATATTTTATCACTTAGGAGACCCACTGATACAGCATAATATGATGAACAATTATAATAAAGAATATTTTTGTAATTAGGATAAACTATAAACATTCTTCCATCTATCCCATCAGGCATTATTAATCTAGCTTCTAAATCATCTCTAATTGGTAAAGGATCTCCATTGATCTTTGTAAATCCTAATTTTGACCATTCGGATAGAGTTTTAGGAATTGATCTACGTTTAACTGCCCCACAACCTTTGGGGTTAACTTGTTTTATAGAATCAAAAAAAGATGAAGAAATATTTTTTGGTGGAAGCACTTCTCTACCCCAAGTACTATCATTAGACCATGGATTTTTATCTAATGAAGTTAAATAGTTTGCAGTACTAGCAAAAGCATCAGCATAACTATTCCAGATATCAATACCATTGCCATCCCAATCATATGCATTTTCTAAAAAAGTTGTAGGAATCATTTGTGTCATACCAACTGCCCCACCCCAACTACCTTTTAGTTCTCCATTTGGAACAAGATTTTTATCTAATATTTCAAGAGCAGCAAATAATTGTTTTTTATAAAAGTCACTTCTTCTTCTATCAAATGCAAGAGTGGTTATCGCAATTATGGAATTTATTTTTCCTTGATTTCTTCCATAATAACTTTCCATACCTAATACAGCAACAATAAATCTTGGTTGTATTTTAAAATAATCTCCAATTTCTTTTAATAAATCTTCATGTTTTTTTAAAAAATTTTTTCCTGCAAAAACTTTATCTTTAGTAATTGTATAAAATAAATACTCATCTAAAGTCATTGTTGATGCCGGCTGGCATCTATCACGCATAATAATTTTACTTTGTGGCTTAACATCATTTAAATTATTTGAAATAGTATTTTGACTTATACCTCTTTCAAGTGCTTCTTGTTTTATATTAGTCAGCCAACTGTTCCATTCTTCATCAGTTGGCATTTTCGGTTTTTCACAATCAGTTGCATAGGATTTGAAAGAAATAAAAATAAAGAATATTATAAACCTAATAATCATTAATTAAAATTACCAAAACTATCGTCAATTAGGAAATGATAATACTTAATATTTTGACATTTTTAAGATGAAACTATAGTAAGCATTTAAACGGAGAGATGGCTGAGCGGTTGAAAGCACCGGTCTTGAAAACCGGCAACGGGGCAACTCGTTCGTGAGTTCGAATCTCACTCTCTCCGCCATTATAATCTAAATATAATTAAAATACTTCATTAATGATTTTAGATTTTTTTCAATAAGCTTGGCTTGTGAATTAGATAATATATCTTTCCATTGATTAGATGTGCCTGATCTGAAAAATTTAGAATGTTTTGTAGCTTCATCAAAACCATTTTTATCTTCTAAATTTCTTAAATTAGTAAAATTTGTATTTTCTATTATTTTGTCAATGTCTTGGTCACTTAAGTTTATATTTAATCTGTGTATTTTATTAAGAAATTTCGTAATATTTAATATAATTTCTTTTGGATTTAATTTTAAATCTTCATACTTTATGATCAATCTAGGAACACTATTATAATTTAACCAGGATTGAACATTAAGTTCCCAAGTTGAAAGTAATTCTTGCGCTCCATTAGTTGTAATCATTAAACTTTTTGAAAAAAGAAACTCATCAATAGTTTTATCAATTTCTTTACCTGAAAAATTTTTAAGAGAAACTATTATGTCTCTAGGATCTCTAACTATATAAATAAAACCTGCATTTACTGTTTCATTTGTAAAATTTTTATGTCTTGCACTATGAGTTTTAAATATATTCAGATGATTTACTTTATTGTTTAATATTTTTTGACATTTAATAATATTTTGTGAAATCCAATCAAAATGTAACTCATTATTATTTGTATAAATTTTATTTTCAAATTCACTAAAATGTTTTTTAATTGATAGTAAAGGTATTAATTTTAAATCATTGAGGCTAAAATCTTTATCAAAATTATAAAAATTTCCAATAATAGACCTCAGCCAAGTATTTCCAGATTTAGGATAAGAAGCCAAAAAAATATTTTTATGCATTAAAAATTAATTTTTATTTTCAAGCTTATCAATCCTTTTTTTTAAATCTTGAACTAAAAAAAAAATATACACTATTGGTCCCATAATCATAACACCAACTAAAAACGCTAAAAATTCAAACATATTGTATGTATAAATTAAAAAGAATATTTCTCAACACTCATTAAAATTATTTTTTTTCAAATAACCATAATTTATCTTGTGCTAATAAAAATATTTTACCACTCACTGGATGAATTTTAATATCTCTTATTCTTCCTATTTCTTTTTTAAAAACAATATGTTCTTTCACATTATCTAAATTTGAAAAATCTAGTGAGCGTAGAGATTGATCTTTTAAAGATGTTATAAGTGCTAATCCTTTAAATTCTGGAAATTCATTTCCATCATATATTGTGATTGCGCTAACTGCAATTGATGGCACCCAGTAATGAATTGCTTTTGTAAAACCAGGTAACCATTTAGGACCAATTTTGGAATTATCATAATTAGTTCCACCCCAACCTAAAATTTTCCAACCATAATTTTCACCCTTTTTAACTTCACCAAACCAATCGCCACCTTTTGCTCCGTGATTACTAATATAAATTTTATTATCAAAAGGAGAAATAGACATTCCTTGTGGATTTCTAACACCGATTTGATATATTTCGGGTAACCATGTTTCTTGTGAGATGTAATGAGGATTATCTTTAGGAGAAGTTCCATCTAATTTAATTCGGATGATACTTCCAGGATGTTGATTAGCATCTTGAGCTATCATTCCTTTTCCTCTTTCACCTACAGATGCGTATAAATAATCATCATGAATAGCTATTCTCGAACCAAAGTGATAAGGTGATCTAATAGGTGGATTAGCTCTAAAAATGTTTTCAAAATTTAAGAAATTTAAATCTAAATCTGCTTTTGCAATAGATGTTGTTGAAGGACTAAATAATTTATCACCAATTTTTTCAGAGTAAGATATAAAAACTTGATTATTATAAAAGTAAATGTCTAAAAGACCACCTTGTGAATTTTTATCCCTAATTACATTTAAGGTATGATCTATCTCAGTAATTTTATTACTTAAAATATCAAATAATTTAATTTTACCAGTTTTTTCACTAATTAAAATTTGATTATTGCTTATAAATGTTAAACTCCAAGGGGAACTTAAATTAGATTTTAAAATTTCAAGCTTATATTTGTTGTCTAAAGATAAAACATTTTTATTAAAAAATAAAAAAATAAAAAAATTAAATATGATTATAATTTTAAACATTATTTAATTAAATTAATGACATTTTTAGATAATTCAAACCTGTCATTAATTAAATTACCACCAAAATCATAAAAAATTTTTTGATCAGGTCTTAATATTAAAGAATTATTATTTGATAATGAAAGTTCTAATAATTTTTCTGGATTTTTTGGTTGATTTTGAAAAAAACTAATTAAAATGCCTTTTCTGCTAAATTCAAACTTTTCAATGTTATTTTTTAAACAAATGATTTTAATTTCTACTAATTTTAGTAGGTTAATTAATTGTTTAGGCAATTTACCAAACCTATCGATTAATTCTATTTTAATCTCTTCAATTTCTTTTTTATTATTTATATTTGATATTCTTTTATAAATGGAAAGTCTTAGATCAACATCGTTAATAAAATCTTCAGGTATATAAATTTCAACAGGGATTTTAATTATTGGTTGATAAATATCTTTTTTGATAAAATCTAAATTAATTTTACTTTTTTGTAAATTTATCTCCTCTTCAAGCATTTGATGGTAAAGCTCAGTTCCAATTTCCTTGATAAAACCACTCTGCTCTTCTCCAATTACAGAACCACCACCTCGAAGATCAAGATCTTGAGATGCAATATTAAAACCTGCACCAAGATGATCAGAAGAGTTTATTATTGATAATCTTTTTCTACCATTATCTTTTAGCTCACTCTCTTTGTATGTAATGTATGCATATCCACGTTTGGAAGATCGACCTACCCTTCCTTTCAATTGATACAAAGCTGCTAAAGAAAATATATTTGATCGGTAAACAATAATTGTATTTACATGAGGTAAATCTAAACCATTTTCAATAATATTTGTGCTTAACATTAAAGGTACTTCTTGGTTATAAAATTTTGATATTCTACTTTCTAATAATTTAGGACTAAGCTGACCGTGAGTAATTACATATTTAATTTCTGGTAAATTATCATTTAAAAATTGCTCAACAAAAGGTAAGTCTTTTTTTCTTGGAACAACAAAATAAACCCCGTTTTTTCTTCCATATATTTCTCTTTTTATAGCTTCTGTGATAGTCAAAGAATCAAAAGGTGAAACGTAAGTCCTAACAGCCATTCTTTCAAATGGCGCTGTAAGGATTAAACTTAGATCTCTTATTCCTGAAAGAGACATACTTAAAGTTCTTGGAATAGGTGTTGCGCTAAGTGAAATACAATGAGCTTTTGGTGCAATTTCTTTAAATTTTTCTTTTTGAATTGTTCCTAGTTTTTGTTCTTCATCGTAAACTATTAGGCCAAGCTTTTTAAATTTTAATTTATCATTTAATAACGCATGAGTACCAACTAATACATCTATATTACCGGCATTACATTTTTCAAAAATTTCTTTTTTTTCTTTTAATGACACTAATCTAGAAATTTCTGAAATGTTAATACCAAAAATTGATAATCTTTTTTTGAAATTAATGAAATGCTGTCTAGATAAAATTGTAGTTGGTACTAAAACTACAGATTGTAAATTTGATTTTGCAGCAAGAAAAATAGCTCTTAAAATTACTTCTGTTTTACCAAACGCTACATCACCTACAATTAATCTATCAGAGGGTATCATCTTAGAAAAATCATTAATTACATCTTGTATAGCATTCAATTGATCATCAGTTTCAACATATGGAAACGTACTTACAAATTTATCATACTCAGGAATATTTGTATTAATTTCATAAGATTGAGATTGAAGTCTTTTAGAAGCTATTGAAATTAGTTTTTTTGCAGCATCTCTAATTTTCTTTTTTGCATCTGCTTTTCTTTTTTGCCAATGTGAAGCACCAAGTTTATCTAAAATAATATTTCCATCAGTATCGTCACTATATTTTGATACATAACTTAAATTTTCAACTGGTAAAAAAAGTTTTTGATTTTCAAAAAATTCTAATTCTAAACACTCATGAATTGAGTCGTTTAATTCAATTTTTCTAATATTATTAAACTTACAAAGACCATACTCAGAATGAACCAGAATAGAATCAATAGATAATTTATTTAATTCTTCAAAAAATATAGTTTGTTTACGTGATTTAGATATTTGCGTATTAAAAAAATAACCAAATAAGGATTTTTCATTAATAAAAATATATTTATTTAGTTTAAATGACTCCTCAATATCTAGAATAGTTAAAAGTATATTATCTGGAAGTGAATGATTAAAGTTTGCTACATCATTTAAATTTAAGCTTAAATTATTTTCTAATATCTTAGATACTCTTTCTAAACTTCCTTTACTACGACAACATATATAAATTATATTATCTTTAGAATTAGTTTTAAGAAATTGATTTATAAAACTAAAATCTATTTCTTTTTTAATAGATGATAAATTATGAATAATATTTACATCAATATTAATATGATTATTTTTATCAAATGTATTAAAATAAAAGTGCTCAGTATTTTTCAAATATTTTTTAAATATTTCTTTGCTTAAGTAAAAATATTCAGGTGATAGAAAAAAACTTTCTTTATTATTTTTTCTTGCTAAATAAAAATCATTTATGTTTTCTAATCTATTATCAAAAATGTTATTAAATTCGTCGTTTAGTAATATTTTATATTCTTCAATATAATCAAATAATGTTTCAAGATTATCATAAAATAAAGGGATAAATTGTTCACCGCCGGATGGAATAATTTTTTCAGAAAAAAGATTATAAACTTGACTATTTCTATACTCTGGAAATATTTCCCTAAAATTTTTTCTAAATAAGTTCAGGTTATCTTCATTAAGAATTAATTCATTAACAATATTAAACTCTAAATCACTATTTATTTCTTTTAGTCTTTTTTGAGTAATTGGATCAAATTCAAAAATTGTCTCTATTTCTTCATCAAAAAAATCTATTCTTATTGGTTTAGATCTATCATTTGGAAAAATATCTAAAATTGATCCT
This sequence comes from uncultured Alphaproteobacteria bacterium, assembly GCA_902580765.1. Taxonomy (GTDB): domain Bacteria; phylum Pseudomonadota; class Alphaproteobacteria; order HIMB59; genus CACPNW01. Next base: position 72,851 of record CACHLW010000001.1, on the reverse strand, counting down.
CTTACAGAAAATTCTGATTTATCGCGAACTAAAGAAGTTCTTTGAAAACCTAAAATCACAAGGTTATTAATAAGATCCTCAAGTTTAAATTTTTGTTTTTTTGAAATTTTAAAAAGTTGTGAATTAATAATTGATTTAGGAATTATTTTTTGTGTTATTGAATTAATTGTCGTAAGTATTATTCTTTTTGCATCAGAATTTGATAAAATTTTAAGTGTTTTTAATCTTTCGATTTGAACCTCTTTTGAAGGTGATACATTATCGTAGGGTATTTGATCCCAAGATTTAAATAATAAAATCTCAACATTAGGTAATAACCATTTAATTTTTTCTTCCATAGATGATATTTCTCTCTCATCTTTTCCAATGTATAAAATTGATTTATTGGAATTTTGATAAAACTGCGAAATGAAAAATGGTTCAACATTATGAATTGATGGACCGATAGTATTTTTATTCGTCATTAAGTATTTTATTAAATATTTCCTTATATCCTAATGGAATAGTTACCTTAGAAGTAAGAAAATCATAAATCTCGTTATCGGAGAATTGATTAAATAATGATTTGATTTGCTCAAGATCTTTTTCACTAAATTTATCTAACTGATTTATAAAATATCTTTTATATAGAATATCTGTTTCTTTTGTCCCAGAGTAAGAAACCCTATATTTTATAGTTTTTTTTAGTGAATTGAATGACATAAAAATTGAATATAGAATATAGTTTATAATTTTATAAAAATCTATGAGACCAGAAAAATTAAATTATATATTATCTTCTATATCGTCTCTCAAAGGAGTTGGTCCAAAGTTAGAACTAATTATTAATAAATTAGGTATTTATAAGAATATTCATTTTGTTTGGAACATACCAAATAACATTCTGGAAAGAAAATTCTATGAAAATATTCATGATGCAAAAATTAATTCTTTAGTAACATTAAATTTAAAAATTATTAAACATGAGCCTTCGAGGTTTAAAAGACAACCCTACAAAATTAAATGTATCTGCGGAGATACAAATGTTGATTTAGTATATTTTAATGCAAGACATCCTATGTTGAGACAAATGCTTCCAACAAATGAAAATAGATTAATATCTGGAAAATTAGAATATTTTAGAAACACATTTCAAATAACACACCCTAGTAATGTAAGTGCTTTAAACAATAATAAAATAATCAAAAGTAAAGAAGCAGTTTACAGTTTAACTAGTGGCCTCAATCAAAAAATAATGAATAAATTAACAGATCAAATATTAAATAATTTACCAAATTTTAATGAATGGATAGAAACTTCAATATTAAATAAATATAAATTTAAAGGATGGAAAGAAGTAGTTAAAAATCTTCATAGTCCAAGTGATGAAAATATAAAAAATAAAAATTCACTTAGAAGAAGACTAGCATTTGATGAATTATTATCTCATCAATTAGCTATAGGAATTATGCGAAATTTTAATCAAAAGAAAAAAGGTCTAAGAATTACTAGTGAAAATAAAACATTAAATAAATTTTATAGTAATTTAGATTTTCAACTTACAAATTCACAAAATAATGTAATCAAAGAAATACTTAAGGATCTAGCAAGTTCTAATCAAATGATAAGATTGTTGCAAGGAGATGTTGGTTCTGGAAAAACTATTGTAGCTTTAATATCAATGATAAAAGTATTTGAAAGTAATTTTCAATCTGCTTTAATGGTGCCTACTACAATACTCGCATTTCAGCATTATGAAAATATATTAAATTTATTAAAGGATTCAAAAATAAATGTTCTTGTTCTTACTGGAAAGGATAAGGGTAAAGAAAGAATAGAAAAATTAGATAAAATTAAAAATGGGAACGTAGATATTATAATTGGAACACATGCTTTAATACAAGATACAGTAAAATTTAACAATTTAGGTTTAGCAGTTATTGATGAACAACATAGATTTGGTGTTTATCAAAGAATGGTATTTAACCACAAAAATCATAAACCAAATATTTTAGTAATGAGTGCAACTCCCATTCCAAGAACATTAACATTAGCAGCATATGGAGATATGAAAGAGAGTAAATTAATTGAAAAACCTTTAGGTCGTAAACCAATTATAACTAGCTCTTTGTCATTAAAAAAAGAAAATCAACTTATTGATAGAATAAAAGAAAAAATAAAAAATTCATCGTCTAAATTTTACTGGGTATGCCCTTTAATAGAAGAATCTGAAGAGTTAGATCTAAAAGCTGCAGAGGAAAGGTACAAAATTTTAAAAAAATATTTCAAAAATAAAGTTCTTTTAATGCATGGACGTTTAAGTGAAATAGAAAAAGAAGAAATAATGACAAAGTTTAAAAATGAGGATTATAAAATTTTAGTTTCAACAACTGTTATTGAAGTTGGTGTAGATATTCCTTCTGCTACAACAATTGTAATTGAACATGCAGAAAGATTTGGTTTAGCTCAACTTCATCAATTGAGAGGTCGTGTTGGTAGAAATGACATTCAATCATATTGTATACTTTTACATAAAGATAATATCGGGGAAATTTCAAAACAAAGAATTGATATAATGAAGCAAACAAATGATGGTTTTAAAATCGCTGAAGAGGATTTAAAAATAAGAGGTCCAGGAGAAATTTTAGGAAAAAAACAATCTGGCAGTCCATCTTTTTATGTAGCTGATCTTAGTTTTGATTACGATCTATTAGAAGATGCTAAAATTATGGTAGAAGATATATTATCAAAAAATCCAAAATTGGAAAACATAGAAGGAGAAAATCTTCGAAACTTATTGTATCTTCAAGAAAGAGATGCAGCAATTTTAACACTTACTGCTGGATAATAGTTATGGATATAGAAAAAGGTATTAGATTTGAATGCCAGGGTTCTGGAAATTGTTGTGTATCAAGAGGTACCTATGGTTTTGTTTATTTAAGTAAGAAAGATATTAAAAAATTGTCAGATGGATTTAAAATAACAGAACAAAACTTTGTAAAAAACTATTGTCAAAAAACTGATGGTTTCATTCACTTAAAGGAACTAAAAAAAAATAATGGAAATTGCATATTTTTGAAAGATAACAAATGTACTGTTTATAAATCAAGACCTATACAATGTAGAACTTGGCCTTTTTGGCCTGAAAATATGAATACAAAAACTTGGAATAACGATATTGCTAAAAATTGCCCTGGTGTAGGTAAAGGTAAAGTAAAAACAAAGAAAGAAATTTTAAAACAAGTACAAATTGATTATGAAAACGAATTAAATATTAGGAATAAAAATTAACCATCAGACTCAAATTCCATTTCTTTAAAGTATCCGATATATTTATTAGTCTTTTTTTTAAGCAATATCTTTATTGTTGTGCCTTCAAGAACTACTTCAAGAATGTTTTCATTTTTTCTTAAAATATCACAATTTTTCTCAACACCTGATGCAATATTTTTGATTTTTGCTTTTTTCATTTTGGATGGTGAGCCCTGCAGGATTCGAACCTGCGACCCATTCCTTAAAAGGGAATTGCTCTACCAACTGAGCTAAGGGCCCATCGAATTTGTATTCTATATAGTTCAAATATTGTAAGCGCAAGTGATTAACTAAGAGTTTTTTTTATTAAGCTGCTCTAAAGTATTTTTAGAAACAAAATTTGAAACATCTCCACCTAGTTTATGGACTTCTTTTACAAAATTAGATGAAATGAATGAGTTTTTTTCGGAAGTCATAAGAAATATTGTCTCGATATCAGGGTTAAGTTGGTAGTTCATGCCTGTCATTTGAAATTCATACTCAAAATCAGATACTGCTCTTAAACCACGTATTATACATGTGGCATTTTGATCTTTAGCAAAAGTTGTAAGTAATCCTGATAATTCAGTAACATTAATTTTTGAATTTAATTCATTTAGAGAGGTGATATCACTTTTAATAATACTAATTCTTTCTTGAACACTAAACAATGAATCTTTGTTAATATTGTTAGCGACAGCTATTACTAAATTATCTACTATTCTTAATGATCTTTTAATTATATCCATATGACCTGCAGTCATAGGATCAAAAGTACCCGGATATATTCCAATTTTATTCATCATTTTCGAATTCTTGTATTCTAGAAACAGAAACAATTCTATCACTTTCTGGAATCTTAAAAATACTTACACCTTTTGTTGATCTTCCAGCTATTCTAATTTGGTTTACATTAACTCTAATTATTTGACCCTTATCACTAACAAGAATAATTTCATCGTTGTCCTTAACAACAAAACAATCAACAACTACACCATTTTTTTCTGATGTAATTATACCAGTTATACCTTTCCCTCCTCTATTTGAAATTCTATATTCATAAGCGGATGATCTTTTTCCAAAACCCTTTGATGTAATAGCTAAAAGAAATTCCTCATTATTATTTAATTCTTCAAATCCATTTTTGAGTGATGAAGTTTCTTTTCTACTTTCGGATGCTGCTCTTAAGTATTCTTGACGAATGCTCATATCAATCACTGAATGTTTTAAAATTGCTAAAGAAATGATTGTATTGCCCTTATCTAATTTTATACCCCTTACGCCTGAAGAATTTAAACCAGAAAATAATCTTAATTTTTCAACTGGAAAACGTAAACATTTTCCATTTGATGAAGAGAGTAAAATATCATCATCTACAGTACAAAGCTTAACACCAATTAATTCATCTTTTTCATCAAGCCTGATAGATACTTTGCCTGAGTCCCTCAATTCTCTTTTTCCACTCTTAGCAACATCAATTAATTTATTTTTTCTAACCATTCCATTTTTAGTTGTAAAAATAACATAAAATTTTTCCCACTGATTTTCATCTAGAGGTAATGGTAGAAAAGTTGATATTTTTTCAGAATTTTTAAATGGCAATAAATTTACTATAGGCTTTCCTCTTGCCTTTAAACTAGCTTCAGGAACATCATGAGATTTTAGAGAATAAACCTTTCCTAATGAAGAAAAAACTAAAAGTTTAGTATGAGTATTTGCAAAGTGAATTTCTTTAACAAAATCTTCTTCCCTTGTTGACATGCCAGTTTTACCTTTACCTCCTCTATTTTGAGAACGATAATTAGATAATAGTGATCTTTTAATGTATCCATTATTAGAAATAGTTAAAACTATATTTTCTTGTTGAATATATCTTAAATCATCTACTTGCTCATATTCTTGATCAATAATTTCACTACGTCTTTCAGTTGCAAATTCTTTTTTAATTTCAGCTAATTCATTTTCTATTTCCTTAAGAAGAATTTCCCTAGAATTAAGTATAGATAGGTAATTTTTAATTTCTAAAATTAAACTTTCTAAATCTTTTTGTATATCTTCTCTTTCTAAAGCAGTTAATTTTTGTAATCTTAATTCTAAAATAGCTTTAGCCTGTGCTTCAGAAAAATTGAAAGTGTTGTTTTTTAGCTCTACAGTATCATCCTCAACTGATTTAATAAAATTAAGATTTTGTTTATATACTTTCCATTTCTTTTTAATTAATTTTTCTTTTGCTTCTTTTGTATCTTTTGAACTTTTTATTAATTCTATAATTTCATCAATATGTTCATTAGTAACAACCAATCCAACTAAAATATGAGCTTTTTCTCTAGCTTTATTAAGGTCAAATAATGTTCTTTTTATTATTACTTCTTCTCTAAAATCTAAAAATGAAGATAAAATTTCTTTTAAATTCATTTGTTCTGGCTTCCCTTTATTTAAAGCAAGCATATTAGAATTAAATGTCGTTTGAATTAACGTATGTTTATATAATTGATTGAGAATAATGTTTGAGTCTACATCTTTTTTTAATTCTATAACAACCCTAACACCGTTTCTATCTGACTCATCTCTTAAATCTGAAATTCCTTCAACAATTCCATTTTTTACAATTTCCGCAATCCTTTCTAATAATTTTGATTTATTAACCTGATAAGGTATTTCATGAAGAATGATTGCTTCACGATCCTTTTTAAAATTTTCAATACTAGTTTTGGACCTAACTACACACCCTCCTCTTCCAGTTTCAAATGCATCTGTTATGCCCTTTTTACCAATTATTTGACCTCCTGTAGGAAAGTCAGGACCAAAAATATATTTTTGAAGGTCTGAGATATTACATTCTGGATTTTTAATAAGATATAAAGATGCGTTTATAACTTCTCCTAAGTTATGTGGGGCAATATTAGTTGCCATTCCAACAGCTATTCCTGATGCTCCATTAACTAAAAGATTTGGAAATTGGGATGGCAAAACTGAGGGTTCTTTTGTTGTATCATCATAATTAGACTGAAACGCTACAGTGTTTTTATCAATATCTTCAACAAGCTTTTCGGATACTTTAGCAAGTCTTGCTTCAGTATATCTCATTGCTGCAGGAGGATCGCCATCTAAAGATCCAAAATTCCCTTGACCATCAACTAACTCTAATCGCATAGAAAAATCTTGTGCCATTCTAACCATAGAATTGTAAATAGCTGAGTCTCCGTGTGGATGATATTTACCCATTACATCACCCACTATTCTTGCAGATTTTTTGTATGGTTTGTTAAAATTGTACCCTGATTCACTCATAGAGTACAATATTCTTCTATGAACTGGCTTTAAACCATCTCTACAGTCTGGAAGTGCCCTACTAACTATTACAGACATTGCATAATCCAGGTAGGATTTTTGCATTTCTTGCTCTAAACTTACTGAAGGTATATTAGTAGGTTTTTGATTGTCGTTATTTGATGTATCTATATCGTCAGGCACTAAAAAAATCCAAGTTTTCTAAGAAAAAATAAGAGTTTTTTATATCAAAAAGCACAATTTAAACCAATATAAATAAATGGTTAAGTTATATTAAAAAAACTATATTTTTCAGTAATTAAATAATAATATCTAACAAAAAATATTTAAAAAGGGATATCTTCATCTAAATCTTCAGAATCACCTGATTGATTTCCAAAAGAATTTTCCTCAATAGGCTTAGATTGATCCATTTCTTGAGAATTATCAGATACCTGAGAATTACTATTTCTACTGTCTAAGAGGGTTAAATTACAATTATATCCCTGTAAAATGACCTCTGTGGTGTATCTATCATTTCCATCTTTATCTTGCCATTTCCTTGTTTGAAGCTCTCCTTCAACGTAAATTTTAGATCCTTTTTTCACGTATTTTTCTACTATATCAACTAAGCCGTCTCCAAAAACAACAATGTTATGCCAAGATGTTTTTTCTTTTTGTTCTTGAGTATTTCTATCTTTCCATCTTTTTGAAGTTGCAATTGAAAATGAAGCCATTTTAGCTCCAGACTGCATAGACCTAATTTCAGGATCTCTTCCTAAGTTTCCTAATAAAATTGTTTTATTAACACTACCAACCATAAGAATTCTATATATATCCATATAACATATTAAAGTTATTAGATAACACTAATATTCATGAATTTAGATAAAATTGTTATAAAAGGTGCAAGAGAGCACAATCTTAAAAATATCAACTTAGAAATACCAAAAAATAAACTTGTTGTAATTACAGGTGTAAGTGGCTCAGGAAAATCAACTTTAGCATTTGATACAATTTATTCTGAAGGACAAAGAAAATATGTTGAGAGTCTATCAGCATATGCAAGACAATTTCTTCAAATGATGAATAAGCCTGATGTAGATAGTATTGATGGTCTATCTCCAGCTATTTCTATAGAACAAAAAACTACACAAAAAAATCCAAGAAGTACCGTAGGTACAGTCACAGAAATCTATGATTACCTAAGAGTGCTATATGCTAGAGTTGGCGTTCCCTACTCTCCAGCAACAGGTAAACCAATTAAATCGCAATCTGTTAGTGAAATGACTGATCTTATAATTAAAAATAATATTGATAAAAGAATTTATATTTTATCCCCAATAGTTAGAGATCGAAAAGGTGAATATCGAAAAGAAATCGAAGATTTAAAAAAAAGAGGTTATCAACGACTTAAAGTAGATAATGTTGTCTATGATATTGAAGAAGTGCCTTCACTTAAAAAGAATTTTAAACATAATATTGATGTTGTAATTGATCGACTTGTTGTAAAAAAAAATATCCAACAAAGACTGAGTGAAAGTATAGAAGTTGCGTTAACTTTATCAGATGGTTTGTTATATTTAGAAAATCTAGATACGAATAAAATATCGATATTTTCATCAAAATTTGCATGTCCTGTGTCTGGATTTAGTATTGAAGAGATTGAACCTAGATTATTTAGTTTTAATGCACCACAGGGTGCATGTTCTGAGTGTGATGGGTTAGGAGTTGAAAAATATTTTGACGAAAACAAGATTGTGCCAGATGAGACTAGATCAATTACTGATGGAGCTATTAAACCATGGGAAACAAAAGTATTTGGTTATCAAAAAAAATATTTTGTTGAAACAATAGATAGAATTTTAAAACAATTCAAAGTTAAGAAAAATGTTCCATGGAGTGAAATTCCAAAAAAAGTAAAAAATATAATTCTTTATGGAGATGAGAATAGTGAACTAAATTTTTTATATGATTTTGAGGGAATAATTAACTTTATTGATAGAAAATATGAGGAAACTGAGAGATGGTGGCTTCAGTATGAATTAGAAAAATATTTATCTGAAAGAGACTGTGAAGTTTGCAATGGTTTCCGGCTTAACGATAAAGCTTTAGCCGTAAGAATTGATGAAAATCATATTGGAAATATCACTAAAAAATCAATTAGCGAATGTTTAAACTGGTTTTCATCACTTGAAAGTAAACTTGATAAAAATAATAAAAAAATTGCTGAAGGAGTTATTAAAGAAATAAAAGATAGATTAGTTTTTTTAAATAGAGTTGGTTTAGATTATTTATCATTAGCAAGAGCTAGTAAAACTTTGTCTGGAGGTGAAAGTCAAAGAATTAGATTGGCAAGTCAAATTGGCTCAGGTTTAACAGGAGTCTTATATGTTTTGGATGAACCATCTATTGGATTACATCAAAAAGATAATCAGCAACTAATTGAAACTTTATTTAGATTAAGAGATTTAGGAAATACTGTAATTGTTGTTGAACATGATGAGGATGCAATAAGACAATCTGATCATATAATTGACATTGGTGTTAAAGCAGGAGTTAATGGAGGGCACATAATTGCAGAGGGAGGACTTAAAAAAATACTTAAAAATAATAAAAGTTTGACAGCAAAATATTTGAATAAATCCTTAGAAATAGAAGTTCCAAAAAATAGAAGAAAATTTAATAAAAATAAAGTTTTTAAGCTTAATAAAATAAAAACAAACAACTTAGATAATCTTAATATAACTTTACCTTTAGGAAATTTTATTACTGTTACAGGTGTATCTGGAAGTGGTAAATCTTCATTAATTATTGATACATTGTATCAAAGGTTAGATGAGTATTTCAATAAATCTTTAAATAAAGATGAAAGTCGTTTTAATTTTAAAGGTATTAATCATATTGATAAAGTAATTGATATTGATCAATCACCTATTGGAAGAACACCAAGATCAAACCCAGCAACATATACAGGATGTTTTACTCCGATAAGAGATTGGTTTGCGAATTTAAATGAATCAAGTGCTAGAGGCTATAAACCAGGTCGTTTTTCATTTAATGTTAAAGGCGGTAGATGTGAATCATGTGAAGGTGATGGGGTGAAAAAAATAGAAATGCATTTTTTAGCTGACGTTTATGTTGAGTGCGATATCTGTAAAGGTAAAAGGTACAATAGGGAGACTTTAGAAGTAAAATATAAGGATAAATCTATTTCTGATGTTTTAGAAATGACTGTTGAAGAAGGTTATAAATTTTTTGATAAAATTCCTGCAATAAAACAAAAATTACAAACTTTAATGGATGTAGGATTAGATTATATAAAAATTGGTCAATCAGCTACTACTTTATCAGGTGGTGAAGCGCAAAGAATAAAATTATCAAAAGAATTATCAAAAAGATCAACAGGAAAAACACTATATATTCTTGATGAACCAACTACCGGTCTTCATTTTGATGATGTAAAAAAATTACTTAAAATTCTTCATACTCTTGTCGATGAAGGTAATACTGTAATCGTTATTGAGCATAATCTTGATGTTATTAAAACAGCAGATCATATAATTGATCTGGGTCCTCTAGGAGGTGTAAATGGTGGTCAAATTGTTGGAACTGGTACCCCCGAAGATATTGCAAATAATAAAAAAAGCTTTACAGGTGAATTTTTAAAGAAAATTTTGTAAATCAAAGGAAATAAAATGATAAATCTAGAGTTACCAGATCTACCCTACAGTAAAGATGCTCTAATGCCGTATATGTCGGCTGAAACTTTAGAGTTGCATCATGATAAGCATCACATGGCTTACATTACTAATGGAAATAAGTTTATTAAAGAACAAAATATAGCAGACGATAACGTTAATGATATAGTTATCAACTCTTATCAAAAAAATGCTCCTGTATTTAATAATGTGGCACAACATATAAATCATGTTCATTTTTGGGAAGTAATGAAAAATAATCCAGATGGAAAAATTCCCTCTGAGCTCGAAAATAAGATAGTTTCAGATATTGGTTCAGTTGAAAAAATGAAAGAAGATTTTATAAATGCAGGCATTGGTCAATTTGGATCAGGTTGGTGTTGGTTAGTTCTAAATAATGGAAAATTAGAAATTACTAAAACACCAAATGGAGAAAACCCAATCGTACATGGTCAAACTCCTCTACTTGGATGTGATGTTTGGGAACACTCATATTATGTTGATTATAGAAATAGAAGACCTGATTATTTAAAAGCTTTTATCGATAATTTAGTTAATTGGGAAAAAGTTACAGAAAACTTAAATAACTCTTAATCATCTTCATCTTGCGGTCTGAACTTAAAAATTAATAAAGTTGGGACCGCAATAAAAACAGATGAATAAGTACCAATTATTACACCTATAATCATTGTTAAAGCGAAAGGTCTAATAACCTCTCCTCCAAATATAAATAAAGAAACTAATGCAAGAAGCGTTGTTAAACTTGTCATTATAGTTCTCGATAAAGTGTTATTAACTGATAAGTTAAATAAATCTACTAATTCGAGTTTTTTATATTTTCTTAAATTTTCACGAACTCTATCAAATATTACTACTGTATCGTTAATAGAATATCCAGCAATTGTAAGTATTGCTGCTATTGTTGCAAGAGAAAATTCTACATTAAGAATAGATAGCAATCCAAGAGTAAACAATACATCATGAGTTAATGCAACAACTGCGCCGAAACCAAATTGCCATTCAAAACGCAGCCAAATGTAAATTAAAATAGCAATTAGTGCAAAAGAAACAGCTTGAAATCCTCTAAACAGAAGTTCAGAACTAATTGTAGGACCAACAAATTCAGACCTTCTAAACTCAACAACCTTGTCTTGAATTAAATTTTTGACAGAATTAACTGTTTCAATACTTTCTTGATTACTTTTATTTTGAAGTCTTATTAAAATAATATTCTCATTACCAAATTCCTGTAAAGATACATCACTATAAGAAGAAGATAAAATTTCTCTTAGCTCACCAATTGAAGTATTTTTTGTACTGACTTCAATTAAAGTACCTCCTTTAAAATCAATTCCAAGATTTAAACCCTTTATACTTAATAAGCCTATTGAGATTAATATGGCTAAAATAGAAAAAATTAAAAAATTTCTTCTTAAACCTAAAAAATTAATATTAGGCTCAACGGGAATAATTTTATTTAAACCAAACATTATAATTTTAATTCCTTTTTATTTGCAAATGATAAGTACATATACACTAAAAAATTTGTAAGCATTAAAGCGGTAAACATAGATGCTATCACACCCAGAGACAGTGTAATTGAAAAACCTCTAATTGGACCAGAACCAAATGCAAATAATAAAACAGCAGCAATTAAAGTAGTAATATTGGCATCAAGTATAGTTGACATAGCTCTATCGAAGCCATTTTTTACAATCTGAAAAACTTTTGTTTGTTTTAAACTCTCTTCTTTAATTCTTTCAAAAATTAGAACATTGGCGTCCACTGCCATTCCAATTGTTAATACTATTCCAGCTATACCAGGCAATGTCAATGTTGCACCAATTGTTCCTAATAATGAAATTATTATAAACAAATTTACTATTAACGAAACATTAGCTAGAGCGCCAAAAGTTCCATATATTAGTATCATAAATATACATACTAAAACCATACCAATAACAGCAGCTATTTGACCAGCAGCTATAGAGTCTGCTCCTAAACCAGCCCCTACTGATCTTTCTTCAACTATTTCTAAAGGCGCTGGCAAGGCACCAGCTCTTAATAAAACAGCTAAATCAGATGCTTCCTGGGCATTAAAATTTCCAGTTATAATCCCTGAGCCTCCTGTAATAGCACTGCTAATTCTTGGAGCCGTAATGACAACACCATCCAAAACAACAGCGAGATTTTTACCAATATTGTTTGTTGTAACTTTACCAAATTTTTGAGCACCTTCTGTATCAAAACGGAATGACACTGCATGACCCTCTGTTTGATCAAATGAACCTTTGGCATCAACTAAATTTTCTCCACCTACTACTGCTCTTTTATCTAATAAATATTTTGTATTTTCATCGTACATGTCTGGAACAATAATTTTTCCAAAAGGAGCTAGATTGTTTTGAAGAGCAGATGTATTCTCATTATCAACGATGTGAAAAGTTAGTTTGGCTGTTTTACCTAATAAATCTTTTATTCTTTCAGGGTCTTTTACTCCTGGTAATTGTAAAAGTATTCTCTTTTTACCTGATCTTTGGATTAAAGGTTCTTTGGTTCCAGATTCATCAATTCTTTTTCTAACAATTTCAAGTGATTGTTTAATTGCTGAGTCTTGAATAATTTTTCTATATTCATCATTTAACTTTATACTGATTTTATTGTTATTAATTTGTAAAGTAACTCCTCTGTACATTTGAAAAAAACTATCTCTAATATCTTTTATCTTCTCTTTATTACCAAAAAAAACAACAACTTCATTTTCTAGAATATCAATTTTTTCAATTTTTACAGCTTGATCTCTAGAAATCAAACGAACACTATCAACAAAATTATCTAATTCTTCTTTATATAAAACATCTAGTTGAACTTCTAATAATAAATATGATCCACCTTGTAAGTCTAAACCTAAATTAATCTTATTCTTTAAAAACCAATTTTCTGAACTTTCATCATAAATAATTGAAGGAATTGCAAAAATTATACCTAATAAGACTAATGATACTACTGTAAATGATTTCCAGATGGGATAATTTTTCATTAATAAAAAAATTTATTTTTTTCTAGAAAATAAAGAGAAGCCAGATTTACTTTTATTCTCTTCTTTTGGTGGTTCTTTTTTTTGAACTTCTGGCATTGCATATAAATCTGCAACCATTCCGGATGCAATTTTTATTTCAACATTTTCAGCAACTTCTAAGGTTAATTCTCTATTATCAGCTACTTTATTTATAGTTCCGATAATTCCGCCTGAAGTTACTATTTTATCACCTCTTTTGAGATTGGATAGCATTTCTTTGTGCTGTTTAACTTTTCTTTGTTGTGGTCTAATTAATAAAAAATAAAAAACTACAAATATTAATATAAGGGGTAAAAATGTTCCAAATGCTTCCATAATAGTACCTATGATGATTTAATTTGAGAGATTTATTATACTGTGTAATAAGAAAAATCAAATAAAGTATTTATGATGTTTTTAAGCAATTTTTTATTAAATCTTACACTCTCAAGAGGAAAAGCATTTATTTGGGATAGCAAAATAAAAAACCTTAAAATAATCTCTAATTTTAGTTATTTAGATCTTGATCTTTTAATTGGAATAGAAAGACAAAAGAAAACTATTTACGATAATACAAAAAATTTTGCTGAAGGAAATTTTACAAATAATGCCTTATTATGGGGATCAAGGGGTAATGGTAAAAGTTCATTAATTAAATCAGTTTTTTATGAAATAAATAGAAAAAATAAAAATTTAAAATTAATACAATTAAATAAAAATAATATTTTTTATGAAAAGTATGCAAATTTAAAGAATTATAATTTTATAATTTTTATTGATGATTTATCATTTGAAAAGATAGATAGTGATTACAAAATAATTAAATCTACTTTAGATGGCAGTATACAAAATCAACCTAAAAATATTGTTCTTTATGTAACTTCTAATAGAAGACATTTAATGCCAAGGGATATGATAGAAAATGAAAGATCCTCTGCAATTCATACTGATGAAAGTGTTGAAGAAAAAATAAGTTTAAGTGATCGTTTTGGTTTATGGATTGGTTTTCATAATATTTCTCAAAATGAATTTGTTAGAATAATTTTTAAATATTGTGAAAAGTTTAATCTTCCCTTTAATGAAAATACTGAAAAGGAGTCAATTAAATGGAGTTTGCAAAGAGGTAATAGGACAGGCAGATCAGCATGGCAATTTATTATTAATCATGCAGCTGAAAATAATAAAAAAATAGATTTTTAATTTACTCAAAATCAAAATTTATTTTTTCTAAACCTAATATACCATCCTTTAAGTGATAAATATTTGATTGATTTAGTTGTTCGACAAATCCATTAGCTAAAATTGAAGATATATCCCCTTTTTGGCTTATAAAAATAACTTTATCTCCTATTTGTACATTTTCTTTATACTTTTCAAAAAAATCAGGGAAAAAATTTCCATTTTTATCAAATGCTGTAATATGAATAGCACCAGGTATTTTATTGGTATTATTTATTTGATCATCATTCCTAATATCTATAATTTTAAAGTCATCAGTCATTGCTAATTTTAACTGATAACCATCTATTTCTTTATACCCAGGTGGAATTACCTTTATTACTTCAATATCAAAAATAAGATTTGATTTTGGTGGAATCAAACTGCCTGCACCAGTTTCACCATAAGCTAACTGATATGGGATAAAGATTGTTCGTTTACCACCCTCTTTCATTCCAAGTAAACCAGTTTCCCAACCTAAGATAACTTTCCTTACACCTATTTGAAAATTAAAAAATTGCCCTCTATCATAAGAACTATCAAAAACAGTATTATCTTCTAGCTTGCCAATGTAATGAACAGATAATTTAGAATGATTTTTAACTTCTAAGCCACTACCGATAGACTCACTTAATATTTTAACTTCATTAGAAAAAGATTTGAAACTAAAAATACAAATAAATAAAATTAAAAAAAATTTATTCATTAATGTGCATCCTTTAATTGTTTAATTTGTGAAGGTAATGAAACAATTCCACTTAAAACAATAAATAATGCTCCGATATAAGCATATAAATTCATATATTCATTAAAGATAAATATTCCAACTAATGATGACCACAATACCTGGAGGTAGACCAAACTGAATACAGAAGCATAATGTTTTTGAGCAATTTTAAATGCAGTTGTTGCAAAAAACATAGCTGAATTAATAAATAATGCAGCAGTTATAATTAAGAAAAAATCAATAAGAGATACTTTTAATGGATTCATTAAAAATAAAGGTATTGAAACAAAGTGAACAAAAAAACCACCATACAAGAAATAACCAATATTTGTTGTCACATAACTGTATTTATTTACAATAAAAGTTGTAACGGTAATTAACAATACTCCAATGAGGACAATTAAATAATAAATATTAAAACTTTCAAATCCTGGTTGAATTACAAACAAAACACCCAAAAAACCAATTAAAAGAGAAATATAGGCTAAAACATTTAATTTTTCATTTAAGAAAAATATTGCAAATATTGTGCCCATTAAAGGTGCAGTCATATTTAAAGTTGTGAATTCAGGAAGTTTAATTTGTTCAAGTGTTATAAAAGCTATAAATGGCAGAGGAATGTTTAAAAAACCTCTAAAAATAGGTGGAAAATAATTAGTACATTTTATATGTTTTTTTAAAGTTCCATTAATTAAAAAATAAAATGGAAAACATAGAAAAATGGGTATTCCATAAAAAATGAAATGATAAAATTTTACATCTTTTTGAGATAGATAATTTATTATAGCGTCATTTGTTACAAAAAATATTCCGGCAAAAAACAAAAGGATTGAAGAATAAATTATACTTTTTTTCATAAATTAATTTTAATAATAATTATAAATCCTTAAGTTGTTTTTTTTGAGCTTGAAGGGACAGAATTCCACTTAATACAATTAATAACGCTCCTATTAATGCAATAAAATTAAGATATTCATTAAAAAATATAATACCAATTAATAATGACCATAATATTTGTAAATAAAATAAGGCAAAAATTGATGAAAAATGATTTTTAGAATTTTGAAACGCATAGGTTACAAGATAAACACCTATTAAAACAATTAAACCAGCAAATAATGAAATAAAAAATAATTGATAATTAATTAGTGGATCAAATATAAATAAAACTACAGAAACCAAATTTATAGGTACTAATCCATATATAAAAAAACCTAAAGTTGTTGTAATATTTGAATATTTATTCGCTAAAAAACTCTGCAATGCTAGAGTAAATGCACCATAAATGGGAAATAAATAATAAAAACTAAAATATTGAAAACCTGGCTGTATAATAAATATAACACCAATAAATCCTAAAAAAACAGCAGTGGTTGTAAAATAATTTATTTTTTCTCCTAAAAATAATATTGCTAGAATTGATCCTAAAATAGGTGAGATCATATTAAGAGTTGTCCATTCTGGTAATGTAATATTTTGTAAACTTATAAAAAGCATATAAGGTAAAGGTAAAAATAAAAAACCTCTTAATATTAAAATTGAATAATTTGATGACTCTAAATAAGTTTTAATATTTCTAGTAAAGTATAAATATATAAATATTAAAATTAACCAAGGACTTCCAAAAAATACATGATGATAAAACTTAAACTCAATTTCTGTTAAATGATTTATTATTGCATCATGTATTACAAATAAACTTCCACCCAAAATTAATGACAAAGAACAATACAAAATTTTTTTATTAAACATTAATTACTATTTAGGGATTGTGTGAATATAAAAAGTACTTATATTGATAGAGAGATGAATACAAATGAAATAAAAACTTATCGTCTAATAATAAAAGGAAAAGTGCAAGGTGTTGGATTTAGGCACTGGTTTAGTGATTTAGCAATTTCTTTAGGATTAAATGGATATGTACAAAACAAAGAAAGTAAAGATGAAGTAGAAGCTATTATTCAGGGAGATATGCAAAGTATTCTATCTATTACAGAGAAAGCGAAAGATGGTCCCTCACTTGCATTAGTTGAAGGAGTTATTCCTAGTAGCATTATAAGTAATGTTAAGTATTCTGGTTTTATAGTTAAATACGATACTTAATTAAATACTTGCTTTATAGTTTTATGAAGAGAATCAAAGATTTCATCAATTTGATTTTTTGTAATTATAAATTGAGGACACAAAACAATAGCAGGACCTAAAGGTCTACAAATTAATCCATTATCAATTGATAAATTAGCAACTTTATCTCCCATGTTAAGATAACCTTCGAATGGCTCTTTTGTATCTTTATTTTTTACCATCTCTAATGCAGCCATAAGACCTATACCTCTAGTTTCTCCAATGTGTGCATAATCATTAAATTCATTTAATCTTTCAAAAAAATAAGGTTCCATCAACTTTACATTGTCTAATAAACCCTCATTCATAATTACATCTATTGCTTTCAAAGCAATCGCACATCCAACAGGATGACCGCCAGCTGTAAAACCATGTGGAAATTCTTCTGCTTCTTCTGATACTTCAACAAATTTATCTGAAAATTCTTTATTAACTATAACTGCTCCCATAGGAAAGTATCCAGCGGTTAAACATTTAGATGAGATAATTATATCTGGTTTGATATTGTATGTATCGCAGCCCCATAAATTTCCAGTTCTACCAAATCCACAAATTACTTCATCTGCGATAAAAGGAATATTATATTTTTTTAATATAGGCTGAACTAAATCAAAATACGATTTTGAAGGAGGTATACAACCTCCTGCACCTTGAACAGGTTCTGCAACAAAACCTGCAATAGTTTCTGGATCTTCTTTGATGATTTTTTCTTCTAAATTTTTGGCCATCCTAAGAGAAAATTCTTCTTCCGTTTCATTCTCTAATCCATATTTCCAATAATGAGGACATTCAATATGAATAAATTCTTCAGATGGTAAACCAAACTCTTTATTATATGGTTTGGCTGTCATTGAAGAAGCTCCTAAAGTAACGCCATGATATCCATTAATTCTTGTTATAATTTTTCGTCTATTTGGCTTTCCAATTCTTGCATTTAACATCCATAACATTTTGACCATGGTGTCATTTGCTTCAGATCCTGAATTACAAAAGAATACACGACCTTGATCAAAAGGTGATACTTCAATAATTTTTTCAGATAGCTGCAACGTTTCTTCAGACAATCTTCCAAATAAAGAATGATAACCAGCAAATTTTTCATACTGTTTTTTTGCAACTTCAATTAGTCCAGGATGGTCAAAACCAGCACACTGATTCCATAGACCAGAATTCCCATCTAGATATTTATTACCTTTAGTATCGTAAACATGTATTCCTTTTCCATAAGAAATAACTAAAGGCCCTCTTTCATTTAATGACTTCAAGTCAGTAAATCCATATAAATGGCTGGAAGTATTTCTTTGTAACATATCAGTTAAATATTTTTTTTTATTATGAAAAGCAAGATTTTATTTTCAGTTGGGACGATAGGTGTACTTTTTATGATGGCTGGCCAATTATCATTCTCTATAAATGATAGTTATGTCAAACTTGTTGTAAAAAATATAGGTGATGACAATTCATTATATTCTGTAATTTTTTTAAGAGGTTTAGTTACATCAAGTTTATTAGGTTTATATTTAGTTTTTTTCGAAAAAAAAAATTTAATTAAAATACTATCAATCAAAAGTTTTCATATAAGAGGTTTGTATGAAGTTTTAACAGCATTATTTTTTTTAGTTGGTTTAATATTACTTCCAATATCTGAGGTTTATACACTTTTAATGACTAATCCTTTCTTTGTCACAATATTTGCTTTTCTTTTTTTAGGAGAGAAAGTTGGAATAAGAAGATGGTGTGCAGTTATTATTGGTTTTTTAGGTGTGCTAGTAGTTGTAAATCCACAAAATTTTCAATTTAATTATCTTTTAGTGTTACCAATTTTAGCTGCTATTTTTTTAACTATTAGAGATATTGCTACAAAAAGTTTAGCTACTAAATCAAATAGTGTTGAAATTACATTTGTGACAGCATTGTTGATTACTGGGTTTGCAGGGTTGGGTTCAATTATTTTTGGTTATCAAGTAAGCGGTGAAGATGTAAATTATATTCTTGTTTCTAGTATATTTGTTTTATTCGGATATTTATTTTCAGTATTAACAGTTTTTTATGCACCACTCTCATTAACCGCCTCTGCAAGATACAGTGTAATTATATTTGGTATGATTTTTGGGTATTTAATACTAGGTGAAACTCCAACTTATAATATGATTATTGGTGCAATAATTATTACGTTAAGTGGTTTATTTGTAATTAAAAGAGAAAAAGAAATAGGTAAAATTAAATAAAAATTTACTGATCTTTACAAAAATTATAAACTTCTTCAACATGACCTTTAACTTTCACTTTATTCCAAGAATTTAGAATTTTTCCATATTTATCGATTACAAATGTAGATCTATCTATCCCAAAATATTTTCTACCATACATAGATTTTTCTATCCAAATACCAAGTTTATCACAATTTTTTCCTTCATCTGAACCAAGTGGGTATTTCAATTTATACTTATCTGAAAATTTTTTATTACGATCAACAGGATCTTTAGAAGCTCCTATTACATCAAAGCCAATTTTATTAAATTTTGTTAAGTATTTCTGAAAATCTGCAACTTCTACTGAGCATCCACCAGTTAACGCCTTAGGGTAAAAGAATAAAACTGTTTTATTCTTTAATTTAGAGGAATCAAACTCATTATCGTTTGTTAATTGAAGTTTTATCTTAGGAATTTTTTTCATAATTATACTACTAGTTTAAGACCGTACCCAGCTTTTTTAACTCTTGTTTTAAAATAATTTTTATTGAATTTATTCAATGTTGGCTTTGTATTTATTTGATTTTCGACTTTAATTCCAGCTTTCTTAATAGAATTAATTTTATTTTTATTATTTGTAATGAGATTAACTTTATTTATTTTTAATAATTTCAGTATTCTAGCTGCAATATTAAAATCTCTTTCATCATCTAAAAAACCAATATTATGATCGGCGTCTATTGTATCCATACCCCTTGCTTGAAGAGAATAAGCTCTCATTTTATTAGCTAATCCTATTCCCCTACCCTCTTGTTCTAAATATAATATAACTCCACCATTATTTCTAACCATGTAATTGATTGATTGATTTAATTGCTCACCACAATCACATTTTAAAGAATGAAAAATATCACCTGTAAAACAAGCTGAATGTATTCTTAAATTAACAGATTTTTTATTTATTTTTTTTGGATTAACAATTATCGCTACATGTTTATCAGATCCAATATATGATTTGAATATTTTAAAATTAGAATTTTCGTTTTTTGGTAATGGAACTTTTGCACTGGAAACTAATTTAATACTTTCACAAATTAATTCATTTTGTTTCAATAAATCTTTGTAGTCAAATATTAAAATTCCATTCTTATATCCAAATTCGTTTATATTTTTGTAATATTTTTTATTAATTTTTTTAAAAACTAACGACGGTATCATTTTAGCATTTTTGGAAAGATCAATACAAACATTATGAAAATTTTTAGATTTGAATTTTTTAATATTGGTAAATTTAATTACTTTATTATTGCTAAGAGGGTTGACAAATAAATTTATTATTTGATTTACATCAGTTTTGGGATTTATTTCAAAATAAATATTACTTTTAATATTCTTATTAAAAATTGATTGAGCTTTTTGTTTAGTAATAAGTAGATATTTTTCATCAATTAAGTGCTTATTGAATTGATTAAAAATTTTACTTTGGGAATGCTCTATATTAAAGAACATCCAAAATTCCTTGTTATTCTGAATTATTAAGGGTCTTCCGGTCCTGAGTTCGTTAATTGCCCTATCTATTATAGTGCCTGTATTAGATTTGAAACTCATGAAAACTTTATATAGATATAATTGAAATAAAAACAAATGATTACATCAAAAAATATAGGAATTTTACTAGATTTTATAAAAAATTCTAAAAAGAATAGTGATTTATATTTATTGGTTAAAAAAAATAGTATTTCTTTATCATCAAAAAGAAAAAGTAATTTTTACATAAAAAATAATAATCTGGAATCTAAAATTAATATTAGTAAATTTTATCAATCAATCTTAAATATCCTTTTCCCGATATTAAAAAAAAACAAAAAATTAGTTATAGCTCAGATAGGACAAAGTATTGATGGTAGAATTGCATTAAATAATGGTAATTCACATTACATAAATAATCCCAAGAGTATTATTTACCTACATTGTTTACGAAGTATCAGTGATGCAATTATTGTAGGCTCAAATACCATAAAAAAAGATGATCCCCTATTAACAACAAGAAAAATAAAGGGCACAAATCCAAAAAGAATTATTATTGATGGCAGTCTTTCACTAAATAACAAATATAAAATATTTAATGACGGTAATGAAAATATAATTTTTACAAAAAGTAATAAAAATATTAGATTAAATAATTCAATAATAATTAGGTTAAAAGAAAAAAATTTTACTAAAAACTTAATTACGCAAATAAAAAAACTTAAATATAAAAATATTTTAGTAGAGGGAGGATCAAAAACTATTTCAGAATTAATAAATAATAAATATATTGATATTCTTCAATTTATGATTGCCCCAATATTAATAGGTTCCGGAATTAATTCATTAAATTTAAAAGAAATTTCAAATCTCAATAAAGCTATCAGACCAAAACATAATTTTAATGAATTAGAAAATGAAATTATTGTTAATTTATTTCTTAATAGCTAAAAAATCTGTATTATTTAAAATAAATCTAGAATTTTTTTCTTTAATACATTTTAAACGAAATTTTAACCAATCATCAAAGTTAAGTTTATTTTTTTGAATAATTTCTCTACAAAAATTTAAGAAATAAATTTGAAATTTATAATTTTTACTAACATCCCATGTAGAGTCTAAAACATATGTTTTGTGAGTCCTTTTAAATACTTTATTTATTAATTCAGTACAATCTGGTCCAACGGCCACTTCCCCTATTCCTTTGTCAGATTTTTGATCTTTATTAAAAATATTAAGAATTTTTTTATCATCCTTGTGTTTTGGAAAAAATTTAAAATTACCGTTATAATTTAAGGCAAAGTAGACAATTTCTGTATCAACATTTAATTTATGAAAATTTTTAAACCATGTTTTTGGAAGAATATCTAAAAAAGCAGATCCTGTAACTAAATTATAATCATTAAGATTTATTTTTTCTAGATTATTAATTACATCAACAATTTTAAAATTAGTTTTTTTTATTTTAGATGATAATTTTATATTTTTTTTAAAATAATTTGTTGATTGATGTGATATATCTACAAAAGACCAATATTGATTATTTAATAATCTCGATTTAAGAAATCTATAATTAGATCCAGCACCTGAACCTAAGTCAACTATTCTAATATTTTTTTTATTTTTAAAAAATTTATTAATTAAATATAGTATTCTTTTATTTCTTGAATTCCTATCGACAGTTTCTCTAAGATTTAACCATTTATTTTGAAATTCATGCATATTAAATTAAATTAACAAATTTCTTAGCTGACTCTAGAGGAGTAAGAAGATATCTTTTATTTTTATGAATATCAATATTTAGTTTTTTAAAATTTTTTTTATTTAATATATTTTTAATAATTATATTTCTAAGATCATTTACTTCAAATTTTTTGAAATAAATAACACCCTTTTTTCCAATTGTATTTAAGATAGTATTAGTGAAAAAGGTTATAATTGGCTTTTTAATTATTAATGCATTTGCTAAAGACATGCCAAAACCTTCATATTTACTTACCGAAATGTAACAATCTGTTTTAGAATATAATTTAGCTAATTTTGTATCTGAAATAGTACCATGGAATATTATTTTTCTGTTCATTGAATTTTTAGAAATAAATTTTTTGAGTTTTTTGTAATAACTTATATCTCTTGTAGTATCACCAACAATTTCTAAAATAAAATTATCTAAAGGCTTTAAAACTTTTAATAAAAAAAGATAATTTTTTCTATTTATTATACTTCCACATGTTAAAAAATGAATTTTACTATTATTTTTAAAATTATATTTTACAAGTCTTTCTATACCAGGTTCAACTACAGAAATTTTATTATTTAGTACCTTAAAATCATTTATTAATAAATTTTTTGTATTTTTAGAGGTCACAATAAATTTATTTATTTTTTTGAAATTTTCTTTTTCTAATCGTAAGAATTTTTTTGACCTATGACTTTTAAATTCAAGATATAAAGGATGATGTATTAGCGCGATGACATTATAAGTAAGTAATTTTTTAAAAATTGAATACATTCCTTCTAAAACTAATCCATCTATGATAATTTTAGAGTCAGGATCAATTTTATCTAAAATTTTTAGAAAATATTTTATATCGTTGTTTGTAGGAAAAGGATAATTTTCACTTAGAGCAATTGGTCTAATATTTATATCTCTTATCTTTGCATATTCTAGGATATTTTTTTCATAAATATATCCTCCAGTTTTTGCATTAATGTTTCCTGGATAAACAAAATAAATATCAGATTTATTTTTAGATAACCTCTTTTTCATATGATGCCCATGCAACATTTGATTCTTGCAAGGTTATTTTAATTTTTTTTAAAGATTTATAATCTTGAGAGAATTCATTTCTTAGTCTATTTAAGATCTTATTGCAGATATCCTCTGCTAAAAACTCTGTTGAGGTAATTTTACCCTTAAATTCATCAATTTCATCTAAATTTTGATAATTATATATTTTAAGAATATCTTTTAAAGTCGTGGACACTATTCCTAAATCCATAATTATATTGTATTTATTAAGTTTATCAGTGAAAAATTCTGCATCTACTAAATATGTAGCTCCATGCATATTTTGGGCTGGTCCAAATACTTCTCCAGGTAATGAATGAGCTATTAGAATATTTTCTCTTACTTTTATAGAATACATAATTAATATTTAATTAGATGCATTATTGTATCTTTATTTTTAAGGATTTTATAGTAATCTTTTTCTAAATCAAAAAAATTACTTTCACTAGTAATTAATTTTTCTAATTTTGAATTTTTTAAAGATTTAATTGCTAATTTTAATCTCCCCTCAAAATCATATTTATTTTTCATGTATTTTGGTATTTTAGATACCTGTGAACTAATAATTTTTAATCTTTTAGAATGAAAATACCCGCCTAAGGCAACTTCTCCTTTATTTTTACCATACCAACTAGCTTCTACTATTTTTCCTTCGATAGATAATTTTTCCATTAGAGAATTTAAAACTTTATAATTAGCTGTAGTATTTATTGCTACATCAATTTTCTCAATCTTTCTTATATCAATAAAATTTAATCCTAAATAATTGGCAATTTTTCTTTTATTTTTATTATTATCATAAACATAAACATTTTTATATCCATTAATTTTAAAAAAAAATGCAGTTAATAATCCTACAGAGCCAAGCCCTACAATTAGAATTTTGTTATTACTTTTAGATTGAGCGTCCCAAAAGATATTAATAGCTGTTTCCATATTTGCAGTTAGAACAAATTTTCTCAAATTTCCTTTAGGTAAAAAAATTAAATTTTGAATAGAAATTTCATATAAATCCTGATGAGGATAAAGACTAAATATTTTTTTATTTATATATTCCCTTGGACCATCGATAATATTCCCAACATTTATATAGCCATATTTTATAGGTAAATTAAAAGAACCCTCTTGAAAAGGGGCTTTCATTAATTCAAATTGATCCTCACTTACGCTTTTAGATGAAATTAATTTTTCAGTTCCCTTGCTAATACCTGAGTAAATAGTTTTAACTAAAACTGTTTTGTTATTTTTATTGTAAACAAGTTTTTTTTGATAAATTTTAGCTTGTTTTTTTTTATCAATCCATAAAGAATAAGATTTCATAATTTACTTATAAATGTATAATAAAAAAATGCTAACAAACTTTTGGGAAGAATTAACAACAAATGAAATTAAAAAAATAAATAGAAAAACAGTTTTAATTTTCCCATTTTCATCAATAGAGCAACACGGTCCACATCTTCCATTAAATACTGATAAAAAAATTCTTGAAGGAATATTATTAGAATTCAATAAAAAATATAATTCAAATAAATATTTAATTATGCCTGAAATATATTTTGGTTCAGCTTCTGAACATACAGATTTTGATGGAACAATAAGTATTGATTCATTGGAATTTATATCGCACTCTTTGTCAATATTAGAAAATGTATGTAAATTGAAATTTAAAAATATATTACTTTTAAATAGTCATGGTGGACAAATTAGCCATATAGATATTATTGCTAAAGAATTGAAATCAGAATTTAAGATAAACATAGTAAAAGGCACATATTTTTTATTTGATCAATTTAAAGGAATTATATCAAGTAAAGAAAAAGACTTTGGTTATCACGGTGGAGAATTTGAAACATCTATTATGTTATATTTATTTCCAAACCTAGTTAGGCAATCTAAAATTTCTAAACATAGATTATCCTCCGATTATTTATCATCTAAAACCATTTCTTATGAGAAAAATATTAAAAAAGCTTGGGTAACTAAAGAATTAAGTAAAAGTGGAATTATTGGAGATCCTAGAAAATCCAATGCACAGATAGGAAAAAAAATAATTGATAGAGTAACTCAAAAATTAAATAAAATAATAAATGAGATGTTTTAGATTTTTATTTATCAAGAATTAAATTAAAAAAATTTTTCGTATATCTCATTGTACTCACAATCATATACCTCACAGTTATCTAGCATATATTCAGTTATTTGACTTAAGAATGTACCATGACTGACTAATACAATTTTTTGTAAATTAAGGTTTTTGATAGATAGTAGAAAAGATCTTAATCTAATTTTAATATCATTGTGGGACTCTTGTATAATTTTTTTTTCATTAATAGGTTTGTTATTATTCCACCAAAAATCATTTAAATTTTTAAAATCAAAATTATTAAATTCTTTTTTTAATTTTTTTGGTTGTCTTCCTACATCACATGAGTGGTACAAATGTTCTCTTATTAATGGTTCAATTACAGGTTTATTAGATGGAAAAACAATAGAGAATGTTTCTAATGTTCTTGTTAAGGGGGAGCAAAAATAATTATCAAATTTAAGATTTTTAATTCTATTATTTAATTTTATTGCTTGCTCAACTCCTCTTTTAGTAATTCTTGCATCATAATAATAAGTTGGATTATCTAAATCTGATGCTGCATTAGCTTCTGACTCTGCGTGTCTAATAAGATATAATTTCATTTTTTAACTATAAATACGATAAACGTTCATACATAGGTAAGAATAAAACTTAATTTTATTTACGAGAAGAAACGGCTAATAGTAGCGGCACAATCATAACTAAGGTTGTTAAGACTGACGGATTAAATAGCCAATAAAGAACACCTAGAGAAAATATTAACATCCAGAATTCATTTTTATATAAAAATTTCATTATTTTTTAATTATATTAATTCAAATTATTTTCTACTAATACTTTTTTCACAGTCTCACCCATTACAGAAGGATTTTTGGAAATTGTAACTCCACACTCTTTAAGAAGCTCTACTTTTTCTATTGCACTTTCACCATAAGCAGAAACAATTGCTCCAGCATGCCCCATCACACGACCTTTGGGTGCAGTTAGTCCTGCTATATACGCAATTACTGGTTTACTCATATTTTCTTTAGCAAATTGTCCAGCTTCAACTTCTTGTGGTCCACCTATTTCACCTATCATTAAAACTGCAATAGTTTCATCATCATTTTCAAACTTTTCAATTATATCTCTAAAAGAACTTCCATTTATTGGATCGCCTCCTATACCTACACTTGTTGAAACACCAATTTCCAAATCTTTAAGTTGTTGTGCAGCTTCATATCCCAAAGTGCCAGATCTGCTAACTATTCCTATTTTGCCTTCTTTGTAAATATGACCAGGCATAATACCTAACATAGATTTACCAGGGCTAATTATTCCTGCACAATTCGGACCTACTAATCCCATTTTTTTATCTTTTGGATATCTCCTCATATATCTTTTTATTTTAACCATATCATGAGAAGGAATACCGTCCGTAATAGCCACACATGTTTTAATACCTGCATCAGCAGCTTCCATTGCTGAGTCTGCTGCAAAGGCTGGTGGGACAAATAAAATTGATGTTGATGCTCCTGTTTGATCTACAGCTTCTTTAACAGTATTAAAAACAGGAAGATTTAAATGAGTCATACCACCCTTACCAGGTGTTACTCCACCAACAACGTTAGAACCATACTTAATCATTTCTTCAGCATGAAAACTTCCAATTTTTCCAGTGAAACCTTGGACTAAAATCTTTGTATTTTTGTGAATGATTATAGACATGATTATCCAAGAGCCTTTACTGCTTTATTTGCTGCATCTTCTAAAGTTGATGCTTCAATGTAATTAATATTGCTTTTTTTAAGAATTTCATTTCCCTTTTCGACATTAGTTCCAGCTAAACGTATAACTAACGGATGTTTAATTTCAATTTTTGATAAAGCTTGAACAATTCCTTCTGCAACCCAATCGCATCTATTAATACCTGCAAAGATATTAACTAATATAACCTTAACTTTTGTGTCCATAGAGATTAATTTAAAAGCTTTAACTATTTTTTCAGGTGTTGCACCTCCACCAACATCTAAAAAATTAGCAGGTTCGCCACCAGCAAGTTTTATCATATCCATTGAAGCCATTGCTAAGCCTGCACCATTAATAATATTACCAATATTCCCATCTAAGCTTACATAATTCATTCCTCTATCAGAAGCATAAACTTCATTTGAATTTTCTTGTGTCTTATCTCTAAGTTCTGCAATTTCATCTCTTCTAAACATTGCATTATTATCAAAGCTCATTTTACAATCTAATGCTAATATTTCATCTTGGTGTGATACAACTAATGGGTTAACTTCAACCATTGTCGCATCAAGCTCACTAAAAGCTTTATAACAACCTATAATTGTATTTGCAGCTCTTGAGATCAATTTGGATTCAATTCCTAGACCAAAAGCTATTTCTCTTGCTTGAAATTGTTGAATACCAACTGCTACTTCTATTTTTGATCGTATAATTGTTTCAGGTTTTTCTTTTGAAATTTCTTCAACACTCATTCCACCTTCTGTTGAAGCTACAACCATTATACTTTCTGAAGATCTATCAAACACTAAACCTAAATATAATTCGTGTTTGATATCAGTTGCTTCTTCAATATAAATTCTATTTATTATCTTACCTTCTGGACCAGTTTGATTTGTAATTAATTTTTTACCTAACAATTTATCAGTAGCATCAGCAACTTCTAACGGAGAATTACATATTATAATTCCTCCCGCTTTACCTCTAGCACCTGAGTGAACTTGCGCTTTTACAACCCATTTTGAACCACCAATTTCTCTTGCTTTGTTTTCTGCATTTTCTGGACTATAAACAATACCACCAGTCGGAATTTTAACACCAAAATCAGACAATATTTTTTTTGCTTGATATTCGTGTATATCCATTACTTGCTCTCAATTAATTTATTTATATTTACAATATTTTCAGCCATTCTAGCAGATGCGGCGTCGATCATTCTTCCATCAAGCTGAGCAGCACCCTTTCCTTCAGCAGCTGCTTTTTCTAATTCTAATAATATTTTTTTTGCTTTATCTATTTCTTCTTTGGGTGGAGAAAAAACTTCATTAGCTAAATCTATTTGCGATGGATGTATTGCCCATTTACCCTCAAAACCAATTGCTGCAGCTCTTTTTGCAGCATCTAGATATCCTTTTTTGTCATTAAAATCACCAAAAGGTCCGTCTATTGCTCTTAAGCCATATGATCTACAGGTCATTACTAGAGTTGATAAGCCATGATGCCATTGATCACCAGGGTAATCAGGATTTAAACCTCCTATGACAACAGTTCTTGCTCGCATACTTGCGGCATAATCTGCAACTCCAAAATGTAATGCTTCTAGTCTTGAACTTGATGTTGCAATTGATTGAATATTAGACATTCCTAGTGCTGTTTCAATTAAACATTCTAAACCTATTCTATTTTCAAATTTTTTATTTTGCTCAATTTGATTAAGCATACAATCAACCATATATACATCGGATGATGAGCCTACTTTTGGAATTAATAATGTATCAACCCTATCACCTACCTCTTCTATAATTTCAATCACATCACGATACATATAGTGTGTATCCAAACCGTTAATTCTTATAGAGATTGTTTTACCTTCTTCTTTCCAGTTATATTCTTTTATTGCATTAATAACATTTCTTCTTGCATCAATTTTATCATTTGGAGATACTGCATCTTCTAGGTCTAAGAAAATATAATCGGCATTTGATTTTAATGCTTTTTCAAACATCTTTGGATTAGAGCCAGGAACTGCCAATTCACTTCTGTGTAATCTAGATTTAGCAGGTTTATAAAATAAATGGCTCATTTAAAAAAAAATTATATATTTGATTAATATTATAAAAGCGATAAAAAAATTTAAATATTATAAAGATATTTCCTTAAGGCAATTTTCATCATTATTTTTTGGATTATTTACAATTTTTGATACTGGATAAAAGTCTAAATCATCCTCGATAATACTTTTGTTTTTATGTAGGAATTCATTTTCATTATCATTAAGAAAATCAAGACCCTCATTATGAGACATAATAAGAGGCATTCTATTATGTATATGGGAAAGGTTTTCATTTGCTTCCTTAGTAATGATACAAACAACATTCATTTTTTTATTATCTCTTATTTCTTCCCTCCAAATTCCACCAAAAAACAATAATTCATTTCTAGGAATTGATACTAAATATGGTTGTTTTTGATTATTTATATTTTTCCATTCATAGTATCCATTTGCAATAATAAGACATTTTCTTTTAGTAAATGATTCTTTGAATAAATATTTATCATTAATCGTTTCAATTCTTGCATTAATAACAAATTGAGTAACATTATTTTGTTTACTAAAAAAACTATAACTCCAAATAAAAGTATCTATTAAAAGTTTATGATTCTTTTCATAAATAATATTAACAATATTAGACGGTGATATATTGTAAGACTTATGTGAGTAATTTAAAACTTCAGAGTTAGGAAAAAGTTTTATAATTTTTTCTTTATCTTCAGTACTTGTAAATCTTCCGCACACTATGATGCTTGCGATAAAGGCATTGGTCTAGAAACACCTACGGTCATCCAACAATCTTTAAACTCACCGTTTTGCTCTACTTTTTCTACTGTCCATTCGAAACCAAATTTTTTTCCATTACTATCAGTAAGCTCTACAAAGTAATATGAACTTTTTTCTTGTTCCTGAACTGGAATTATATTGTGTTCTAAGTGATCAATCATCATTGAGTAGGATGGATTTTTAATCATCCTAATAAAATTGTCTAGAGGACCTGTGTACATTCTATTATTTGGATGTGCAAATTCCCAAGTTTGTTCAATACCAGCATCGTCAAAAGGTGAATTATTTTTTTGTAGTGCTTTTAATTGAATTAAAATAACTTCTTTAGGACCAATTGAAGGGTCTGGTTTTATCATTTCTCCATAAACACTTTTTGATAATAAAATAAACAAACTAAACAATATAATTTTGTGCATGATTTTAAAATAGTGTAATTATAATTTAAGGCAATATGTATATTTATGATTTTATCCAAGGATTAATAATTGGAGGAACATTAATTATAGCCATAGGACCGCAAAATTTATTTGTAATTCAACAAGGGCTTAAAAAATCCTATGTTTTTACAGTTACTTTATTTTGCAGTCTATCTGACAGTTTACTAATTGTAATTGGAATATATCTATCTAATTATATTGTTCAAATTAATCCAAGTATCATAGGAACGATAAAAGTATTAGGTGGAATTTGGCTTATATTTTATGGATTAAATAAAGTTATAAAATTAAATCAAATTAAAGATATAAATAAAGAATTAAATATAATTAACGAATACGGAAAAATATTAATTACCTTATTCCTTATTACATACGCAAATCCTCATGTTTATCTAGATACAATTATTTTACTGGGATCATTATCAACAAATTTTAATGATCAATTTTCATTTGGCGTTGGAGCAATTTCAGCTAGTTTTTTGTTTTTCTTTTCTTTGGGATATATGTCAAAGTTTTTATCAAAATATATTTATTCAAATAAAACTTGGTTTTGGATTGATCTAACTATTGGTCTGCTAATGATTAGTTATGGAATATATTTTATAATTTTTTAAAGAAAGTTTCTAAGTTTTTACATACCTGATCAACATTTAATTTTGTAAATACAAGAGGTGGTTTTATTTTAATAACATTGTCATAAGGTCCATCAGTGCTCAATAAAATACCTTGATTTCTCATATAATTAATAAGCAGTTTAGCTAATTTTTTATTTGGTTTAGACACATTACTATTCTGAATAATATCTATTCCTAAAAAAAGCCCCCTACCTCTAACTTCACTAATATATTTTTTATATTTAAGTTGGATTTTTTTTAATTCTTTTAAAAAATAATTACCAACTAACAAAGCATTTTTTTGTAATTTATTATTATCAATAGTCTCTAATACTGCTTTACCGATAGCACAGGAAACAGGATTACCACCGAATGAGTTAAAATATTCCATCCCGTTATTAAAAGTTGAAGCAATTTTTTCTGTAGTTATAACAGCAGCTATAGGGTGACCATTGCCCATAGGTTTGCCCAAGGTTACTATATCAGGAACGACATCATGCTCTTCAAATGACCAAAAATGTCTTCCAACGCGTCCAAAACCAGTTTGTACCTCGTCAACAATACATAAAGCATTGTTTCTTCTAATTTCTGAAAATATTTCTTTTAAATAATTTTTTGGAAGAATTACTTGACCGCCGCAACCAAGTATACTTTCAGTAAAAAAACATGAAATATTGGTTTCTTTAATTTTATTTCTAATTACCGTTTTAGCTTCATCTATATATTTTTGAATCCAATTTGAATTTTGATATCTCCACTTACCTCTTAAGGGATCAGGCATGTCTAATACATTAACATAATCTTTTTTACCCAAACCACCCTTACTATTAAATTTATATGGACTTAGATCAATTAAGGCATTGGTATGCCCATGATAAGCATTGTCCATCACAAAGACATCTTTTGCACTAGTATAAGTTTGGGCTATTCTATAAGCTAAATCATTAGCTTCAGATCCTGTACATACGAAAAATATCTTATTTAATTTCTTTGGAAACTTACTTAAAAGTAATTCACTATAATCGTTAATTGTATCGTATAGATATCTCGTATTAGTATTAAGTTTTAAATTTTGCTGAGTCATAGCTTCATGGACATAGGAATTTGAATGTCCAACATGGGAAATATTATTTACACAATCCAAGTATCTCCTGCCATATCTATCAAAAAAATACTGATCTTTAGCTTCAAGCATATGAAGAGGTATTTTGTAAGAAATTGATAAATTATCAGAAATATTTTTTCTTCTTTTCTTTAAAGTATCTTTAAAATTATTATTATTATTAGAAAAAAAAGATTTTGGAATTCGTAGAATTAAATTTGGATCAGGTGAAACTTTATTCCAAATATTGAATAAAAATTCTTCACCTACTCCTGGAAAATTCTTATCATGTTCTAATAAATCTAAAATAATTTGAAAATGTAAATGCGGTAACCATTTTCCATTTTCATTAGAATTACCAATTTTACCAATCCATTTACCTTTCTTAATTTTTTTTCCAATTTTTAGTTTTTGAAACATTATTTTAGATAAATGACCGTATAAAGTATAAAATTTATATTTTTTAAAACTATGTTCTAAAACTAGAGTGGGGCCATAGTCATATTTAAAATTATTATTTTTTAAAATTATAATTTTACCATCTATTGGAGCAAATAAATCTGTTCCCTGATCAATAAAAATATCAATTCCTAAGTGAATATTACGTCTTTCATTCGTATTTAATTCAGAAATAAAGTTAGGTCCCTTATAAATTTTTCTTTTTTCATTGTATAAACCTATACCTATACGAGAATTATCCTTTTTAAATATTTTATTAACTCTTTTCTTAAGCGAACTATTATCTGGGTTACCTTTTAATAAAGGTGAATCAGAACTTAATTTTAAGATAGATTTATTTTTATCAAGTAAATTAAATTTAAAAATATTACCAAAGTTGAATTTATTTATATAATTTATAATTTCTTTATGGTGGTGAATAATATCAAAGCCGCATATTTCGCGAACAATATATATTAAAAAATTGATAGGAATTTTGTCTAATTTTTCTAATAAAGACCATGCATCTTTCTCACTAATGCTTAAATATTGATTTGATGGATATTTAATTCTTTGTTTTTTTGCCATTACAACAGTAATCATAAGTCTTGACTTACATAGTGATATTAATGAATTAATTTCATCCTCATTAATAGAAAACTGTTTATTGTACTCTGTTATTATATTTTTAAGTGTAAGATAAATATTATCATTGTTCATTAATGCATATGAAAGGCATATAGCTAAATCATTTATTGTTGGAGAATAAATAGAATCTCCATAATCTAGTAAACCACAAACATTGTTTTCTTTAATAACAATATTATAATTATTTGGATCTGAATGAGTTATTGAATATCTTAATTTATTTAAATTATTTTTTACAAATTTTTCATATTCTGAAAAACATTTTAATAAAATTAATTTTTTTGAACCTGTAAAAATATTAATGTCTTTTTTAATCCATTTTATATTTGATGGATCCCAAATAAAATTTCTATGGGCATCTATATCGTTAAATGCTTTCAGCTTAGTTGATACTTTTCCAAGTAACTTACCTAAAGAATTTTCAATTTTATCGTTACTTTTTGTATCTCCATACATTCGCCCTTCAATATAAGATAAGACCCTAACAAAGCATTCTCTATTATTTTTATCTAAATATTTTACAATCTTTGTATGGTGTATTTTTGGTATAAAAGATTTAAGACTTAGATCACTTCGTAAATAATTAATTAATCTATCTTGGTATTTTAATATATTTATTTTTTCTGATGGGTTTGAAATTTTTAATACATATTTTTTTTTATTATTTATGTATATAATAAAATTTATATCCCTTTCACTATCAAGTTGTTTAATTTTGATTAATTTATTTCTTAAGAAAGAAAAATTAATCTTTAACCATTTAATTAAATGTTTATTATCAATAATAGGTGGATCAACATCAAAAACTGACATAAAAGGTGTATAATTCATAATGCTGAAATCTAAAAACATTTTTGTTTGTATTGGGGCAATTCATCACGATTATTTATTAAATCTTAAAAAAAATATTATTAATTTTAGATCTAATCAAATTACACAAAAAAGCAGAATTGGTGGAGTGGCGTACAATATTGCAGAATTGCTTTCGAATTATGTAGATGTAAACTTTTATAGTTTAGCTATCAATGAAGAGATTAGAAAAAAAATCTCAAAAAAAATCTATGTTCATCAAGTGAATAAAAATTATACAGATAGATACTATTTAGCTTTATCAGATAAAAATAATAAATTTTTATTAGGATTAGCTAACACAGATGAATATGAAAATAATAAATCTTTAAAAATACCAAACATCAAGAATAAAAATATAATATTTGATCTAAATTTTTCTAAAACCTATTTGGAAAAATCAATAAATAAACTATCAAAAAAAAATAAAATTATAGTTTGCGCAACATCAGTGCATAAAGTTATTAAAATTAAAAGGATTATAAATAAAGTTGATTTTATATTCTTAAATAAAGCAGAGTTACTTAAACTTACAAATTCTTCAAATATAATATTAGGTGTAAAAAAAATATTAAAACAAAATAAAAAAATAAAAATAATTACTACTAATTCAAAAAATAATGTAATCTTTGGAAGTAATGAATTTATAAAAAAAATAAAACCCCCATCAATCAAAGTAGTAAACGAAAATGGAGCTGGAGACGCACTAGCAGCTATGATGCTGTATTTGTTCAGTATAAATGAAAAAATGAATTATATTTTGAAAACTTCTGTAGCATGCGGGTCTTATTATGCTAGTGGTAAAAGTCTAAAAACTAAGAGTGATTTTTTAAAAATTAAAAATCTTTCTAAGAGAGTAATTGTACAATAGTATGCATGAAATATTTGATATAAGTAAAAAAGTTCAAGAAGCAATAAATAGAAAAAAACCAATAGTAGCTTTAGAAAGTACATTGATTAGTCATGGATTACCCTATCCAGAAAATATTAAAGTCGCAAATGAGTCTATAAAGGCTGTTGAAGATAACGGTGCAATTGCTGCAACAATAGGAATAATTAAAGGTAAGATTAAAATAGGATTATCGGAAGAAGATATTCAAATATTAGCAAAAGAGAAAAATGTACAAAAAGTTTCAAACCACAATATAAATTTATCAATATTTAATAAAGAAAATGCTGCTACAACAGTAGCAAGTACAATTTCTATAGCTTCTAAATTTCAAATAAGATTTTTTGCAACAGGAGGAATTGGTGGTGTGCATCTAAATGCTGAAAATACCAATGATGTATCTGCAGATCTATATGCACTTTCTGAGAATTCAAATTTTGTAATCTGTAGTGGTGCTAAATCTATATTAGATTTAAGTAAAACACATGAACTTCTTGAAACTTTAGGAATTACAAGAATTGGTTATCAAACAAATTATATGCCTGGTTTTTGGTATGAAGAAACAGAAAATAAAGTCGATAATAAATTTGATGAAATTCATGAAATTTCTTCTTTTTTAAAACTCAATGAAAATATGGAAAATAAAAAATCAATTCTCATATTTAATAAAGTTCCATTAGAAAAAGCACTTAATAAAAATGACGTAGAAAAATGGATAAATAATGCAACAATAAAAGCTGATAGAAATAATATTAGTGGAAAAGAATTAACCCCGTTTCTTATAAAAGAAATTAACGAACAATCAAAAAATGAAACTCTAAATGCTAATGTATCTTTAATAATTAATAATGCGAATTTAGCTGGAAAGATTGCAAAGAGTTTTTATAGTTAAGGTAATAGCGATAATTTAGCTTTAAGTAATTGAAAAAATTTTTCATCATTAGCTTCATTCATCACAAAACAATTTAATGGTCTTTTAGTAACACCTAGCCAATCAACAACAGTCTCCCCTCTTGTTAATTCAGAATTTTCTTCAACTGTGACATTAACTTCTTTTCCACTAAAAATAGATGGATCTAACAAATATGCAATAACACATGGGTCATGCAAGGGAGTTTCCTCAGTTTCGTACAATTCTTTATGAAATATTGTATAAAATTCCATTAGTTCTCCAAAAAACTTAGAACTTTTATTTTTATTTTCATTCATTGATTTGATAATTTTTGAATTTACATTTACCTGATGAGTAACATCTAAACCCATCATTGTTAGAGGAATGCCTGATTCTAGAACAATATTAGCCGCATGTGGATCCACATAAATATTAAATTCAGCTGAAGGTGTAGTATTCCCTAAGCACATAGCAGCTCCACCCATAAAAACTATTTCTTTTATATTTTCTTTAATAGACGGATCTTTTTTTAAACTTAATGCAATATTTGTAAGAGGTCCTGTTGGACATAAATAAATTTGCTCTATTGAAGATTTACAAGTTTCTACTATAAAATCAACTGCATGTTTTTCTTGAGGTTTATAATTTGTATCTATTATTATAGGGTCACCTTTTTTATCTAATCCAGTTTTTCCGTGAACATATTCAGCTGTAAATAATTCATAATGAATAGGTTTATTTGCACCAGAGTAAACTTTGATGTCCGTTCTTTCAATTAACGTACAAACTTTAAGAGCATTATTTACTGTATTATTTAAACCACTATTTCCACCGACACAAGTGATACCCAGTATGTCAATCTCTTTAGAAGAAGCAGCTAACATTATTGCTACAGCATCATCATGACCTGGATCACAATCTAAAATTATTTTTTTAGTCATTAATAAAACTTTTAAGAGGTATTGAAGATCTTTGTAACCAATTCCACTCAGGATATTCGTTGTTATTATCAATTACATGAATTGTATAAGCATGTCTTGATTTTAAACTTGTGTTCTCACATGAATAATGAGGAAGTCTACCATGTAATAAAACAAGTGATCCTTTTTTTACTTCTACAAAAGTATCAGTTTCAGGAAATGGCTCATCATTTAGATCTATCATTTGCATTTTACCATCTACTTTTTTAAAAAGTTTTCTTAATGGGCCTTTATGACCTCCACTTGCAACTTGTAAACATCCGTTTGTTTTATTTGCATCTTCTAATGCAAACCAGAAACCGATAGTACTTTCTGGCTCAGTATATAAAAAAGTAGAATCTTGATGGCAAACTACTTCACCACCTATTTTAGGTTGTTTAAAAATATACATAGACTGAAGTAATTTTGGTTTTGAGAAACCAAGTGATAAAGCAATATCTTGAAGTTTTTGTTTATGAGAAAATTTATAAAAAACTTTATCTAAGTCGTGCAACGCATGACCGATTTTATTTACAATAAAATGTTTATTTTCTTCTATGTTATCATCATTTAAATTAGCTTTTTCTTCAAAGAAGAAACGAACTTTATCTCCTGATTCTAAAAAATAATTATCATCATTATGAGCTTGATTGACTGTATCAAAAATAGATTTTTGATTATTAAAATTATTATGTTCGATAAGATATGATGACCGTTCCATTAATTCATCACATTCTTTATCTGTGTTGAAATTTTCTATAACCAAATATCCATTATCATTCCAAAATTTAATCATTTCATCGTTTAAGGGTAGATCGTTTGTTGAAAAATATTTCATTATATTCCTATTAATTTTGTCAAGAATGGTAAACCAACTTTAATAAGATTTAATAACTGTGGTATCAAGAATTTTCCAGTTGTTGCAAGGAAGAAGATTATACCTCCAATTATGACTATCAGAATTAAATTTCTATAAAAGTTACCATAATTATTATATTGTGATTTGGCTCTTGATCTCAAAATAAATAGTATAATTACTATAACAATTAAAACTATTAACAATCGGATCATATATTTTCTATATTTAGTAAAAATTAATTTGCAATACTAATTATATCTTAATAAATAGTTTTTAGTAGATGATCAGATTAAGCATATTATTTTTATCAATTTTTTCTTTAATTTATGGAATTTATTTTTTAATTTTTCCATATAGTTTTGTGAATTTAACTGTTGCTGAAAATACCAATATAGCGTGGCTAAGAAATCTTGGTGGAGCTATAACAGGTCTTTTATTTATTGGTCTTTTAATGATCTACTTAAGAACAAAGGGCTCAATCAGATTACTTAATGTTATTATTATTACATCCATAATACAGACTTCAGCTTTGATATATTCAAGAATAGCAAATGAATTTTCCGCAAATAATTTGATAATTATTGATATAACTATTTATGTCGCAATAATTGTTACTATTTATTTATTATTCATTTCGATTAGATTTA
Source organism: uncultured Alphaproteobacteria bacterium (assembly GCA_902580765.1). GTDB lineage: Bacteria > Pseudomonadota > Alphaproteobacteria > HIMB59 > CACPNW01. The sequence continues at coordinate 33,989 of CACHLW010000001.1, read as the reverse complement.
AAAAACTATTTATTTAAATTTAAAAAAAATTCTAAGTAATAAAAAAATAATTAAAAGTAAAAAAATTAAAATTAATTCAAATGATAAAATATTACTAAGTTGAAATTCTTTAATTTCAATAAGATCAGAAAATTGATTACCAATAAATGAAAAAAGAAGAAAATAAGGAGTAAAACCAATAAAAGATGAAATTATAAATTTAGTTTTAGAAATATTCAATGTTGATAAAAATAAATTTTGAACAAATAATGGCACACCAAAGATAAGTCGTAATAAAACTAAGTATTCAAAAGATGATTTTTTAATAATTTTATTTAGTTTATCACTAAATTTTTCAATTTGTTTATTAAAATATTTTTTAAATAAATTTTTAAAAAAAAGAAAAAAACATAAACTACCTAAAACAATAGTTGTTATATTAATTATAAAACCTGTAATAAATCCGAAAAAGAAACTTGATGAAAGTATAATTATTAAACTACCAGGTAGAGAAAATGTAAAAAATAAAAATGAAAATAAAAAATATAAAATTAAAGATAATTCTAAATTATTTTTGATTAATAAATCAAATTGAATTAAAAAATTAAAAATAACATCAATCATTTAATAATTTTAAAACCTTTGAAAAAAATAAATGATGTAATAATCAAAGTTAATAAAATAAAAAATATTATAAAGATATTTTCAACTAAATTAAATGAAAATTCATCATTAAATGAATTCCTAAAAAAGCTTACAACATAATAGTAAGGATTATATAAAAGTATAGCCTTCAAATTATCAGGAAGATAATTTATTGAAAAAAAGGTCCCTGATAAAAAATTAATAGGCGCAACAAAAAAACTTGAGAATGTACTTTGTGAATCCCAAGAATTAAAAATTATTCCTACGAAACATCCTAAACATGAGAAAAATATTATAACTAAAAATAGGTAGTAAAAAAAATAAAAAAAATTATAAATTTCAATATCTATCAAAAAAGTAAATATAAAAAAATTAAACAATGCTAAAATAATTCCAATAATAAGAGATGTGAATATTAAAGATATTAATATTTCAATCCTATAGATAGGTGCCATTAACCAATCATCTAAAGAACCAATTTGTTTCATATGAATTAAAGTAGCAGACGAATTATCGTAACTTTCCTGAGCAACGATCATAATGATTAATCCAGGAGCAATAAATTCAACAAAAGACCCTGAATCCATAGAAAGTGAGTAATAATTTTCTACTGTTATAAAAACTAAAATAAATAAAAGATTTGTAGATAAAGGGGCTAATAAAGAATAATGATACTCTTGTAGAAATTCTTTTATTCTAAATGCGATTATTGAATAAATCGCACTAAAATTTAACATCAATTAAGATTACTTAGAAAAGTATTTTTGAACAAGGTCTACCCAAAAATTTACACCAATAGGTAATAAATTATCATTAAAATCATACTTTGTTGTATGTAGATGAGCACTATGTTCTGCATCTCCTTGACCAAGATAAAGATAGGAACCAGGTTTTTTTTCTAACAAATATGAAAAATCTTCTCCTCCCATTGAAGGGTCAATATCAGTGATAACTTTATCATCACCGACTAAATCTTTAGCTACATTTGCAGCAAATTTTGTTTCTTCTTTAGAATTGATAGTAGGTGGATATTTATTTACTAAATCAAACTCAATTTTTATCTCTGCACCATGTGCATCGGCTATCCCTTTACATAATTCATTTAATCTTTTCTCTATATATGCTCGTGTTTCTTTTCGAAAAGTCCTAATAGTCCCACCCATTTTTACTTGATCATCAATTACATTATACGCTGTACCAGCATTAATTTTTGTAATACTTATAAGAGCTTTATCAACAGGATCTGTGGATCTACTTATAATTGTTTGAACAGCAGAAATAACTTGAGCAGAAATTACTACAGGATCAATTGCTAGATGAGGTGATGCTGCATGACCACCTTTTCCTTTTACAGTAATATCAAATTCATCAACTGCTGCCATCATTGGTCCACTATTTACACCAAACGTACCTAAAGGTAACTCAGGCCAATTATGAAGTGCATAAACTTCATCAATTTTAAAATCATCAAACATACCATCTTGAATCATTTTTTCTCCTCCAGCAAAACCCTCTTCTCCTGGTTGGAAAATGAAATATACTCTTCCATTAAAATTATTATTTTCACTTAGATATTTCGCTGCTCCAAGAAGCATTGTGGTATGACCATCGTGACCACAACCATGCATCATACCTTTATTTTGAGATTTATGATTAAATTCATTTTGTTCTGGCATAGGAAGAGCGTCAAAATCTGCTCTTAAACCAATAGTCTTATCATTAGTAACTTCATTACCATCTACCCAAGCAACAACACCTGTATTAGCGTAACCATCTTTAAATTTAATATTAAATTCACTTAATTTATTTTTGATATATTTTGATGTTTCAAATTCTTGAAGGCCTATCTCGGGAATTTTATGTAAATCCTGACGCCATTCTGTCATCTGACCTTGCATTTGATTTATGCTGTTTAAAATTGGCATTATAATATTCCGAAGAAACCTTTTTTATTTAGTTTTTCTTCGCATTGTTTTAGTTGTTTATTAAACATCTTAGTATTTCTTTCTACATTTTTAGCAACATCAATCAACCAATCTTTACTTTTAAATGTCTCTTTCGACCATCCATTTTGACCTTCATGGTATGCTAAATATTGATTATAGTAATCATTTTTTGAAATTCCAATCATATTTTCGGACTGCGTTGTGTACCATCCAATAAAATCAGTTACATCTTTAAAATTTGCCCTTGATGCATTTTGATTTCCAGTTTTATTCTTATACCAATCCCATGTAGGATTTGTTATTTGTGCATAACCAAAAGCAGTTGATGGTCTAGATGTTGGTATTAAACCTAAAAATTTTTTTCTTTTCGGTTTTGCAAATTGAGTAAAAGATGATTCTTGTTTTATAACTGCTAATTGGAATGCAATTGGGGTATTCCATTTGTCATAAGAATCTTTAGTTGCTTTATACCAGCTTTTCTTTTCATTAAAAATTATGCAACTATCAGCAGTATTTGTTAACTGATTTGAAGTACATGCATATAAAAATAACAACGCAATACATAATAATTTTAAAAAATTATCAAGTTTCATTATAAATCTGAATAGCATAACTTTTACTTATATAGTCTTAAATGTGGCAAAAAATTATTGCTTACTATTGAATTATAGATATGAATGCTTAAATTTCAAAAATGGCAGAAAAAACTAAAGAAAATTTAACATTTCAGGCTGAAGTCAGTAAGCTTTTAGATCTTGTTGCTAATTCTCTTTATAGCGAAAGAGAAATATTTTTAAGAGAATTAATATCTAATTCTGCAGATGCCTGCGAAAAATTAAGATATCAATCACTATCCAAAAAAAACCTTCTTAAAAATGAAAAGGATTTAAAAATAAATATCAGAGTTTCAAAAAAGAAAAAAATTATTGAAATTGAAGATAATGGAATTGGAATGTCTAAAAATGAACTGATTGACAATTTAGGAACTATAGCGAGATCAGGAACTAGTAAATTTATAGAAGCAATGAAAAATAAAAAGAGTAATGATATTTCCGCAATTGGACAGTTTGGTGTTGGTTTTTATTCCTCATATATGGTTGCAGATAATGTTGAAGTGCTATCTAAAGATGCTGAAAATGAAGAAACAAATCTTTGGTCTTCCAATGGAAAAGAAAATTATACCATAGAAGATGCTAAAAAAGATAAAAGAGGCACTTGTATAACTCTAAATATAAAGAAAGATGCAGATGAATTTTTAGATTCATTTCGTTTAAGATCAATTATAACAAAATACTCAAATTATATTCCTTTTCCAATTTATCTTAAGGATCTTGACGATAAAGAAAAAGAAGAAAAAATAAATGAAGGTAGCCCATTATGGTTAAAAGATAAAAAAGATATAAAAGAAGAAGATTATAAGCAATTTTATAATAATATTTCATTTAATTTTGATGATCCCTTAAAAACTATTCATTATAACGCTGAGGGTGTTATTAGTTATAAGGCTTTACTTTATTTTCCTACAAATCAACCTATGGATTTATTCAATGCTGATAGGAAAAATAAAATAAAATTATATGTACAAAAAGTTTTTATCACTGATGATTGCGAAGACATAATTCCTAATTGGTTACGTTTTATTCCAGGAGTAGTCGACTCACAAGATATTTCTCTCAATATAAGTAGAGAAATGCTTCAAAATAATCCAATTATTACTAAAATAAAAAAAGGTATTACAAATAAAATTTTAAGTGAAATTGATAGTTTAGCTAAGAAAGAAAAGGATAAATTTGAAACATTTTGGAACAATTTTGGTCCTGTTCTCAAAGAAGGGTTATACGAACATAATGATCATCATGAAAAAATTCTTCCAATATTAAGGTTTGAAAATTCTTTAAATGATAAAAAAATATCTCTTGAAGAGTACACTAAATTAATGGCTAAAGATCAAAAAGAAATTTATTATTTTGCTAATACTGATAAGGATCATATTAAAAACTCGCCTCAATTAGAAGTTTTCACTGATAAAAAGATACCAGTTTTGTTTATGGTTGATGCAGTAGATGAGTTTTGGATTCAAAATGTAAATAAATTTAAAGATTTAGAATTTAAATCAATAACCAAAGGTAAGGTTGATGTTTCAAAAGTTGGTGAAAAATCTAGTAAAAAAGACGAAGATAAAAAAGAAATAGATAGTAAAATCAATGATTTAATTAACATACTTAAAACAGAGTTAAAGGAAACTATATCTGATGTTATTGTATCTAATAGATTAACCAAAAGCCCAATTCTGCTTGTTGCCGAAGAAGCCGGGATGGATATAAATATGGAAAAATTGATGAAAATGCATAATCAAAAAACTCCTGTTTCAAAAAAGATACTTGAAATTAATCCAAACCATCCAATGATTGTAAATTTATCTCAAAATTTAACAAAAATTGATCATAAAAAAGCTTCAAATTTAATTTTTGATCAAGCTAATATATTAGATGGTAACATTCTCTCAAATCCATCTGCTTACTTAGAAAATTTAACTGAAATTTTTATTAAGTAACTGAATTTATAATTTTATTATTATTAAAGAATTCAACAAACTGATTAGCAACCATTTCTGCTACAACTATTTGTGCTTCATCAGTAGAAGCAGCAATATGTGGAGTTAAAATTATATTATCTAAATTATAAAACCCACTTTCTTCTAAAGGCTCATTTTTAAAAACATCTAATGCAGCGCCTTTAATTTCTTTTTTTTCTAGAGCATTTTTAAGATCATCTTCATCAACTAAGTTACCTCTAGCGGTATTGATAATTATGCAATTTTTTTTCATTAGTGATAGATGATTTTTATTCATAATCGGATTTCCATCTTTATTAGGTTTACAATGAAAAGAAATTATATCTGAATCTTTAATAATCTCATCGATAGAAGAAGAATTATATTCAGGATAGCTATCCTTAATTGTTGCAAAGTATGAAGAAAATATTGAAACGTGCATTCCTAATACTTTAGATATTTCTGCAACTCTTTTGCCTACATTACCAAAACCTACAATACCAATTTTCTTGCCTTTAATTTCGTTTCCTTTTAATTTCTTTTTTTCCCAAAGACCCTTATGAGTTGTCTCATTGGCAACAGTAATTTTTCTTTGTAATGCAAAAATTAAACCAATTGTGTGTTCTGCTGTAGCATTTGTATTTCCTCCTGGAGTATTCATTACGATAATATTTTTATTTTTAGCAGCTTCCACATCAATATTATCTACTCCTGCTCCTGCCCTACCTATAATCTTCAAATTTGAAAGAGAATCAATTAAATCTTTTCGCACTTTAGTTGCAGAACGAATAATTAAACCATCATAGTTATCGATTAATTTTTTTAATTCTTCAGGAGATAAGTTTGTTTTTGTATCAACTGAAATGTTATTCTCTATTAAAATTTCAGATGCAATTTTATCTAGTGAATCTGATATTAATACTTTAGGCATATTTAGATTTAATTTCTGAATAAGCCCAATCAATCCAAGGTAAAACTAATTCTACATCTGAAGTTTGAACCGTACCCCCGGCCCATATTCTAAAAGAAGGTGGTGCTTTAGGATATCCATTACAATCAAATCCAACATTATTATCAGAGAGTAATTTACATATATCAGCCATTACAGCTCTTTGACCGTTTTCATCTTTATTAATAAACCAGTCTTCAATAATTTTAAAAGTTATTCCGGTGTTTGATATATAATTATCGTCTTTAATTTCAGATAAAAAGGTGACCCAATCTCTCTCATTAATCCATTCTCTAATTTTTTGTAAAGAATTCTGGGATTTAGAAATTAATGAATCTAACCCTCCTTGAGAAGAGACCCAATTTAATGAATCAATGATATCTTCAACACATATCATTGAAGGTGTGTTAATTGTGTTTCCTTCAAAAATTCCTTTTATCAATTTTTGGTTTTCAGCTAATCTAAATAATTTTGGTACTGGCCAACTAGGTGTAAAACTTTCTAATCTTTCTACAACGCGTGGAGAAATTGCAATCATTCCATGAGCGGCCTCTCCTCCAAGTATTTTTTGCCATGACCAAGTTATAACATCACATTTATTATAATCTATAGGCATACCAAAGATTGCCGAAGTAGCATCACAAATGGTTAGGCCTTTTCTATCATTAGGTATCCAATCTCCATTTGGAACTTTGACACCAGATGTTGTGCCATTCCAAGTAAAAATAACGTCATTATCAAAATTGACTTTGCTTAGGTCAGGTAGTTTCCCATAATCTTCTTCATGAATATTTAAATTATCTAATTTTAATTCGCTGATTGCATCGATTACCCAATCTTTACCAAAATTTTCCCATGCAAGAATATCGACTCCCGTTTTACCTAATAGGCACCACATAGCAGCTTCTAAAGCACCAGTATTTGATCCAGGCATGATACCCAATAAATAATCATCAGGTAATTTAAGAATATCTTTAGATTTATCTATTGCTTCTTTTAATCTTGCTTTACATTCAACAGATCTGTGAGATCTACCAGTTAAAGCATTACTCAAAACAGATATGTCCCAGCCTGGTCTTTTTGAAGTTGGTCCACTTGAAAAATTTGGATTGTTAGGTTTAGTATTAGGTTTATTCATACATTTTTTTCAAACTCATAAACTACTAAGCCATCTAAAGGTTTTGGATCAAACCAAGTTGATTTAGGGGGCATAGTCAAATTTTTATTCGCGACTGTAATAACATCACTTATTGAAGATGGGAAGATAGAAAATGCCACACTGTCATTATTTTCATCAACTTTTTTTTCTAAAGCTTCCAAACCATGACATCCGGCAATAAATCTTATTCTTTCATCATTATTAACATCAGATATATTTAAATGTTTTTTGAAAATGAAATTGTTTAAAATATTAATATCTAATGTATCAACAAAATTATCAGTTTTTAATTCACTTTTAAAATACAATGAATACCATTTTTTTTCATGATACATTCCAAATTGTTTATTTGTTTGAGGTTTAAATGGATTTTTTTCATTTTTTATTTTGAAGTTTTCAGAAAGAATGTCTAAAAACTTTTCTTCAGTCAAACCATTTAAATCTTTAACAACTCTATTATAATCAAATATTTTAGCTTCATCAGTGGGAAACGCTGCTATCATAAAATCTTCTTGTAAAATATTTTTATTATAATTTAATTCACCAATAATTTTCATTGCACCCATTCTATGATGTCCATCTGCAATATAAAAATTATCTACCTCATTTATAAACAAAGAAGATAGGTTTTTGATGAAAGATTCATCAGAGACACACCAAAGTTTATGAATAGATTTATCAAAACTTTCAAAATCATAATCTGGTGTATTTGATATTATAGAGGATAATAAATCTTTTATTTTATTATTTTTTTTATATACCACATAAATAGGACCAATTTGTGTTTTTATATTTAACATTTGCTCTGCTCTTTCTCTCATCCTTGTTTCATAAATTTTTTCATGTGCTTTAATTTTTTCATCTACAAAATCTGAAATTTTAGAAAGAGATAAAAAACCTAGTTGAGTATGGCCTTTAAATTCAATTTGATAAATGTAATAAAATAATTCTTTATCTTTTTTAATTACGTCATTTTGTTTCATTTCATTAAAATGTGATTTAGCTTCTAAGAGAGTATCTGCTTCTTTTAATTGACCAACAGGATTCAAAATTTTTAAATAATTCCAATAATTATTTTTTTTAAATATTTCTATATTTTCAATACTTAAATGATCAGTAGAAGGAGCAATTAAATTTTTTGCATCTTCGTTGTAAGGACGTGTTCCTTTAAAAGGTTTAATTTCAACCATAATAAAGAAACACCTTTAATTAAATAAAAAAAAATTTAAACTTAAATTACGCTACTTCAGGTATTTGAGAAATAGATTTACCTATGCCATCATCATCAATAACATCATCAGCCATTGATCCATTTAGATAATCATCATAAGCTGACATATCAAAATATCCATGGCCACATAAATTAAAGAGAATAGTTTTTGACTCACCTTTTTCTTTACATTCTAAAGCTGCATCAATAGCACCTTTGATTGCATGGTTTCCTTCTGGAGCAGGAATAATTCCTTCTTGTTTTGCAAAGGTTAAACCAGCTTCAAAACAATCTTTTTGACCGTAAGCCTTTGCTCTCATTAGACCTAACTCATATAAGTGGCTTAAATGATAAGACATGCCATGGTATCTTAATCCACCAGAGTGATTAGCCGGCGGTAAGAAGTCAGATCCAAGAGTATGCATTTTAATCAACGGAGTCATTTTTGCCATATCACCATGATCATAAGCATACTTACCCTTAGTAAATGAAGGACATGATGCAGGCTCGCAACCAATTATATCAATTTTTTGACCACCTCTTAATTGTTGTCCTAAAAATGGAAACATCAATCCAGAAAGATTACTGCCGCCACCTGTACAGCCAACAATAATATCAGGATAATCTCCAGCCATCTCCATTTGCATAATAGCTTCATTACCATTTATAGTTTGATGCATTAGAACGTGGCCTAAAACACTTCCAAGTGAGTATTTTGCTTTACCTCCACTTTTAACAGTTGCTTCTATTGCTTCTGATATAGCTATTCCCAAACTACCAGGGTTATCAGGATTTTCTGATAATAACTTGTTACCGAAGTCAGTTAAATTAGATGGACTAGCGTGACAGTTAGCGCCGAACGATTGCATCATTAATTTTCTGTAAGGTTTATGATCAAAACTAACCTTAACCATGAAAACTTCTATATCTATACCAAAGATCTGACCTGCAAAAGCTAATGAACTTCCCCACTGACCTGCGCCCGTTTCAGTAAAAATTTTACTAATTCCTTCTTCTTTATTAAAAAATGCTTGCGGAACTGCAGTATTTGGTTTGTGACTTCCTGTAGGACTAACACCCTCATATTTGTAATAAATTTTAGCTGGTGTATCTAAAAACTTTTCTAACCTTCTTGCCCTAAATAAAGGAGAAGGTCTCCATTGTTTGTATACTTCTCTTACTGGCTCAGGAATTTCTATTTCTCTTTCGGTAGAAACTTCTTGCATAATTAAACTCATTGGAAATAAAGGAGCAAAGTCATCAGGACCAGCTGGTTGTTTAGTTCCAGGGTGTAATGGTGGTGGTGGTGGACTTGGTAAGTCTGCATTAATATTATACCAAAACTTTGGTGCTTTATTTTCTTCAAGTAAGTATTTAATTGAGTCGCTCATAATAAAAGTATATTGAACTATAAAAAAATAAATTTCAACCATAAATGAAATACTTTAACTTCAAAAATGTGTCTATTTTTATTGCTGTTTTATTAGTATTATATGTTTTTTACGGATATTTTACTCATTGATTTTTTTTGCCCAACAAACAGACCAATAAAAACTAAAATAATTCCGACTACAGAACTAAATACTATTTGTTCAGAAAGAAATATGAATCCCCATATTAATGCAAAAACAGGAATTAAATAGGCAACATAAGACAAGAAAACCGGACCAGATTTTTTAACTATATGATAGCGCATATGAAATGCAATAGCTGTTGGAAAAACACCTAAATAAATAATAGAAATTAAAGAAATCTTATTAATATTATTCTCATAATTAATAAAATCATAGAATAAAAAGGGTAATGATATTATCGCTCCAAATAATGTAGCAAAAGTAGTAATCGAAATAGGGCTTAATTTCTTTAATTTATTATAAGCAGCAATATTTGAAATCATATAGCCAAATGCAGCTATAATCACAAAAATTTTTGCTAAAGTACTAATGTAGTTTTCATCTTGAAAATTAAATTTACTTATATCTAAAATAAAAATAATACCTACAAAACCTATAATAATTGATAAAAATTTAACCCAAGTAAACTTATCGTCTGAAGTTAAAACATGAGACATTAGTAATGTTATTAAGGGACCAACCGACATTAATAACCCTGCAGTAGAAGATGGAATGTGTTGTTCAGCCCAACTAATCAGATAGAATGGTAAAAAATTTCCAGTAATGCCAATAAAAGAAAGAATTAAAACTAAATCGAGATTTAATTTAGGATGATTGTTATATGAATAATATAAAATAATTAAGAAAATTGATGCTATAATTAATCTTAAGGAAGCAATACTTGTAGGTGTAAAACTAGACAGACTAATTTTAATAACAAAAAAAGAAGACCCCCAAATTGCAGCTAAAATTATAATAAGTATTAAATTATTTGATAATAATTTATTAAACAAAAATTAGATTTTATTTTTTGGTTGTGGAATTTCAATATTTTCAGAAGGTTTCATAAATTCATCTCTTCTTCCATCCCAGAGATAATCTGCGTAATCAAATTCTGTAATCATTCTATCAGATCGTTCAAATGTTAAACCGTATTTTCTACAATAACTGGCAAATTCTTCTGCATTATCTATTGGTAAATTTTCTACAGTCCATTTTCTAGAACTTCTATCGAATTTGAAACCATTTTTTTTGAACCAATCTCTGTGATAATATGAATCTCTACCAAAAGCTGAAAAAGTTATTTTCTTCGTCATAATGATATGCGCTCATACATGAAAAACTTAGAAATAACAAATTTAATTTTTAAAATTAATTTTATTTAAAATAGTAGAAATCTAGTAGTATTTATAATAAGATAATCTAATGGATCTTTACAGTAGCAGTGAAATTACAGTTCATAAATTAAATGAGCTCAAGCAAGATGACAAAAAAATTCAAATTATAGATGTAAGAGAAGATACTGAAAGAGATCATGCCCATATTAAAGGTACAATACACATGAAACTTTCAGAGATTGCTAAAAGATACACTGAGTTAGATAAGAAAAAAAATATTTTTGTAATGTGTCATACCGGCACAAGAAGCCAAGCTGTATGTAAATGGCTTAAAGCACAAGGGTATAATCATTGTGTTAATGTACTTGGCGGAATAGACGCATGGGCTGCTTTAATTGACAGAAATATAAGAAGATATTAAGAAATACTCTCTAAGTACAAACCTAGAAAAATAATAATTACACTAACTAAAAACATTATTATCCTGAACAGGATTTCAATAAAAAGATTAAATCTTATTCGTTTTTTTATAATTAGTTTGTATAGAGGATTACTAATTGATAGAGAAATTAATAGTATCCCAATAATAATAACTAACCAATGCATAAAGTTAAAAAATACATAGCTGAAGATTTAAAATTTTCAAATCAAACTATCAAAGAAATGAAGATTAATTCAAAAAAATTTTATAATAAAATTAAAGAAAGAAGAAGCATACGTGAATTTTCAAAAGATAAAATCGATATAAATATTATAAAAAATGCGATCTTATCGGCGGGATCAGCACCAAGTGGAGCAAATCTTCAACCTTGGCATTTTGTAGTAATAAAAAATAAAAACGTAAAAAAGAAGATTAGAATAGAAGCAGAAAAAGAAGAAGAAAATTTTTATAAGTACAAAGCTCCTAAAGAATGGTTAGATGCATTAACTCCTTTAGGAACTGATGAAAATAAAAAATTTATTGAAAATGCACCTTATTTAATAGCTATATTTGAGAAAAAATTTTCTGTTTCAAAAAATAAGAAAATAAAAAATTATTATGTAAAAGAGTCTGTCGGTATAGCTACTGGTATATTAATTACTTGTTTACATTTTTCTGGCTTAGCAATGTTAACACACACACCAAGCCCAATGACATTTCTTAATAAAATTTTGAAAAGACCTAGTAATGAAAAACCTTTTGTTTTACTTATTGTTGGACGACCAGATAAAGATGTAAAAGTTCCAAAGTTTGCAAAACAAAAGAAAAAGTTTGAGGAAATTACTTCAATTTTTTAACCAAGTTCTTCTGGTTTCATAGTTTCATAAACCTCATAAGGCATATGTATCCAAGGAGAATCTTCTAAATAATCAACATAATAATTTGGTTTAAACGAAGATACTGATTTATAAAACAAAACTCCAGTTCTTATTGGTTCATCTATATAAAAACCATAAGTATGATTTAACCAATCAATACTTTTTTTAAGAGTAATTCCTGAGTCTGCCAAATCATCTACTATTAAAACTTTTGATCCAATATTAGGACTTGTTTTTGCTAAATCTCTTGAAAATGTAATTGCACCTCTTTTATTTTTTACCCCTTCACCTTTATATGATTCGACAGAAAGAATTGCTAAGGGAACATCAAATATTCTTGCCATTACATCCCCTACTCTCATACCTCCTTTTGCGATACATACAACCTGATTAAATTGCCATCCATCCTTATGAATTTGTTTTGCTAAATCTTCTGTTTTACTTCTATATTCGTCCCAACTAATATGTAAATCAGACATAAATCTTCCTTTGAAATTAAGAATTAAACCTCTCCCTTTAAAAGAGAGAGGGTTATAAGAATTTTAATTATTGTGGTACTTCGCCGTCAATACCTTGAACATAAAAGTTCATTCCAAGTAACATTCCATCAGGCGCTACTTCACCTTCAGGAACAACAAGCTCACCAGCTTGATTGTAAATTGGACCCGTGAAAGGATGGATTGTTCCATCTTTAATTCCAACTTCCATATTTACTGCTTCTTGAATTAAACTTGCTGGCATAAGTTTTGTATTATATGGTGACATTACAACCATACCTTTATCCATACCATCCCAAGTATCACCAGAAGACCAAGTGCCGTCCACAACAGCTTTTGCTCTTTCAGCATAGTAAGGGCCCCAAATATCTTCAATTGAAGTTAAATGTGCATCAGGACAAAATTCTTCTTGGTTTGAAGCTTGACCAAATGCATAAACACCCGCTTTTTGAGCAGCTTGGCAAGGAGCATATGTATCAGTATGCTGAACAATTATGTCAGCTCCTTGATTAATTAATGTATTAGCTGCATCAGCTTCTTTACCTGGGTCGTACCAAGTAAATACCCAAATGATTTTCATTTTGATATCAGGATTTACTTTTGAAGCCGCTAGATAAAATGCATTAATTCCTCTTACAACTTCTGGAATAGGGAATGAAGCAATATAACCAATAGTATTAGTTTCAGTCATATGACCAGCAATATGGCCTTCAATCATTCTACCCTCGTAAAATCTAGCTGAATACGTTGCAACGTTATCTGCTTGGATATACCCAGTAGCGTGTTCAAATTTTATATCAGGAAAATCCTTAGCTACTTCATGTGTCTGATCCATATAGTTGAAAGACGTTGTAAAAATTAAATCATGTCCTGAGTCTGCTAGCTTTCGGATTGCTCTCACTGCATCTGCGTTTTCAGGAATATTTTCAAGATAAGTAGTAGTAATAGAGTCACCAAGTTGGCTTTCCATATATTTTCTACCTACATCATGCATATATGTCCAACCATGATCACCTGGAGGACCTATGTATATAAATCCAACTTTTTTAGGGTCTGCATATACTGAACCAAATGCAAATACCAAAAAAGTAGATAAAAAAGTTATTATTCTAATCATTTTAACCTCACCTGCTAATATAACGATTACTCAACTATATACTTAATATATACAAACAGGTTTGATCAATAATTCTATATGAATATAGCAAAAAAAAAGTGGATATTTATCTGCCTTTATAAAAAGGAATAGTTAATGAAGCTGGTGCGCTAAGTTTTATTCTTAATTTATTACTAGAAATTAACACTAATACTATAATAGTTGCAACATATGGCGCCATGCTAAAAAATTGACCAGGAAATCTTAAACCTAAAGCCTGAAGATTCATTTGAAGAATAGTTACGCCTCCAAATATATAAGCTCCAATAAGTACTCTTTCTGGTTTCCAAGTTGCAAATACAACTAAAGCTAATGCTATCCATCCTCGTCCAGCTGTCATACCCTCTTGCCACATTGGAGCATAACAAATTGAAATATATGATCCTGCAAGAGCACACATAGAACCTCCAAATATAATTGATAAAAATCTAATTTTAATAACGCTATATCCTAATGCATGTGCAGAATTATGAGATTCCCCTACTGCTCTTAAAATCAAACCAGCTTTAGTTTTATAAAAAAAATAACTAACCAAAAAAACAATTAAGAAAGAAAATATAACAAAAAACCATGGTGACAGACCATCAATTGGTGTTCCAATATATTGTTTGCCAAGCATGGAACTCAACCCTATTCCAAAAATAGTTAATGCTAATCCTGTAGCAATTTGATTTGACATTAAAAATAGAACTAGAAAAGCAAATAATCCAGACATGATAATTCCAGATAATATAGATACAAAAAAAGCTAAAAAATAACTTCCAGTAATTACTAAGATAATAAAAGCAGAAACTGCACCTACCAACATCATTCCTTCTACACCTAAATTTAATACTCCAGATTTTTCTGTTACTAACTCACCTATACCAGCAAAAACAAGAGGTGTTGTTGCAATTAAAACAATTTGTAATATTCCAAGTATTAAATCTAGATTCATAATAATTTTTTGTAAGTTAATTTATAGTTAATTAGTAATTCTGCACCTAATAAATAAAATAAAACCAAACCCTGAAATATAAAACCTACTGCTGAAGGTATTTGTAAAAACAGTTGTGCATCTTCCGCACCAAGATAAGTAAGAGCGATAACTAAAGAAGCAAAAATAATACCAATTGGGTGAAGTCTGCCTAAGAAAGCAACTATAATTGCAGTAAATCCATAATTTGGAGAAATATCTCTATATAATAATCCAATTGGGCCAGATACTTCAGCTAAACCTGCAATACCTGCAAAAGCACCACAAATTGCAAAAGCAAAAAAAACTAAAGTTGTTTGATTAAAACCAGCATATCTAGCAGCTTTGGGGCTGTAACCGGATACTTTTAATTGAAAGCCAAAAATAGTTTTTGAAAATATAAACCAAGATACAAAAATTAAAAATAGCGTTATAATTAGTCCAAAGTGCACCCTCAAACCATCAAATAAAAGAGGCATTCTTCCAGATTCACTAAATGGTCTTGATTTAGGAAAACTATAACCAAATGGATCTTTCCAAGGTCCCACTACTAAATAATCTAAAATAAATAAAGCAACATAAACTAACATTAAACTTGTTAAGATTTCATTTGTATTAAATTTTGTTTTTAAAATAGCTGGTATTAAACCCCACAATGCTCCTCCAATTGCTCCAGCAAAAATCATTAATGGCAACAACCAGAAAGCATTTGTATCATGAAATAATATTCCAATACCTCCACCAAAAATTGCACCCATGGTAAGTTGTCCTTCAGCTCCAATGTTATAAATATTATTCTTAAAACAATATGAGAGACCAATTGCAATTAATGCTAAAGGAGTTGCTTTTACAAACAATTCAGAAATACCGTAGGTTGAAGAAATAGGTGAAATAAAAAACGTATACAATGCATAAACTGGATCAAAACCGAGAAGAATAAAAATAATTGAACCTGTAATTAAAGTTAAAACAATAGAAATTATGGGAACAAAAAAATTCATTAAACCCGAACTCTGTGAGCGAGAAACTATAGATGGAAATAAACTATTCATTTTTTCCACCCATCAATAATCCTAATTTTTCTATTTCTATTTCACTAGTTTTAAAAGGCTTGGATAAATTGCCATCATAAATAACAGATATTTTATGTGTAATTTCAATCAATTCATCTAAATCTTGAGAAATAACAATTATAGACGTTCCATTTTGAGATAATTCTATCAAAGACTCTCTGATAGAATGCTCAGCACCTGCATCTATCCCCCAAGTTGGATGTGAAATAATTAATATTTTTGGCTTAGATGATATTTCTCTACCAATGACATATTTTTGTAAATTTCCTCCGGACAAGCTTGATGCTTTGGCGTCATTCCCAGGAGTAATAACTTTAAATTCATTAATTACATTATTCGCAAAATCATCAACGTTATTTTTCAATATTATGCCATTTCTAATAAAATTATTTTTTGGAAATTGACTCAAAAGAATATTTTCAGACAAACTTAACTCAGGTACCGCACTATGACCCAATCTATTCTCCGGAACAAAAGAAATAGATAAATCTCTTCTTCTTTGTGGCCCATACTTTTCAATTTTTTTATTATCAAAAGTAATTGATCCAGATTTAATATTTATATTTTCTCCAATTAAAATATCCATTAATTCTGATTGTCCATTACCAGCAACTCCAGCAATGCCATAAATTTCACCCACTCTAACTTGAAAAGAAATATTTTTAAGATCTGTTAAAAATGGGTCATTAAAGTCACATGAAATATTTTTTACTTCAAAGTTAACTTCATCTTTTATATGTCCATAATTAGTTTTTAAGTCATCTAATTTTTGTCCTAGCATTTTTGTTGCAAGTGTTTTTGCAGTTTGATTTGCAGTAGTTGAAGTGTCTATAATTTCACCACTTCTCATTATAGTAACTGTATCACATATTGATATTACTTCTTCGAGTTTATGAGTGATATATAATATTGTACGACCTTCTTTGACGAGTGCATTTAATGTTACAAATAAACTTTCAACTTCTTGTGGTGTTAAGACTGAAGTTGGCTCATCCATAATAAGTATCTGAGGGTCTTGTAATAAAATTCTTACAATTTCTACACGCTGCTTTTCTCCAGCTGATAAAGCAGTAATTGGAGCATCTAAGTCTAAGGTAAGATTATATCTTGAGCTTATATTTTCTAGTTTATTTTCTAAATCTGAATAAGACATCTTTTCATCAATTCCTAAAATTAAATTTTCTTTTACTGATAAAGAGTCAAATAAAGAAAAATGCTGAAATACCATTCCTATTCCTTGTTTCCTTGCTTCTGCTGGGGAATTAACTTTAAAATCCTTATTATTTAATTTAATATTTCCTTCATCTGGTTCTAAAAGACCATATAGAATTTTTACCAAAGTAGATTTCCCTGCTCCATTTTCTCCTAAAATTGCATGAACTGCATTTTTTTTAATATCAAAAGTAACTTTTTTATTTGCAATTACTCTTGGAAAAGATTTTGTAATATTTTCTATATTTAATATTGTATCACTCATAATTTAATTCAAATATTTCTGATTGTTGAAAATTATAAATCTCAATGTTATTATCAGCATCTTTTTTATCAATGGTAATATATTTTTCATTCTCAAGAGATATTAAAGGAAAATGCCATACTTTGGGATTAAAATTTATACCATCACCACCGCTTACTTTGAATATTTCAATTAAATCAATTTTAGGTTTTTTACCTATTGGAGCAACTAAAACTAAAAAACCTGTAGCATTAAACGGAAGAAATACTTGTGAACTAAACGGGTGATTTTCTAACATGTTAATTTTTAATGGAAAGTTTCTTTTCTTTGCCTGAAAAATATTTAATCTAGATCTTTTGTCATCACCAATAATTTGAATATTTGCTAAATCAAAAAAACTATCAGTTGTATCTTTATTAATACTTTCATAATTTTTATTAGATGTTGTAATTAAATCACCATAATTTTTGAAATTCTCTTTACTAATATTCTTTATTTTATAGTTCACAAAAACTTTCCAATTGCCCTGATCCGTGAAATACCACCGTCAGGATAAATATTTAACTTCAAATAATTTATTTTTTTAATGTGTTTAGATGAATTAATTTTTAATGATGAATTAGGTTTAAGATTTTTATTTTTTATTAAAAATTTCCAATTTTTGCTTTCATTTATTAATTTGCTTATATTTACATTTTTTATTGAATAAAGACCTTGTACTGAGCAATGAGACGGGTAATTACCTTTAAAATAATGAGTTTCAATATTAAACTTTTCAATTAAACCAGGTTTGCCAAGTTTAATTATAACCCAGTCATATCCTGATCCTCTCCTTCTTTTAGTTTCCCAACCATTGCCCATATTTTTAGATTTAAATGGAAGTAATAAATTTTCTGCCCTTCCAAAATGTTCATCACTACATGCCACAATTTTTGAACCATTAAGGATGCTAAGTAAATCAAATTTTTTATTTGGAAATTTTAATTTTGATACATCTAGATTTCCTAATAATTTTAATCTTGCAACTCCTCCATCTGGATAGATGTTCAATCTTATGAAGTTAAAAACTTTATTATTCTGTTGAGTTTTGAAACCATGAAGATAATTTGGATGAAGTTTCCTTTTTGATAAAATATTTACCCAATTAAATTTATTTTTTTCAAAATAACAAGCATCAATGCTTGCGTATTCAGGTTGATTACCATTAAAATAGCTTGTGTCTATTTCAGCAAAATTAATTTTACCTGGAAGACCTAATTTAATAGTAACATAATCATTTCCTTCAATTCTTTTTCTTCTTGTTTCCCATCCATCCATCCATTTCCCATTTTTATCGTAAACTCCTTCTTTAAAAATTGGCTGTTCCTCATTAAGCAATCTGGAAGCTGATCCAAAAAACTGATCAGAAAATCTATAAATTTTTGTACCTAAAACCTTACTACATAAGTTTATATAATTTTTTTGAATGTATTTCTTATTCATTAATTAATTCTTTTAATCTTAATTTTGCAATTTCTTTTACTTGTGAAATTGAAGTTTTTATTTCTAAGTTTAAATCATTATTGTCTAATCTACTTTTAAACTCTGTTATAATTTCATTTTTATTTTTATTTCTAACTGCAAAAATAAATGGAATATTAAATTTATTTTTAAATCTTGAATTTAAATCTTTAAATAAGTTAAATTCTTGTTCTGAACAATCTTTTAAACCAGATCTACTTTGTTCTTCATCAGATAATTCAGACAAACCTTTATTTATTTTTATTTTATCGGCTAGATCAGGATGTTTTTTAATTATATTTATTTTAGTTTCTTCATCTAAATTATCAAACAACTCTAAAAATATTAATATCATTTCTTTTTTATTTTTAAATGGTCGCTTTTTATCAGCATGTTCTGTTATAAATTTAGATTCTTCATAAATATTTTTAAATGAATCAATAAATTTTTCAGAGTTATAATTATTAATATCTTCAATTTTCATCACTAAAATTTTCATACCAATAATTGGCAATTTCCTCTCTTTTACATATCCAAATATCATTATAACCAGAAACATAATTCAAAAATTTTACCAAAGACATAAATCTTCCAGGTCTGGCTATTAAACGACAATGTAAACCCACACTCATCATTTTTGGTTTATTGAACTCGTTTGCTTCTCTGTATAATGTATCAAATGAGTTTTTTAAATAATTATAAAAATCCTCACCTGTGTTAAAACCTTGTAAGGTAGAGAATCTCATATCATTATTATCTAGAGTGTATGGAATAATTAGATGTTTTTTATTTTTTACTTTTATCCAGTAGGGTAAATCATCAGCATAGGAGTCACTATCGTAAATAATATTTGTGTTTTCTAAAATTATATTTCTTGTATTTGGGCTTGTTCTACCAGTATACCAACCAGAAGGAAAATAACCAAAAATATCTTTAATAATGTTGTTACATTTTATAGTATGTTCTTTTTCAACTTCCTCAGTTATATTTTGATAGTCTATCCATCGATAACCATGGCTAGCTACTTCATACTTTGATTTAATTATTTGTTCACAAACATCAGGATTTTTTTCTAAAGCCATGCCAACGCCAAATATTGTTAAAGGTAATTTTCTTTTTTCAAACTCATTATGTATTCTCCAAAAACCCCTTCTTGAGCCATACTCATATATAGATTCCATATTCATATTTCTGGCACCTATTATTTGCTTTGCATTAATTATTTCCGATAAAAAAGTTTCTGATCCCTCGTCACCATTCATTATTGAATTTTCAGCACCTTCCTCATAATTTAGAACAAATTGAAGAGCTAGTTTTGATTTACTAGGCCAATAAAAGTTAGAGTCATTATTTCCGTAGCCTTTATAATTTCTATCGTCTTTCATAAAAATGCTTGATTTAATATTTAGCTAAATACTGTATAAACGAATAAGTATTATGTCTAAAGGATATTTAACTACTCATGTTTTGGATACCTATAATGGTAAGCCTGGTTCTGGTATAAAAGGGTCACTTTTCAAAATTGATGGTGAAAATAAAGTTAAAATTTCAAATTTCATTCTCAATGAAGATGGCAGATGTGATGAGCCTATATTAAGTAAAGAGAATTTTATTCTTGGAAAATATGAGTTATTATTTCTTTGCGGGAGTTATTTTAAGGAATTTACAAATCTTGTTGAACCATTTTTTCTTGATGACGTAATAATTAGATTTGGAATTAACAAAGAAGAGCACTACCATGTACCTCTTCTCATTACCCCGTGGAGTTATTCAACATATAGAGGAAGCTAGTGTCAAAAGCGTATGTCGATTTTCTTCTTAATGAAGAAAAAATCTCTATCAAAGATATAGACACAAATACAACAGTCTTAAATTATCTTCGAAACAATCATGAGTTAACTGGAACAAAAGAAGGTTGCGCATCTGGTGATTGCGGAGCATGTACTGCAGTTGTAGGAGAATTAAAAGAGAATAAAATTTCTTATAAAAGTATAAACACGTGTATTACTTTTTTGTATTCTCTACATGGTAAGCAATTAATAACAGTTGAGCATATACAAAAAAATAAACTTCATCCTGTTCAACAATCAATGATTGATAGTGATGGATCTCAATGTGGTTTTTGTACACCTGGTATTATTATGTCAATGTATAATATGTACGAAAACAAAATAAAACCAACAGAAGAAAATATAGATAAATTTCTTTCTGGAAATTTGTGTAGATGTACGGGTTATCTTCCAATTAAAAAAGCAATTAAGAATATGTATAGCTATAAAAGTAATAAATTTTCAAAAAGTAAAGTTATTAGATTATTAAAATCAATTAAGAAAACTGATATTGTTATTAAAAAAAATGATTCTAAGTTTTTCATCCATTATAATTTAAATTCTCTAATTAAAGACTATCAAAAGATTAGTAATGGACATTTACTAGTCGGGGGTACAGATCTCGCTCTTGAAGTAACAAAAAAAAGAAAAGATTTAAAAAATATTTTTTATTTAGGATCAAATAATGATTTAAATTATGTTAAAAATAAAAACAATAATTTACACATTGGATCCGCTACCCCCATAAATGATATTTTACCAATTTTAGAAAATATTTATCCAACATTTGCTAAAATGTTTGAAAGATACGGATCTGAGCAAATAAGAAATACTGCATCTCTTGGAGGTAACATTGGAAGCGCATCTCCAATAGGTGATAGTTTGCCTGTGTTAATTGCACTCAATAGTAAAATTGTAATTCAAGGAAAAGTTAAAAAAACTTTATTATTGGATAATTATTTTCTCAGCTATCGAAAAACTAAATTAAAACATAATGAAATAATTAAAGAAATTATAATACCCATTTATAAAAAAAATATTCTTAAATGTTATAAAATTTCAAAAAGAATAGATGATGACATAAGTTCTGTTTTCATGGCTATAAATGCTAGGATTAAAAAAAATATTATTAAAGAAATAAAAATTGTTTGTGGAGGTTTGGCAGAAACTCCAAAAATAGCTGAAAAAGCACAAAAATTTTTATTGAATAAAATATTTAATGAAGAAAATATTAATGAAGCAAAGAAAATTATTAAAAAAGAATTTGATCCAATAGATGATATGAGAGCGTCAAAAAATTATAGAACTAAAATTAGTCAAAACCTTCTAGAGAGGTTTTTAAATGAAAATAATAAAATTAAATCAACGTTATATTAATGGATAAAATATTTACAAAAAATATAGAACATGAAAGTGCAGTAAAACATGTTACTGGAAAAGCAATTTATACTGATGATATATCAGAGCCTAAAAATTTACTTCACGCAGTAATTGGATACAGTAATTGCAGTAAAGGAGTAATAAAAAAAATTGATTATAAAGATGTTTTATCTTCAGAAGGTGTAGTAGACATTATTACTGAAAAAGACATTGAAGGTATAAATGATGTTGGGCCAATATTTAAGGGAGATAAAATATTTACTTCAAAAAATATAGAATATTATGGGCAACCAATTTTTGCAGTTATAGCAAAGACCAATAATTTAGCAAAAAAAGCTGCATTAAAAGTAAAAATAGACTTAAAAATATCTAAACCGATCGTTTCAATTGAAGAAGCATTAAAGAAAAAATCATTTGTTTTAAAACCGAAGCATCTAATTAGAGGAAATATAAAAGATGGGTTTAAAAAATCTGACAACATTCTAAAAGGTAAATTGTATTCAGGGGGTCAAGATCATTTTTATTTAGAAGGTCAAATTGCAATGACTATTCCACAAGAAGATAATAATTTTTTAGTTTATTCTTCAACACAACATCCATCAGAAACACAGCAAATTATCGGTAAAGTTCTTAAACAAAATTACAATAGTATACATGTGATAGTAAGAAGAATTGGTGGTGGTTTTGGAGGAAAAGAAACACAATCTTTTTTGTTTGCAGCCATTACAAGCATTGCAGCAAAAAAGTTATCTAAACCAGTAAAGTTAAGAGTCGATAGAGATGATGATATGATCATGACTGGAAAAAGGCATGATTTTTTATTTGATTATGAAGTAGGTTTTAATAATAGTGGTGAAATACTTGCTCTAAAAATAATGATGGCATCGAGATGTGGTATCTCTCCAGATTTATCAGGAGCTATAAATGATAGAGCTATCTATCATATAGATAATGCCTACTTCTTACCAAATATAGAAATTAATTCGTATAGATGTAAAACAAATACTGTTTCTAATACAGCTTTTCGTGGATTTGGTGGGCCTCAAGGAATGTTTTGTATTGAAAATATAATTGAAAACATTGCTCAAAAATTAAATCGAGAAGCAAGTGAAATAAGAAATATTAATTTTTATAAAGATAAAATTAAAAATACTACTCATTATGGGATGAAAATTACTGACAATGTGATTGAAGATATTTTTAATAAACTAATTAAAAAATCTAATTACAAAAAAAGAAAAATAGAAATTGATAATTTTAATAAAAAAAATAAAGTTTTAAAAAAAGGAATAGCAATAACACCTGTAAAGTTTGGGATATCATTTACAACTACTCATTTAAACCAAGGTGGTGCCTTAGTTCATATCTACACTGATGGATCCATTCATTTAAATCATGGAGGAATTGAAATGGGTCAAGGATTAATGACAAAACTTGCTTTAGTGGCTTCAAATGAATTTGGCCTTAATTACGAACATATAAAAATCTCTTCAACGGACACAGAAAAAGTGCCTAATACATCAGCAAGTGCAGCATCAGCTACAACTGATATAAATGGAGCAGCAATTGTTAATGCTATAAATAATATTAAATCAGGACTAAATGAATTTATTTATGATTATTTTAAAACGAATAGCAAAATAAAATATGAAAATAATTTTGTTTATTTTGATAAAAGAAAAATATCTTTTAAGGAATTGATAAATACTGCTTACTTAAATAGAATCCCATTGTCATCTTCGGGTTTCTATAAAACTAACAAAATTAATGTAAATACAAAAACACTTCAAGGTAGACCATTCTTATATTTTACTTATGGAGCAGCGGTAACAGAAGTAATCATTGATAAATTAACAGGTGAAAATAAAATTCTTCAAGTTGATATAATTCATGATGTTGGTAATTCTATTAATAAAAGAATTGATAAGGGGCAAATTGAAGGTGGTTATATTCAAGGATTAGGTTGGCTTACAACTGAAGAAGTGTCTTGGAAATCAAATGGAGTTCTAACAACTCATAGTCCTTCTACTTACAAAATACCAACTGCAGGTGAGACACCATTTAAATTTAATGTCGAAATTTATGATCGTGGTTTTAATAAAGAAAAGGTTATTAATCGCTCTAAAGCTGTTGGAGAGCCACCATTTATGCTAGCAATTTCAAGTTTTATTGCATTAAAGGACGCAGTATATAATGCCAATAAAGGAAAAAATTCTGAAAATTTAATTGCACCTGCTACTGCTGAAAATATATTAAAAAGTTTGCATTAAAATGTATCTTAAAAAATTAAGTAAAAATATAAATTTTAATAGTAAAATAGTTAAGGCTAAAATTATTGAAGTTAAAGGATCATCGCCCAATAGTTTAGATGACATTATATTAATCTCAACTGATACTATCTTTGGAACTATTGGTGGAGGAAACTTAGAATATTTAGTTATAGATGAAGCAAGAAAATTAATTGATAATAATATAGCAAATAAAGTAATGAATATTCCGCTTGGGCCAGGAATTGGACAATGTTGTGGTGGATACGTACAAGTTAAATTAAGCTTACATAATAATTCCAAAGATGCACTAAAAAATGAATATGTTGTTAATAATATTAAATCCAACTTATATATCTTTGGATCAGGACATATTGGTCAAGCGTTAATTTCTAAATTAGAAAATATTAATTTTAATACTTTTATAATTGATTCAAGAGAAGATTATTTAAAAATGACAAATATCAAAGATGTAAATTATTTACTTTCGAAAAAACCTTGGGAGATTGTATCAAAACTAGAAGATAAATCTTATTTTATAGTCTTAACTCATAGTCACGATTATGACTTAAAAATATTAAATGAAATTTTGAAAAAAAATAATACTTTTGTTGGTCTAATTGGATCTCTTACTAAGAAAAAAAGGTTTTATAAAAGATTGATTGATAATGGTCACAATAAATCAATAGTTGAAAAAATTGAGTGTCCGATTGGAATTGATATTGGCAACTCAAAAGATCCGAATGAAATAGCTTTCTCAATAGTTACAAGAATAATATCTATAAAAAATAAATTAAAACATTTATCAAATAATAAAATTAAAGAAGTTATATGACAAACATAGATTTTATGAAAAGAGCTATTTTACTTTCAGTTGATAATATCAAAAATAATGGAGGTCCTTTTGGATGTGTAATTGTAAAAGAAAATGAAATTATTGCAGAGGGAGTAAATAGAGTAACATTTAACAATGATCCTACTGCTCATGCTGAAATTGTTGCTATTAGAAATGCATGTCAAAAATTAAATACCTTTAACTTAGAAGGTTGTGAATTGTATTCCAGTTGCGAACCATGTCCTATGTGCTTGAGTGCGATATATTGGTCACATATAGACAAAGTATATTATGGTAATTCTAGAGAAGATGCTGCAAAAATTAAATTTGATGACAAGTTTATTTATGATGAACTATCAGTAGAAATGAAAGAGAGAAAAATTCCAATCAGTCAAATATCACGTGATGAGGCAATAAAAGCATTTAATATTTGGGAAAAAGAAGAAAATAAAATAAGATATTAAAATGGAATTATTTCTTAAAATTGTTGCACCAGTTCAATCTTATGACTTTCAAACATTTTTTCATAATTTACTTTTGTCACTACCAGCATCGGCTTTATTAGGTTTATTATTATTTTTCATCCTCGGGGCATTTTCAAGTTTAAAATCTAAAGAACAAAGGCTCTATATTGTAATTGCAACAACTATAGTCATATCTTTTACTGCAGCTTTTTATAATTTAGGCGTTCCAAAAGAAACATTATTTGCAGTATATTCTGAGTGGTTACATTTAATTGTTAGATGGGTTCATATAATTGTTGGTGTAGCATGGATTGGAACATCATTTTATTTTAATTGGCTAGATAGTAGACTGGAAAGAGATGATCCAGATTTTAAACATCTTGATGGTTATTTATGGTCTGTTCATTCAGGTGGGTTTTATAGAATTGAAAAATTAAAAGGACCTCCTAAAAAACTTCCAAAAGTTCTTCATTGGTTTAAATGGGAGGCGTATGCAACTTGGATAAGTGGTTTTGTGCTACTTATTTTAGTTTATTACTTAAATGCAAGCTCTATGATGTTGGGAGCAAGCGGTATTATATTAACACCCTTTCAAGCAATATTAATATCTATATTCTTACTTATAGGATCTTGGCTTCTATATGATTATCTTTGTAAAAATGTTTTAAAAGATAATGAACAAACTTTGATTGCAACTGGTGTTTTATTATTTGTATTATTAAGTTATTTTTTGACTCAAATTTATGGATCAAGAGCTGCATACATACATGTTGGAGCAATTATTGGCACCATTATGGCGGCTAATGTTTTTAGAGTCATTATTCCTGCACAAAGAAATCTTGTTACCTCCGCTGAAAACAAACAAAAGCCAAATTTAAATCTTTCATTAGAAGCAAAAAACAGATCAATACATAATAATTATTTTACACTACCTGTGTTGTTTATAATGATTAGCTCACATTTTTCTTTCACGTATGGGGCAGTAAATAATTGGTTAATATTAGCTGTTATATCAATAGCTGGCATTTTGACTCGCCATTACTTTAATCTAAGAAATAAAAAACAATATAAATTTTGGATTTTGCCATCAGCTGGTTTAATTATGTTTTTTTTAATGACTTTAAGTAGTCTTTCAATATTTGAAAAAAAAGATGCAAATGCATCTCTTTCTTTGGAATTAGTCAGTTTTAATGAAGTACAAAATATAATTAAATACAGATGTGGAACATGTCATGCCAAATATCCAACTTTTGAAGGTATTGAAGCGGCACCAAAAGGAGTTGTCTATGACACGGCTCAAGATATTGTAAATAATATAAAATTAATCAAAGCTCAGGCTATTGATGCTGAAATTATGCCTCCGAATAATCTTACTGGTATTACAAAAAATGAAAGAGAGATATTAAAAGTTTGGATTGAGCAAGGAGCAAATATCAATAATTAACTGGAATGGGGTCTAATGATCTCCATAAATACCATGTGGCTTGTGAACTATACGGACTCCATTTTTTATAGAGTAATTTAAGTTTTCTTTCACTTATAGGAAGTTGAACTTTATAAAGTTTTGAAATAGCTTTTAAAAAGCCTAAATCACCTGTTGGAAAAATATTTGAACTTCCATAACTAAACATCAAAAACATATGAATAGTCCAATTCCCTACTCCTTTTATTTCAATTAAATTATTATAAATTTCTTCTTCAGAAGATTTATTAATATTTTTTATGAATTTCTTATTTTGTAAAAAAAATTTAGAAATATTTCTTATATACAAAATTTTTTGTCTAGATAGACCACATTTTCTTAAATCTTCAGTACTTAATTTAGATACAGTTTGTGGTGTTATACTTCTTTTAAGTTTAAAAAATTTAGTTTTCATCGAATCAGCTGCTGATACTGATATTTGTTGACCGATAATCGAATTTATTAATGAATGAAAATAATTAGAATTTAGATTTAGATATTCATTCCTATAAGAATGAATTAATTTCTTCAAAACTTTATCTTTATTTGATAGATGAATCTTACCTTTATTCCAATATTTAGGCTTCATATGAATTATTATAACAAATTTAAAAAAATAATATCATACATAAATTTTATTTTTGGAATTTATTTATGGGCTCTAGTTATATATGCAATATTAAGAGCTACAGGTTTAATTAAGAGATTTGCATTACAAGAACATCTTTTAGGTGAGTATTTATCAATACCTATTAAATTTATTTTAAGTTTATTTTAATAAATAATATGATCTATTATTACTTTATTGCAATGGCTGCTGCACTCTGTTGGGCAGTGGCATCTTTAGTATCAGCAGATGTTACAAGAACTATTGGAGGTTTGGCCTTTAATCGTCTTAGATTATTTTTTGTATCTATAATGTTGATTGCTTACACATTTTATATAAATACTTGGAATACAATTAGCGTTGATTACTTAACTATTATTATTATTTCAGGAATTGTAGGCATATTTTTAGGAGATACTTTATTATTTATTGCTTTACAAAAAATTGGACCGAGAAGAAATAATATTTTATTTTCATTAGCTGCTCCTTTTACTGTGGTAATTAATATTTTTTTTCTAAATGAACTTGCTTCAACTATAAGTATTATTGGATGTTTTGTTGTTTTTTTTGGTGTTGTTTTTGCAATTTCCTATGGAGATAAAAAAGGATCTGAGCATAGATGGGAAAAAGTAGAAGGTCCACTTTATATAGGAATTATTTTATCCATTGGAGCCGCTTTGTGCCAAGCAATTGGCTTAGTTATGATGAAACCTATATTATCAGATGGAGCGGATCCAATAGCTTCAGCTGCAATTAGAACAACAATTTCATGTATTTTTTTGTCATTTACATTTTTTTTAAATTATGAAGTTTTTAATACAAAAGTTAATCTTACAGCAAAAATTATTTACCAATCAATTCTTAGTGGCTTTTTAGGAATGGCCTTAGGTATGAGTTTACTTTTAATTGCATTACAAAAAGCTGATGCAGGTATTGTTGCAACTTTATCTTCAACTAGTCCAATAATAATATTATTTCTTCTTTGGATATTAACGAAGAAAATACCCTCTTATGGGGCATGGGTTGGAACAATTATAGCGATTTTTGGAACAGGATTAATTTTTATCTATTAATTTAATACCTAATTCTTCTAATCTTTCTTTATCGATACTTGCAGGAGCATCCATCATTAAATCCATAGCTTGTTGATTCATTGGAAATGCTATTACTTCTCTAATGTTTGGCTCATCAGCAAGTAACATAACAATTCTATCAATACCTGGTGCACTACCTCCGTGAGGAGGTGCTCCAAACTTTAGAGCATTCAGCATTCCTGAAAATTTATCCTCTAATTCTTTTTTTGAATATCCAGCTATATCAAAGGCTTTATACATAATTTCTGGTTTATGATTTCTAATTGCGCCAGAAGATAACTCTACACCATTACATACAATATCGTATTGATATGCTTTTATATCAAGAGGATCTTTTTTTTCTAAAGCTTCCATCTCACCTTGAGGCATTGAAAAAGGATTATGACTAAATTGTATTTTGTTAGTTTTTTCATCAATTTCATACATTGGAAAATCAACTATCCAACAAAATTCAAAAGAGTTTTTATTTAGTAAATTTAAATCATTACAAATTTTTTCTCTAACTTTACCAGAAAATAACTGAGCTTCTTTTAATTTATCACAAATGAAAAAAATTGAGTCATTTTCTTCAAGTTTTAATAATAATAACTGTTCTTCATTTAAATTCTTTGCAATAGGGCCTTTGAAACTATTTTCTGATAATGAAATATAACCTAATCCAGCTGTTCCCTCTTCTCTTGCCCAATTGTTTAATTTATCAAAGAAACTTCTAGGTTGATCACCAGTATTTTTAACAATTATTCCCTTAACAACTGATCCTTTTTCTATTTGATTACTAAATATTTTAAAATTTGAGCCTGCAAATACATTTGTATAATCATCAACAACAAGTGGATTTCGTAAATCAGGCTTATCAGAACCGTAAACTTCCATCGACTCCTTGTAAGGTATTCTCCTAAATGGATACGGACTTACCTTGATTTCATTATTTTTCTTATTTTCATCAAATATTTCAAATAAAACTGGCTCAATAGCATCAAACACATCTTCTTGAGTTACAAAACTCATCTCAAAATCTAATTGATAGAATTCGCCCGGAGATCGATCCGCCCTACTATCCTCATCTCTAAAACAAGGTGCAATCTGAAAATATTTGTCAAATCCAGCAATCATAAGCAATTGTTTAAATTGTTGAGGTGCTTGTGGTAGGGCATAAAATTTTCCTTGATGAATCCTAGATGGTACTAAATAATCTCTTGCACCCTCTGGAGATGATGAAGTTAATATTGGTGTTTGAAACTCTATAAAATTTCTTTCAATCATTTTTTTTCTGATATCTGAAATAATTTTATTTCTAAGTAAAATGTTTTTATGTAATTTATTTCTTCGTAAATCTAAAAATCTGTATTTTAGTCTAATCTCTTCTCCATAATCGATATCAGAATTAACTGGTAAAGGTAGAATTTCAGAATTAGATAAAATAGTATAGTTTTCAATTTGAACTTCAATTTCTCCAGTTTTAAGATTTTTATTAATAGTTTCATTAGATCTTTTAACAACTTCACCAGAAATTGTTAATACACTTTCATTACTTAATTTGCTTATTTCTTGAAATTGAGAATGAGTGCCGTCAATAACACATTGTGTTATTCCGTAATTATCTCTAAGGTCAATGAAAAGTAAATTACCATGATCTCGTATTGTATCAGCCCAGCCTGAAAGAGTAACTATATCTCCTAAATTATCAATTGATAAATCTGAACATAAATGAGATCTATATTTATTCATATTTGTGATCCATCTATAGTATTTCTTTTATTAATGGTATTGTTAATTGCCTTTTTTTTTCTAAAGACAATATATCTAATTTGGTAACAACTTCATTAATCCCTTTATAACTACGTTCAACTCTCCTTAAAATATATTCAAAAATTTCATTAGAATTAATTATAAATTGTCTATCTATTAATAATTTAGTTAAAATAGTAAGAAGCATTTCATCATTTGGTTGATTAATTTCAAAATTTGAAAAAGTTTTTAAACGAGATGATAAATCCTCAAATTTAAAATCTATATCATTAATTTTTATATTCGAAGTAATTAATAATTTTAATTTATTCAAAATACAATTATTAACTATATGAAAAATCTTTTCTTCATCAAATATTAAAAAGTCATCAATAAGAACATTTTTTTTATTATTTAAAATTGTTTGAAAATTTTTCTTTAATTCAATAGCATTATTTTTTTTTAGCCATATATTAGAAAGAAATGTTTTTCCTGATTTTTTTGGGCCATATAAAAACAAAAGTTGAATATTATTATTAATCACACCATTAAATGCATATAAATTTGTTTCGTTTACAAAAAAATTTATATCACTAAAATTATCATTAAAATTATATGTAAAACTCTTTTGGATATTCATTTAAGTCCTATTTTACAAATATTTTCATTAATACTAATGTCTAGTTTATTGAATTTAAAGATGTTTTTAAGTATCTGTAAGTTACCATAAAAATGTATATCGTATTCAATACTTCTATTTGATAATGATTTAATGTTAATATTTTGTATAAGTGAAATATTATTTAGATTTTTTTTTATTTCTTTTAATTCAAGCATATTAAAATAACTAACTTTACAGTTAATTAAGTTTAAATAATTATTTTGTATTTGGTTAAGCTTTTTCCAAATATTTAAAGTTTCATTTTCTAAAATAAAAAAAAATTTTTTAAATTGATATTCATTAAATTTTAGTTTTTTTTCTAATGTCTTATTATCTGAATATAAAAGAATTTCGTATGAAACATTATTTTTATTAATTTTAGCAACTACTATTATAGTTTCTTTTAAATTATATTTATTTGAAAATTTTTTTATTTTTTCTAAATTTTTATTGTTAATATCTTCTGCCTTTAAAATATATCGATCATTAATGTCTAAGTTTGGTATTTTAAATAAAGTTTTTTCTTCTAAATTATTTATAAAGTAAGAATAAAAATTGTTATTTTGAGTAAAAAGACTATGATTTAATTGATTTTGTTCATAAATTATAAGTAAAAATTTATCTGGATGATATTCAACATATGGAATATTTTTTTTTCTAAAAAATTCAACTATTTTTTTCTTATCAAAGTTTATTTTTATTTTAGAATAATATTTATCATTAATAATTATTTCATCATCAATAATAACATTTTGTATTAGTGTATTAATAAAATCATCAGTAAGTAAATTTTTTATATCGTTAAATTCATCTAGATATAATGAATCATTTAGTATTTTTAAAATACTTTTCTTTTTTATTTCATTGATTTTAATTATTTTATCATTTTCAATATTATTTGAAATAAATTCAACATCATAATAATAACTTTCAAATAAATCTCGAGCATTCAAATTTAAGCTAAGAGAAATAAACACAAAAATTAAGACTGAAATTTTCATTATATTATTGCAATCAGAATGATTTAAATTATTATATATTTAATGGATTATAATAAAGATAATATATCTAAAGATAAGGCACAAACATGGAAAACTTTTAATAAGTTAACAATTTACACAATAATTTTTGTAGCAGTTATTCTTATAATAATATTTTCTTTATTTTAACTAAGATATTATTTCTCCTTCATCAAAAAAATATTTTATTTCTATTTCAGCATTTTTATCTGAATCTGAACCATGCACTGAATTTTCTTGTATATTTAAGGCATGTGTTTTTCGAATTGTGCCAGTTTCAGCATTTTCAGGATTAGTCGAACCCATTATATTTCTGTAATGCTCAACTGCATTGTTTCCCTCTAATACTTGAAGAATTACAGGACCAGAAGTCATATAATCAATCAGGTCTTTAAAAAAAGGTTTATCTTTATGAACAGAGTAAAAACCTTCAGCTTGAACTTTTGTAAGTTTAACTCTTTTTTGAGCGATAATTTTCAAATTATTTTCTTCAATAATTTTGTTAATAGATCCAGTAATGTTTCTTTTAGTAGCATCGGGCTTAATAATTGAAAAAGTTCTATTCATATTTTCTCCAGTAAATATTAAAAAAATAGTAATAATTTAGTAATTTGATTTTGTCTATATTTTGATAAAAGTTTAATTTAATTTAATCTATTAAATTGAGTTTAATTTTTTTTAAGAACCTATTGATTATGGATTATATTAAAGAAAATATTGTACAGATTTTAAAATGAGTTTTGATAAAATTATAATATATTTAGTAATGCAAATATTTAAAAATTTATTACTAATTACCTTTATTTTTCTTTCAGTAGCTTGGTTATTACAAATTACAAGACTTTTTACTATTACAAATTTTTTGCATATTGATATTTTTGAAATTGTTATACTTTCATTTTACTTACTACCGAACTTAATAACTATAATTATACCTTTTGTCTTAATATTTGGACTTCTTTTATGTTTTATTAAACTAAAAAAAGACAATGAGTTAATTGCTATATTGTCATTAGGTTTTGGTTTAAAGCCATTAAAACAATCATTATTTTTTTTTACAATAATAATAATCTTTATATTTAGTCTATTAAATTTATATATATCACCAAAAATTTATGAAATTTATAAAATTCAAGAATATGAATTAAGAAATAAATTAGATTTCAAACGAATGTCATTTTCAAACTTTATAAATTTAAATAAAAATACTATTTTAGATTTCAAAAAAAATAATAGAGAGTATGAAGATATTTTTATAAGTTTTAAAGATGATAACGACAATATAATTTATGCAAAAAAAGGAAATATATTTAGTGAAAATAATCAATATAATTTTCAATTAACAAATGGTTTTAAAATCAGCATTGATAAAGAAAAACAAATAGAAAAACTAGAATTCTTAAATTATGTTTTAAAAATAGACCACAAAAATATTAATAATGGTAAAATAGTTGATAAAAATACTTTTACTATTTTCGATGATTATAAATCAAAAAATTATTTGAATCTTTCCTTCAAATTTTTAGATATGGTT